>SVTM01000032.1 GCA_015063785.1 Oscillospiraceae bacterium
ACCGCATTATAACTTATACTGTCAAATCTGATAAATCTTCTTGTGCCTTTACCTTTTTAGCAGACACGGAATTTGAGCAGTATCAAGCCTTGGAACGCGCAACAGCGACAGTGTTTGAGCGGGTAAACTTTTTGCAAAATGAGGTCTTGAATGAATTTAAGCTCGGCAATACCGATGGTATTCCAGAATTCCGTACAAACTTTTATAAAGATATGGCAAAAGAGGTATTGCCCAAGTCTTTTTACGATTTGATTCAGATAGCCGGATTATCTCACGGTACGGGAGTGTGGAATGGCAACGCAAAGGAATTGGTAAACCAAGGGATTCCCGTAAGGAATGTAATTGCTTACCGAGATGATGTGTTCAATCACATTGCGAAGCATATGTTGCGAAAAGGCATAGCAAATACTGGATATGCCTATAAGATCATGGAAGATACACGCAGAGGTATTTATTTTAGAGTCGGCGTTTCGGATGAAATGAAGAAGCAGCTCAAAGATATCGAGGTAGAGGATTGGTTTGTTGATTCAATCGAAAAGATTCAATATTTATTCCCGAAAGCTCACGGTGTAACTTATGTCAAATTGGCGGCAACGCTGATGTGGTATAAGATTCATTATCCTAAAGAATTTGCTGAGATCATGTTATAATCTCTCGCCCCGCATCGTGCGGGGCTTCGCTTTTGTGTCCACAAAAGCAGTGCTTGTCAGGAAAAGAAGACGGACTTTCGGTGCGCACAAAATAAGCCTTCCCCAGTGGGGGAAGGTGGCAGCCAAAGGCTGACGGATGAGGTGTCATAAGTTCAAATCAACTCCTCATCCACCGCTATCGCGGTCCCCCTTCTCCCACAGGAGAAGGCTATTTTATCTCCCGACAGTACACCTATAAGGTGTAACACACTACACCTTGCTTGCAAGACGTGTAAAAAAAGGACAGAGAAAATTCACATTCTCTGTCCTTTTCCGTAGGGGCGAACTGCGTTCGCCCGCGGGCGTTCACAGAACGCCCCTACGAAGATGATTTTCTATTGGTAGGCAAACCTGCTTTATGGAAGGCACCCCTTGGGTGCTTTTTTCTTTCAGTTTTCCTTTTTAAGGTATTTGAGCGGCGTCATGCCGGTCTCTCTTTTGAAGCAATAGATAAAATATTCATAGCTTGAATACGAAAGCATTCGTGCCGTTTCCTCAGCGCCATAGCCCTGATCAAGAAGCTCGGTGGCACGCCTGATCTTTATTTTGCTGAAATAAGTCATGATGCCGCAATCGGAATTTTGAGCAAAGATCTTTTTCATAAGACTTATACTCATATTGCATTTTTGCGACAGTTCGGAAAGGGTGAGCTTTTTTTCATAATTTCTGTTCAATACTCCGACGATTTCCAGATATCTCGGATCGGTTCTTTTTTCACAGTCTGTCTCTGCGGAGATCACAAGATCGCACAACAGACCTTCGAAAATGCTGATGCCTTTTTGAAGATTTTTTTCGCTGCCGTAGCCGCTGTAATATTTCGACAAAGCCTGCGCCGCCGTTTTGAAAAGGCTGACCTGCGACGGTAGCAGATTGAAAATTTTGTCGGCAAAAAAATCCACGTCCTCGCCTACAAGCTCAAACGATGCCACCATAAATTCGAGTTCTGCATCCCCTTGCTGATAAGTTTTGTGAAACTCCATCGGCTTGTGCGCCACCATCATACCCTCGGTGAGCAGATGCTTTTTGCCGTCCGAAAGCTCGAGTGCGCAGCCCTTTACCACCAGCGTAAATTCCCAAAAGTCATGCTTGTCGCCAACCGAGCTGTAACCCACCGGGCGGATCTTGTCGCAGGCGTAAAGAAAAGTTTTGATCTCGATATATTTCTTTGGTTTTATAATCCTCAGCCGCCACGGAAGATCCTTGAGAAAGCGTTCGATCTCCTCGGGATTTGAGCTGTCATTCGGATTGTGGGCGATAAGTTGCAGGTCTCGCTTGTCATAAATCATAATTTCCCGCCTTTTGTGTCCGATTTCTATGTAAAAATAGCTGATTGGGGGTTGAAAATATAAATCGGACATGGTATTCTGTAATTATTATAACATTATCTTTTATTAAAATCAATAGGAGGAAAAAATATGAAAAAAATACTTTCTCTTATTCTTTCGGTCTTTATGCTGCTGCCTGCGGCAGTGGTGTATCCGACAAGTGCAGCTGCTTCCGAAAATACGGCATACGTCAGCACCGACGGCGTCATTTCGGGCTTTGACGGCACAGTTTACACCTCTATATCCTCGGCTCTTTCTGCTCTTTCCGCAGGAGATGCAACCATCTGTCTCGAAGGTGTTGACACCCTGCCCGTAACCCCCGACCTTTCAAAGCACGCGGGCAAAACGCTGAAAATTGTCGGTTACAACAATTCGGCAAACGGCAACATTGTTCAATTCAAAAACGCCACAAAATCTTTTATCCCCACGGGCGGTGCAAACATTGTTTTTGACAACATCACCGTAAAGCACGCCGACGGCTCGACGACCGAAGACTGGATTTTCCCCTCGGACGGCAGCATCACCTTCGGCGAAAACTGCCTTTACGAGCACGGCTACCGCGCCGACAAAAATCTTGATCTTAAAATGCACATCGGTTCGTACTATGCAAAAAACGGCGGAACGATAAACTTTGATTCTCCCGACGTTCAGTATGCAGAGACCGGCTCGATCGCAGGCTATCTTGGCGGTACGACATCAAGCTTTACCACCGAGGGCGACGTGGTCTACAACTTCAACGCGGGAATCTTTGACGGAGTTTACGGCGGCATGCGCAACAGCACCACAGGATTTGCCACCCTTAACGGCGACGTTTATTACAACTTCAACGGCGCTGATCTTTCATCAAATGCCACCTTTGCCATGGGAAACCTCAAAAACGGCGTTCTCAACGGAAACATTCTCTTTACTTTTAACGGCGGCAAAATAAACCGCACGCTTTATATGGGCTCGTCGGGCAATATCACCGATTCGTACACCGCCTTCGGAAACATGGCGGCAATCATCAACGCCGACAGCATCAAAAGCGACGGCAACTCCTTCACTCTCAAAATTGTTGACGGAAAACTGCCCACAAATTGCGGCAAGCTTTTCGTTATCATAAACCACGCCGAAAAGCTTGCCGCAAACAGCAATGCGCAGATAACCGTTTCGGCAACCGCCATCGACTATTATCTTTCGGTAAAAGGCGGAAAACTTTCTCCCGTATTTGCAAAATCCGCCTCGGGTACTGTGGGAAGATTCCTCGGATTCAATTCTGTCCCCGACACCGAAGGTCTTGTTCCTGCCATCGGCGGAACAGCTCTTACCAAAAATTCGTCGGGCTATTACACCGTGACAAGCTCGGCTTCTCTTCAGGAAATAACCTTTATCGAAGAGAAAAATCAGGAAGAACAGCCTGTTGAGGGCGCGATCTACGTAAGCACCGACGGCGTCATTTCGGGCTTTGACGGCACAGTTTACACCTCGATATCCTCGGCTCTTTCTGCCCTTCCCGCAGGAGATGCAACCATCTATCTCGAAGGTGTTGACACCCTGCCCGTAACACCCGACCTTTCAAAGCACGAGGGTAAAACGGTGAAATTTGTCGGCTATAACAACTCGGCACAGGGCAATGTGATTCAGTTTAAAAATGCCATGAAATCTTTTGTCCCCACAGGCGGTGCAAACATCGTTTTTGATAACATCACGGTAAAGCACGCCGACGGCTCGACAACAGAAGACTGGATATTCCCCTCGGACGGCAGCATCACTTTCGGCGAAAACTGCCTTTACGAGCACGGATATCGCGCCGACAAAAAGCTTGATCTCAAAATGTACATCGGCTCGTATCAGGCAAAAAACGGCGGCACAATCAATTTCAATTCCCCTGACGTGCAGTATGCCGAGCTCGGCTCGATCGCAGGCTATCTTGGCGGTACGACATCAAGCTTTACCACCGAGGGCGACGTGGTTTACAACTTCAACGCAGGAAGCTTTGATAATATCTACGGCGGTATGCGCAACGGTACGTCGGGATTTGCCACCCTTAACGGCGACGTTTATTACAACTTCAACGGCGCCACCCTTTCATCGGGCAAGACGCTTGCCACAGGCAATATTTCTAACGGCATCATCAACGGCAACATCTTTTTCACCTTCAACGGCGGCAACGTAAACCGCACCTTAAAGCTCGGCTCGACAGGTGCTGTGAGCAACGAATATTGCGCCTTTGGCAACACTGTTGTTGTGATAAACCGCGACAAGATCGCCCTTGACGGCGCACCCTTTACCCTTGCGGTATCCGATGGTCAGCTTCCCGACAAAAACCACGGCAAGATTTTCGTCATCATCAATCACATCGAAAAAGACGGCGGTAACATCACTGTAAACTCCGCTTCGCTTGACTATTACGTTCAGGCAAACGGCGGCAGCGTGTCCCCCGTTTTTGAAAAGACCCAAAACGGCAAGGTCGGCGAATTTCTCGGTTTTGATATCGTTTCCGACACCGAAGGTCTTGTTCCTGCCATCTTTGGCAAGATGCTTGCAAAAAACGAAAACGGATATTACCACATCGACTCTTCTGTTTCGCTCCAGACGGTGGAATTTGCAAAAGAAGAAGATCTGATCTCAAACGTAACCCTGAAATCGGGAATTTCGGGTCAGGCGGATATTTCGACGCAGTATTCCAACGGAAAGCTTTATACCATCCCCGAATGTCCCTTTACCCCCGCAAGCGGCAAAATGTTTGCCTGCTGGAGCTGTGACGGAAAAGATTATTTTCCCGGCGACGTCATTGAAATCACCCAAAGCATGACCTTCGACGCAAAATACACAGACAAAGATTCGCCCTACGTTTTCTACGTCAACACAGAAAGCGGCGCGGACAGCGCAGACGGTCTTTCGGCAGCTTCGGCGTTCAAAACTCTCTCGGCGGCTGTGTCTGCCATAAATTCCGCAGGTGTCAGTGAGGGCAGGATCCACCTTGTCGGTATTTCCGACTATGAAAACATCCCCAAGCACACAAAAAAGATCACTCTTATCGGCGGCGCCATCACGGCGGATGCCACTGTGGTCCTTTCGGGCGACACTGTGTTTGACGGCGTAAAGCTTGCAAGAAACACAATCTACACCGCAGGAAACACCGTACACTTTGCAGAAAATTCTAACGAGGTTATAAATGTAAAGCTTGTGCTTTCCGCCCCCGACAAGGCAAGCGAAAACAACGGCGCCATTCTTGACGGTGGCCATTTCGCCCACGTTATACTCACCGAAGATACAAACACCGAAAACACATATCTTTCGATCTCTCCCACCTGCAAGGCTATCAAAAAGCTCTCCCTCGGCGGCACACAGGGTACAGCCAAAAACCTTTTGGTATCGCTGAACAGCCCGTCTGTTTCGGTATGGAGCGCAGGTGAAAAGGCGGCATCGGGCGATATTCTCTTCTATCTTGCAACCGAAGATAAGGAAATAAAATTCGCACTTTCCAAGGACGATCTTGACGCCGACAAATTCATCTTTGTCAAAAACGTCACAGAAAACGAAATTCCCCTTTCCCGTGACGGCAGTTTTGCCGCTCCCGACGGAAAACATATCTACGCCATGGGACAAGAGCACATCTTCTATCCCGTAAGCGGAAAGATGGCAATAACAGAGGCAGGCGAATACGAGATCCGCACCTCTTTGGGCAACGGAGCGGATTATTACGCCTACCCCACAGTTCCGGACGGAAAATATTTTGACAAATGGGAAAATGCAGGAAACGGACATCTTAAAGCGATCTTTACCGACCAAGAAAAGCTTCTTTCCTATTACGTTTCGGAAAACGGAAGCGACGAAAACAGCGGAACTTCGGCAAAAGCGCCCTTCGCGTCGCTCACCGCGGCGGTAAACGCCCTTGACGGCAAGGACGGAAGAGTGGTTATTATGGACACCGCCTACTGGTCAGAATCCTCAACCGTCTGCAACGTACCCGCCCACGCAGGCACCATCACCTTCGAAGGCCTTTCGGAGGACAAGGTTGACAGCCAGATAATCGACTATTCCAGAAGCGTTTCCGCCAACGGAACCACAGCAAGCTTAAAGCTTCAGGGCAACAGTATTTTCAAAAACATTTCTTTCCGCGCCCACCACTACAAATCGATGTACACAGGCGACCACGATCTGCGCCTTGAGGGCAAGATCGGATATATAAAGGGCACGTCGGGAAATCCCGCCTACACCCTCTTTGCAGGCGCGTATGCGGCAAAAGCGCAGGACACATGCATCTACCTTGGCGCCGATCTTACCATCGGCACCCTTAACATCGGCCACAACACAGCATCGTCGATAACCGACAAAACAAGAATCGTCATCGACGGCACAAACGTTCAAAAACTGGTGCTTTGCGGAACGGGCGCCACCCTTAACAACGTCGACATCGTATACATAAAGGGCGACGTCGGAAGCTTTACCACCACAACAAGTACAGCGGCAAAGATAACCGGAGATCTCACCCTTGTAAAGAGCAACGGCGCGCCGATTGCCCTTGACAACGCGGCAAATCTTTCCCCTGAAAACACTTATGAATATACCTGCGACACAGGGATTTTCCTTGTGCCGATAGATGATGGCAACACTCTCTTCAAGGTTCTCTCGGACGTCACAATCAAGGCAGAAAACAAGGCTACAGGCGACGTATATTATTCATCCAAGGGCGGATATATCGGTCTTCCCGTAGGCTCGTACACCATAACAAAATCCGACGCCGACTATTACACCAACGACGGCGACACCATAACGATACTTAAGAAAACATCTCTTAACTTCGACGAATATCTTTATCGCAACAAGCGCGACGGAGTTTTTGCCGGCTGGTGCTACGAAGGTAAGACCACGGGTCCTTCAAGCGGTGAAACTCTTGCCGCAGGCACCGTGCTTAAGGCAAATTACGTCGATTACGATCCCGCAGGCAAAGAATTCGGCATCATCGGTCTGCAAATACGTATTCCCGACGAAAACGCCCCCCAAGGTCTCAGATTTATCGTGAACAAGGACAACACCTTCGACGAAAAATTCAATATCACCGAGTACGGCGCAGTAATCTTCCCCAAAGTGTATCTGGGAAATTCCGAGCTTGTTCTGGGCGGAAAATACGAATACAAGGGCAAAACCTACTATTCAAGACACATTCGCGCAAGAAACATTTTTGACAGAACGGATAACGGTCTTCTCTACACCCTCTGCCTTATCGGCATAGATCCCGAAAACTACAACACCTTCTACACCACAAGGGCATACGCAATCTGCAAGGATGCCAACGGACACGAATTTACCGTGTATTCCGATCCCATATCCTCAAGCCTTGTGAATATAACGAGAAACAACATCCCCCACAACGACAAAGACAAGGAGGTCTTTGAAAACATTATGAAAGCGTGGAAAGACACATATTTCAGCGGCGGAACCACCCCTGCAGCAAACGCCCATTATCCCACCGCCTACACCGTTAACGAAACAGGCGTTTCTGTCCGCGAGCTCACCATCGACAGCGGCAAAAACGATGGCAAGACTGTTCAGATCTCGATGATCACAGACGCACATCTCAACTCCAACAACGAGGGTCACACCGAAGCCCTTGACAAGGCTCTTAAATGCGCAAGCTTTGCAGATCAGATCGTTCTTTGCGGCGACAATGTTGAATCGATATCATCGGATGCAAACGTCGAGCTGTTTAAGACCCACGTTCTCGATCTTTATCCCGATGTTATCGCTTTGCTCGGTAACCACGAATATTTCTATCCCGGCTCGGGCAGTATGGATGATATCAAGAAAAAGGTAGATGCCCTTTGGCCGCATAATCCCGACTATTATTCGCGTCTTATCGGCGATAAGGTGCTGGTGGTTTCGGTGGACGATGCACGCTGTGTTGAATACGGCAACTGGGTATATTACTTCACCGAAGAAAAGGTCGATCTTCTGAAAGCCGACATTGAATACGCACGCAAGAACGGATACACCATCCTCTTCTTCTGCCACGTGGGACTTACCTCGCTTGACAAATCGCTTCGCGCAAACGGCGAAATATACGAGCTTGTCACAAGCAACGCCGACGTTATCAAGGGTTGCTTCTCGGGTCACGGCCACATCGACAACAGCACGACGCTTCAGGGCTCGTACATTGACAACAACGGCAACGAAGTTTCGGCAACAATTCCCTATTATTGGCTCCGCGGATGTGCCGAGGACGAATACAAGGGACACGTTCTTTACATCAACGTAAAATAATTTCCAAATATACAAAAAAGCGGCATCATGCCGCTTTTTTGTTGCAACGATCTGTCTTTCGTGCTATAATATATTTAATATCGGGAAAGGATGAGTATTATGAAACTGCTTGACGTAAAAAAGCTTCGCGAAAATATAGAAAAATGCGCAAAATTCGACCTTGACGAAAACAATGTCTTCGGCTCGTGCTATGCCGTGGCACAGGACGGAAAAAATCTTTACAGAGGCTTTTTCGGGCACAGCAATAACGACGGCAAGAGTGTTGACGAAAAGACGGTCTTTCGCCTTGCCTCGATGACAAAGCCTGTCACAGGCTTTGCCGCTCTCATCCTTGTCGACATAGGACTTGTTTCGCTTGACGATCCTGTAAAAAAATATCTGCCTCAGTTTGACGGCATCCGCATCGTCGATGCCGAAGGCCGCGACCTTGGAAAAGCACAGAACGATGTAAAAATTCTGCATCTTCTCACCCACACCTCGGGACTTGGCAGTATAAAATACGTAAAAACTTCCGACAAAGACCGCGAAACTCTTGACGATACGGTAACAAGGTTTGCGTCGGCAGGACTTGATTTCGAGCCTTTTACGCGTCAGGCATACAGCGCCGTCGCCGCCTTTGATGCCATGGCGCTTGTGATCGAAAAAGTGACGGGGCGCGATTACGGAGAATTTTTACAAAACGAGATCTTTCTTCCCTGCGGCATGGTCGACACCACTTTTGTACCAAGCAACGAACAATGGGGCAGAATGGCCGCCATGCACGCAAAGGTGCTTGGGAAAAGTCGTGTGGGTCACACCGACGAAGGTTGCGTTTTCGAAAACTATCCTGCCGCCCACAATCTTGCGGGTGCAGGACTTGTTTCGACCCTTACCGATTACGAAAAATTTGCCGCCATGCTTCTTGACGAGGGAAAAGCAGGCGGAAAAGCCCTTGTTTCGGAAGAAAGCTTCAAGCTTTATGCAACCGCCCATGTGCCGCCGCATATCATGAACAGACCTGAGAGCTGGGGGCTTGGCGTGCGGGTTATTGCATCCGAAGAATACGGCACGCTTCCCGTGGGCAGCTTTGGCTGGAGCGGAGCCTACGGCACCCATTTCTGGGTCGATCCGAAAAACCGCATCACGGCGGTGTTTATGAAAAATTCGCGCTTCGACGGCGGATCAGGCAACAATTCTGCTGTGCGCTTTGAACACGCGGTGGCGAATGCTTTGATGTAACAGCAAAACGAAAAAGGGGGCCGAAACATCGGTCCCCTTAACAAATTCTATTTTTCAACAAGAAAGAAGCTTTCGTCTATCCACCTTTTTATCTCGGAAATATCAATTCCGTCATCAAGAAGCAGGGTGATCCAGTGCTTTTTGTTCATGTGGTAGGCAGGAAAAAAGCATTTGCCGTCAATCGCGCTTTCAATCTTTTTGGGATCTGCCTTTACGTTCATTATTTTCACAGGTCTGTCGACTGGCAGGCCTATCTTTTTTACCCCCACCGAAAGAAAAGCGGCATACCATTTTTTGTTGTCGGCACGCCTTACTATGGCGTTTTCATCATCCCACGGAAATTCGAGGGTGTCGCCGTATTTTTCAAGCAGATATTCGCGTATTTCAAGAAGCTGACCGCAAAATTTCTTTTGCCCGTCAAAGCATTTTTCGAGAAGGTCGGATATGATCTTTTCGTATTCTTCGCGCACCTGCCCCACGAACGCACCTTCGGCATCGGGGATCTTGTGAAGAATATATTCATCGCCGAAATCGGTGTCAAAAATCTGACAAAAAAGCTCTGTACCCTTTCTGAAAGTGATAACAAGCTTCAATTGTCCCGAGGCAATAAGAGTTTTGAAAACAAGATCGTCTCCATCGCGGCGAAAACCGAATTTCTCAAATTCTTCCGCAATCGGGCTTTTTTTGCCGTAATCAATAAGATCTTTCATTTTTCTTCTCCGTCCGCATTCTGCAGGCTTGAAATCGAGCACAAAAGATCATACAGCCCGTCCTGCGACAAAACGCCGCGTTTCAGCCATCCCGGGAACTCTTCCCTTTCGTCGCGCTCATAATCGCGTATCCACACGCCGTCGTAATACTTTTTCAGTATTTCCAGCCTTTTGCAAAGGTGTGCATCTTTTTTCAAAGCCTGCGGGTCTTTTGTCATGGCATTTTTTACGGCATCAAAATGCTTTTCCATCATAAAAACGCGCAAAATTGCCGACTTGCGCTCAAAATATTTCTTCATAAGCAAAAAAGAGAGTTCGGAGCATATTTGGTGCTACCGACGTATTCGTTAAAACAAAGTCCCGTTTTGCCCGAAACGGCGCTTTCGATCAGCCTTTTTGTAAGGCCGGGAACGTCGTCCATTTCAAGAGCTTCGTTTATATCCACCCACAAAACCTCGCTGTTTTCGTCGTTGTCAGAGGTGGCAACGCCGCAAACGTATTCGGCACGAAAAGCCACGTACCAGTCGTTGGTGTTAAATCTTATGCCTATAACGTCCTTGGGCTCTACCGTTATACCCGTTTCTTCCAAAAATTCACGAACCACGGCATCCTGCGGACTTTCGCCGACGTTTACGTAACCGCCGGGGATGATCAGCTTTCCTTTGCCTCCGCCGTAGGTGTGACGGGCAAGCAAAACCTTGCCTTCTTTTATCACAACTGCGGTGACGCTTTTGCCCCAATCGGTGTTTGCTTTTTCGTTTATCATAGTTTTCCCTCGTTTTCTGTGTTTCAACACCATTATACCACACCAACAAAAAATAGTAAACACCTTTTGCAAAGATACAGAAAGAGCGCCGATTTTGTCGGCACTCTTTTGGTCATTGGAATATAAAAGAATAAAGATCGCAGTCCGAAAGGGATATTTCAAGGCGAACCGTCTTTCCCGAAAGAGCTGAAAGATCCTTTTCAAAATCCACCGGTCTGTCAACAGAATCACCAAAAAGGTTGCGGCTGTCATAGCCTTCGATCGGAACACAGTTTTCATCGTATATTTTTATACGCAAAGAACCGAAAGCAGATGTTTTAAAATTTACCGAAAGCTTGTTTCCGTCAAATTTAAACGGCTTTGTCAGCACAGTACCTCCCGATTTTTTCGCGTTCCACGAGTAAAAACCGTCAAGGCGCAGGGTATATCGAGTGAGCATCATTTTACCAATTCCGCCTTTCCCGACACCTGCATAAAACGAAAGCTCGTTGGGTTCGCCGTCATAAACAGATGCGGTTTCGGCAACGCCCCAGGCGACATAACAATCGCCGTAAAACCAGTTTTTGCCGTTTTCGGGACCGGGAGTGATAAATCCCTCCTGCGATCTGCGGAAAAAATATCCGTCGGCAGAATGCATAAAGACACAGTCGGTAACAGCCGTGCCAAAGCGTATGTTTCTTGCCATAACTTCTTCGCGCACGCCCCCGGGATTGGGCAGATATTTGCAGTTGTGGATGTCGTCCCTGCGATCGTTGTATCGGGTGGGAAGACCGATAAAAACGTCACCTCTGTGGTATTTTTTGATGCCGTTGGTGTAAAGCTGAAGATTGTCCTCGCCGTCGTCATAGGTTAGTCTTTGGGGTTTTGTCCAATGTATCATATCTTCGGATTCGCAGGTTCTGATATCGCGGAATGCCTGAGCTCTCAAAACTTCGTTGTTGACATCAAAATCCGAACCGTCTTCCATATGGAATGAACGCAGATAGAGTCTGTATTTTTTCTTTTCGGTATCATAAGTAAGAGTGTTGAGGGTGTCAAAAGCTCCGTATATATCAAGCACTCGGACAAATTCAAAGCTGTAACCGTCACGGCTCTTGTAATAATGAAGCGAGAGCGGCTGACCTTCGATGTAAGGAAAGAAAAGTGCTTTAAATCTCTCATCGGCGGGACAGTCGGGATTTTCGTCATAATATACCGAAAAGCTGTCGATGTATTCATCACTCATGAAAACAATATTGTTGTCATACGAGCCGAGCATCTCATACTGTCCGACTTTCGGACGGTAAAAGTTTATGCCGTCATCACTTTCGACAACGCATATAACCCCCTTGTGAAGCTCGGCCTTTTGCTCTCCTTTATAGTTTTCCTCGAGGTTTTGGTCGTGGTCTGTCGTCATTCCCTGGCTGCGGTAATACAATCTGAATTTTTCCCCGACTTTAACCAGCGAAAGATAGCAGAAATACACCCTTTCCCACGGCGCATCGGCAACAAAGGCGATATTTTGTCTTTGGGGATTGTGAAGTCTTATTTCCACATTTTCATTTTTGTCAACAAGGGTGTCGTCCCACATCAACTGTCGTGTTTTCCCGATATCAATCATTTTTCTCCTCATTTATCAATCATTTTTCTTCTCATTATTCGAATATAAAAGAATAAAGATCGCAGTCCGAAAGGAATATTTCAAGGCGAACCGTCTTTCCCGAAAGAGCTGAAAGATCCTTTTCAAAATCAACGGGACGGTCTACGCTGTCGCCAAACAGGTTGCGGCTGTCATAGCCTTCGATAGCTTTGCCGTTTTCATCGCATATTTTTATACGCAAAGAACCGAAAGCAGATGTTTTAAAATTTACCGAAAGCTTGTTTCCGTCAAATCTGAACGGCTTTGTCAGCACAGTACCTCCCGATTTTTTCGCGTTCCACGAGTAAAAACCGTCAAGGCGCAGGGTATAGCGTGTCAGAGTCTTGCCTCCTACCTTTCCTTTGCCCGCCCCCATATACAAAGAAAGCTCGTTTGCCTCTCCGGGGAAAGCGGACGGCGTTTCAAAAAGTCCGCGCGCCGCATAGCAATCTCCGTAGAACCAGTTATATCCATTTTCGGGACCCGGAGAAACAAGCGCTTCCCCGCAACGATAAAAGCTGTATCCGTCATAAGAGTGCATTACTATGCAGTCTGTCATGGCAGTGCCTTCGCGCTGTTCTATGTCAATAAGCTCATCGCGCACTCCCCCGGGATTGGGAAGGTATTTGAGATTATGTATATCATCCTTGCGATCGTTGTATCTCGTTGCCATACCATAAAAAACATCGGCGCGGTGATACTTTGTGACACCGTTGGTGTAAAGCTGAAGGTTGTCTTCGCCGTCAAAGTATGTTATTTTTAAAGGTCCGCCCTCCCACACTTTCATATCGACCGATTCGCTGGTTCTGATATCGCGGAAAGCATGACCGCGAAGGCGGCCGATATTGACATCAAAGTCAGAACCGTCCTCCATGTGGAACGAGCGGTAATACGCTCTGTACTTTTTTATTTTTTCGTCATATACCACAAGATTGAGAGAGTCAAAAGCGCCGATAAGATCAAGCACTCCGACGTACTCAAAACGGTATCCGTCAAGGCTCTTGTAATAATGCAGCGCGGCACCCTTTGACATGCCGTGACTTGAAAGCGCCTTAAACTTTTCGTCTGCCGGGCAATTCGGGTTTTCATCGTAATACACCGAAAAGCTGTCAAGATAATGATCGCACATATAAACGATATTGTTGTCGTTCGAACCGAAAACAGTATAATTTCCGATTTTCGGACGGGTGAAGTTTATGCCGTCGCGGCTTTCTATCACACAAACAATACCGTTTTTAAGATTGCCCAAGTTATCGGCTTGTTCAAAATCGTTTTGTGTGGCTCTTATGACCGATGCCCTGTAGTATATTCTGTATGTGTCACCAACCTTTACAGTGGACATATAACCGAAGTAGCTTTTTTCCCACGGCGCATCGGCAACAAAGGCTACATTTTGCCTTTGGGGATTGTGAAGTCTTATTTCGACATTTTCGCTTTTGTCAATAAGTGTGTCGTCCCACATCAGCTGTCGCTTTTTTCCGACATCAAGCATTTTTCTGCTCCTTTTCAAGACTTTGTTCTTTGTATATCTTGGTAACGGTTATTGCGGTAAGAGCTACGCAGATAACGTTGTAAATGCTTTGGGTGACGTAGGTGGCGTGTCCGGGTGTGCCCGAAACCATGATCTCAATGGCAAGATATGCGGCGAGAAAACAGTTGATAAGATTGAGATACGGGAACTCAATGTAGGACAAAAGCTGGAGAATGGTAACGTAAGTACCGAAAGCAGAGGTGGTTACGTCAAGCAGAGGGAAATCCGATTCGAAAATTGGAAGCTCAACGGTGAGCACCCAGAATATCCCCCACAGTGCCGCAAAAACCACGGGGGAAAGCAGCCATTCTTTCTTTCCCATTTTTTTGAACATGGTGGAATTACCATAAGGCTTGCGGCTCCAGTTGACAAAACCGATAAGCTGAAGCGGAAAAGATATGGCAAGGGCAGAAATGCCTGCGGCGGGAATTTTTACGATGAAGAAATATACAACGGCATATACCACCGAGTTCAGTGAGCCCAAAAGCAAAGCGTATCTGTTTCCGAAGGTCTGCATTATCATAACGGCAACAGAAACGTAAAGGGGCAGCACCTTGAAGATCGGTTCGCTGTATATGATCGAAAAGGTTGTTATGAGAACAAGGGTTATAGATACAAGCACAAGCTTGTAAAGGGGCAGATTAAATATTGTTTTTTTATTAAGAAAATTCATTTTTCTCCTCGTTTATTCCGAAAAAGTCATTGAGTAAAGCTGAGCATCGCACATAGAAAATTCAAACCTCACCTTTTTGCCCCAAAGCTCGGCAAGCGGTTTTTCAAAATCCACGGTTCTTGAAACAGTGTCGCCAAAAAGCTCGCAGGTGGCAAAGCCTTCGATGGGATTTCCGTCCTCGTCAAGAATACGGATGATGATATATCCTCGTGCCGAGGTTGCAAAGTTTATCGAAAGGTTGCCCCCCTCAAAGGTCACAGGCTTTGTTACCAGCTTTTTTTCGTCATAGCCTGCCTTGTACGAGGCAAAGCCGTCACGGCGCCAGACAAAGCGCTCGAGCTTGACGGTGGGAGCAACACCCCAATGGTGCTTCCAGACGTAAACAGAAAGCTCATCTGGATATCCCTCGTAACGTCCGGGGGTGGGAATAACACCGCCTACGGCAGGATAACAGTCGCCGTAAAGCCAGTTGTAACGGTATTCATATCCCGGGACAAGGCAAGCTTCGTCAAAGCGGTGCCAGTTGTAATTGTCGGTGGATGTCATAAAAAGGCAGTCGGTGAGGGTGAGTCCAAATCTCGGCTCTGCAAACTGCGCATCATACATACGCCACTTTCTCTGCGCTTTACCGCAAAGTCTTTCAAAGGAGGCGTTCCATTCTTTTCTCTCGACATATCTGACAGGAAAGCCAATGTAATATCTGTCGTCATAGACATACGGAAAAACATTGTTGACATAAAGGGGATAATCCTCTTTGTTGCCCACAAAGTTGATCTCTTTCGCCTCCGACCAGTTGACAAGGTCCGCCGATTCCATAACCGAAATACCTCTTACAGATTCCTCGTTCAAAGTATCGCGGCATTTTGTATGGGCAGAGTGATAATCACGCATATAGCAGAAATATTTCTTTGCATGGCGGTTCCAGATCAGAACGTTTTGGGTGTCATAGGCAAGCCCTGTTGAGATAACGCCAATCTCCTTAAAGCGAATACCGTCGGGAGCAGCAAGAAGCACAAGCTCGTTGCCGTCAAGCTCCTTGTTGTAACGGGACATTGTTGCTTTATACTTTTGTTCAGGCGGGCAGTCGGGGTTTTCGTCCTTGGTCACGGTGAAATTATCGGGGATCTCGGGCATCACGATGTTGTTGTCATAGCTTCCCTCGTATTCATAAAGGCCGACTCTGACAGGCTTGAAGGTGACACCGCCGTCATGGCTTTCGGCATAGCACACACGGATCGGACCGACCGAGGGGTACGACCATGCTTCGTAATAAAGGCGAATAAAACCTTCTTCTCTGATAACCGACAAAAAGTCAAGACAGTTGCCGTCCCACGGCTGGTCAAAATCGATGCTTATGCCTGCGCAGTCGGGCTTGTTCACCGAAAGGATGGCAGAAGTTTTTTCGTTATCTGTGATCTCGTCTGTCCAAAAAGGGAAAAGACCTGTCAGTTTTTTCATAATTTTTTCTCCTTAAAAAGTTATTTTTGAAACAAAAATGCTGTTGTCGCTGCCGTATTCCATACATTTGGCATGATTGCCGCCATGTCCCTGCATCCATTCGGAAGCAACCACATAGCTTTCGTTGTCATTAACTGTAAAACATCCGAAATTTCCAAGCCTTGCACCACGCTCGGGCACAACAATTTTCTCGGTCGAACGGACAAGGCACATTCTTTCGGGATCAAATTCAGCAATGAAAAGGGGGGCTCTGTGGCGGAAAATGTGATCGTTGTTTGCACCACGGCGGGTATAAACAAGCCACAGCTTGCCGCCGCCTCTTATCCAATGCTGCTGGGTGTTGTAGTTTCCCGCATTTTGCCCATCATCAAAGCAGAGCTCCACCGGTACAGAATAATTGATGCCATCCTTTCCTTTTGTCACATAGCCCGTTTCATCATTGCGAAGTGCAAGAAAATATTCATCTCCATATTTTGTGACAGATGGCTCACCAAGGCCTCGCGGCACACTGACGGTAAGACTTTCTCCAAGCTCTTTGACGGTGATATTCTCTCCATCAAAGGCGCATCTCATGACAGATACACTTGAACAGGAATGCCACGAGTCATCACAGCCTTTTCTGTCTAGATAATAAAACGGAATGAGAATATCGCCGTTTTCCTCTTCATATGTCTGACAGCAGCCACTTCCGGCATGAAAATATTTGTCTTCATCATCAAGCACTATGAGCTTGTATTCGTCAAAATCACCTTTTTCGGAATCATATACCGCATATGCTGCGCAACAGCGCTGGGGGATCTTCGGAAATTCATCGTTCTCATAAACTATCGACGAGCCCGTGATAATAAGCTTTCCGGTTTTTTCATGAAAAAGCGGTGTCATATCGCAAATGACTTTTTCGTATTTATCAAGATGCGGTGTGCGCGAAAGATTTTTGCATTTGACAATTCCCGAATGAGTCACAAATCCGTCGCGGGATTTTACCATTTCAATGCCTGAAAAAATATCGCATCCCGTGATGCGCAAGGGTTGGGTGGTTATAATGAATTCTCCATCTGCAGTAATACCGCCGCGGGCATGAACATAACAGTACTTGCCGTCAAAATCTGTTTTTATTGCCGAAAGCTCAATTTTCATTACTGTCCTCCGATTTTTGTTTTCATATAAATTGTAACATTTACAATCACAAAAATCAATGAACCAAACGGACATCTTTTTGCAAAACATGTCCGTTTTGGAAAGGTTTTTATAAAAAGGGCCGCATCCAAAGATGCGGTCCGACTTTTTGCAAAAGCTATCATCGAGAATCAAGGGAAACCCCCGACGAGGGTTTCCCTCTTTTCAACCGTTACGGTTGAAAATTCACCCTTCCTGCGTTTTGCGGACGCAACGGGTATTTCGCTGTCTGCGGACAGCGACAAAGGCTCTGCCTTTTGAAACCGAAAACTTTTTAAAAAAAGTTTTATCAAAAACTTTCATCACTTTGGCAAAAAAAGGCCGCATCCGAGGATGCGGTCCGACTTTTTGCAAAAGCTATCATCGAGAATTAAGGGAAACCCCCGACGAGGGTTTCCCTCTTTTCAACCGTTACGGTTGAAAATTCACCCTTCCTGCGTTTTGCGAACGCAACGGGTATTTCGCTGTCTGCGGACAGCGACAAAGGCTCTGCCTTTTGAAACCGAAAACTTTTTGAAAAAAGTTTTATCAAAAACTTTCATCACTTTGGCAAAAAAGACCGCATCCGAAGATGCGGTCTTTTTTTAAAAATCTTACTTAACGATATATTCTGCAACGTCAGAGAGAAGCTGGTCTGCGTTGTCAGAGTGGATTGTCATTTCCACAGGCTGCATAAGGTCGAGGCTGAAGATACCCATGATCGACTTTGCGTCAACCACATAACGGCCGGAGGAAAGGTCTACGTCACCCGAAAAACGAGCAACTGCGTTTACAAATTTTTGAACGTCACCGATGGAGGTGAGCTTGATTGTTGTTTTGATCATTTTAATTTCTTCCTTTCTGTAAATGTTTTTTTGAATTATACCATATTCAGGCTGTCTTGTCAATATTTTTTGTCACACAACGGGTTTAAAAAGATCGTCGCTTGCAAAACTTGCATCGGAGGCAATATCCACGCGAAGTGCGCCCTCCACCTTGGCGTCACGCAGGTTTCGCAGAACAAGAAGCACACGCACCTCGTCCGCCACGATCTCCAGAGGTTCTGCATCCGAAAGCTCTGTTTTTTCTATCTCGACGTATTTTTCCCCGTCCTTTTCATAAAAGCGAAGCTCGGCAAAATACCCTTCGGGATATGCGCAGGGCAAAAAGCTGACACACACGCCTTGGTCGGACTCCTTTGCCGAAATCCCCTGTGCAACCGTCTCAAGAACACCTTTTGCTATCTCGCGGTCAAGCACTTTTTCGCCAAAGCCATCGGTGACAAAGCTCTCGTCATCAAAAACAAATCCGTCCGCTAGGGTTCTGTATTCATTTCTCTTGCGCATGGACGGGTCGGAGATAACCGCCACAACCTTTGACATTTCGGCACGGGTAAGGGCGGATCCGGGATTGAAATTTCCCATCTCGTCGCCGTTGAAGATGCCGTTGTAATAAGCCTTCAGCACGTCCCATCTTGCTTCTTCGGGAATATACCAATAGTCGGCGATCTCGGCGGCATATTTTTCCACCGTGCCGTCATATTTTCCGCCGATGATAAAGTGGTTGCCGTTGTCATTTATCTCGGGATAAAAGCTCTTTGCAAAAACCGTGTCTGTTTTGGTATCGAAAGATCGGGTTATCATCACGGCAAATTCGTATCTTTTCAAGGGTCTTGCAAATTCCTCGGCAGAATTTATCGCAACGATGCCCTCTTCTGACGTTATGCCATATTCGCCGTCTGTTACAACGCCGATATCAAAAAGGGTCTGCAGATATCCCGAATACCATTTTTCGCAGCCGACAGAGCCGATGGATACAAGATATTCTTGCCTTTGCGCCGCATATTCTTCAAGCCCCAGATATCGGGTTATAACTGCGGCACATTCGGCGGCGTTGAAGCTGCCCTGCGGAGAATATTCGGTTTCGGATATGCCGTTGATGATGCCGTTTTTCACAAGCATATCAACATAGGGAAAATACCACGCCCGGGTGTCGATGTCTTCAAACTTTTCGGCGGATATCACCTCTTGCACAGGCTCGGCGTTTTGAACAAGCTCGGGTGCCGAAAAAACTCTGCCCTCGGAAGAATGACACGGAGCAAACAGCGACGACAGAAAACCTGCCGCGGCACAAACAGAGCAGACAGATCTTATGATTTTTTTGTTCATCTTCTTTTTCTCACTTCAGTTTGGTGGGGTTTATTCGTCTGCGCCGTCCTGCACAGGTGTGTCGTTTTCTTCTGTCGCTTCTTTTTTGTCATCGCCCTCGGTGTCGTTTTCAGGCGTTTCCCCTTCGGGCACGGGATCTGTGGGTTCTTCAGAATCTTTCTCTGTGGGTTCCTGCTCTTCGGGAGGGTTGCACACTGCACAACCACGGTTGAAGGGATAGTCCACCCAACGGGTCTTGCCCGTAAACATTCCCTCGGGGGCAAGGCTCGAATAGTAGGGCTTTGTTCCGTCTGCAGAATTTATGGTACCTGCAGGCATTTTTCTGTAAGAATACTGGGTGTCCTGGATATAGAGGTTTTCTACAATGTAAAAATCTCTGTCGCTGACGTCCACAAGGGCAAACTGGCGTCTTCCCTCGGTGGGGCAATTTTGGCCTGCAACCCCGTTGGAGATGGGGCAGAACTCTATCATAACATGCTTATCGCACTTTTCGCGGGGGACAGAACCTTTGATAAACCAGCCCTTCTGCACTCTTGAGCCGCGGGGGTCAAAAGCTTCGCAAAGCACTGTTGCCACCTTGCCGCTCTCGCCGCAAAATTCTGCCTGCACCAGCTCGTCGTCCGAAAATTCCTTAAGTGTGGCTCCGCTTTCTTTGGCAGGCGAAATAACAAGCTCTTCGTGGATCCTTGTCATCACCTTGTCCCATGCCAACATGGCAGGATTTGTGGGAAAAGCGGTGTTGGAAATATATTTCGGCTGGTCATAGCCAAACCAGCAGGCACCGACGTAATAGGGGGTGTAGCCTGCAAAATAAAGGTCCTTGTTGCTGTTGGTCGAACCTGTTTTGCCTGCGGTGTCGATCTTGTTTTTAAGGGTCACCTTGGTACCCGTGCCGTTTTTCACAACGTTTTCCATCATTTTGGTCATAAGCTGTGCCGTCGAACGGGAAATGGCAACGCGCTGATCGATCTCGTTTTCAAGAAGAACGTTGCCCGCGTTGTCATAAACCACCGTGTAAAGACGGGGGGCGGAATACACGCCCTCGTTGGGGAAAATGCTGTATGCGCCCGTCATTTCAAGCACGGTAAGTCCGTTGGTCAGACCGCCAAGGGCAAGGGGTGCATAGTCGATGTCTGCCTCCACAAGGCTTTCAAGTCCCAGCTTTTCTTTGCCGAAATAATATGCGTATTCGGGAGTGACCATGTCAAGGGTCTTTACCGCCGTGGTGTTCAGCGACTGGGCAAGGCCATAGTTTACCGTAACAAGTCCCTGGTATGCACGGCCTGCATTTTCGGGCCAGTATTTTTTGGTGTCCTCACGGTATTTATAGGGAGTGTCGTCGATGATGGTGGAATATTCCACGTAACCGAGATCCACGGCGGGTGCATATACTGTCAATGGCTTTATGGCAGAACCGACCTGGCGTTTACTCATGGTGGCGCGGTTAAGTCCGCGGCTTTCGGTCTTTTCGCCGCGTCCGCCCACAATGCCCTTTACGTCGCCCGTAAAAGGATCCATGACCACCATTGCCGATTCGGGCTGGATGCCGTCGACGGTGTTGAAGGTGGTGGGGTCTTCGTAGACTTCTTCCATAATGCTCTGAATGCGCGGATCAACTGTGGAATGTATCTCAAGACCGCCGTTGAAGATGATATTCCACGCCACGCTTCTGGGATAGCCGTAGGTCTTGTTGAGATCTGTGATCAGCTGTTCGATCAGGGCGTCGGTGAAGTATGAATATATCTCGGTGGTACCCGAGGTATTGGTCTTGCCGTCGGAGATGTTGAGAACAAGCTCTGCTTCAAGGGCCTCGTTGTACTCTTCTTCGTTGATAAGTCCCAGCTCTTCCATCTTGAAAAGAACGGTGTCGCGGCGCTTCTTGTTTTCTTCGGGGTGAGATTTGGGGTTGTACTTATAGGGCGATTTGGGAATAGACGCAAGGCTTGCACATTCCACAAGGGTAAGATCCTCGACGTTTTTGCCAAAAAGATAGTTCGCCGCCGCC
The DNA here is from genome assembly GCA_015063785.1 of Oscillospiraceae bacterium. GTDB lineage: Bacteria > Bacillota > Clostridia > Oscillospirales > CAG-382 > UMGS1052. The sequence continues at coordinate 21,563 of SVTM01000032.1, forward strand.
TGAACACCGTGGCAACCGTTGGAAAGGTTGATGGTGTTCAGATACATCTCCAGCACCTCGTCCTTCGATCGGTTTTTGGTCAGGCTCATGGCACGAAAGATCTCTGTTATCTTTCGCTGGACGGTGGCGTCGTTTTCGCCCGTAAAATTCTTGATAAGCTGCTGGGTGATGGTGGATCCGCCATAGCTCGAGTCGCCGCCAATAAAGCTCAGCACGGCACCCAGCGTTCTTTTGAGGTCCATGCCGTTGTGCTCGTAAAAACGCTCGTCCTCTATGGCAATGAAGGCGTTTTTCAGATTGGCAGGCATATCGTATATCGAAACCCACGAGCGATTCTCACTGCCGTGCAGTCTTTGATCCTCAAGTTCGATCTCGTTGCCTAATTCGTCGGTGTAGTATATCTTCGAGGTCTGCTTCAGGTTGGTTTCGAGCCCCACGATGTCATAATCGCGCGAAGGCTTTGCAAAATGCTCATTGACGTAGTTGATGTAATATACGCCGACAAATATACCCGTTACAAATCCCACAAGCATCAGGGTGAGAAGAACGTAAAGAGCGATCTTAAAGGCTCTTTTCACCGTTTTGGCGGTGTTTTTCTTTGGCAGGTGGATCTTTTTTGAGGTGTCGCCTTTTTTGGCTTCAAGGGCTATCTCTTCGCCTGCGCTTTTTATGTCGGAGGTGTCAAATTTTCTTGTGGCTCCCGTGTTGTTGCTGTCGGCAGATGCGCCGACGTTTTTGTTCATATCGTTGGGGTTGTTGTTCATCAACACTTTCGCTCCTTTCGCAAAACTTGAATAAAACCGTATGTGTTATGGAAAAATAGTACCGAAAAGTAATTTTTACCCGGAGGTATATCTATGAATACAAAAATAAAGAGTGCCGCAAAGCTTTTTTTCGAGCTTTTGCCCCTTGTACTTTCTGCCGTCTTTCTTTTTCTGTGCGTTTTTCTGATCGGGCATTTCAAAAGCTACACCATCTCGCCGCAGAAAAGCTCTGTTGAAAAGGAAGAAGCGGCCAAAAGCGCCCTGCCGGTAACCCTTATTGACAACGAAGACGTGCCGTTTATCACCGACGTGCGCACCATCGCCGAGCATCAAAACGGAATTGGCGTTTTCAACTGCTTCGGAGAGCTTCTTGAGGTTTACGAAATAAACCTTGATTTTCTGCCGACATCCGACAGGCATGCGCTTAAAGAGGGCATTTCATTTGACAGCGAGGGGGAGATGCGCAATTTTCTCGAAAGCCTTGACAGTTGACATTTTGCAAACACTTCTCCTCAATATACTATTATAATACATCCGAAGAAAAAAATCAAATTTTTTAATAAAAAATACTTCCGCAAACTGAATTTTTGCGGAAGTATTTGATATTTTGGATCTTGCGATATACGTTTGTTAACAGAATGTTACGCCATCAGTCAACAAAACCGGGGGTGAACTTGAAGGAGCACGAAAATTCTTCTTCGTTTATCTGATATTCGGGGGCAAGTCTCGGTCCGCAGGAGTTGGAACCGATGCCGCTCATTCGCATATCGATACAGACGATGGTGGCATCCTCAGGGCAAAGCTCGTAATCGTGGGCAGTTGCCGTAAGGGTCTCGGCACGGAAATGCGAAGCGTTGAAGCTGAAGGTTGCACCGTCGTAAAGGTTTTCAAATCGCACGCCGTGACCCGAAATATCACCCACAAAGGCGCGCCTTGTGCCAAAGTGCGACGAATTTTCCTGGGGCTTCACGTAGGGTTCAAAATTGTCGGTCGCCGTGGTCTTGAAATAAGAAAGACGGGAGGCAAGATTTTTGTCCACATAGCTTTCCATCGGGCCGTAGCCGAAATATTCGACTCTTTCGTTTTCGCGCGGCATCACAAAGCGCATGCCGAATTTGGGAAGATAGGGCTTGCCTGCACCTCTCTTTACGTCAAATTCCACAGAGCACGAACCGTCGCACGCAAAAACGTAAGTAACATCGGCGTAAAGTATGGGAGTAAAGGAGTTTGCCGCTATTGCGATCTTGGCGTAAAGGGTAACGTGATCCTCGCCCCTCTGTGCAAGGCCTGCCTCGTATACCTTGGTGAAGGCCTTGTCGTAGCATGAGTCGATCCACTCTTTTTTAACGTACATATCGTTATCGGTGGGGGCGCGCCAGATCTCAAAGCTCAATGGCTCGTCTATCATGCTTTTTCCATCATGAACAATGTTTGAAACAGTGCCCTTTGCCTTGTCAAACTGATAGCAGGTCTCGCCACAGCAAATCTCGATATATCTTTCGTCCTCGCCGTATTCTATGCGGTCACCGAAAGAAACAGCTTCTTCCTCCTCATCGGCGCAAACCGAGAAGAGCTCGAACTGATAAAATCCGTTTTCCTCGCCTGCCTTTGCCCATTCGCGCTCGGTGTTGTAAAGGAAGCGAAGTGTCAGGGTATATTCGCCCTCGTCGGCAAAGTCAAACGCATCAAAGAGCTTGAAGCTGCGGCTTCTGCCGGGAGCGATGTCAAGCTTTGCAACATTTCCCGAAACAACAGGCTTACCGTCACATTCCACCGACCAGCAAAGCGAAAGATCGGAAAGACTTGTGAAATAGCGGTAAGAGGTGATCTTTACTTCGCCCTTTTCAAAATCCACAAGCTCGGCAAAATACGGCTGATATATCTTCTTTGCTTCAAGAAGACCGGTGTGCACTCGTCTGTCGGGATAAACAAGGCCGTCAACGCAGAAATTCGAGTCGTTGGGATGGTCGCCAAAATCTCCGCCGTAGGTAAAGCCCGGCTTGCCGTCAACGTCTATCTGCACCGAATGATCGGTGAATTCCCAGATACAGCCGCCAAAGAAGCAATCATTTTTGCGGATAAGTTCCCAATAACCTGCAAGGTCGCCGGGGCCGTTGCCCATGGCGTGGCAGTATTCGCAAAGGAAATACATCTTTTTGCCGTTTTTGAGGTAATTCTTTATGTTTTCGTAATCGGGATACATGCGCGATTCCATGTCGGATATCGCATTCATTTCGTCGTATGTGGCGTTGTGCGGACGGTCTCTGTGGCGTCCGAGTCCGCCCTCGCGGATATAGAGCTCTGCCGCACCCTCATAGTGGATGATGGCGTTCTTTTCGCGGCCACGGATGTATTCTGCCATTCTGCACTGGTTTATGCCCACGCCTGCCTCGTTGCCCAGTGACCAAAAGATCACGCAGGGCGAGTTTTTGTCGCGCTCAAAAAGGCGCATCGCACGGTCAACATAGATATCGGTCCAGTCGGGATTGTCCGAAAAATAGCTCCAGTCGCCTGCATACTGTGCGCCGTGGGTCTCGATGTCGGCCTCGCAGACGACGTAAAAACCAAGTCTGTCGCAAAGCTCGATAAAACGGGCATCCGACGGATAGTGGGAGGTTCTGATCATATTTACGTTGTGTGATTTGAAAATATAAAGATCGCGCAGATAATGATCGTAGGGTGCCCAGTGGCCGAGAATCGGGTGGGAATCGTGGCGGTTTGCGCCGCGTGCCTTCACCTTTTTGCCGTTTATATACATAACTCGGTTTTTGATTTCATAACGGCGCAGGCCGATGCGCTTTACAATGACCTCATCACCGTAGCGAAGCACAAGGGTGTAAAGATTCGGGGTCTCGTCGCTCCAAAGAGACGGCGCGTCCACCGAAATTTCGACACCTTTGTCGCATTTGCCCTCAGAAACGATTTCGCCCGACGGCGAAACAAGGCGGTATTCTGCCTTTTTCTTGCCGGTCTTTTCGATCTCGAGCGAAACTGTGGCTTTCAAGAGATCCTCTGAAACTTCCTGTCTTGCATAAAAATCCACAATGCGGTCTTCGCTTCTTGCCAAAAGATATACTTCGCGGAATATGCCCGACATTCTCCACATATCCTGATCCTCAAGATAGCTTGTTGCCGCCCATTTCACAACGATGACGACAAGGCGGTTGCGGCCTTCTCTTGCCACGCCTGCCACGTCAAATTCGCTGACTCCGTGGCTGACCGACGAATATCCCACAAATTCTCCGTTGAGATAAACGTAAAAACCTGCATCCACTCCCTCGAAATTGAGATAAACGTGGCGGTCTGCAAACCCCTCAGACAAATAAAAATCGCGGATATATACGCCGCAGGGGTTGTCGTCGGGAACATGCGGCGGATCAAAGGGGAAAGGATATTTGATGTTGGTATAGTTTGGCACATCATAGCCTGCATCAAGCACCGTCTGCCAGTTGCGCGGAACGTCGATCTCGTCAAAGCATCCGCAATCGCAAATATCGTAATCGTCGGCGGTGTAATCCTCGTCAAGATCGTTTATGCTGTCAAAGAATTTGAAATTCCATTTTCCGCAGAGCGATTTGAAATATGCCGAATCGCCTCTTTTTCCCGAAAGAGCCTTTTTTTCGCTCTCGAAGGGGATAAAATATGCACGGGGCTTTTCGCAGTTGACGTGAAAATCCGTAAGGGACTTGTGGTAGTTCATGATGTAATCCATTGCTTTTTCTCCTGTTTTTTCAAAGAAGGATCTTGGGATCGTACTGAGGCTTTTTATAAAGATTCTTTTCGTTGTCGGTAACTTCCTTTTTGAAGACCTCCTGCCATTCTTCTCCGTTATAGTCCTCGATCGAAAGGGTGACCCACTGAGTTGAACATCCCAAAGTTTCGGACAGCGCCTTTTCGAGAGCATCAGCAAGAGCCTTCTTTTGCTCCTCACTTCTTCCTTCGATCATTTTTACACTGATATGCGGCATTTTCTTTTACCTCTCTTTATTTATTTTTCAGATATTTTTCTTTTGTTGCCTCGCCACCGCGAAGATGGCGTTCGGCTTTGTTTTTGGAAAGCACCCGGTTCACTTTTTCAAAAAGGTCGCGGTCACACTCGCAAAGCCGGGATGTGACGTCCTTGTGCACTGTGGATTTCGACACCCCAAAAACCTTTGCGGCGTCCCTCACAGTTGCCCCCGACAAAACGATATAATCTGCGATACGCACGGCTCTTTCGTCGCGGATATCGCCAAAGCTTGTTTTTCTTGCGGTCACACAATCACCCATTGTAAAGCATTACAATGAATGAATATGCAAGATGCGGTAATTTTTATGAAAGATCAGGCGGCGATTTCGGCATTTTCGGTGGCGGCATCAGCAGCAGGTGTTGCCGAAAGGTCCACTGTCACCACAAATCCGTCGATGTTGTTGCCCGATATAGTATATGCCTTGTCGGTAGGCACAAAAATTTCGGTGGTTCCCTGGCCTGCAGGGACGTAATATATCTCATAATTTTTGTCGCCTGCCGAAACGGTAAGGTGCTCGCCCATGAGAGTGTAACTTTTCAAAAGCTTTACGTATTCCTCAAGGGTAAGGGAGTTTTCCATTATGTAGTAAGAATGGGGCACACCCACAAAGCGATAGTGCCACGGCTCAAAGGTTATGCCGGTGATATCAGTCTTTCCTTCGGGATAGCGGCGGATAAAGCCGTATTTCTTGCAATTCTCGGGAAGCCAGGTAAAATGTCCCGTGTCAGAAATTGCGCTGTATTTTCCGCCCGAATGTACCGCCACATCAAAGGCATAACCCGAGTGGTGCTCGCTGTATCCGGGAAGTGCCGCAATGTCCGAGCCTTTCTGGTCATATATTGCCTGCTGATCCTCATGCGAGCGGTATGCCGCGTTGATATAAACATCGGCGGCACCCGAAAAAGCAACGTAATCGTTAAACATGGCGTTGAGATTTTCGATGACGATGGGGTTAAGGTCAATCGACATATCCTTGACGGCGTAGTTTTTGTTTTTGTTGGCGTAAACGTCAACGGGGGTTTCGTATCTTGTGACGTTGTGCACTCCATCGGCAACGTGGGGATATTCGCCGTTTATAAGCACCAGCTCACCAAAATGCATCTCGTCCGAATCAATGCTTATACTCTTGTAGTTTTCGGGGATGATGACAGAGGGCGCATCCGAAATATCCGATTGTGACGGATCGGGATCTTTTTCGATCTTTTCGGTTTCGGTGCGAAGATCCGCGTTGTCCTTGGGAGTATGCTCGGATCGCAGACCCGAGAAAATAAATATGTTTGCAATAACTGCAACAATTATCACCAGCACAAGAAAAAGCGTTGTGTCAACACCCGATCTGCGGCGTTTTGGGCTCTGTTTGTTGTTCATTCTGAAAGCTCTCCGTTTTATTATTTTTCCTATTTTACAGTATAACACACATGTGCGCTTTTTTCCACATATTTTTTTGTTTTTTGGTAAAAAAATCGGAATTTGCACTAAAACTGTTGACTTTGAAAAAAACTCTGATAAACTATATTACAGGGTATTTTTTTACCGTACATTTTTTTACTTTCCGAAAGGCGCAACAAGGCTCATGCTTAACAAAAAGCTAACAAGAAGCGGCGAAGTTGATATGTGCAACGGACCGCTCTTTTCAAAAATAGTGGTGTTTTTCATTCCCGTGATGCTGACAAACCTTTTGCAGACGTTATACAACGCCGCAGACCAGGCGGTTGTCGGTCAGTTTGCAAAAAACGGAGCCGACGCCCTTGCCTCCATCGGTTCGACCAGCGCCCTTTCAAACCTCATCCTTTGTTTTGTCACAGGTCTTTCGGTGGGAACAAGCTCTGTCGTCGCCCGACTTTTCGGTGCCGGCAACAAGCAGGCAGTTCACCGCGCGGTGCATACGTCCATTGCCCTTTCTGCCATTCTCGGCGTGATAATCGGCATAACAGGCATTGTCATCGCCCGTCCGGTGCTTCTTCTCATGGGCACCCAGGGCGACGTGCTTGACGGCGCGGTGCTTTATATGCAAATATCGTTTGCAGGTCTTCCCGTCGTTGCCATCTACAATTACGGCAGCGCCATCCTTCGCGCCATCGGCGACACCAAAAGACCGATGATCTACCTGATGATCGGCGGACTTGTAAACGTCGTTCTCAACCTTTTCTTTGTAGTAGTATTTAAGATGAGCGTCGAGGGAGTTGCCCTTGCAACAGTTATCTCCCAGGTGCTTTCGTGCGCGCTGACGATGCGCTGTCTTTCCACCACCGACGGCTGCTACAAGTTTTCCTTTAAAAAGCTGCGCATATACAAGCAGGAAGCAGCAAGCATCATTTACATCGGAATCCCCGCAGGGCTTCAATCCTCGCTTTTCAGCATTTCCAACGTACTTATCCAATCGAGCGTGAACTCGATCAACAAGGCTGCGGTTTCCGGAAGCACAGCAGGCCAGACGATAGAAAGCTTTGTTTACATGGCAATGAACTCGCTTTATCACACCTCCCTTGCCTTTTGCGGTCAGAACTACGGTGCAAAAAAATACGACCGCATCATGAAATCCATGCTTTATTGCACGGCAATCTCGGTGACGGTGGGTGTTGTTTTCGGCGGTCTTGTTTGTCTGTTTTCAGAACCGCTTCTCGGCATTTTCCTCAAGAGTAATCCGGACGCTGTGATCTATGGAAAACAGCGCATACTGATGACCTGTCTGCCATATTTCCTGTGCGGCATCATGGAGGTCGGCACGGGCGTTTTGCGCGCCATCAACAAGGCTTTCCACGCCCTTATAACAACGGTGGTTTGCACCTGTGTTTTGCGCGTGGTTTGGTGCAAAACGGTTTTTGTCATGTTCCCGTCGATCACGGCGCTTTTCGTTTCCTATCCCCTCACCTGGGGGCTTACCGCCGCGATCAACACTGCAATGTTCGTGGTTTTTTATAATAGAATGAAAAAGGGCGAGCAGACGATCTGACAAGCCCAAACGGAGGAAATATGAAGACCTATTACGACCTTGTCTGCGACATGGAAGAGATCAGCCTTAACAAAAGATTTCTCCCCTACTCTGTCGGCACGCCCAAAACCACGGTAACCAGCAACGACCACTATGAGCGTGCAAATTTCGTTTATTTCTGCGACAGCCACGTAGATCTTTTCAACGCAGAAGAAAGCCTTGACAACGTTCGCCGCATAATGGCATATGCCAACGGCGCACCCATAGCTTTTGATGCTGTCATAAACTCCGGCGATGCCATAACACCGAGAAACATGGTTCCAAAATCCGAGGCAAAAAGAAGGGCGACAGAATTTTTCGACGCAGTAAAGGACAGTAAAGCTCCCTTTGTTTACTCGATCGGCAACCACGACAGCAACGACAGCGAAAATATTCCCGAAAACGCCTTTACGTCTGCCGACTGGTCAGAGCTTTTCTTTGACTATGCCGAAAAGCAATACGGCATTGTCCGCCAGACAAAAAGCGACGGCAGCCGCTCGACATGGCACTATCTTGATATTGAAAAGCACAAGATCCGCATAATCTCGCTGGATGCGCTCGACACCGACAGAAGTGTCCTCGATGACAGAGGATTTGTAAAATATTTCAGCAAATACGGCTCGCATTTTTCGGGCGAACAGCTGAACTGGTTTGCAAACATCGCCCTCAATTTTGACGACAAAGAGGAAAAAGACTGGGGAGTTATCCTCACCTTCCATATGTTCCCCGAGGATTTCGGATATCACCTTGATTCAAACGAAGCTTTTCTTGGTATCTGCTCGGCGTTTAAAGAGGCAAAAAAATACTCCTGCGAGCTTTTGCAGGAGGACAACCATTTCTTTGATATAAAGGTGGACGCGGATTTTTCGCATTATGCAGACATTCCCCAAAAGCCCCATTTCATCTGTATGCTCCTCGGACACGATCACGAGGACAAAAACACGGTGATCGGCGGTATAAACGTCATCTGGTCGCTCAACAGCTCGGCAAGCTCGCTTTACGGCGATGCCCGTGTGATGAGATATCCCGGAACCGCAACCCAAAACGCCTTTGACGTTTTGAATATCGACACAAAATGCCGCAAGATCCGTATCTTCCGCTATGGCGCAGGACTTTCGTGTTATGGTGTCGGCGGCGACAGATTTTTGCCCGACGGGCTTGATTATTAAATAAACAAACGGGGCGACCGGTACCTTCTTATTATCACGAAATGAGTTAAATGGTGGGGCTTGATAAAACCGACTCCGAACCCGACATTGCTTTGATAGCCTTAGCGTTGCACGGGAATGAGGAGGTATGTTAAGTCCAAAAGTTGCAGTTTTCTGCTTACAACAATTTTGCAACCCATTCGCCTTGATATTCTTCCATAAAACCATGTGCCGCTTTGTGCATAGTAATCGTAGCATAGTCATCCT
>SVTM01000033.1 GCA_015063785.1 Oscillospiraceae bacterium
CCTCCTAATGTGTTTTTATGTTCGACTGGCAGGTCTTCCATATTATATCACATTAGGAGGATTTTTTCTCATCGGTTAACCTCTTTTGAACCACGCGACTATCGCGTGGTTTTCTTGTAGACAAAAATCCGCCATGGCGACTCTTCGTCATGGCGGTAGTTTTATCCGATTTTCAAAATCATTTCCATGTAAGCTTTGCAGCCGAAATGCCGTTTTGCGGATAAAAAACGCTGAGTATGTAATAGGTTCCGTCCGTGTCTTTCACGATCTCGGGAGCGTGAGCACGAAGCATGGTTATGGGTGCCCCTTTGTTCAGTCCCTCTATGGTTTCGGAAGCATAAACGAAGGTACGTTCGTCGTAATCTCCGTTGTTGCCGTCCCACACGCTGACGAAAAGATAGTATATTCCGTCTTTTTTCAAAAGAAAGGGCGATTCAAGCTGGGCACCTGCGAATTTATCGGAAAGCAGCAGTTTTTCGTCGGAAAAGTCTTTGAAATCGACGGTGGTTCTGTATTTCAAAGAAAGGCCGTCGGTGTAAACGAAATAATGTGTCCCATCCTCGGTGTAGACGTACGGATCCCTTGACATGGGATTTGAACCCGAAAAAAGCACCCGTCTTTCCCAGTTTTCAAAAGATTCGCTCTGTGCAAGCCTCATGACACCGGGACTGTAAAAAAGAGTGTTTTTCCCGTCAAGCTTCATAAGATGCGGTGCCCAGATCTCGGGTTTCTCGTCGGGCCTTTCGGAGGGATAAAGCACCTTTTCGCAGTCCGAAAAGGAATTTTCCCTAACCAGTTCCGAAAAACTTTCTCCTTCGGCTTTCGCGTGGAAAAGCTGATATTCCGCCTCGTGCACGTCAGCCCCCGAATCGTACGCTCCGTTGAAATCCGACGGTTTCGGATGGGTAATTCCGATCATGTGCCATTCATTTTTGCATTTCATGATCGAAAAATCGTTTGTCAGCCATTCGGAATAGAATTTTCCGTTTTCAAAGCTTTTGGTGTCAGGTCCACGGTAGGTGTCTCCTGCAGGCGTATATATTTTTACGTATTCGCCGTATATTTCGGGATATGGAATCTTCTTGTATATCAAAAAAAGGTCATCTCCTCTCAAAATAAGGAAGAACGGATATGGGCGCATCAACCGTAACTGTGCATCCACCGTCATACATTTTTTCGCCGAGAAATGCCCATCTTCCCTGCGGAAGCTTAACCTCGCGCGTGGTCTGTCCTTTTTTAAGAACGGGAGCCACAAGCAACTTGTCGCCGAGCATAAATTGGTCGGTCACTTTTTCAAACCCCTCGTTCGGAAACTCATATTCCATGTATCTGGCAATAGGCTCGCCGGTTTTGCCTGCATTTTCGGCAAGGGTGAGGATATAATAGGCATATTGGGTATGCAGACGAGCAGCACGCAGACAAAGAACAGCATTTTCTTCCGAAAGTACACGCCAGGGTGCCACCGAAAACTGCATCATAGGCATAAGTGCCGCACACTGAGCGTATCTCACAACAAGCTCCTGATCGAGCCTATTTTGAAGTCCTTCGCCTTCAAAGAACGAATACTCTCCACCGCCGATCATGTCGGGACAGGTATAGGCATAGCCCATGATTCCCTGGGTGAGAGTGTTGGGGACAAGGCTTGCCATTCCCTTTTCGTCCCAGCTATGGAACTTATCGGCAAGACGTTGAACAAGGGGATATCCCTGACATCCCACGCAGGCACGGTATTCGTTGTATTTATAGTTGAGCCCGAATTTTGCCCAAAGCTCTGAGAAAACGTTGGGGTCTGCCATACCAAGCGAAAGCTTGTCGTTTTCATAAAACCTCGCATCTCCTGCATCAAACTTAAAGCCGTCAATGCCGTATTTATCGCAAAGAGATCGAAGCTTCATGTCGTACCAGAGAATGGCGATGGGATTTGTAAGATCAAGAGTTGCCGAATATCCATCCCACCATTCATGAAGCGAAACTTTGCCGTCCTCGGTTTTTGTCAGAAGATCCTTGTTTCGCAGCTCGCGGAATTCGGGGCTGTCGGGCGAAACGTAGGGACAGGTCCAAAGCATCACCTTAAACCCCAAACCGTGAAGCTCGTCGACCATTCCCTTGGGATCGGGAAAACGCTCTTTTTCAAACTCCCAGCAACCGTAATATTTCTGCCAGCAATCGTCTATCATCAAAATTCCTGCAGGATATCCGTTTTCTATAAGCCCGTGGGCATATTTCAAAACGTCTTCCTGATTCTGATTGTATCTCAGCTCGATCCACGTGTTGTACTGAGGAGTATCAAAAAACTCACGGGGAGGTATGCCGCGCTGGGGAGCAAAGTGCTCTTTTGCCGCCTCAAGAAAAGTTTCCTTCAGGGTGGAACCTGCTTCAATCAGCTCAACCGCTCCCTCTGTGGATATTGAAAGTCTGCCGTCTTTGGCTTCGATCTTAAAGCAACTGTCGCTGTAAATATATCTTCCCTTGTTTGAAATAAGGATCGGGCACACTTGGTTTACAGTTCTGTTAACAGAAAAATCGGCGCTGTAGCACGACTGCTCGGTCAACGGAAAATGCACACCATCGTCGGCACAAAGGCCATACCAACATTCACCCTCGCGAAAATCTACGTTGTATGTGTTCATCGTTTTCTCCTTTTGATAAAAACAGTCCGGGGGAATCCTCCGGACTGTATTGTGTCAGTTCTTTGCCTTCAGAAGGTCGCGGATCTCTGTGAGAAGCTCTTCTTCCTTGGAAGGCTTGGGAGGCTCTGCGGGCCTCTGTTCTTCTTCCTTTTTCTTAAGAGCTTCTGCCTTCTTGCGGATGGAGGAAACAACCTTTACCATCATGAAAATGCAGAGTGCGATGATGAGGAAGTCGATGACGGTCTGGATAAACATGCCGTAATCAAGTGTGAGGGCGGGCTTTAAAACTTCGCCTGCTTCGTCAAGAACTTCAGCACGAAGAACAGCCTTTGCATCGCTGAAATTCATTCCGCCGGTGGCAAGGCTGATGAGGGGGGTGATGATGTTGTTGACAAGCGCGGTTACGATCTTGCCGAAAGCCGAGCCAATAATCATTCCGACAGCCATGTCAATTACGTTGCCCTTGGATATGAACGCTTTGAATTCCTTAAACATAGTTTTTCTCCTTTATTTTAAAAAATTATGGACTGTTATGTACCTTATTCGTAGTATTCTCTCTTGAGAATGCCGACGTAGGGAAGGTCTCTGTAAAGCTCGTTGAAATCAAGTCCGTAGCCGATGACAAATTCATCGGGAATGGTGAAACAGCCGAAATCAACCGAAATAGGCTTTTCGCGGCGGTCGGGCTTGTCAAGCAGAGTGCAAATCTTTATATCCTTTGCGTTGTGCTCGCGCTTGAGATAATCGACCAGCCAGAAAAGTGTGTTGCCTGTGTCGAGAATATCCTCTACGATAAGCACATTGTAATCAGCAAGATCTTTCTTTTCAAGTCCTGCCTTTATCACAATCTCGCCCGACGAAACGGCACTTTTGCCATACGACGAAAGGCGCATAAACTCAACTTCCATGGGAAGGCGCACCGCCTTCATAAGGTCTGCCATGAAAACCACCGAACCTTTGAGTATTCCGAGAAGAAGAAGCTTTTTATCGGAGGCTCCGTAATAATTCTCGATTTCACGGGCAATCTCCGCCACTCTTTTTTTGATTTGTTCTTCACTGCACAGTATTCTTTCAACTGCTTTTTCGTAATTATGATCCATAATAACTCCCCGAATTATTTATTTTCACTTAAAAGTCTTTCGTTGCGCTCTCGCTCTGCCTGAGACAGGCGGAGATAGGTGGGCGAAAGCAAGCTTCCGCCATATTGCGCCCGATCAAACGACTCTGATTTTAAAATTTCATATCCTGCCCTTGCCACCGAAAATGCATCCTGCAGAAGATCGCCCGGCAACGCAAGAGAAACATTCAAATCTTCGCCGCCGGGATATTTTTTGTAAAGGCTGTAAAGCAGTGCCGCTCCGTCGCCGCAAAGAACTATCTTTCTTTTCGGATATTTTTCGCACAACTCTGCCACCAGCTCTTTTGCCGTTATCACGCGGTCTTCGCACAGTCTTTTCGGCATCTTGCTTTTTAGGCTGAAAAGCGCGTTATAAAACTGTTCGCGCCTTGCGTCCATAACGGGACAGACAAGAACGTTATCGCCATACGCACAAAGGTTCAGGGCAAGGCAGTAAAGAGTTGATACGGGAATGCAGACGGCATTCTCCCCTTGCGAAAAGGCAAGTCCCTTAACAGTTGACACCCCAATTCGCACGCCTGTGAAAGAACCGGGGCCAGAGGTTATGGCAAAGGCATCCACCTGAGACAGCGAAACATTTGCCAACGACAGGGCTTGCGCAATCATCGGAAGCAGGCTTTCGCTGTGAGTCACCGTGCTGTTGAGAACAAGCCTTGACACCGGAACAAGTCCCTGGAGCTCATCCTCTTTGGCAAGACAAACGGCGGCAGTTTTTGCAGTCGTATCGACCGAAAGAATATACATGAAATTTCCTCTTGGTAAAAACTTTTTTGCATCCTGTGATGCATAACAAAATAATTATACTATGCTTTGCGCCGTTTATCAAGCGATTTTTTTAAAATTCGGCAAATTTAGCTAAATTTTTACTCACTTTTCATTTCAGACAGAAGAACTTCCTTGTCTTTTGTCTGCATGACCTTGATAATTCCGTTGGCAACACAGTCGAGCGGATCTTTTGAAACATAAACGTTAAGATGGGTCTTTTCGGAAATAAGTGTGTCTATTCCCGAAAGGAGAGCTCCGCCTCCCGTCAGCATGATGCCGTTGTCGTAAATATCCGAGCACAGCTCCGGCGCGGTTGCCTCAAGCGTTGTCTTTATTACATCAACAATGGCGTTCAGCGGTTCTTCAAGGGCTTCGCGGATATCGCTGGAATAAACGTTCAGCGCTGCAGGCAGACCTGTCAAAACGTTTCTGCCTCTAACCTCTATTACTCCGAAGTCTGTGGACGGATGAGCCGAGCCTATGGCGATCTTTATGTCCTCCGCCGTGCTCTCGCCGATGACGACGTTAAATCTTTTTTTGATGTACGAAACTATTGCCTCGGTACATTTATCCCCCGCAATGCGAAGAGAGGCCGAATTGGCAATGCCGCCCAGCGATATCACCGCTACCTCGGTGGTGCCGCCGCCGATATCCACAACCATACATCCGCAGGCAGCTTTTATGGGAAGTCCCGCGCCAATGGCGGCGGCAACAGGCTCTTCAATAAGAGCCACACTTTTTGCTCCTGCCTCAAGCGCCGCCTCCTGCACCGCTTTTTTCTCGACATCGGTGACCCCGTATGGAATACAGATGACGATATTTGGTTTTGATATAAGAATACTGTTGCCCACTGCCTTTTTGATAAACACCTTAAGCATTTCGCTGGTCAGTTCAAAATCGGCAATAACTCCCTCACGCAGGGGGCGCATGGCGTTGATGTACGGAGGGGTCTTTCCATACATGGTCTTTGCTTCATCGCCCACAGAAATCACGTGGTTCGAGCGAGAATGGTACGTGACATAGGAGGGCTCGCGGATTATTATTCCGCCGTGCTTTGTGCAGACGAGTGTGTTCGCCGTACCCAGATCTATGCCGATATAGCTTCCCGTCATGCTTTTTCCTCCTTCAGCTTTTTTATCATTTCAACTATTTTTGCAGGGTTCATAACGATATCCGTTTCGTCAACGAAAACAGTGTCATAGCCTGCACGTTTCAGCCGCGAGCGTTCGAAAGCCGCGCCTGCCGCAGCGTTTTCGGTGATCACAGCATATTCTTTTTCTCCCAAAGTGACAACGGCACGCCTTCCGTATTCGACAGTTCTTACGTCAATGCCGTTTTCTGTCATGATGCGGCAGAATTCCAAAAGATATTTGTCATACACTTCGTAAGAATCTTCCTTGCCGCCGCGGATCATTTTCCCGCCCGAGCGTGCAAGTCCTGCAAAGGCAAAAAGGTCGATGGCACCGTGGGATGCCGCAGTTTCGGGATGCTTGTCGCAAGATGCAGACGACACAACCACAGTACGCTCGGCACCGCTTTCAAGCACAGCGCACGAAAGCTCGAAACCGCCAAAGCAGTTTCTTCTGCCGTCATCAATGATACCACAGGTGATACAACCACCCGAAACATCATCCTTGCCGTATACTGTTGAAACATAAAGAATGTCACAGGCTCCTTTAAGCTTCCCTCCTGCATAAGATACGCTTATCATACCCGAATTCATTGCGTTTGCCACAGCTTCGCTCTTTTCGGCAACTGCCGACAAGACCTCGGATATGGCATGACACTGATTTTCCGAGAAAGTCAGAACTCCGATGCAAAGCCCGTTGTCATTTTCAAGCTCTTTCATTATTTCAAGTCCCACCGTCTGCGCTTCAAGCACATTCGTATGGCGCTCCTTATCAAAAGAGGACAGGGGCGATCTTAAAAATTCTATCTTTTTATTGCCGTACAATCTGCAGTTGTCATACACGTCCTCGCGGCAAAGGGTGTAGATCGGAACACCTGCGTTTATACAGCCTGTGGCAAAGCTGTCGTTTGATGCCGACCGCTCACCCGTGAATATCAGCTTGTGACGCGCAACGTTGAGTATGGGAAGCACACGGGCGGTGGGTACAAACTGTGCCGAACAAACTATCATATTTTCAAAATCCGAAAGTATGCCTGCATAATAAGGTTCGGCAATTATTATCGGGAAAAGGGTCTTTATCGTATCGCTGTGGCGCAGAATAAGCTCCTCTGCCGAAAATCTTGCATCGTCAAGGCTTTCGCCGAAGGCCCTGGATCTTTCTGCGTTGGAATTGATATGATTTACGCAGTTTTCAACATAGGTAAGCTTTTGCGCGTTGAGATTGCTTACCGCTTTTTCCTTGGAAAGAAGTGCATAGCGTCCGGCATCCTCGGAATAGTCGCCTGCAAGATAGAAAGACCTATCGTTAAAGGATATCTGCTTGAGCGCAAGCGACAAAAGCGAACGGTTGAA
The DNA here is from genome assembly GCA_015063785.1 of Oscillospiraceae bacterium. Taxonomy (GTDB): domain Bacteria; phylum Bacillota; class Clostridia; order Oscillospirales; family CAG-382; genus UMGS1052. The sequence continues at coordinate 7,016 of SVTM01000033.1, forward strand.
TATTTTTGGAGTATTCTCGTTATATTTCGAATTTTCAAGATATTTGACAAAGCAGGAAAGTCCGCGTTTTTCACACTCGGCGGCGCACTTGTTGTAGTTTGCCACGTCGGATATCTGATCTGCCGCGCTCTTCCAGTCGGAAAGCATTTTTTCAATTCCGAAATCCGAGAAAATACCCGATTCAAAATTCATGTTGTAAAGATCGGCGCCCAGCATTTTTGAAAGCGAAACAAATCCGCCATCGTCCGAGAAGGTGCGGTCAAAAACACCTGCGGTTCCGATGATCGCCGCAACATTCAGCTTGTCCGAGCAGAAGGTGTGTGCCGACGGGAATTTTTCGGCGGCATCGTGGCGCGCCTGCGAATCGGTGCCATAGATCTTCTTGAGAAGAACGTCTGCCATCTTGACAAAATCCACAAGCTTTGAGATCTTGTTCCAGTCAGAAACACTTCCGTTCCAGTATTCTCCGAAAAGTGTCTGCATCTCGTCGCAGACGCCGTTGATCTCACCTGCCTGCTTTTCTCTTTCGGAAAGCAGCTGCAAAACTTCGGGCACGGTTTTTTTCTGAATATCCGACGGAACAGATACCGTGCGGAAGAAATTTATTTTTTTCGTTATTTCAGAATGGCTCATGTCGCTGTGGCTTGTCCATTCCACAAAAAGCTCTTCGCCGCAAAGAGTGTATATTTCTCTGTCAAATTCGCAAAGCTCTCTTTCGATCTCGGCAATTTTTGCAGAACATCCTTTGAGATCTGCCACCTTTTTGGAAACGGCGTATATGTCCGAACAAAGCAATTCTTTTGTGGTATTCTTGTCGTATTCTTTAGAAATAAGAACGTTGAGCGATAAAAATGCGTGAACCGAGGGAAGATTTTTCAAAGCGTCAAGCCGGAAGCCCGTTTCGCTTGCAATATTTTCGCAGCCCCTTGAAAGATCCGCAAGATCCTTGCCACACTTTTCGGCAAGATGCAGGAAAGTTCGCTGATCCGGCACTTCTTCGGTAAGATGCGCTCTGAAAAGCGGATGCTCTGAAAAGCCGTCGCAGGGGGTAAGCTTTGATGCCGCACGGCAAAGAGCAAGCGGCGACGCAAAAACCGCCTCGGCGCTTTCTCTTGAAAGATCGGGGAAGAATATGGTTTCGGGTTCAAGGCATATCTTCTTTTCCTCTTCAGACAGGCCTCGTCCTGCTCTGATATATGCCTTTGCTGCCTCGTTAAAAGTAAAAGCAAAGCTGTAACGGCGGTTTTTGGCAGAGTAATACTTTGCAAACTTGTCACGCAGATCGGATATTTCGCTGTCGTCCATTTCCAAATTAAGGGGAACAGGAATCTGTGACAACGAGATCAGCTTTTCTCTGATGCTCGCCTTTATATCGGTATCTGACGAAAGGATAAGCACAGCGTTGTCGAGCCCGAGTTTCTTGAATTCCCGAAGGATCGCACGCCTTTCGTCTCTGTTTTCAGATACAACAACAGATCTTTTGCCGTGTCTTAAGCAGTTGCAGGCAACAGCCGTTGAAATGCGACACTGCTTTGCAAAATCCACACTGTCCACAACAAGGTCGCGATCTTTTGCAAAGGAAGCGGCGGCAAGCTCGTTCTCGGAAAAAAGATCGGGGGCGCAAAAGGCGGTGTCCGCAAAGTTTACTTCGCAATCATCGGTAAGCCATTCGTTTTCCTTTTTTTCTTCCGAAAGTATCGCACACGAGAGCTGATCTGCCATGATCTTTTCGTAGCGATCGACCATCTGGAACGAAATTAGGCTGTCCTTGCATTCAAATCTTCCGAGAGCCGACGCCTGAGAAAGAGAATATTCTCCGCCTGATGCGGCGCAGAAATTTTTGAAACAATCGAGAATACTTTCGATGCTTCTGTTGGGCAGACCATTTTCAGCAAAAAACCTTTTGCCATACGCCGTAGATCTCAGCTTTTCGCAAACAAGGCGGTTAAGATAAGGCTTGGGGGACAAAAATTCAAAGTATATAAGACCATCACCGCAGATAAGATCCACGGGATAAAGGGCAAGGGGGGCAGAAAGCTTTGATGAGTTCAAAAATCCACAGGCAAGGTAAAGCTCGCCCTTTTTATCCGACAAAAGCGCCTTTGCTGATGCGGCAAGAGCCGAAAAATCCGAAGGCGCCATATCATGCGCATCCCCAACGATTATTCTGTCTCCGGAAAAAGCCGCCTTTTCCGCCTTTGAAAGGTCCGAAAAAGAAACCGAAACACGATCGTATTCGGAAAATTTCACAAGAGAAGACTGCTCTGAATCACAAAGGCTTTCGGCAAGAGACGATATGTCATTTTTTCTTGCCTGCGACTTTTCGCAAAAGCTTTTTACAAGTGCAGCAGTTTCTTCTTCGAGCGCCTTGTCGGGGCAGGCAATCTTCACACCTTGCGAAAAAGCGGTGCAGATATCAACGGCATAAACCAGTTCTTCTTCAAAAGTCTTTTCATACGCCGCGCGTTCGGCATCGTCAAGTTCGATGCTGTGACCTGTGAAAAGGCAGGATATATCAAAAAACGATGCTTTGCCTTCCTCGATAACACTTCTCAGCTTTTCGCCCGAGGTGCAAACGGGAAGAGAAAAAGCGTACGCCTCCTTGACAACGCCGCAGAGAATACGCGGAGATTTTTTGCCCTTCATCACAGCAAGGGCAGGACGAAGCCCTGCACGAAGCGCGCACGAGCAATATATCAGCGCCATTTCAAGAGGCGTGACCATGGCAGAACGCTTGGTGAATATCGTGTCCATGCTCTCATAAGAAACGTCGTGCAAAACAAAATCACATTCGCGCACAGAATATACCATTCTGCGACGGCGCAAAACATCATAGAGCCCCGAAAAACTTCTGCATTCGGGAATATCCGCAATTTTTTTGATCTCGGGATGGCATGGAGATAATATCGACGCAAAAACAACGGGAGATGCAGACGACGGGAAAACGCCGTGGGGCAAAAGTGTCATAGGGGCGTCGCCCATATACTTTGCACCGTCCACCGTCACTTCAACGCACAGTTTTCCTGAAACGGGAGCCTTAAGGTTTGCAAAAAATTCTCTTTTCACCAAAAGCGGCACAGACGTGAAATCGAAATACGCCGTATCGCTGTCCTTGTCGCAAACAAGCTCGCCTGAAAAAGCTGTCGTTCTTTCGATGAAAAAACCTGCCTTTGAAAGACCGTATATATTTATCAACACTTTGTAGACTTTCGGTTTTTCAAGCCCTGCAATGCGCACCTGCGCAAGAGGCTTTCCCCCTGCCGCATATATGGCACCGGAAAAAACCGGACAGGCTATCGGTGTCACCGTTATTCTGTTATTCTTTTCTGTTAAATTGATCATCTGCACAACCTTCTGAACTGTTGATTTACATAACTATACAATTATAGTATAACAAATTACTTTGCGCTTTTCAACTGTTTTGAACGAAAAAAATACAGAAACACGCCCCAGTGTCTCTGTATTTTTTCAATTATTATTCGATAACAACGTCAATTTTGAAAATGCCGTATTTTTTAAAGAGCTTAACGGCGTTTTCGTCTATTCTTTCACCGCTTGTGACAATCGGGATTGCAGGGGGGCAGGAAACCGTGGGACATCCGCAAATGCGCCCCGGCGCCTTATCCGTCGGAACAATCTCTCTCGGTGCAAAGACAGCTTGTCTTATGCTTAAAACCTTTTCGCATCGGGTGGGAAAAATCTTTTCGCGGTCGACCGCTTTTTTTGCAAAAAGTCCATCAAAAGCACTTTCAAGCCGTTCAAAATCGCCTTTGTTGTTAAGAGGCGATGCCATAAGAACCACATGGTCGCCATCGGAAAATTCCACCTCTATATTGTTGTCGCAAAGCCGCTTTTCAAGTTCGCCTGCAGCAAAGCCCGAGGCGGCAAGGTCGATGACAAGCTTTGTTTTCTCATCGCCGACAACCGCGACACCTTGGGACTCCAAAAGTTTTTTTGTCTTTTCAACTGTTTTTGTGCATTCCTCAAGCTCTGCGGAAAAATCTTGCGCAATATATCTGTTGCAGGCATCAAGCGACTGCAGGATGAGATAAGACGGGCTTGTGGATGCAAACACTGACAGCATATTGCGTGCGTTTTCAACGTATGCCGACGGTGCTTTTTTTGAAATATGAAGATATCCGCCCCCCGTCAGCACGGGCAGAGTCTTGTGTGCCGAATCGCAGCACATATGAGCCCCCAACGTTATGGGGTGAATATCCTCCTTCAGGAATTTAAGATATGCGCCGTGGGCATTGTCGACAAGAAGCGGAACACCAAAATCGTCACACACCTTTGCAATTCCCGAAACGTCGGCGATGTTTCCGAGATAATCGGGAGAGGTGATATAAACGGCACAGGGCAGATTGTCAAGGGCACAAAGAGCGTCTTTTACCTGTCCGCTCGTTATCGGGCAAGAGCAAAGCCCCTCGCCTTTTTTCGGATAAAGCCACTCCACTTCGATATCAAGAAGCGCACAGCCGTAAACAAAAGCTTTGTGAGCATTACGGGCGGCAAGGACGGTTTTTTTGCCGTGCTTTCCGCATACCGCAAGGGCAAGCATCGCCTTGATCGAAAGGGACGAGCCCTCGGTGGAATAAAAGGTATGCGCCGTACCGAAAAGGCGCGTGGCGTTTTGTTCGCTCTCGGCAATGATACCGTCGGCAGAATACAAAACGTCGGCACCCGAAATTTCGGTTATGTCTGCGCTTTCGCAGCCCACAAGATTTTTCCCCTTGTGTCCCGGCATGTGAAACCGGGAAATGCCGCTTTTTCGGTATTCTTCCACAAAATCGCAGATGGGGGTGGTGACCTTTTTTCCGTTCATATTATTCTTCGTCTTCCGACTGCGCCACCTGCATCATAACAGCGCATTCAATGCGCTTTTTGAAGAGTTCGCAACCGTATTCGTAAATGCCGTTGACACTGCCTGTGGCGTGGTATGCATTTGCCGCACATCCGCCCGAACAATAAAGGCGTGCCCAGCAATCCTTGCATTCTTTTCTGGCATAGGCGTTGCACGAACGGAACTCGTCCTGTACCGCCTTGTTTGTAACACCGTCCCAGATGTTTCCGAGACTGTATTTTTCGTCGCCCACAAACTGATGGCAGGGATAAAGCTCGCCCCAGGGAGTAACCGCCATGTATTCTGTGCCCGATCCGCAGCCTGTTATGCGCTTGTAGATGCACGGGCCGTTCTTGAGATCAAGCATATAGTGGTAAAAGGTAAAAGGTCTTCCCTCTTTTTTGCGCTTTATCATTTCCTTTGCAAGAATCTCGTACTGTTCGAAAAGCTTGGGAAGATCCTCTTCTGTCAGCGCATACGGATCGTCGGGAGGACAAACAACAGGTTCCATGGAAAGCTCGGTAAATCCAAGATCAGCCATATGGAAAATATCGTTTGTGAAATCCACGTTCTGATGAGTGAAGGTGCCGCGCATATAATAGCCCTTGCCGCCTCTGGCGTCAACCAGCTTTTTGAATTTAGGAAGTATTCTGTCATAGCTTCCGTTGCCGGCATAATCTTTTCTGAAATGGTCGTGCACCTCGCGGCGTCCGTCAAGGCTCAAAACGACGTTGCTCATTTCCTTGTTGAGAAAATCGATAACTTCGTCGTCGATAAGAAGACCGTTAGTAGTGAGAGTGAAGCGGAAGTTTTTGTTGTGCTCCTTTTCAACACTTCTGGCGTATGCCACAAGCTGTTTTACCACATCCCAGTTCATCAATGGTTCGCCGCCAAAAAAGTCTACCTCGAGATTGCGGCGATTACCCGAATTTGCAATAAGAAAATCAAAGGCCTGCTTGCCCACCTCAAAGCTCATAACCGCGCGGTCGCCCTGGTATTTTCCCTGGCTTGCAAAGCAGTAAGAGCAGTTGAGATTGCAGGTGTGTGCCACGTGCAGGCACATTGCCTTTATGACGTTTGAATTGTTCTTGTAATCGTATGCAAGGTCTTCGTACTCGTCCTTGGAAAAGAGCTTTCCGTTTTCTTCAAGAGCTCTGACATCGCCGATACATTCAAGAACTTCTTCGCGAGTGACGTCGGGAAGATCTTTGTACTTTTCAAGAATTGCGGATACTATTTCTTCCTCGGTGGAAGTTTTGTACATTTCGATGATATCATACGCCACTTCGTCGACAGTGTGCACCGAGCCCGAGCAGGTGTCGAGCACGATGTTGTATCCGTTCAGTTTATACTGATGTACCATGTTTTACCTCGTAAATTGTATGTAATAATACGAAACGCTGTCTTTTCGTCAAAAAAGACAGCGTTCTTATCAGAAAAACCAATAATTATTTATTCTGATTTTCGCATTGCTGGTTTGCAACGCCGCAAGATGTCTTGCAAGCAGACTGGCAGGATGTCTGGCATTCGCCGCAGCCGCCGTTCTTAACAGTCTTTGCGATGTCCTTTGTTTCGATAGTCTTGATTCTGCTCATTGATAAAACCTCCGTTTCATAATTTGTATAAGCAAAAAACACTTATCATCCTGTTTATTATATCACAACAAAAAACGCTTGTCAATAGGAATAAAACCATTTATTTGCTGTAATTATCTTTAAGCCAATGGCCGTAGGTCTGATAAACTCCGCCGGGGGCTGCCGCCCAAAGCGCGGCATTGACAAGGACCTTTCTGACGTTTTCGTCGTAAAAAGTGGGGTGGGTTTCATGACCCGGGCGGAAATAGAAGATCTTTCCGTTGCCGCGTTCAAAGCAACATCCGCTGCGGAAAAGCTCGCCTCCCGAAAACCAGCTGGCAAAAACTACGTCGTCGGGATCGGGAATATCAAAATGCTCGCCGTAGGTCTCCTCTTTCGGAAGCTCGAAATACTCGGGCAGTCCTGACGCAATGGGATGGGACGGTTTTACCACCCAGATGCGCTCGAGATCGTCCGATTCGCGCCATTTCACCTTGCATCCCGTGCCCATGAGCTTTCGGAATATTTTTGAAGCATGACCCGAATGGAGCACCACAAGGCCCATGCCTTCAAGCACTCTTTTGTGTATTCTTTCGACCACTTCGTCCAAAATCGGCTCGTGCAGGCAGTGCGCCCACCAGAAAAGCACGTCGGTGTTGTCAAGCACCTCTTGTGAAAGTCCGTGTTCGGGCATTTCGAAAACCGCAACCTTCGTTTCAAATCTGCCGTCCTGTTCCAGCGCCGAGCAGATGGCGGCGTGAATACCGTCGGGATATACTTTTCTGACACTTTCGTGGATCTTTTCGTGGTGAAATTCATTGTATATCGTAACTCTTATCTTTTCCATACAACGTCTCCTTAATCTTTTATTCTTTCGGCATGTTTTTCGGCAAGTTTTTTGCCAAATTCAAAACCGATTATGGCACAGGTGGAAGCTGTGGGCAAAGAAAATTTTGCATCCGAAAAATACGGTATGCTGACAATATCGTCGCAATTGGCCACAAAATCAGGAGATATTCCCCTTTTCTCTCCGCCGACGAAAAGCACTGCGGGGAAGCGCGGCTGATAATCAAAAAGCTCGGTGCAATCGGCGGTTTTTGCGGCGCAGACGGTGGAAAGACCTGCTTTTTTAAGCATCTTCATAAAATCCTCATGGTCTTTTGCATCGTTCATTTCGGGCATCACGGCGATATCGCACATTTCGGTCGCTCCGGCAGACGATCTTGCGCAGACACCTGCCGCCGACATCCAGTTTCGTTGCGGAACGATTATGCCGCAGGCTCCTGCGGCGTAAAGGTTTCTGACCGAATAGCCGAAGTTGAAGGGGTCCTCCACTCCGTCAAGCACGGCGACAAAACCGCCCTTTTCGGCAGTTTTGGTTAGGAGCTCCGAAAGAGGGGGAAATCTCCTTTCAGCACAGACTGCGGCAATTCCTCCGTGGGACGTACCTGCATCCTCGTGCTTTTCAAGAAAAGCGTCGATAACGCTTCTTTCGCACAGCTCGGTCGGGATATTCTCGTTCTCGAGAAGCTTCAGAAAGGCAAGCACCTTTCTGTCGCGCTTTTTCACCTTTTCGGCGTCGATATAGCAAAGATGAACCCTGCGGCTCTTGTATTTTACGGCGGCGCTGACAGAAATCATCCCCTCGAGAATACAGACGCCTTCTTTTTCAAAAGGAATCATTGCTTGTTCTCGCTTTCGGGTGCATCCTTTTCGGAACTTTCCACGTATATAACACCTTCACGGAAAGTGCCTTCGTATTTTCTTGCGGCAGGCGCAGGCCAAGTATATACACCCGTGCCATCCTTTTTATTGTTTTTGAACTGTCCGACGTAGGTTTCGCCGTTGGCGTAAACATAGGTACCCGTTCCCTCACGGACGTCGTTTACAAATTCACCCGTGTATTTATCGCCGTTGGGATATGTGACAGAGCCTGTGCCGTTTTTGAAATCATCGGCAAATTCTCCCACGTAAACCGTGCCGTCGGCGCCTTTGTAGGTACCGTTGCCATGCTTTTTGTTGCCGACAAAGCTACCTGTATATACCGAGCCGTCGCTCCAGGCAAACACACCCTCGCCTTCTTTTTTTCCGTTGACAAACGATCCGTCGTAGGTATCTCCGAAGGCAGTTTTCAAATAGCCCTTGCCCTCAATCACGTCGTTTACAAATTCACCCTCGTAAACGTCTCCGCCTGCAAAGGTATATGTGCCGTTTCCGTGGCGGTAAAATCCCGAAAATTCGCCATAGTAGCTGTCGCCGTTTTCGTAGGTGATGGTACCTGCAGTACGGTCGATCTTTGCCTTTGTTCCGTCGGGATATACAAGGTTTCCGCTGACAACTATGCCGTCGGAGGTCTTGCCGTAAAATTTCGTGCCGTTGTCGGCAATGATATAACGAAAGCCGAGTGCTTTGAGAACGATGCCTGCCACTGCCAGAAGCACGAGAGCTGCCGCGATAACGACAAGCCAGATATTAAGCTTTAATTTTACACTTCTTCTCATATCATTTCTCCGTGCGTACTGTTTTTAATGGGTCTTTTCCGTCATCGGTCTCGGGTTCCGGTTCGGGTTCAAAGTCTGTTTCGTCAGCTTCTTCTTCGGGCTCGTACTGATCTTCGACATATATATCTTCATCATTTTCCTCGTTCTTGCTGCCCGACGAGAAGATCGAATTGTATTTTTCGATGATCCAGGGCAAAAACGAAACGATAAGGATTGCCGCAGCAAGAAGCACCGCGATCGAGATTATAAGCGTCTTGAGGTTTGTTCCCTTGCCGTCGTATCTCACTTCGGCAACGATGCGTTTTTCTTCGGGTACGTAATATTTTTGCTCGTTTTCAGCCTTGGGAGCTTTGACAAAAAGCTGGTCGCTGTGCTTTTTTGAGACAGGCTTTTCTTCGTACACAGCATATATATGCTTGCGAAGTCCCGCGCCCTTGCGCAAAGCAAAACTTGCAAAAGAATATTTGATTTTTGAAGCGTAGCCGATCTCTTGCAGAGTCTTTGCGCTATTTTCGTCCTGCGCACCGCAGGCGATAAAAGCACGCAGAATATTTCCGAGCAGTCTTCTTTGATAATAGGCATAAAAAGCACCGAAGACCACACCGAAAAACACTACCCAAACAATAACCGACAGTGTTTCGTGTGTCATTTTTTCCTCCGTTATTTCAAGTCCTCAAAAACGTCACCGCAAAGTGCGCCAATCAGCTTTTCGAGGTCTGTGTTGTCGTAGTATTCAAGTTCGAGTTTGCCGCCCTTTTCGCCTTTTTTGCTCATGACGATCTTGGCTTTTCTGCCGAGCTTTGCGCTCATGTTTTCTTCAAGCTTGCCAATGTATGCCGCGGCAGATTTGTCAACGGAAGTTTCCTTTTTCTTGGTCTTGGGCGAGTTGAGCTGGGCGTAGATCAGCTTTGCAAGACGCTCTGTTTCTCTTACCGAAAGTCCCTTTGCCACAACAGTTTCTGCGGCGTTGTTGATCTCTTTGGCGTTGCCGATCGAAAGAAGTGCACGGGCATGACCTGCCGAAAGCTCGCCATGCTCGAGAAGCGAAAGGGTTTTTTCGGGAAGCGCAAGGAGACGCAAAGAGTTTGTAAGAGCAGGTCTGGAAATTCCGACAATCTGCGCGGTCTCCTCCTGTGTCAGCTCGAATTCTTCAAGAAGGCGCTTGAGTCCGCGTGCCTGTTCAACCGAATTGAGATCCTCTCTCTGCAGGTTTTCGACCAGCATGATAGCCGCCGCCTCATGATCTGTCATTTCCTTTATGATAACAGGCACTTCGGTGAGTCCCGCCATTTTTGCCGCGCGCCATCTGCGCTCGCCCGCAACAATGCGGTATTTGCTGCCAAGTATCTTTGAAACGGCATCTGCGTCATCCGCAACCCCCTCGGGCTTTCTTACCACAAGAGGCTGAAGCACACCGTGGGTAGATATGGAATCGGCGAGCGACGAAAGCGCTTCGGGCTCGAAGGTCTTTCGAGGCTGATTCTTATCTGGTTCGATATCCGAAAGTCTTAAAGTTATTATATTTCCTGCCTTTTCCTGTGCGCCTGCCGCATCAAACTGTGCTTCGCTGAAAAGTGCATCCAGTCCCTTTCCGAGACCGCCTTTTTTTGCCATAGTACCTCTGCCTTTCCGTGTATGTCTGCGGCGCGTCGCCGCAATAGGTGGATATACTTATACTTATATATCATAAAAGTATATCACGCATTTGTGAACTCGGTGTTAAATATGGCGGCACACGGCAAAGATGAGGATTTTTTTATAAAAAGATATTTTTGGGTAATAATTATGTTACAAAAGCATTTGAAAGGATGATTGTTACGGACAAGCGCAATTACAGCGAAAAGGAGAAAAAACAGTTTCGAAAATACGCCGACGACCACGCACCGAAAAGAAATCTTTTAAAAGACTGCCTTATGGCTTTCCTCGTCGGCGGCGGCATCTGCACGATAGGTCAGGGACTTTTCGGCATTTATTCGATATATCTTAGCGAAAACAATGCAAAAGCCATGGTTTCGGTATCCCTGATCTTTCTTTCCTGCCTTTTGACAGGCATCGGAGTATACGACAGCATCGCAAAAAAAGCAGGCGCAGGCACTCTTGTGCCGATAACCGGCTTTGCCAACGCCGTCTGCTCACCTGCCATCGACTCGAAAGCCGAAGGTTTTATCTTCGGCACAGGCTCAAAAATGTTCATCATTGCAGGACCCGTTATCGTCTATGGTACGGCGGCGAGTGTGGTTTATGGGGTTATTTATTGGATAACCACGTTATTCTGACAAAAAAGTCTTGGCCGCTCGGTCAAGACTTTACTTTTATACTTTTGTCGGAAATCTTATAAGTCAGGTTTCCCTTGTCAACGCAAATATCAAGGAAAACATTGTCAAAAACCATCACGCCTTCTATTGATAATTTATGTTTTTTCAATTCGTCACAAAGATTCGGAAAAATACAAACCTCTTTTTTGGTAATATCTGAACTTATTCCGAATATCACTTCAACAATCAGTTCCAAATATTGAGAAGCGGTCCACGCATATTTTAAAACTCCATGTCCCGAACCGTCAAAAGGATTTATAAATTCGGTGCAATTTCTGTTAAAGGCGTATATGGTTTTAAGAGCCAACGCTGTTGCAAGTTCTTTTTCTCCGCTGTCCAAAAGGCCTCTTGTCACCATCTCGTTTATAAGAGTCCATACGTTTCCGCTCCAACTGGCATTTCCCTGATATGCTCCGACAGTTGTTTGGAACAATGGATCTTTTTTGGATACGGAGGTAAAAGGAATCGTATTCCAATTAAAATGTTCATCATCAGTAAGCAAAGTGATCAGCTTGTTTTTCTGCTCGGTCGAAGCAATGTTCATGCGCAGCGGATAGAAAGTGGATGCCATCAGACAATCAATATGTTTGCCGGTTCTGATATCGTAAGGATAATAGGCACCTTTTTCGTTGTTCCAAAGGTAGGTGTTGATTGCCGACTTTAATTTTCCCGCCTTGTTTCGAAATCCTGCGGCATCCACCGCTTTATTAAGTCTGTCTGCAATGTTTGCGGTATAAACAAGACCGACATACACCTCGACGTTGGTATCCAACGCAGCGTATTCCATAGCACTGCCGAGATATGGGATAAACGTTTCTTCAAAGACAGAAGTTATAAGACCTGTTTTTTCGTCAAAACGGTCTTTATACCACCAATCGAGGTATTTTTTTAACATATTGTATGACGAAGAAAGCAACTCAAAGTCATCTGTGCCTTGCAAAATATGATAGGTAACATCAAAAATCTTTGGGAGAGAAGAAACACCTTCGTTTTGCTCCGGAAACCAGTTTCCCGGGGCGTGTTTCGGGAGTATATCATTACCCCACAGGCAAATTCGTCCGTCTTCCTTTTGAGATTCGATGAAATTCCAAAGAGAGGTCTCTGCAAATTTTCTGTCTTTCCATTTGTATCCGGACAGTGCCAATGATGAGTCCAATTGCCACCACTGCTTTCCGTAGGCTCCTCCGGGCGTGAAATATGGATAATCAAACCCAAAATCCGCAGCATCTGACTGCATACAGTCGTTCAAACAATCAAATGCGTATTCCAGATCTGATTGGCTGATTCCGGGAAACTTAATATTCATATAAAATGCTCCTTTTATCGTGCTTCTACAACAACACGCCGCCGTAACCGGTGTACCGCTTATATCATTTCTTAAAGCTTTTTTCCTCATACCATGCAGGTTTTCTGAATTTGTCCCACCTGATTTGCGCAAGGTCAAAAGAAAAACACACTGTAAAATACGGCTCTTTGCCGCATCCGTCAATGCAAAAATTTCCGTTTTCAAGCTTGACAAAATGGTAGACCGTCACACCGCGGCGAAGTTCATCCAAAAACTTTTCTTCTGCATCCCGTCCTTCAAAAACGATCTGCGATCCTTCGGGGTGTGATTTCCCGTTTTCATCCTGAAACCAGGCTCTGCCGGGTTCGAAGGATACTGTGGAAAAACCGCGAAAAACAATGGTTGCCGCGTCAATTTCCATATCGGTGGGATGATCGTTCTGATCTGTGTTTTTGCGAACGTTCAGATGTTTTGCAGATACGGTAAGTTCGTTTTGTTCAAGCTTTTCAAACTTCAAGTATGCATCGTGAAATTCAAAATCTGCAAGGAAATTTGACGAGCAATATGTCATACGCTCCACCCTCCCATTTTATAACATTATACCACGCCGCTATCTGCAAGTAAAGTGTTTTTCGCAAAGATTTTGCATACGGTTTGAGTTTTCTGTTTTGACAAATAATATTCACACGTAAGACAATTGACAATCCACGCAAAATGTGATAGAATGATTGTGCAAAAGATTATCGAGAAAGGAGTTTTGCCAAATGTTTCTTAAACGCACAAAGCTTGCCGACAGAGTCCTTCCAAGCTACACGCGCGGCGAAGAGATTTTTAACATGGTTTCGCACATAGTCGGCGGAGGAATAGGAATTGCGATTTTTGCCCTGTGCGTCGTTTTCTCGTTTATCGGAGGAGATCCGTACAGTATAGTTTCTTCTTTTATCTATGGTTTTTCGGTGGTGCTCCTTTTCACCATGTCGAGCATTTATCACGGGCTCACCACCACCACGTCAAAAAAAGTGATGCAGATACTCGACCACTGCACCATATTTATCCTGATCGCAGGGACCTACACCCCCTATTCGCTTGTAGCAATACGCGAGCAGAACACGGCTGTCGGTTGGGTGCTTTTCGGTATAGTCTGGGGAGTTGCCATATTTGGCATAGTTCTCAACGCAATTGACCTTAAAAGCTTCAAAAAGTTCTCTCTTATTCTTTACGTTGCTCTCGGCTGGTGCGTGATCTTTACCCTCAAACTTCTGATAAAAGGCATCGGCATTGCGGGATTTATCTATCTTATCACAGGCGGCATTGCCTACACCGTGGGCGCCATCATCTACGGTGTTTCGGGCAAGGGCAAGCATATAAAGTATATGCACTCTGTCTTCCATCTCTTTGTGGTGGCAGCGGCGGTGCTTCACTTTTTCAGCATTTTCTTCTACTGCATAAACCGTTGATATGCAAGAGCGTCTTCCCGGAAAGGCAAAAAGCTTTTCCGGGATTTTTTGCGCTTGATTTTTTGTAACATTTATGATATAATGAATTAATTATCATGCTCAAAGGAGGAAATTCAATGGCTCTTCAGGAATCGGGTGAAATGTACCTTGAAACCATCCACGTTCTTTCAAAAGAAAGCACGGGCGTGCGCTCGGTGGACATCGGTGCGCACATGGGATATTCAAAACCCAGCGTCAGCCGTGCAGTTGGACTTTTGAAAAACGGCGGTTTTATCAACGTGGACAAAGACGGGTATATCACACTTACCGACAGCGGAAAAGAGATAGCAGAAAAGATATATGACCGCCACACCACCCTCACAAAGCTTCTGATGCTTCTGGGCGTGGACAAAAAAACCGCTACAGATGATGCCTGCAAGCTCGAGCATGACCTCAGCGATGAATCTTTTGCGGCAATCAAGGCCCATCTTTTAAAATACGAGGACACAGACAAATAAACTATTGAGAGGATATTTAATGGATAAAATAAACATTCTCTACAATCCCCACGCAGGCAACGGTAACGGCAAAAACTTTGCCAAAAATCTACTGGACTATTACAGTGGAAAAAAGCTGGATTTTATCGATATGACAAAGGTCAAAAGCTACAAAGACTTCCTTTCCTCGCTGGATACCGACGAAAAGATCGTTGTGGCAGGCGGCGACGGAACATTGCACCGTTTTGTAAACAGTATTTACGACATCGAACGCAAAAACGATATTTACTATTACGCTGCAGGCAGCGGAAACGATTTTCTCGTTGACCTGGGAATGAAAAAAGGCGCAGAGCCTTTTCTCATCAACAAGTACATAGAAAAACTGCCTCTGGCAACAGTCGGCGGAAAAAGCTATCGCTTTCTCAACAACATGAGTTTTGGCATCGACGGATATTGCTGCGAAGAGGGCGACAGAGTGCGTCAAAAGACCACCAAACCCGTAAATTACACTTCTATTGCCATAAAGGGCGTTCTTTTCAAATACCGTCCCACAAATGCACGCATTACACTTGACGGAGTAACAAAGGAATACGAGAAGGTCTGGCTTGCCCCTGCTATGAACGGCAGATTTTGCGGCGGCGGAATGATGCTTGCTCCCAATCAGGACAGGCTTGCCGGCGAACGAAAGCTGTCGTTCCTGATAATGTACGGCGCAGGAAGCCTGAAAACTCTGACAATGTTCCCTTCGGTCTTCACGGGAACCCAGGAAAAATACACAAAACACGTGCAGATAATCACAGCCAAGAGCATTTCGGTGGAATTCGACCGCCCGGTGTCGGCGCAGATCGACGGCGAAACCATTCTTAACGTTAAAAGATACGATGCCGTAACCCACGATCTTGTCCCCGAAAAGCAGAAGGAAACAATATAATGAAAGACATGGCAATGCGCACGGAAGAAAAGCTCCGTGCGCAGCTTTTTTTGATGCAGGACGAAAAATACCGAGATTTTCACTCGCGCCTTATGCCCACAGTGCCGAAAGAGCTTGTTATCGGCGTGCGCACACCGACTTTACGAAGCTTTGCAAAAAGCCTTGCAGGCACAGAGGAAAGAAAAGCGTTTCTTTCTTCCCTTCCACACAAATATTATGACGAAAACAACCTACACGCTTTTCTTATCGAACAGGAAAAGGACATGGAAAAATGCCTGCAGCTTCTCGATGCTTTTTTACCCCATGTTGATAACTGGGCAACCTGCGACATGATGAACCCCAAAGTCCTTGGCAAAAACAAAACCCGTCTTTTAGAAAAAAGCCTTGAATGGGTAGCATCTGACAAGGTATACACCGCAAGATTCGGCATCAGAATGCTCATGGTTCATTTTCTCGGAGAAGATTTTAAAAAAGACTATCTTGACATTGTGGCATCTATAAGGTCGGATGAGTATTACGTCAATATGATGATCGCGTGGTTTTTTGCCACGGCTCTCACAAAGCAATACTATACTGCCGTGAAATATATTGAAAACCGAAAGCTTTCTACCTTTTGCCACAACAAGGCAATATCAAAAGCGTGCGACAGTTTTTGTATAGACAAGAACACAAAAGAATACCTGAAAAAATTAAGAATATCCGAAAAATAAGCCTCTTGTCCTCCCACAGCAGACACGTGGGAGGATATTTTTTGTATTTTTCATAAACGGGTAAAATATTTATATACTGTTTATGGAACAAATCTGTTGCAAAAATCGTCGTATTATGTTATACTGAGTATGTCAGATTTTTAAAAAGAATCGCGAAGGAGCAAAAAATGTCTTCTACAAAACAGTTTATTCTTTCTTTTCTCATATGCCTTGTGGCTTTTTCGGCACTCGCTTTTGGTCTTTCCAAATTCATGGCAAAGGACGATGCGGCAGTTGATCCCATCGTCGGCGGAGAAGTCGGCGAACAGGACGGATCTTCCGAATCCGAGATCATCGACGGGATGCTCTCGTCGACGGGTGAATCGGTTTGCGGCCTTGTTGTGGGACTCGACCCTGTTGACCCCGAAAAACCCGAGATCGACGCGCTCATTGTCGTGAAAGCAGATGTTTCGAACAAAAAGCTTTATGTCTGCTCGATACCCACCGATACAAAATATGAAATATCCGGAACCTATCTCGCAGGCGGAAAAAAACAGGACTATACATACACCATGAGCTTCAAGGAAACTGTGATAAATCGAAGCGACGACCTTTCGAACTACACCGACGGGCTCGAATATCTTGCAGGAAAGATATCTGCCCTCACAGGGCTTAACATCGAATACTACGCCGCCCTCAACGGCAACCAGGCGGCAACCGTCTTCAACAGATTCACCAACGGCGGCCTCAAGGATTACATCGTCCCCGAGCCGATGAAATACGACGCCGATCCGAAATATGATGAGGAAACAGGCGAAACTGTGTACGATTATTCAGGTAATCTTGATATCAACCTTTACGAAGGTGTCCACGAACCTCTGACAGGCGCAAAGGCCGTGGGACTTTCGAGATATCTCGATTACAAAAGCGGCGACGGACAAACCAACAGATGCTCGACACAGGTCGATCTGATCGAAAGCTTTGTAAAAACCGCTCTGACCTCCGAAAACAGCTTCAAAACAGAACTGCTCGGCTTTGACAATCCCCTTTCGATCTTCGGCATAAGCAGCAAAAACACCAATATAACCACCGCCGACATCATAAAGCATCTTGACCTTGCTTTCTCGCTTTCGGAATACGAATTTGTATCTGTTCCCTTCCGTTACAACAACATCGTGAAAAACGACAAAGTCTCGTCACTCCGCGAGAATTTCCAATAAAAAATAATTTTACACCTCTGCATATATTTTCACCTCACGGAAAAAATATATGCGGAGGTGTTTTGATATTGAAAAACAAAAACAAAAGCGAAAGAAGCCTGAAAATAAAGCGTCAGCTCGCAAGCGTCGGGGTTTACATAGCCCTGGCGGTAACTGTTCTTCTCATCACGTCAAACAGCGTGAAAAAGATACTGAACAGTTCCGACGGCTATGACGTTCCCGACATCAATCTTGCACCGCAAAAGGTGATTGTTCCGCCTATTGACACCAAAGAAAAAAACGACGAAAACGTAAAGAAAAACGACGTTTCCCCTGCGATAATCCCGGAGCAAAAAGATATCACTCCCAAGGACGTTATCGTTTCGGATTCTCCGTCTGGAGTTTCGGCACAGGTAACAGAGCAAGTGCCCCTTTCGGAACCCGACATTCCGTCCTCGGGCGAACCGGATGATCTGCCAGAGCCGCCGGTTGTGGATGCGCCCATCGAAAACGACCTTGCACGCTTTGACAGCAAAGTAGAGCCAAGCGTCCGCACAAAGCCGGCATCGGGATATATCAGCCGCGAATTTTCAAGAGACGAGCTGATATATACCCCCACCATGAATGACTTCCGTACCCACGACGGCATCGACATCACGGGGGATATCGGAAGTCCCGTGGTTGCCTTTGCCGACGGAGTTGTTGAGGATATCTACGACGATCCGTTTATGGGAACTACGGTGGTAATGCGCCATTCGGGAGGGCTTGTTTCGTGTTATTCCAATCTTTCCGAAAATCTGCCAGCAAACGTAACGGTCGGCGCCGTTATATCCGTCGGATCCACAATCGGCGGCATCGGCGAAAGCGCGATAATCGAAAGCGCCGAGGTGCCGCACCTTCATTTTGAGCTTTACAAAAACGAGCTTTGCATCGATCCCGAAGAATATCTCGGTTAAATTTTTGCCCGTATGGATAATACGGGCAATTTTTATGTTGCATAAACTTTGCCAATATGTTAAAATGGTGTAAGAAACAGGAAAGGGGATTTTTCCCGATGATTAAAAACGTTGTCTTTGACTTCGGTCAGGTGTTGGTTCGCTTTGAGCCCGAATATATGACAGGACAATACATAAAAGACGAAAATGATATAAAACTTGTATCGCAGGTGCTCTTTGACCGCCTTTATTGGGACAGACTTGACAAAGGCACGATATCCGACGAAGAGGTTGTTGCTCTTTCAAACAAAAGACTTCCCGAGCGTCTTCACGAAAAGACCGCTGAAGTGTACTACAACTGGATATACAACATTCCGCAGATATCGGGTATGGAGGAAATTGCAAAAGAACTTAAAGAAAAGGGTGTGCGGATTTTTCTTCTTTCCAACATCAGCACGTATTTTGCCGCCCACGCAAAAGAAATACCCGTTCTGTCACATTTTGAAAAATGTATATTCTCTGCGGTGTGCGGTCATACAAAGCCAAACGCAGATATGTTTGCCCATCTTTGCAAAGAATGTCGGATAAATCCTTCGGAAACCCTCTTTATTGACGACAGCGAAAAGAACATTTCGGGTGCCACTGATTTTGGTATTCAAGGTTATCTTTTCGACGGAGATGCAGGCAAGCTGCGCGGATATCTAAAGAGTGTCGGCATTCTTTAAAACTCTTTTGCACATTTACCATCTTTGCCGCCGAAGATTGACATTGCAGCAAAAATTCGCTATTATAGACCTATAACATGGAAATGAAAGGAATCTTTCTGATGAACATAAACGAACTGCACGAAAGCTTCAAAAACTGTTCTTGCAAAAAAGAACACAACTGCCCGATTGATCACGTCGTTATCGGCCGCGGTGTGCTCTCGTCCCTGCCTAAACTTTGCGAAAGATATGAAAACATCATTCTCGTTTCGGACGAAAACACCTGGCAAGCTTGTGCAAAGGATGCTTTTGGTATCCTCGAAGGCAAGATAAAGAAAAACCTTGTTCTTGCCGCCAACGGGGACGTTGTTATACCCAACGAAGAAAAAATCGACGAGATCGAAAAAGCGCTTCCCGACGGATGCGATCTTATCATCGGTACAGGCTCGGGAGTTATAAACGACCTTTGCAAATACGTAAGCTTCAAGAACGATCTCCCCTATTACATAATCGCAACTGCTCCGTCGATGGACGGATATGCCTCGGTGGGTGCGGCGCTGATTCTTGAGGGTATGAAGATAACACTGAATGCCCGTCCGCCAAAGGCGATAATCGCCGATACAGCAGTCCTTGCGCAAGCTCCCATTGATATGATCCGCGCAGGCTACGGCGACATTATCGGAAAATATTCCTGCCTCAACGACTGGCGTCTTTCGGCGCTGATAAACGGCGAATATTTTTGTCAAAAAGTATATGACCTGACCTATTCCTGCGCCGACAAGGTAAAAAATATGGCAAAGGGCATAAACGTGCGCGACGAAGAGACCGTCGGCGGTTTGATGGAAGCTCTCGTCACAGTGGGAATTGCCATGAGCTATGTTGATTGCTCACGCCCCGCATCGGGAAGCGAGCACCACCTTTCGCACTTTTTTGAAATAACCGGCATACTTGACAAAAAGGAATATTTTTCCCACGGCATCGACGTGGTATACTCATCGGTGGAAACGGCAAAGCTTCGCGAAAAGCTTGTTGCCTCCACTCCCAAAAAGATCGAGTTTGACCGCAAAAAGTGGGAGAATGACATAAGAAGGATATACACAACCTCAGCCGATGGCATAATAAAGCTTCAGGACAAGCTGGGCTGGTACGAAACCGACGACAGCGAAAATGTTATTTCAAAATGGGAAGAAATAAAAGAAATACTCGCCGATTCCCCCACACCGTCTGAATTTGTCGAAATGATAGAAGACGCAGGTCTTGACTATTCGGAATTTGAAAAGCTTTACGGCAACAAAAAGATCTCAGACGCCGTACGTTATGCCAAAGACCTTAAAGACAGATACTCTGTGCTTTGGCTGAATTTCAGATATTTTGACTGAGGAGAAATATGAACACAAAAGATATAAAGCTCATAGCCTTCGACCTTGACGGCACGCTTACCCAGCACAAATCAAAACTTTCGGCGGAAAACAGAAAAGTGCTTCAAAAGCTTTCGGAAAAATATAAACTTCTGATGGTCGGCGCAGGCACCTGCCGCAGAATATTTGAACAGATGGATCATTTTCCCATAGACATCATCGGAAACTACGGAATGCAGTATGCAAAATACAACAAAGAAACGGGAGATATCGAAACCGTGCGCGACGAAGCGAAAGAGGTCGATCGCGAAAAGACCGAAAAGCTCGTCACCATGTTCCGCGAAAAATACGGGTTTACTAATTTTTCAGGCAACAATGTGGAATATCATCCGTCGGGCTGTATTACCTTTCCGATACTTGGTACAGCCGCAGATATTGCCGACAAGCTCGCCTTTGATCCCGACAGAAAAAAGCGCCGCGCCATATACGACGAGGTGAAGGCGCATTTTCCCGATTACGTTGTTTTTGTGGGCGGCTCATCATCGTTTGACATGGCTCCCAAGCCGTATGACAAGGCATACGCCCTTTCGCTGTATTGCACAGAACACGGTATCAAGCATTCGCAGGTGGTTTACGTCGGCGATGATTACGGCAGAGGAGGAAACGACGAATCTGTTTTTCTTGCCGATTACAACTTTGTAAAGATCGACGATTATACCACCCTGCCCGAAAAACTTGCATTTCTTTTATGAGAATATTAACTATCTTCTTTAACGTCGCAACATTTTGTAAACAAAATGTTAAAAATGTAGATTCGTGAAAACTTTTTATTGAATATCCGTAATCTTTGTGATATAATGACAACAAAGTAAAATTTGTCGTTTGATGTGACATTTTTTGTCATATCTCACAGAATTTGCTTTGAAATTTAAACTTTTTAAGGAGATTTTACCATGAAAAAGATTATTGCTCTTGCACTTGTTTGCGTATCCCTTGCATCTCTTGCAGCTTGCGGCCCCAAGGCTAAGACAGGCACATGCGACCTTTGCGGCAAAGAAGAAGTTAAGGTTAAGGTTATCGAAGTTGAAGGCGAAGAAGGCTGGTTCTGCGACGACTGCTACGAAGGCGCAAAGGCTCTTGCTGAACTCGCAAAGAACATGGAAATGTAATTCGTAAAAAGCTTACATATTCTTATAGCAAAAAAACGGATCTTCTTTTGAAGATCCGTTTTTGTTGTATGTAATTATCGTTTTTTACATTTTATTTCCGCAATTGGGACAGAAAGCAACGTGGGGGGCAACCTTGTTTCCACAGTTGATGCAGAATTTTACAGCAGGAGCCTCTTCGGCTTTGGGAGCTTCTTGTTCCTTGGGTTCTTCAACAACCTTGGGTTCCTCCTTTGCGGGTTCGGGGGCAGGAGCAGCAGGTTCTTCAACAGGAACGGCAGGCGCAACGGGCACCGCGGGAACCACGGGGGTCTGAACAGGTGCTGTGTAAACAGGTGCCGCATCAGCTGCTTTGTTTACCTGAGCAAGCTTTACAAGCTTGTCGGTATTGTCAATAAGCTGGCCAAAGCCGTACATCATAAACGACATTATCCACGCAAGGATTGGGCCTGCAATCGCGATAGCGATGCCGAGGTAAACAAAATACTCTCCGCCATAGTCAAAATAATCCAGCCCGGTGATAATGAAATATGCACCTGTTCCCAATGCGCCGAGCATCAGAATGACGGTGATTATAACGGTTAAAACTTTTATTTTTTTGCCAATGTTGGAATACATAACTATCCTCCAGATTTTTGAATAAGTGAAAACGCCTGAGCAATCAAATGCTCAGGCGTTTTGCAAAAACAACTTACGCCTTTTCGATTTCAGCTTCGGGAGCGTTTTCCTTAACGCTTTCGATGCCGTTGAGACAGCCGGCCTTTGCCTTGTAGCCCTCAGAAGTCGCGATAACTTCGCCGTTCTTTGCCTTGAGACGGAAGCGATATTCGCCAGCCTTGTCAAGATACATTTCGAACTTAGGGTGCTTGACTGTTTCGAAGTTTTCAACTGTCTGGTCTTCGATCTCGCCAACACAGTTCTTCTTAACGCTTTCGATTCCGTTCATGCAAGCAGCTTCGGAGGAATAAACCTCGGAAGTCGCGATGACCTGACCGTTGCCTGCCTTGAGGTCAAACTTTACGCCTGTTGCTGTTTCTTTTACTACAAACTTTGCCATGATATTCATATCCTTTCATTTTTGATTTGCACGGGTATAGTTCTATTATACATTATATTGAATTTTTGTCAAGAAAAAAAGATTGCTTTTAGTAAATTTCTGTTATAAAAAGGTGGGTTTTAACATATTGGCAAAAGCTTCTTGAGCTTCAAGTCCTTCCATCTGTCATATAAAAAACAGTGGGTGCATTTGCACCCACTGTTTTTTGGGAAATAACTCTAATTTTGATAAAATGCACCCCCCTATAAGGAATTTTGCACCCCCTTATAGTTAAAATGCACCCCCTACCTTTTGCAAGACGAAAATGGAGATTTTTATTGACAAATCAATAAATTTATACTATAATTGTTATATGTTATAGAACACATAACAGAAAAAGAGGAGGTGAGGTGTAATTGAAAGTAAAAACGGTTGATAGGAACATAGAACAATATAAGAAAAAGCTCGGTAAAAAAATCAGCAAATTGCGTGGAGAAATGTCGCAACGTGAATTGGCACGAAAAATAGATTTGCCAAACTCTAATCTTAAGTATATCGAGGATGGGGTAAACGCACCAACTCACGAAGTCTATGCTGATATTATTAAAACCCTAAAACCCAAGCCTAAAGACCTTGAAGAAATGGATACCCTTTTTTCTCTTATACGGAAGACGCCTCCACCTGATGTGTGCAACATAATAAATGAAAACAAGGGAATGACAGAGGTTATTCGTATCATTGATGGGATGATACTTACTGATGAACAACTCGAAAAATTAAAAACATTATTTATCTCTTATAAGAAAACCGAAACAGGAGGGCAATATGAACAGAATTGATATTATAAGCAAGATAGGCGATAAATACCATATTGGAAACACAGAAACTGGCGAATTTAGTTATGTGAAAGCACTAAAATCCGTTGGTAAAGATATTAAAGATTATCAAAAGGCGACTACTGGCACACAACACAAATTCCTTGATATAAGATTTGAGAATGAGCGTTTGG
>SVTM01000034.1 GCA_015063785.1 Oscillospiraceae bacterium
GGAACAATCTCTCCGCCCTTAAAGCCTGCCGCAATGGTCAAAGCAGTGAAAACAAGCTTCAAAGCAAAGGCGTACGGCACACAGCTTCCGTTCAACGCTTCTGATATTATACCCATTCCCGCACCGTTGTAGTCATAGCATCCGACCGAAATCGTGAGCAACGCGATCAAAGCTCCGCCTACCGCCGCTCTTGCGTAAGGGTTGGGAATAAGCTTTTTTGAAGCTTTCGAAAAGTATCTTACCGTATAGCAAAAAATAATACTGATTATGGCGCAAAGAAAAGCAAGAACCGCCGAACGAGCGAGAAGGGCAGGGGTTATTTCGTAGGATACGTCCGAAAAAAATGCCACAGGTGAAATGCCGAATTCTGTGGCAACCTTTGCGCCGCATATCGCCGAAATGGTACAGGGAAGCAGAGCGGCATAACAGCTCATGCCGACAAATGTGACTTCGATGGCAAAAATTGCCGCAGTAAGGGGAGTTCCGAAAAGAGCTGCAAAGACCGCACTCATCCCCGTCATCACGATAATATGGCGGTCGCTTGAATTGAGCCGTATCAGTTTTCCCACGGTGTAGCCCATGCTTCCGCCCAACTGCAGAGCCGCACCTTCGCGACCTGCCGATCCTCCGAAAAAGTGGGTTATAACGGTAGAAGCAAAAATAAGCGGCGCCATTATGGCAGGCAGGTTGTTTTCGGTCTTCAAAGCCTCGAGCACTCTGTCGGTACCCAGCTTTCCAAACCGCCTGCACAGCCTGTAAAGCAAAGCAATGATAACGCCGCCTGCAGGAAGCAGAAATATCAGCCAGGTGTGCCCGTTTCTGTACTCTGTTGCAGCATCAATTGATATATGAAAAAGACTTCCGACGCCGCCGCCGAGAAAGCCTATAAAAAGTGAAATAAGCGTCCATTTTGCAAAAGCTGCAAGATATCTGAACGCGTCGCCGATCGTTTTTTTGAGATTGTCAATGAGTTTCAATGGGGGTTCCTCTTTCTGAATAAAAAAAGCCTTTTTCCAAACCTGCACATTTTATCACAAAACTTTTGGTTTGTCAACTTTATTTGAAATAAAATCAAAGGCATTATCAAAGAAGCATAAAGTTTTAAAAATAGCTTGACAATCGTAATACCCGATGGTATAATATATTAGAATGAAAACAAAGGCTGAGACGAAGAGTTCACATCCTGCTGTCCCCCAAGAGAAATGGCGGTTGGTGCAAGCCATGGGACGCTTTTTGTGTTTGTCGCTTCCGAGCCGGGAGGAAGAAAGCTTTTTTTGCAAGTAGAGCCTCTCCGCACATCTGCGTTAAGGATCAGGGCGCAAGCTTTGTGAGTGGCGGCGTTTGCCGCAATTTGAGTGGTACCGCGGGTAAATTTTGCTCGTCTCAGGATCCTTTGATCTTGGGGCGTTTTTTTGTTGCAAAAATCGAAAGGAAGATCCAAAAATGATACTGTCTACGCAAACTGATTATTTCATCGAAAAATTCGGCGATGAAAAAGGTATCGAGCTGATTGCCGCTGCAGGCTTTGATGCGATTGATATGACGCTTTTCAGAAATATCGACGATGGCGACCTTTTCGGCAAAGATTTTGAAAATCATGCCAAAAAGCTTCGTCAAAAAGCAGCAAACTGCGGAGTTTTCTTCAATCAGTCCCATGCACCTTTCCCGTCTTACAAGGCGGACAACGAGGATTACAACACCTACATAATCCCCAAGATCGAAAGAGCCATCGAGGTTTCGGGAATACTTGGCGTAAAGACCGTGTGTGTTCATCCCGTCACCTTCCGCAACAACGAGAAAAAACAGTTTGAGTTTAATCTCGATTTTTATTCCCGTCTTGCGCCGCTGGCAAAAAAATGCGGCGTCAGGATCGGTGTTGAAAATATGTTCTGGCGCGACAAGGCAGCAGGCTGCATCCGCCCGGGTGTCTGCGGAACAAGCGAGCAGATGATAAAGCTTTTTGATGCGCTTGACCCCGACGTTTTCACCTGTCTTGTGGACGTCGGTCATTGCGGCCTTGCAGGCGAAAAGCCCGAGGATTTCATCCGTGCCGTCGGCGGAAAGCGCCTGGGCGCACTCCACGTGCACGACAATAATTTCAAGGACGATCAGCACACGGCTCCTTTCACCCGTTCGATCAACTGGAACGAGGTGACAAAAGCCCTTGCCGATATCGAATATTCCGGTCAGTTTACCTTTGAGTCAGACAATTTCTTCTATACCAATATGCCGGAAGATTTTGCCGTCGAAGGTTTGAAATTTCTCGAAAAGATCGGAAGACAGCTGATATCTATGATAGAAGCCCACAAATCAGAAAAATAAAAATTTATATAAAACAGGAGAACATCATGGCAAAAGAACTTGAAAAAACATATAACCCCCACGGCACTGAAGACAAGATCTACAGAATGTGGGAAGAGGGAGGCTATTTTAAACCCTCCGAGGACAAATCGAAGAAACCCTTCTCGATCGTTATTCCGCCACCAAACGTAACAGGTCAGCTCCACATGGGTCACGCTCTTGACGAGACCCTGCAGGACATCCTTATCCGTTACAAGAGAATGCGCGGCTTCAACACCCTTTGGGTTCCCGGCACAGACCACGCAGGTATTGCCACCCAGATCAAGGTTGAAGAAAACCTCCGCAAGGAAGAGGGCCTTTCAAGATATGACCTTGGCCGCGAAAAGTTCCTCGAGCGCGTTTGGGAATGGAAAGAAAAGTACGGCTCGCGCATTATCAGCCAGATCAAAAAGCTCGGCTGCTCGTGCGATTGGTCGCGTGAAAGATTTACCATGGACGAGGGCTGCTCGAAGGCGGTTAAGGAAGTATTCGTTTCTCTTTACGAAAAGGGACTTATCTACCGCGGCAACCGCATCATCAACTGGTGCCCCAAATGTATCACGGCACTTTCTGATGCCGAGGTTGAATACAGCGAGCAGGCAGGCCATTTCTGGCACATCCGCTATCCTGTTAAGGATAGACCCGGCGAATATGTTATCATCGCCACCACCCGTCCCGAAACACTTCTCGGTGATACCGCCGTTGCGGTTCATCCCGACGACGAAAGATACACCGATCTTGTGGGCAAGATGCTTATACTTCCTCTTGTCAACCGCGAGATTCCCGTTATTGCCGATGAATACGTCGAAAAGGATTTTGGAACAGGTTGTGTAAAGATCACTCCTGCCCACGACCCCAACGACTTCCTTGTTGGTCAGCGCCACGGTCTTGAACAGATTCGCGTTCTCAACGATGACGCCACCGTCAATGCTTTTGGCGGCAAGTACGAGGGCATGGACAGATATGCGGCAAGAAAAGCCATCGTCGAAGACCTTGAAAAAGAAGGCTTCCTTGTAAAGGTCGAGGATCACAGCCACAACGTCGGCACCTGTTATCGTTGCCACACCACCGTCGAACCTATGACAAGTAACCAGTGGTTCGTAAAGATGGAACCTCTTGCAAAGCCCGCTCTTGAAGTAGTTTACGACGGCAGAGTAAAGTTTGTTCCTGACAGATTTACAAAGACTTACACAAACTGGATGGAAAATGTCCACGACTGGTGTATTTCCCGTCAGCTTTGGTGGGGACACAGAATCCCTGCCTACTATTGCGATGCCTGCGGACACATGGAAGTTTCCAAGACTGATATCGAAACCTGTCCCAAGTGCGGCAAAAAGATGCGCCAGGAGGACGACGTTCTCGATACCTGGTTCTCGTCGGCACTCTGGCCTTTCTCCACGCTTGGATGGCCGGACGAAACCGAAGATCTCAAATATTATTACCCCACAAGCACCCTTGTTACGGGTTATGACATCATATTCTTCTGGGTTGCAAGAATGATCTTCTCGGGACTCGAAAATATGAAGAAAGAGCCCTTCTCCCACGTATTCATCCACGGACTTGTCCGCGACGAGCAGGGTAGAAAGATGTCCAAATCGCTCGGCAACGGTATTGACCCTCTCGAAGTTATCGACACCTACGGTGCCGACGCTCTCAGATTTACCCTTGTCACAGGTAACGCCCCCGGCAACGATATGCGTTATTCCGACAAGAAGATGGAATCGTCAAGAAACTTCACCAACAAGATCTGGAACGCTGCCCGTTTCGTAATGCTCAACCTCGATGACGATACAGAAGCTGTTCTTCCCGAAAAACTCGAGCTTGAAGATAAGTGGATCCTTTCCCACCTCAACAACACCGTCAAGGAAATGACCGCAAATCTTGATAAGTTCGAACTCGGCGTTGCCTGCGCAAAGCTTTACGAATTTATCTGGGATCTTTTCTGCGACTGGTATATCGAGCTTGTAAAGCCCCGTCTTTTTGCCAAGGGCACAGATACAAACAAGCGTGCACAGCAGGTCATCACATATGTTCTTTCCAACACCCTCAAGCTTTTGCATCCTTTTATGCCTTATATCTCCGAAGAGATCTGGCAGACTCTCAATATTTCCGAAAAGCCCATCATCATCGCCGATTGGCCCGAATATGACGAAAAGCTTGAGTTTGCCGCAGAGGCAGAAAATATGGACAAGGTAATCGACGCCATCGGAGCCATCCGTCTGCGCCGTGCCGAGATGAACGTTCCTCCCTCAAAGAAGGCAAAACTCATCATCGTTTCGGATTACAAAGACAGCTTCAACGCTGACACCACCGTATTCTTTGAAAAGCTTGCTTATGCTTCCGAGGTCGTTCTTGCCGAAGGTTGCGATGACGAAACTGCCGTTTCGATCGTCACAGACAGCGCAAAGCTGTTTATCCCCATGGCAGAGATCATCGATATCGAAAAGGAAAAAGCTCGCCTTGAAAAAGAAAGACAGACAGCTCTTTCGGAAATCGATCGCGTGAACAAGAAGCTTTCGAACGAATCGTTCGTTGCCAAAGCGCCCGCCGCTGTTATCGACGGCGAAAAGGCAAAGCTTGCAAAGTATTCCGAAATGCTCTCGAACATCGAAGAAATGATTGCAAAGCTTGCAAAATAATATGGAAATAAAAACTCTCGTCCTCGGGGATCTCGGCACAAACTGCTATATCCTCGAGGACAGCGAAACAAGAGTGTGCGCGGTCATTGATCCTGCCGACAACGCGGATGCAATACTCCGCGCCACACAAAAGCGCGGAGTGAAGATAGAAAAAATAATCCTCACTCACGCCCATTTTGACCACATGCTTGCCCTGCCTGAGCTTTTTGAAAAAACGGGGGCACAGGTTCTTGTGGGACAGTATGATGCACCGGGGCTTTCGCTGCCGATGCTCAATCTGTCGCAGTCTTTTATGGGCACGTTTTTCTCTTTTTCGGGACAGTACAAAACCGTAAGAGAGGGCGATATCATAACGGTCGGAGAAAATATCAGTCTTCAGGTGCTTGAAACTCCCGGTCACACCCCGGGAAGCCTTTGCTTCCTTTCTAAGAACGACGGGTGCATTTTTACGGGGGACACCGTTTTTGCAGGTTCCATCGGACGCACCGATTTTCCCGGCGGCAATTTCGAGGCGATAATGTCATCCCTTTCAAGGGTGCTTGCTCTTGATGGCGCACTTCGCATTTATCCGGGCCACGGAGCTTCGTCGCTTGTCTGTGACGAGCGTGCCTGCAACCCGTATTTCAGACGATAAAAGCAGGAAGAAAATGAAACAACAAAACCGTCTTATCAGAAACGATATAATTCTTGCAGCTCTTGCCGTGGTGATCTCGTTGGGGATTTATTTTGTCCTGGCGCTTTTTGGGCGCGACGGTGGAAATATTGCGTCGGTTGAGCTGGACGGACATGAAATACTCACCTTTTCGCTCGACAAGGACGGGGTATACATGATCGAGCAATGCGACTATTCGATAAGGGTAAAGGACGGAAATGTAACCGTCATCGAAACAAAATGCAAAGACAAGGTCTGTACCACCATGCATCTTGATCGCAACGGCGGCGAAATAATCTGCCTGCCTAACAGGCTGGTGATAAGATGCAAGACGCAAAAACAAACTGCAGTCGACGTGACCGCAGGCTGAACAAAATAATATTACAGAAAAGGGGAGAAGCATTGTGAAAACGGGAAAACTTACGTTCACGGCAATGCTTCTCTCCGTTTCCTTCGCCTTGTCGATCATCGAATCGTTCGTGCCGATAAACGCAATAATTCCGCTTCCCGGGCTAAAGCTTGGTTTTGCAAACCTTGCGGTGATGACGGCGTACGTCCTGTGCGACAAAAGCTGTGCCCTTTGCGTTTCTCTGCTTCGTCCCATCCTCATGCTCTTTCTTTTTGGCAACGCCACAAGTTTTGTTCTGTCTATCTCGGGCGCAATCCTTGCATTTATCGGACTTGTGGTTTCGGCACGCCTTTACGAGCGCGTGTTTACCTTTGGCGGAATTTCTGTTATTTCTGCCTTGCTGCACAGCGTGGGACAGATTGTTGCGGCGTCATTTGTTGTGTCTGACGGCGCGGTTTTTGCATATCTTCCCCTTCTTTGCGCAGCCTCTGCTGTAACAGGGCTTCTTAACGGGTTTATTATGAACGCAGTGATTTCGCGCATCAGAAAGGTCAGGAGGTTTGTATGAAAAAGATATTTTCTTTTTTTCTTGCTCTTACGGTGCTTTTTTGCGCCGGATGCGCAAAAAATGTCGAATACAAAAGCTCCGACTTTTTTGCCATGAACACCTATGCCACCATCACGGCGGATTGCACGGAAGACATCCTTTCCCGTGCAAAAAGCCTTGTTTTTGATATCGAAAATCAACTTTCCGCAACAATTGCGGAGTCTGACATAAATAACCTTTCGAATACAGAAAGAGAAACCTACGACGAAACAATTTCGCTTCTCTCTTATGCCAAGGAAATATCCGACGCCACCGACGGCGCTTTCGATTTCACCCTTGGCACCCTTGTTCGTCTTTGGAACATCACGGGGGATGCCCCCACGCTTCCCCAAAAAGACGAGATAGAAGAGGCTTTGTCCCACTGTGGATTTGAAAAAACAAATCTTTCGGACGGCAAATTTTCGTGCGATGACAAAAAGCTTTCTGTCGACCTCGGCGGCATTGCCAAGGGATATGCAGGACAGAAGGTTGCAGAGTTTTTAAAAGAAAAAGGTGTCTGCGATGCGTCGGTGTATCTTGGCGGAAATGTGACAGTCATCGGCTCTTCGCCCTCAAATCGCAAAAAGGGAGTTTTGGGCTGGAATGTTGCTATCAACAATCCTTTTGACACCGCTGATATTCTTGGTGTGGTCACACTTTGCGACAAGACGGTGTCGGTGTCGGGAAGTTACGAGCGATATTTTGAGCTTGACGGCGAGATATACCACCACATTCTTGACAGCAAAACGGGATATCCTGCTCGTTCCGATCTTGCCTCTGTTGCGGTTATTGCCGCCGACGGAACTCTTGCCGACGGCTTGTCTACAGCCTTTTTCGTTATGGGGCTTGAAAAAAGCGTCGATTTTTACAAAAGCGGCATATTTGATTTCGAAGCAATTTTTTGCACCAACGACAGAAAAGTTTTTGTCACAGATGGATTGCAGAAGTCTTTTACTCCGAATTTTGATGCCAAAAGCTCCGATCAATTGTCAATTCTGTTCCCCGACTATCGCTGAAACATAAAAAATATTGCAAATAGCGAGTAGTTGTTTGACTTCCCTTCGTTGTCGTGTTATACTATAGTCAGTATATATAATACGTCAACGGAGGTATTTTTTATGAGAAAATTTATGGACGACGACTTTTTGCTTTCAACCCCCACGGCGGTGGAGCTTTACGAAAAATATTCAAAGGATCTTCCCATAATCGACTATCATTGCCACATAAACCCCAAGGAGATCGCCGAAAACATCAGCTTTTCAAACATCACCGAGGCTTGGCTTTATGGTGACCACTACAAGTGGCGCGCCATCCGTGCCTGCGGTTTTGAGGAAAAATATGTAACCGGCGGCGCAGACGACCACGAACGTTTCAAGGCGTGGGCGGCTTCCATGCCCTCTCTAATCGGCAACCCCCTTTATCACTGGACACATCTCGAGCTTAAAAAATATTTCGGCATATCAGAGCCCCTTTCCGAAAAAAACTGCGAAAAGATTTGGGAAGAGTGCAACAAGGTGATAACAAGCGGCAAATTCACTGTCCGCGACATTATTAAAATGTCGGGAGTAGAAGCCATCTGCACCACCGATGATCCCGCAGACGATCTCAGATATCACAAGATAATTGCGCAGGATGAAAGCTTTGATACAAAGGTGCTTCCTGCATTCCGTCCCGACAAGGGCGTTAATATCGAAAACCCCGGCTTTGCAGAGTATATCAAGGGCGCTCTTTCCGAAAGCGCAGGTATTGATATCTGCGATCTCGATTCGCTGCTTGCGGCATACAGCCTGCGTATCGAATATTTTGCACAAAACGGCTGTCTGACTTCTGACCACGGCATGGGATATATTCCTTATGCCTACGCAGAATCCGATGAGGTGGATGCCATCCTCAAAAAAGCTCTTTCGGGAGAAACCCTTTCTGCTCTCGAATGTGACAAGTACAAGACATATATGCTCACTTTCTTTGCAAAAGAGTTTACAAAGCGCGATTTTGTTATGCAGATACACTACGGCGTTATCCGCAACAACAACACCCGTTCGTTCGAAGCCCTTGGCCCCGACACGGGCTTTGACACCATCGCAGGCTACGAGTGCACCACCAATGCGCTCAGACTTCTCGACGAGTTTGAAAAGAACGAAATCCTGCCCAAAATGGTTATCTATTCGCTCAACCCATGTGACAACGCCGCAATCGACGCACTTTGCGGTTGTTTCCAGGGCAATTCAAAGGGTATAAGATCCAAGATCCAGCACGGCTCGGCATGGTGGTTCAACGATCATCTCGAGGGAATGCGCGACCAGTTGAAAACCTATGCTTCCGAGGGTGTTCTTGCAAACTTTGTCGGCATGCTCACCGATTCCAGGAGCTTCCTTTCGTATACGCGCCACGACTATTTCAGACGCATCCTTTGCGATTATGTCGGCGGTCTTATCGAGCGCGGCGAATATCCTTGTGATATGGAGCAGGCAGGCAAGATCGTTTCGGATATCAGCTATTACAACACCAAGAATTTCTTTGGATTCTGATATCAGCCGCGTCTTTGCGTATGCGCTCTGTGCTTCTTTTTTGACACTGCCGTTCCCGAAATATACGCAGTTATTGGCAAGATGGCAGCAACGATGCTCTTAAAGATCATGCCGTTTTCATAATCGGTGGAGTCAAAAAACAGCGAGATAAAAAGAAAAACAACCAACATCAAAAGTCCCGAAACAATGCTCCACGGAGCCGCCTTTCCCATGGTTTTTGCTGCAATTGTTCCTGTCACGGCAGAGGATATGACGGCGCAGACTATGGCACAGGCAGGCAAAAGGGCGTTTGGATCGGGACTTTTTTCGATGATAAACGAAAGGGCAAACACTGCGGCAAAAAAAGCCGCGATTCCCACGAAAAGCGAAAAAAAGATCGAAACGGCAGGATTTTTTCCTCCCGACGAGCCTTTTTGTCGTTTTGCCGCAGGTGCGGTTTGGGGTTTTACATTGCTTTTTGACATAAAAAAATCTCCGTATACGATATATTTGTGGTATATCATATTCGGAGAATTTTTGTTTTATACTTTATTTGTTTTCGGGGTCGTGGGGAACTTCGTTTTTGCCTGCCTTGACCTTAAAGGTTGTGCGCTGGTTGTTGCCTTCGTCATCAGCCTTCTTTTCAACAGAAGCAATGGCTGTCTTGCGCATCTTAAGTCTTGCCTTGTCTGCGCCTGTTTCGATAACAACGTAATCATCCTTGACCTTAACAACCTTGCCGATGATACCGCCGATGGTAACCACCTCGTCGCCGATCATCAGGCTGTTTCTCATGGCTGCGGTTTCTTTTTCCTGCTTTTTCTGGGGTCTGTACATCAGGAAATAGAAGATCGGGATGAGGAGAAGAAAGGGCAGAAGGCTGCCAAGAGTTCCGAGAAGACTGGGGCTTGCGGGGGCATCTGCCGCTGCAGCTTCGCCTGTGAGAAGTGTAATTGTATTGAAATCGATCATAATTAACCTCCAAAAATGTTTTTTAACAATACAAATTGTATGATATCATTATTTTGTGAATTGTGAATGAACAAAAAGGACGATTTTGAAAATATTTACTTTTTAAGTGCTGCCAATGCAATGTCTGCTGTGCTTTGGGTGTACAATATCAGTCGTCAACCCTCTGCGCCAGCTTGTCGCGCATTTCAAGGTAGAACTCTTCGTATCTGCCCTCGGCAAGCGCTTCTCTAATCTTTTCCATTAGGGTGTTGTAAAAATAGAGGTTGTGCAGTACGCAAAGGCGCATACCCAAAAGCTCGCGAGCCTTGAAAAGATGTCGGATATAACCTCTGGTATAGCGGCGGCAAACGGGACAGTCGCACTGGGGGTCGATGGGACGCTTGTCGCGTTCATACTTGTTGTTGTTCAGGTTCATGTGGCCGCCCCAGGTAAAGAGGTTTCCGTGGCGTGCGTTTCGGCTGGGCATAACGCAGTCAAAAAAGTCCACTCCGCGGTGCACCGCTTCAAGAATGTTGGTGGGAGTGCCAACACCCATAAGGTATCTCGGCTTGTCCTTGGGCATATAAGGCTCGACGGCGTCGATTATCTCGTACATAACGTCGGCAGATTCGCCGACTGCAAGACCGCCGATGGCATATCCGTCAAGGTCAAGCT
Organism: Oscillospiraceae bacterium; assembly: GCA_015063785.1. Taxonomy (GTDB): domain Bacteria; phylum Bacillota; class Clostridia; order Oscillospirales; family CAG-382; genus UMGS1052. The sequence goes on from SVTM01000034.1 coordinate 10,700, forward strand.
CGGCGATCTGCTTCATGTTGTCGATGCGCAGATCCTTGTAGGTACTGCCCTGATTTATGCCAAAGAGCATCTGATGGGGGTTTACTGCATCAGGCTCTTTTTTCAGCTTTTCCATTTCTTCCTTGCATATCTTCAGCCAGCGGATGGTGCGGTCGCTGGAATTTTTTGCATATTTGTATTCGGCAGGGTTTTCAACACATTCGTCAAAAGCCATGGCGATGGTGGATCCGAGATTTGCCTGTATCCTCATGCTCTCGCGAGGACCCATAAAAATGCGCTTGCCGTCCATGTGCGAGTTAAAATAAACTCCCTCTTCGGTGATCTTGCGCAGAGTCGCCAAAGAAAATACCTGAAATCCGCCGCTGTCGGTAAGGATTGGTCCGTGCCAGTTGAAAAACTCGTGCAGACCGCCCATTTCCTTGATAACGTCATCGCCCGGACGGATGTGGAGATGATAGGTGTTGGAAAGCTCCACTTGACATTTGATGTTTTCAAGGTCGCCGGTGGAAACCGCGCCCTTTATGGCGGCAGAAGTTCCGACATTCATAAAAACGGGGGTCTTGATGGTGCCGTGGACTGTTTCAAATTCTCCCAGGCGGGCTTTGCCCTCCTGCTTTAATAGTTTAAACATTTTATGTTTCCTTTCTTAAAAGGGGAATATTCAAAGCTTATGTTCGCTTGAACATTTTGTACAGCTTATCTTTTGTAAATTCGGTGATAACAGGTCTTCCGTGGGGACAATAAAGAATTGCGTCGGAAGAAAAAACCTTCTGCGCGATCTCCTCGTCGCGGAAAATGGTGTTGCGCTGACCTGCCTTAACCGCCGCTTTGCAGGCGGCAGAGAAAAGGGCGCGATCGAAAAGATCACCTGCTGCGTGTCCGTTTCCCTCAAGAAGCTTTGCGGCGATAGACGTGAAAACGTCCGAAAGGTCGCTTTGTGCAATGTGCGAGGGATATGCACGCACGATTATGGAATTTGTTCCGAAAAGATCAATCATAAAACCTGTTTTGTTAAAATAATCGATGTTTTCCGAAACCGCAGCAAATTCTTCGGTGGAAAGGGGAATCCTCACCGGCTCAAGGAGAGTCTGGGAAGAAGCATCCTTTGCAATTCCCTTTATTTCCTCGTACAGTATTCGCTCGTGTGCCGCGTGCTTGTCGATGATGTATAAGACGTCGTCCTTTTCGACGAGAATAAAAGAGTCAAAGCATTCGCCGATAACCTTGAATTTAACAGGCTTTTCGATGCTCTGCGATTGTGATTGTTCGGTTTCAAGATCAAAGGATATCTGTGCGATTTCGGGTTCATCCTTTTTTACTTGCTGAATATCCACCTTCGGCGCAGGCGAGAAAATTTCCATTGATGCCTGCGGTATCGACGCGCGGACAAAAAGCGGCTCGTTCACCGGTTTTGTCACCATATCCGCAATTCCTTCAAATTCGCTCGAAAAGGCATTTTTAAAATCGGGAACACGCGGACTTTCGGTGGTGAGTGGGGGGATCGGCTCTTTTTTCTTTTCTTCAAGGTCGATTTTTCTGTACGTTTCGGTTGATTGTTTGGGCACTGACGAAGCATCAACGCCGATTTGCCGTATGATCTCGCTGCCGTTCATTTTTGGCTTTTCCGCGGTTTTAGGGATGTCGGGTATGTATGAAACTGCAGAGGCTTTTTGATGGGCTTGCGGCGCTTGCAGTGGTGCCTTTGCCAAAGGATTTGTGTCGGGAAAAACGATGTTGTTTTCGTCACGCTTTTCGGGCGCGGAATATGATGTACCCTTGTTAAGCGCCGTTCTTACGGCAAAAAGCACCGCTTCAAAAACCTTTTTTTCTTCCGAAAATTTCACTTCGGTCTTTGCCGGGTGGATGTTTACATCAACTCTTGAAAAATCCAGCGTGCAGAAGATGACGGCGGCAGGAAATTTACCTGCGGGGCAAAAGGCTCGAAAACCTTCCTCCAGCGCCGCACAGATTGTGCCCGATCGGACGTATCTGCCGTTTATAAAAAAGTTTTGCATGCTTCTGCCGGGGCGTGCCGTTTCGGGTTTTCCAATATATCCCGAAACTCCAATTCCCTCGTAGCTGTAATCAAGCGGCAGAAGCTTTGAGGCAAACTCTTTGCCAAGGCAGGAATATATGGCATTTTTCAGATGGCCGTCGCCTGCAGTTTTCAGCTTTGGTTTTCCGTCGGCAATAAAAGTGACGGCAATATCGGGACGGGACAGGGCAAATTTTTCGGTCACCGCCATGCAGGCAATGCCTTCAGACACGTCTTTTTTAAGAAATTTGCGTCGTGCCGGCACGTTTTTAAAAATATCGGACGCGGCAATCGTCGTGCCGTCGGGACAACCTGCCTCGCCGTGCTCGAGCACCTCGCCCGAATTTATATGCAGTACACTGCCAAAATCGTCCTCTTTCCGCTTGGTCAGAATGCGCAGATCGCAAACTGCGGCAATGGCGGCAAGGGCTTCGCCACGGAAACCGTAGGTGCCAATGGCAAGAAGATCCTCACTTGTACAGATCTTGCTTGTGGCATGGCGCAGTATTGCCTTTGGAAGATCCTCCTTTGACATACCGCACCCGTTGTCGGTAACTCTGAAATAGGTCGTTCCGCCGTTTTTGATCTCAACAGTCACACGGGTAGCGCCTGCATCTGCCGAGTTTTCAAGCATCTCTTTTATGGCGGATGCCGGACGCTCAACGACCTCGCCTGCGGCAATAAGATTTGCCGTATGCTTGTCAAGAATGTTTATTGCCAAAATCTTTGCCGCCTTTCTGTGGGTTTATAGTAGCTTTTTCAGCTCGTAAAGCTTTGTCATAGCTTCAATGGGGGTGATGGTGTTAATATCAATGGCGCGAAGCTTGTCGGCGATCTCGTTTTTGGCAAGATCGTCAAAGGAAATGGCAACAGGGGCAGAATCCGCCGTTTGCGCCTTTTTTAAAAGCTTGCTCTGCGGAACGTCTTTTCCGTCGATAAGGCTGTCAAGGATAACCTGTGCACGCCTTGTGACCTCGCTCGGCACACCTGCCAGCTTTGCAACTTCGATACCGTAGCTGTCGTCTGCCGCACCGCGCACAATCTTGCGCAAAAAGATCAGCTCGTCGCCGCGCTTTTTTGCCGCGATGTTGTAGTTTACAACACCTTCGCACTTTTCTTCAAGCTCACATAGCTCGTGATAGTGGGTGGCAAACATGGTCTTTGCACCCAGCTTTTTGCCTGCCGTATATTCTGCCACGGCGCGGGCAATGCTCATGCCGTCAAAGGTGGATGTTCCTCTGCCTATTTCGTCGTAGATAATAAGGCTCTTTGCCGTGGCGTTTTTCAGAATATACGCCACTTCGGTCATTTCGAGCATAAAGGTGGATTGTCCCGATGCCAGATCGTCTGATGCGCCGACACGGGTAAAGAGCTTGTCGACAATGCCTATCCGCGCACTCTTTGCAGGAACAAACGATCCCATCTGCGCCATCAGCACAATAAGCGCCGTCTGACGCATATACGTCGATTTACCTGCCATGTTCGGGCCTGTTATCAGCATCAGACGGTTTTTCGAATCAAGCTCGACGTCGTTGGGAATAAACATTCCGTCGGACATAAAGCCTTCGACAATGGGGTGTCTGCCGTCTTCAATATGTATTTTGTCGGTGTAGTCAATCTCGGGGCAGACGTAATTGTTCTTCTTTGCCACATCGGCAAGAGAAGCAAAAACGTCAAGCTTTGCAAGAGCCATGGCGGTCTTTTGTATGCGCGACATGTTTTCGATGATATATTCGCGTATTTTCTGGAACAGGTCGTATTCCAGCGCGCACAGCTTGTCCTTTGCACCCAGAACTCGGGATTCCATTTCTTTAAGCTCTTGTGTAATATATCTTTCGCCGCCCGTAAGGGTCTGTTTTCTTATGTATCTGTCCTCGGGCACGAGGTTTTTGTAGGAATTTGTAACTTCAATGTAATATCCGAAAACCCTGTTGTAGCCAATCTTGAGCTTCGGTATTCCCGTGATCTCGCGTTCGGTCTGTTCGATTTTTACAATCCAGCTTTCGCCCTCGCCCATCATCGAGCGCAGCTCGTCAATGGCAGGGTTGAAGCCGTTGCGGAAAATTCCGCCTTCGCGCACGCTCACAGGGGGCTCGTCAACGATCGCCTCGGAAATCGTTTTTTCAATGTCCGAAAGGGTGTCCACCGATCGTGCCAGATCGCACATTTCGTCACTTTCAAAGCCTGCAAGTATCTGCTTTATCACAGGCAGCTGCTTCGCCGTATTTTCAAGAGCCTTAAGGTCACGTCCGTTTGCTGTGTTGTAAAGCACTCGAGTCATCAGACGCTCAAGGTCGGAAATTTTTGAAAGGCGCTCGGTCAGAGTGTCCTTCGCAATCATGTCGCAGAAAAGATCGTTTACGGCGTGCTGTCTTTTTTCGATAAGGTTTCGGGACAACAGGGGCTGTTCTATCCATTTGCGCATAAGGCGAGCACCCATGGCAGTCTTGGTCTTGTCCAGAACCCAAAGAAGCGAGCCTTTCTTTTCCTTAGAGCGCATGGTTTCGCACAGCTCAAGATTTCGACGGGAATTTACGTCGATTTCAAGAAATTGTTCGCCCGTATAATAATTCAGCTTGTTGATGAAAGAAATGTCGGTCTTTAAGGTTTCGGAAAGATACGAGATCAGAGCGCAAAGAGCCGGCAGAGCGTCAGATTCCTCGTTCATGCCTGAGTTTATCAAAAATCCCTCGCCAAACTGATCGCAGAGCGTTTTCATGTCTACCTTAAAGCGAGCTCTTTCGTCGGGCATAAAGCTTGCGCCCAGGCGGATCGAAACGTAATCGCGAACTACTTCGCAACCTTCGGTGGGAAGATTTACCAGAACTTCGCTGGGAGCGTAAACTCCGATCTCGTTTAAGATTTTGTGCTGAATGTCGTTTTCTTCGATAAAGTCTGTGGCGTATATTTCGGCGGTGGAAATATCGCTTACGGCAATGCCTGCGCGCGAACCGTTGATGTAGATGGCGCAGAGAAAGTTGTTTTTTCCGTCCACAAGAAGTGTGCCTTCGGTGACGGTGCCGGGGGTGATGATGCGCACCACGTCGCGCTTAACAAGCCCTTTTGCAAGAGCAGGGTTTTCAAGCTGTTCGCAGATAGCGACCTTGTATCCCTTTTTTACAAGACGGGCAATGTATTGATCGGCGGCGTGAAAGGGGATGCCGCACATGGGCGCACGTTCTTCCATGCCGCAATCCTTGCCTGTGAGGGTAAGGTCAAGCTCACGCGAGGTGGTTATGGCATCGTCAAAGAACATTTCATAAAAATCTCCGAGACGGTAAAAAAGAATATAATCTTTGTAGTTTTCCTTTGTCTCAAGATATTGTAGCATCATCGGTGTGTAGGGCATTTTTTCACCTCAGGTAAAAATTTTGTGAAAGGATCAGTGGCATCCGCTGCAGGTGGAGCAATCGTGTGTGCATCCGCCTTCTGCCGAATAGGGTTGTTCGGTGATATAGGAAGATATGGTCATGTTCACCGCATTGAGGAGAATGTTGAAATTGTCTTCTGCAATGTTGAACTTTTTCATAATTTCTGTGGCGTTGATCTCTTCGTAAAGGGTGTCAAGACGCTGCTTGATAACGGCAAGCATATCTTCGTCGCGGCCTTCTCTTGCAGCTTCGGTGTCATAAACCTTTTTCTGGATCTTAAATTCGTTTATTTTTGCTTCAAGCTCGTGGTCTGCTCTGCAATCGTTGCGTGCTTCTTCGTATTTCTTAAATTCGTCGCTCTCGCGAAGAAGTTCGCCGAGCTTTCTTGCAACTTCAATAATTTCCATTTTTTATACCTCTCTATATTTAAAAATTATTTGACTATTTGTCCGTAGAGCTGTGCTGGGGTTGCTCTTGTTATTTTAATATTTACGTTTTTGCCGTAATATATGTTTTCTTTCTCGTCATTTTCAAAAAAGACGATCTTGTTGTCCGAGCATCTTGCCACAAGATAGCCTGCGGCGTTTTTCTCTTTTGATTCGCATATGCCGCAAACGACCTTTCCGACAAGCTTTTTGTTGTTTGCCTCGGAAATGTCGGTCTGCAGTGCAAGAAGTCTTGCCATACGCTCTGTCTTTTCCTCGTAGCTTACGGGATCTTCCATACCTGCGGCAGGGGTGCCTTTTCTCGGAGAGAAGATGAAGGAATAGATCGAATCGTATCCTACGGCTTTTACCATTTCAAGCGTTTTTTCAAAATCCTCCTCGGTCTCGCCGGGAAAACCCACAATTATGTCGGTGGTCAGCGAAATGTCGGGAACTTTTTCTTTTATTCTTTTGGCAAGGGCAAGATAATGCTCTGCTGTGTACTTTCGGTTCATCAGCGAAAGTATGCGTGAGCTGCCCGATTGTACAGGCAGGTGAAAATGGCGCGCTATCTTTTTGTTTTGTGCGATAATGTCGATAAGCTCGTTTGACGCATCCTTTGGATGGGATGTCATAAATCTTACGATAAAATCGCCGTCGATTTTGCATATATCCTGCAAAATCTCGCAAAATCCCGTGCCGTCAGAAGCTTTGTATGAATTTACGTTCTGACCGAGCAGTGTTATCTCGCGATATCCGCTGTCAACAAGTTCGCGAATTTCTGCAAGAATAGCATCCTTTTCGCGGCTTCTTTCGCGGCCGCGCACGTGGGGTACAACGCAGTAGGTGCAAAAATTGTTGCAACCGTACATTATCGAAACGTACGCTTTGAACTCATCCGAGCGGACAACAGGCACACCCTCGACGGTCAGCGCCTGCTCGTCGGTAACGTAGTATCTGCGCCTTTTGGATTCCATCACGTCGCACACGATCTCGCACAGCCTGTGCAGCATATTCGTGCCTGCCACAAAATCAACGTAAGGATAGCTTATTTTGACGTCATTCATTCGGTGATCTTGCGATACCATACAGCCCCAAAGACCGATGATAAGCTCGGGGTTTTGCTTTTTCAAAGCTTTCAGCTGTCCTGTGCGGGAAAGTGCACGCAATTCAGCGTGCTCGCGCACGGCGCAGGTGTTGTAGATAATAAGGTCGGCGTTTTCGGGAGCGTCTGTTTTTTCATAACCCATAAAGACCGCCTGACCCAAAAGCCTTTCGCTGTCTGCTTCGTTTTGCTGACAACCGAAGGTGGTTATATATACCATAGGCTTTCTTTCCAAAAAAGCCGCCTTTGACAAAAGCAGTGTGCGCACACGCTCGGCGTATTTTTTCTGTTCGGAAAGAATTTCGTTGTTGTCAAAACTTTTATCTGTCATTTTGTTCTTCTCTAATTTTTTTAAGCTCGTCAATGTCGAATTTGTATATGTTGTCGCAGAAACGGCAGGTCATCTCAATAGTTTCTCCGTCGGCGATCATCTCGTCGATGTCCTTCTGCGGCAGGCTGAAAAGAGCGCGCCTTGTTCTCTCGCGTGAGCAGTCGCAGACATAGCCGATGTCGTTTTCATCGAAAATATCAAATTCGATCTCGTCTCCCAAAATTTCTTTTATGATCTCCTCGTTCGAAAGACCGCGGTCAAAATATGCGCTGACCGAATATACAAGTGCCATTCGTTTTTCAAGCTTGTCTATAAAGGAGTCTTCGGCGCCGGGCAAAAGCTGGATCATAAAACCTCCTGCCGATTTGCAGGTGTAGTCGGTGTCGATAAGAACTCCGAGTCCGCAGACGGTGGGTATCTGCTCGCTGGTGGCAAAATAATTGGTTATATCCTCGGCAATTTCGCCCGAAACGATGGGGGTAAGTCCGACGTAGGGTTCTTTTTCGCCCACGTCGCGGATAAGGTGCATAAGTCCTTTTCCCACAGCACCCGAAACGTCCAGCTTTCCTACCGAGTTGAGGGGAAGATCAGCTTGCGGATTTTCGATGTATCCCTTGACGTTTCCAATATAGTCGGAGACGGCAATGATCTTTCCGCATGCGCCGTCGCCTGAAAAAGATAGAGTTGCACTGTCAGACGGGTTCTTCAGCATAACGCCGATCATGGATGCCGCCGCAAGCGTTCTGCCGAGAGCGGCAGCCGCCGTGGGCGAGAGATTGTGATATGAAATAGCAGTATTTGTGATGTTTCTGGAATTGACCACGATGATGCGTGCATTTCCGTCGCGCGTCATGGCACGGGTTATAATGTCTTTTTTCATTTGTTTCCTCTTTTTTTAAGAACGTAATATAGTCTTTCGTCACGGTTCTCGTAGGCTGTATCAAAATCAAAGCCCGAAAAAATTCCGCAAAGTTCAAAATCTGCCTCGTCAATAAGCTTTGTCATCTGACGGACGGTGTACATTTTTTCACGCTGGTATTCGTCGCACCGCGTGTAGCTTCCGTCGTCGTTTTCGGTGAAGATCGAAAGATAAAAATCGCAGATCTTTGTTTTGGGGTTGTAATAGTTTTGCCAACCGCAATACACTCCGTCTGATTCAAGAACGTAGGATTTGTCGGAATAGATGTTTTCAAATTTGTATTTTGAGTTCATGTCAAAGATGAAAAGACCGCCGTTTTTCAAAGCGCCTGCGGCACTTTCAAGGGCAGATGCAATATCCTCTCGCTTTGTCAGATAGTTCATGCTGTCAAGCATGCACAAAACGAGATCCTTTTGCGAATACATCTTTGCATATCTCATGTCCTGCAAAACAAAGCGGACGTCAAGATCTTCGTTTCGTGCTCTGTTTTCGGCGACAGACAGCATTTCTTCCGAAAGGTCGGAGGCTGTCACAGAATAACCCCTGCGTGCAAGCTCGCACGCCATAAGGCCTGTTCCGCAGGCGGTCTCGCAGATCTCGGAAACCTTTATGTCCGAGAATTTTTCAATGCATTTTTCAACAAAATCCGCCCAGGCGGCGTGGTCAATGCCGTCGTTCAGAATATCGTACGTGTTGGCAAGGGCGTTGCCATAAAGCTTGTTTGCCATCCTGCACCTTCCTTTCGCAAAACCTTCGACTGTCTGATAGACATAAAAGGGCAAATTACACTAAATATTATTTTACTACAATTTTTGTATTAAGTAAATAGTTTTTTTGAAAATAAAACAAAAAAGTGTCGTTAATTTCTAAATCTTTTTTCCACGCTATGTTTTTTTATAAAACAGAGAATTTTTTGCAAAAACTCTTGACAAGAGGGAGGGGATGTGGTATCATAAAAACACAAGTTAGCGTATGCTAACTTGCATACAAACTTTTTCACCATAACGATTCAACCCCCGAGACGTATGCCTCGGGGGTTGAATTATATTATTTTGCTTTTGTTTCGCAATAAATGCAACGATAAATATTATTTTCCTCGTCGGTGAGCTTAAAAACGTGGTCGAGCTCCTGCTCAACAGAGGTGATGCAACGGGGATTTTTGCACTTTATCACGTTTGTGAGAATGGAGGGTTTTTTGATGGTGCGTTTTTCCACAAGCTTACCGTCGCGAATGACGTTTATGGTAATGCCGGGATCGACGTACCCAATCACATCAAAATCGATCGGAATATCCGCATCAACCTTGATAATGTCCTTTTTTCCAAGCTTTGTGCTTCCCACGTTTCTTAAAAGAGCCACGGAGCACTCAAGACCGTCAAGCCCGAGAAGGTTATAAAGCTGCATTCCGCGGCCTTTTGTGATATGGTCGATGACAAAGCCGTTTGTAATCGAATCTATATTCATTTTTTCGCCTCCTCAAGCAGCATCAGAATAAGCGCCATGCGCATATATTTTCCGTTGAGCACCTGCTTGAAATAGCAGGCTCTGGGGTCGTTGTCAACGGCAACGCTGATCTCGTTTACACGGGGTAGGGGATGCATGATGCAAAGATCAGCCTTGGCATCCGAAAGCTTTGGAAGATCAAGAATATAGCTGTCCTTCAGGCGCAAATAGTCTTCTTCGTTAAAGAAGCGTTCGCGCTGGACGCGTGTCATATAAAGGATGTCAAGCTCGGGCATTGCCTCTTCAAGGCTTCTGGTTTCGGAATATTCAATGCCGTTTCTTTCGAGCACGTCTGTTTTTACATAGCTCGGAAGCTTCAGCTCGTCGGGGGATATAAGGACGACTTTTATGCCCTTGTATCTCGACAGAGCGTTGATAAGAGAATGCACCGTTCTGCCAAACTTCAGGTCGCCGCAAAATCCCACGGTGAGGTTGTCAAAACCGCCCTTTTCGCGGTGTATCGTCAAAAGGTCAGCAAGGGTCTGGGTGGGATGGTTGTGTCCGCCGTCGCCAGCGTTGATAACGGGAATGGATGCGTTAAGAGATGCTACGTAAGGTGCACCTTCTTTGGGATGGCGCATGGCAATGATGTCGGCATAGCAGCTGATGGTTTTTGCGGTGTCGGCAACACTTTCGCCCTTTGCGGCAGAAGAGCTTTGCGCTTCCGAAAAGCCAATGACGTTTCCGCCCAGCTCGTACATTGCCGCCTCAAAGCTCAAGCGTGTTCTTGTGGACGGTTCGAAGAAAAGGGTGGCAAGCTTTTTGCCGCGGCAAACCTCTGAATATTTTGCAGGATTTGCAATAATATCGTACGCTTTTTCAATAAGACCGTCGATCTCGCCTGTTGTAAGGTCGAGTATATCAATAAGACTTCTCATGATGTCTCCTTTGATCTTTTCAGATTTATCTTAACCCTTTATCCAGCTTTCGTCGGAGGGGTTGTTGCGGAATGCGATGAGCTTCTGGATGTCTTCGGGCTTGATATATCCTTCGTCAGCCGCAACCTGTGCGATAACGTCAAAGTTTGTAAGCGACACGTTCTTAACGTTTGCTTCCGCCAGTCTGTCAAGACCTTTCTTCATGCCATAGGTGAAGATGCTGGCGATACCGAGAACCTCTGCGCCTGCTTCGCGCAGAACATTTACAACTTCAATAACGCTTCCGCCTGTCGAGATGAGGTCTTCGATAACGACGACCTTCTGTCCCTTTTCAAGCTTGCCTTCAATCTGATTTTGTCTGCCGTGGTCCTTTGCGCCCGAGCGAACGTAACCCATGGGCATGCCGAGAATGTGACCTGTGATTGCTGCGTGGGCAATACCTGCGGTGGAAGTACCCATAAGAACTTCACATTCGGGATAGTGCTTCTTTACGATCTCGGCAAGGCCGTTTTCAACGTCGTTTCTCACTTCGGGAGCGGTGAGAGTGAGACGGTTGTCACAATAAACGGGACTCTTGATGCCGCTTGCCCATGTGAAAGGCTCTTCGGGACGGAAGAAGACGGCTTTTATTTTAAGTAAGTCTTTTGCAATGATCTTTTCCATTTTTGTATCTCCTTTTTTCAAATATAATCAGTCGCAGAATTCTTTGACGCAACGTTCGTATGCAGCAACAGGATCTTCTGCTGCGGTGATCGGTCTGCCCACAACGATATAGTCAGAGCCGATAAGTTTTGCCTGTTCGGGGGTCATAACTCTCTTCTGGTCGCCCACGTCGCCGTCAGCAAAACGCACGCCGGGGGTTATTGTGAGGAAATCTTTTCCGCAGGTATCGTGAACCTTTCCTGCTTCGAGGGGTGAACAAACGACACCGTCAAGTCCTGCCTTTTTTGCATTTGCGGCATAGTGCATAACAACCTTGTCGATCGGCTCGTGGATAAGCAGATCGTTTTCCATGCTTTCCTGGTCGGTGCTTGTCAGCTGGGTAACAGCGATAAGAAGGGGACGAGTGCCGTCCTCGCGGGTAAGACCTTCAATGGCGGCTTCCATCATGCGGCAGGTGCCCGAAGCATGAAGATTTGTGATATCAACGTCAAGGTTTGAAAGAACCGACATTGCCTTTTTTACTGTGTTGGGGATATCGTGAAGCTTGAGGTCAAGAAAAATCTTGTGGCCGCGCTTTTTGATCTCCTTTACGATCGAGGGACCTTCGGCATAGTAAAGCTCCATACCGATCTTGACAAAAGGCTTTCTTCCTGTGAACTTGTCAAGAAATTCAAAAACTTTTTCTGCGCTCGAAAAATCGCAGGCAACGATTACGTCCTTTCCCATTAGTTTGCTCCTCCTATTATTTCACTTAAAGAATTTATTTTGTATTTTTCCATAACACGGGGCAGATCGTTTATGATGTCGCGGCAGGCAAAGGGATCAATAAGGTTTGCGGCGCCCACCTCAACGGCGGTTGCACCTGCCAGCATCATTTCAATAACGTCCTCTGCGGTCGAAACGCCGCCCATGCCCACAACGGGGATCTTAACTGCGTTTGCCACCTGATATACCATGCGCACGGCAACAGGGAATATGGCACTTCCCGAAAAACCGCCCATTTTGTTGGCAATGACCGGTTTGCGTGTTTTAAGATCTATGCGCATACCAAGCAGGGTGTTGATAAGGCTGATGCCGTCGGCACCTGCATCCTCGCACGCCTTTGCAATGCTTACTATGTCTGTGACATTGGGCGAAAGCTTTACGATCACGGGCTTTGTGGTGACCTTCTTGACCGCTTTTGTAACTTCTGCCGCGGCTTTCGGGTCGGTGCCAAAGCTCATTCCGCCGCCGTGCACGTTGGGACAGCTGACGTTGACTTCAAGCCAGCCCACCTGGTCTTGCTTGTCAAGCTTTTCGCAGGTGTAGGCATAATCCTCAATGGCAAAACCCGAAACGTTTGCCATAACTTTCTTTGAAAAGCACTTTTTGAGCTTGGGAAGCTCGGTGGAAATAACGGCGTCAACACCGGGATTCTGAAGCCCCACGGCGTTTATCATGCCTGCGGTACATTCGGCAATTCGAGGAGTCGGGTTTCCAAATCTTGCATCCTTGGTCGTTCCCTTAAAAGAGAAGGTGCCAAGCACGTTTATATCATAAAGCTGTGCAAATTCATATCCGAAACCAAAGGTTCCGCTGGCAGGGATTATGGGATTGTCAATCTCAATGCCGCACAGATTTACGCTCATTTTTCCCATAAGATCTCCTCCTTTTCAAGCACGGGTCCGTCCTTGCAGATGCGCTTGTAGCCCGTAACTGTGTGGCACGAGCATCCCATGCAGGCGCCAAAACCGCAGCCCATGCGCTCTTCAAAGCTGAACTGTCCTGAGGTTCTTGATGCGGAATATATGGCTTTCAGCATCGGTTCGGGGCCACAGGTGTAAAAGTAGGAATACTCTTTGTCTTTCATGGCGTCGGTGACAAATCCGCGTGTGCCGTACGAGCCGTCAACCGTTGTGACATCAACCTGTGCGCCGAGAGCCTTGAATTCTTCTTGGTAGAAGATTTCTTCCTTGGTGTTAAAGCCGAGGATAACAGAAACCTTCTTGCCCTTTTTTATAAGCTCTTTTGCAAGCATATAAAGGGGAGGCACACCCACACCGCCGCCGAGAAGCAGAGGTGTATCGCCTGATTTTTCAAGGTCATATCCGTTTCCGAGTCCTGTAAGGATGTCAAGCTTTTCGCCTGCTTTCATGCCGCACATTTTTTCGGTGCCCTTGCCCACGACCTTGTAGACGAGGGTGAGAATTCCGTTTTCACAGTCGCACACCGAAATGGGGCGACGAAGGAAAAGTCCGTCAAGTTTGATGTTCACAAACTGACCGGGAGCGGTTATGTCGTCGGTGTCGCCCTTCAGAAGCATCTTGAAAACGCTGGAAGTAAGGGGCACATTTTCGATTATTTCAAATATTGTCTGTTTCATTATTCTGCCTTTGTCACGAATCTATGGTGGAGATGGTGAGGGTGGTTTCTTCAAGAACGTCAAGAAGCACACGGACTGTGTCGAGAGTTGTGAACATGGTCACGTTGTTTTCAATGGCATATCTTCTGATAAGGAAGCCGTCGTTTTCTCCGCCTGCCGAATCGATGTCACGGGTGTTGATAACATATGCAATGTGTCCCTGGCGCAGAGCATCCTGGATCTCGTCGCTGTCCTCGTGGATCTTCTTGAGAATGTGTGTTCGTATGCCGTTCTTCTTAAGGAAGTTTGCCGTACCCTCTGTGGCCTGGATGTTAAAGCCGAGATCGTAGAAGCGGCGGATAAGGGGCAGAGCTTCTTCCTTGTCCCTGTCGGCGATGGTTGCAAAAACAGTTCCGTAGTTCTGAAGCTTCATGCCCGATGCCTGAAGCGCCTTGTAAAGCGCACGGTTGAGCTTGTCGTCATAACCGATTGCCTCGCCTGTGGACTTCATTTCGGGCGAGAGGTATGCGTCAAGACCGCGGATCTTGTTGAACGAGAATACGGGAACTTTTACGTACCAGCGCTTCTTTTCTTCAGGATAGATGTCAAATATTCCCTGTTCCTTCAGGCTCTTGCCCATAATAACTTCTGTGGCAATGTCTGCAAGGCTGTAACCCGTTGCCTTCGAGAGGAAGGGAACGGTTCTTGACGAACGGGGGTTTACTTCGATGATAAATACGTTTTCGTCCTTGTCAACGATAAACTGAATGTTGTAAAGACCGATTATGCCAATGCCAAGGCCGAGCTTCTTTGCATATTGAAGAATGATGCCCTTTACCTTGTCCGAGATGCTGAATGTGGGATAAACGCTGATCGAGTCGCCGCTGTGGACGCCTGTACGTTCAACCAGCTCCATGATACCGGGAACAAAAACGTTTCTGCCATCGCAGATGGCGTCGACTTCAACTTCTTTTCCTTCGATGTATTTGTCAACAAGCACCGGCTTGTCCTCGTCGATCTCAACGGCGGTTTTAAGATAGTGGCGAAGCTGTTCTTCGTTGGCAACAATCTGCATTGCACGTCCGCCAAGCACAAAGCTGGGACGAACAAGCACGGGATATCCGATCTCGGATGCCGCCGCAATACCGTCTTCGATCTTTGTAACGGCTCTGCCCTTGGGCTGAGGAATGTTGAGACTCTGAAGGATCTTTTCAAAGCTGTCGCGGTTTTCTGCACGTTCAATGGCGTCGCAGTCTGTACCGATGATCTTGACACCGCGGTCACGCAGGGGCTCAGCAAGGTTGATGGCGGTCTGTCCGCCAAGAGATGCAATAACGCCCTCGGGCTTTTCAAACTCGATGATGTTCATAACGTCCTCGGGGGTGAGGGGTTCAAAGTAGAGCTTGTCTGCCGTTGTGTAGTCGGTGGATACAGTTTCGGGGTTGTTGTTTATGATGATTGCTTCGTAGCCGGATTTTTTGATGGTGGTTACAGCGTGAACTGTGGAGTAGTCGAATTCAACACCCTGACCGATACGGATAGGACCTGCACCGAGAACTACGATCTTCTTTTTGTTGGTAAGGATAGAAGAATTTTCGCCCGAGTAGGAGGAGTAGAAGTAGGGGATGTATGCGCCTGTGTGGCAGGTATCTACCATACGGAACACGGGGAAGAGCTTGTGCTCCTTGCGGAAGTTGAAAACGTCGATCTCGGTGCACTTCCACATTCTTGCGGTGTACTTGTCCGAAAATCCCATTTTCTTTGCCGCTTTAAGGGTTTCAAGGTCAAAGGGATTAGCCTTTAGCGTTTCTTCCATGTCCACAATCCTCTTTATTGCTTCGAGGAAGTATGGGGTGATTTGTGTGATCTCGTGGAGCTTTTCAACGCTTACTCCACGGGCACAAAGTTCGGCGATGGCAAAGATGTTGTCGTCGCGGAAGGTAGAGATGTATTCGATGATGTCGCTGTCTGACATATTGTCAAACTTTGCGTGATAGATGTGGTTTACGCCGACTTCCAGCGAGCGCATACCCTTGAGAAGACATTCTTCAAGAGTAGAGCCGATACCCATGACCTCGCCTGTCGCTTTCATCTGTGTGCCGAGTTGGTTGGAGGCTGTGGTGAATTTGTCAAAGGGAAAACGGGGGAGCTTGGAGATAACGTAGTCAAGCTTGGGTTCAAACGCCGCATTTGTGTTGGCGATGGTGATTTCTTCAAGAGTCATGCCCACCGCGATCTTTGCGGTAACGCGGGCAATCGGGTATCCGCTGGCCTTGGATGCAAGAGCAGATGAGCGGGAAACTCTGGGGTTAACTTCGATCAGATAGTATTCGCTCGATTCAGGGTTAAGAGCAAACTGAACGTTGCATCCGCCTTCGATCTTGAGCTCGCGGATGATCTTGATGGCACTGTCGTTGAGCATCTTAAGATCGTGATCGTTGAGGGTAAGAATGGGGGCAACGACAATCGAGTCGCCTGTGTGTACACCGACGGGATCGATGTTTTCCATGCCGCAGATGGTGATGGCGTGGTCAGTCGAGTCGCGCATAACTTCAAATTCAATTTCTTTGTAGCCCTTAACGCTCTTTTCGATAAGTACCTGATGAACGGGCGAAAGCTTAAATGCGTTTCTGCCAATCTCTTCAAGTTCTTCTCTGTTGTATGCAAATCCGCCGCCTGTGCCGCCAAGGGTAAAGGCAGGGCGCAAAACTACGGGATATCCGATCTCATCAGCTGCTTTTATTGCTTCGTCAAGGTTGTATGTGATCTCGGAGGGAATTGTGGGCTCGCCGATCGACTGGCAAAGCTCTTTAAACATTTCTCTGTCTTCTGCGCGCTCAATGCTGACGCTGCTGGTGCCGAGAAGCTCAACTCCGCATTCTTTCAGAACGCCTTTCTTTTCGAGCTGCATGGCAAGATTAAGTCCTGTCTGTCCGCCGATGCCGGGAACGATGGCGTCGGGACGCTCGTATCTTAAGATCTTTGCCATGTATTCAAGGGTGAGCGGCTCCATGTAAACCTTGTCGGCAATGGTGGTGTCGGTCATGATGGTGGCGGGGTTGGAGTTGCACAAAACAACTTCGTATCCTTCTTCCTTAAGAGCAAGGCACGCCTGGGTTCCGGCATAGTCGAATTCTGCCGCCTGACCGATAACGATTGGACCCGAGCCGATTATCAGCACTTTTTTGATGTCTGTTCTCTTTGCCATATTCTTTTTCCTCCTGTATATCGCTAAAAAATATTAAACCTTGTAAACCGCTTTTCCGCCGTGCGCCGTAAAAACGCATTTGCCGAAAAGCTCGTGTCCCTCAAAGGGAGTTGCTCTGCCCATTGAAAGAAAATCTTTCGGATCTACCTTGTATTTTTCGTCAAGCTTCCAGATTGAAAAACCGCTTTGCTTTATGCCAAAGCGAGCTCTGGGAGCATCGCAAAGAAGCTGCACGAGACGTGTGGGCGGTATGATGCCGGTCTTTACAAAATGGGTGTACATAACGGGAAAAGCTGTTTCGATACCAACAATACCAAAGGCGCTTTTTTCAAGTCCCTTTCCCTTTTCTTCTGCCGAATGGGGGGCGTGGTCGGTGGCGATCATGTCGATGGTGCCGTCGATTATCCCTTCGATAAGGGCGTCTTTGTCGGCTTTTGAGCGCAGGGGGGGATTCATCTTCCATTTGCCGTCCTCGCGAAGATCTTTGTCGGTAAAGACGAGATAGTGGGGGCCTGTTTCGCAGGTGATGTCAACCCCGTCCTTTTTTGCTTTGCGTATCAGCTCCACGCTCTCTTTGGTCGAGATGTGGCAGACGTGGTATTTGCAGCCTGTTTCTTTTGCAAGCTTTATGTCGCGTTCGATCTGGGCGTATTCGCTTTCCGAGCAGATGCCGCGGTGGGCGTGCTCTTTGGCATAAACTCCGTCGTGGATGTAACCGCCGTGTAAAAGTGAGTTTACTTCGCAGTGGGCGACGATCATTTTGCCAAGGGCTTTTGCTTTTTGCATTGCCGCCCTCATCATGTCGTCCTGTTGCACACCCTTGCCGTCGTCCGAAAAGGCAATGGCAATATCGCGCATACCCCCAAGGTCCGAAAGTTCTTCGCCCTTTTGTCCCACCGTTATCGAAGCGTAGGGGTGCACGCCTATCACGGCGTCGCGGTCGATGATCTCTTTCTGCGCCATGATGTTTTGCACGCTGTCAGGCACTGGTGAAAGGTTCGGCATGGTGCAGACGTCGGTGTAACCGCCGTGTGCCGATGCCCGACTGCCCGAAAGTATGGTTTCTTTATATGAAAAACCCGGCTCGCGAAAATGAACGTGCACATCGCAAAAGCCGGGAAGAAAAGCGTATTCACCTGAATCGAAAAGAGAAAAATCCATCCCTGTGGGAATTTCAAAAGACAAAGACGGCTCGGAAATAAAGGAAAAATCAGCCTTTTTCATTTTTTCGGTGATTGCCGCAACTGTCATCTTTGTCATTTCGTTTCCTCCGTAAAACTCAAACTGGATCCCACAAAAAAGCCTTGCCGCCACGGCAAGACCAAACATGGGAAGTGGAACAAAAGACAGCTCCGATGCGTATGACCCAATCCTGCCGAAAACAGCGATCGCTCTTTATTTTCAATTCGATATAGTATACCACGAAAGGCGTGTTTTGTCAATAAGTTTCGACAAAATTATTATTAAATATATGTAAAGATATTTGTGCCAAAAAAGAGAGCGGATTCCGCTCTCTTTTTGTGCAAAAAGTTCAAGGCTCAGATTTCAATGGGAATGCACTTCGAAACGTGCTCGCGAAGTCCCGGTTTTTCGGTGTGTATCACAGATATTTTTTCGGATTCGGGATAACGCTTTGCAAAGTCCGAATCGGTGACAACCACGTCCACATCCGAAAGTCTGCCGAAGGTGTAGGGAAACTCCTTGTCATATTTCGATGCATCAATCAGCATGATCACCTTGCGTGCATTTTTGATAACGTAGCTTTTCAGCTCGCATTCGCTGTAATTTCCGCAGGAAAAGCCGTTCTTTGCCGAATATCCCGACGGTACGATAAAAGCTATGTCAATAACGGTGGACTTCAATGCTTCAATGCTCAGATCTCCTGTCACAGATATACTGTCGCGGTTGAGTATTCCGCCAATGATAGTGACAATCGGATGCTGTTTTTCGATCAGCTTCATTGAAACGTTGGGGCTTGGGGTTATGATGTTGTAGGTGTCGTCGGCCATAACTGTGGCAAGCTGCATGATGGTCGAGCCCGAATCGAAAAAGAGGCATTTGCCTTTTTCAATAAAAGGAAGTGCTGCCGAGGCTATGGCACGCTTGGACGATTCGTTTTCCTTTTCGCGGCGGCGATAGTTTTCGTCGGCGGTGGCGGTGATAAATTTCATCGATCTTGCGCCGTTGCGCACTTTTATAAGCTCGCCCTGGCTTTCAAAATATTCTATATCACGTCTCAAAGTCATGCTCGTTACGTCGGGGAACATAACCGTCAGCTCCTTAAGCGAGACAAACGGCTTTGTCTGCAAAAGCTCGCGTATCTTCTGTCTTCTTGCGGCTTTCATTTTTAAATAGACCTCCTTTAAATTTGGCACACTCTGCCTTTGCGCGGCGCAAGGGCGTGCGCTGTGTATATATTGGGGTAATATGTCGATTTATATGACATTATTGTATCATATAATACAGAGTTTGTCAACAATCTCAAAAATATTTGTGCAAACTGCACAATACTATGTGACAAAAGCAACGCTGTACACTTTTTTCTCGCCTTGTTTATTACTGTAATGTATTAAAAAACAACCGTGTGAAGTTTTTTTGCGAATTTTTGATTTTGCTCTTGACAAAGGCGCAAAAAGATGTTATAATAACTCTCGCTGGTGTAGCTGACACCTTTTGCTGATGTAGCTCAGTAGGTAGAGCGCATCCTTGGTAAGGATGAGGTCGCCGGTTCAACTCCGTTCATCAGCTCCAAAAAGACCGTCTGTTGACGGTCTTTTGTTTTTTATCCTATATAAAAATTAAAAAGCAGGGTTGCCCCTGCTTTTTTCGTTGTCTACAAGAAAACCACGCGATAGTCGCGTGGTTCAAAAGAGGTTAACCGATGAGAAAAAATCCTCCTAATGTGATATAATATGGAAGACCTGCCAGTCGAACATAAAAACACATTAG
>SVTM01000066.1 GCA_015063785.1 Oscillospiraceae bacterium
TGTAGCTCAGTTGGTAGAGTACTGGTCTCCAAAACCATGGGTCGTGGGTTCGAGTCCTTCCGCCCCTGCCAAAAAATACTGCAGAAAACGATACGTTTTCTGCAGTATTTTTTTATCCATTGCGAAAGCGATGGTATATCATCGCCGTCAGGCGTATATCATCACCGTAGGTGCATCTCATCAACCGTAGGTTTGTATCTCTTTCGCAATGATGATATACTCGCCCGAAAGCGAGATATACTCGTTTTCGGACGGATGATATGCAATTTCTATGAAATTGATGATATACAAGGCTCACGCCTTGATTTAAGTTAGATTTTGTGCTATAATATTCCCAAAGAGGTGATATTATGTCAAAGAATTATTTACTCATATATTCGGAGCAGCTTGCCACCGATATTGAATTGATGTGTCAAAGCATTAAGGCATCATCAAACACACTTTTTCAAATCCGTAAAAGTTCAAGTAGCGTTTATGCCAATATTCGTGAGGCAAATTACGGTCAAAGTAAGGCAGACATGCTTTCAAAATTTGAAATTGCTCTCAAAGAATGTAGTGAAACAGAAGGCTGGTTAAAGTTATTGTTTAACACTAACGCCATAGACGAAGAAACTTTCAAGACCTATCGCAATCTTTGCGGAAGAATCAGACGTATGTTGATTTCAAGCTGTAAAACCTTAAAGGAGAGTGCAAAATGAATAATTTCCATGTAGAAGAAATAGAACGGGTTATTGCTTCTGTTCCCGACGAAGAGGTTTCCCCGGAACTTTCTTCGGTCATTTTCTGCCTTGGTCGTGATGCTGAAAACGAAGAAGAATATGATTATGCATTTTCCAAATTGCTTGAACTGTACGAAAGAGAAAACGAAACAGTTAAAGCACAGGTAATTTATGCATTTGCTATGCTTGCAGTTCTCAAGAAAGATATAAAAATATTGGATAGAGCCATTGTTGAACCTCTTATTTCAAGCGCTAACTCAAACGCCATCGGCACAAATAAGTCCACTATCCAAGACGCGATAGACGATATTAATCATAGTCTAAATTGGAATATATAAATTTACATAGACTTCGTTTACCGGCATGGTTGGAAAATCTCTTTTGGGAGATTTTCGCAACTCATCATCGCCAAGGGATAAGTCTATCCACCGACCGAAAAACACGGATCGATTTCGAAAAAACTTGCGGTACGGATCGATTTTGTAAGGGTGTGCCCAAAAACGACAATCTTCGACAGAAGGTTGTCGTTTTTACTTTTTCACTCTTCACTCTTCACTCTTCACTTTTCACTAAAATTTCCTTGTCGATTTTTGGCAAGTAATAAGTAATAGTGAACAGGTGCTAAGGAAAGGGTTCGCGTACCACGCGCAGAGCGCGTCGAGCTTGCTCGTAAGCGGCAAGCGTTGGTATCTTCGCCAAAGGCGAATACCCTAGTTCCGCTCTATACAAGCCATAGGCTTGATGATATACACGGCTCCCACCGTGATTTGGCGCGAAGTGCTTGCAATCCTACCGATTTTATGCTATACTAATTCCGGAAAGGCGGCGAAACGATGTTCAACGAAATCAAAACAGAAAAAGATATACAAGATTTTATTGACAAAACCAATTCACTACACGATGGATATATTGTTGGACTTCAATACACAAATGATGTCCATACAAACGTCGATGAAAACGGATATTTCAAAAATCTTGACGCAACAAAGTTGATTCTTCGCATACTGGTAACAAGTATTTGGGATACAGTTGTGGAAATCGAATTCGAAAGTTTATGGAAGTGGCAGGTGTTAAACGATACATATTTTGGTGTAATATTAGACACATCTGTTTCTTTTAATGATAAAGGGTATATTGTTTGGGCAGATGATGTTTGGACTGATCAAAATGATTTGGAAGGTTGCTCTTTTGCCATTGCCAAATCAATGAAATGGAGAATTGTTGAATAAATTCCGGTCTGTTTTTATCAGAAAATCCGTGAGGGTTCGAAACCTTATTAAGAACGCAAAAAATATCTTTTTCGTAGCCCATATACAAACAAAAGAATACCAAGCCACAGTCGGCTATTGGTGTTCTTTTGTTTCGCAAAGGTTGGAGCTATGAAAAATCGTGTGCGAACAGGCACATGGTGCCGTGAGCCGCGGGAAGAATGCCCTTGGCATTCTTGCCAAAGGTGCGAAGTTGGGTTCAGAATCCTCCGCGATGCAATTCTGCGGCTTGATGATATACGTGCCGCCACGCGTGATTTGGTCGCGAACGTACTGGAAACATTCCCGAATTTGTGGTATCATAAAACAAAGAAAGATGGTGAACCTATGATTACCAACGGCATTTTCTCAAAAGAAGAGAAAAGATTACTGAATTTTATCTTAGAGCAAGATTTTGAAAACAAAACGGAAACGATAAATTACATAAACGCTTTATCTGCTGAGCATATCGTTCGTGATTATTCGCCATACTATAAGATCATAGAGTTTCGCACTCCGAATATTCAAGACGGCTATTTGGGAATGTCAGACATGATCACGATTCAAACCGCAAGAAACAGTGGAAGCGCTACAACGGTGTTTACTTTGTATTCCAAAGACGGATTTCCTTTTGAGTACGAGATTTATAATGCGGACAGCAGTGCTATGGATATGGATACTATTTTAGATGGAGAACTGATTATCGGCTAAAGTTTAGTAAAAAACGGGAGGTCCTATGTCACACAGCAAGCACACGAAAAAGGGGCGGTCATTATACATCGAGAAATGGAATCCGTCTGCCAAACGGTTGATCAACACCTGTGTCATTTGCGGCGCACAGGGGTATGCCCCCGGGATTGATGACGAAGGATTTGTTTACGATCACGCGCAAAAGATTTCCGATTTTGAACACCGAGCCATTCGCGCAGAGCTGAAGCGCGTTTTAAAGCCATTGTCTTTAGACGCGTTGGGTCGGTGCGAGGATTGTGCCGGACGAATGGAGAACGGTTGACCACGCTCCACGCGTCCTCGGTCTCCGATCCTTCTTCAAATTTCATCTATGACAAAGAACGCACGCCTGTCCTCCGACATGCTGCGTTTTTTGTATTCGACAGCGCCACTGTGAAAAACAAGCCCCCTTCCCCACCCCCGTTGCGTTTTTTCTCAGACTCATGTTCAATTTTTTTCGATTCCTGACAGATTTGCGGTATAAAACGGTTGCAATGCGTGTCGTTTTGTGATATAATTTTTCTGAACACAATATGATTTCTGTCAGATGACGGGATCGTGTCACACAAACGGAGGTACAGGATGAACAAGGAATTTTTATTCGATCTTTTGAAAACCGGCTCGGTTTCGGGCAACGAGGCGGAGCTGGAAAAGAAGATCTACGACTATATGCAGGACAAGGCAGACCTTTTAACGGTCGACGAGCTCGGCAACGTGACCGCCGCAATCAACCCCACGTCCTCCTTCCGTGTGCTGGCTGCGGGACATGCCGACGAGATCGGTCTCATGGTATCCGCAATCGGCAGTGACGGCACATTGATGGTGACGCGGATCGGTGGGATCTACCCCACCACCTACCCCGGGCACAAGGTTCGGATCTACACCAAAAACGGCGTTCTTTTCGGCGCGGTGGCAAATTCCCGCTCGATCGCAAAAAACCGCGATCTTGAGGCATCCTCCCTGCGCATCGACATTGGCGCGAAGGATCGCGAGGATGCGATGAAGTACGTGGAGCTTGGGGATACGGTCACCTTTGACACCGACGTGCGTGAGCTTCTCAACGGTCGCATCAGCGGAAGAGCGCTCGACGACCGTCTCGGTGCGTTCATCGTGATGGAGGCGCTGGCAGAGGCAAAGAAAAAGGGTGCCACGCTGGGCTGCTATGCAGTTTCGACGACAG
>SVTM01000067.1 GCA_015063785.1 Oscillospiraceae bacterium
GTTCATTCGAGCCGATACCTCTTTTTTCAACAAATGTTGAGATTCAGTTGAACTTTAGTTGTAGATTCTTTTTTATACTGTTTCTATAAAATGCAAAAATAGGAGTGCATATTATGACGACCGACAGTGCAGGAAGATATCAAAACAAGATACTGACAATACCGAATATTCTCTCTTTCTTTCGTTTGTGTCTAATTCCGGTAATTGTCTGGCTGTACGTAGGAAAGCAGGACTATTTGTGGACATTGCTGATTCTGACGTTATCCGGCGTTACCGATATTGTGGACGGTATTATTGCGCGTAAATACAATATGATAAGTAATTTTGGCAAGGCGTTTGATCCGATTGCCGACAAGCTGACACAGATGGCAATGCTGTTTTGTCTTGTCTCCCGTTTCAAATATATGACGGTACCGCTTGTTCTTCTTGTCATAAAAGAGGTTGTTACCGGAATTACATCGCTTGTGTCTATTAAGCGGACGGGAACTGTTAAAGGTGCCGTGTGGCACGGAAAGCTCACAACAGTTTCCCTATATTCCATGATGGCGATACATATTGTTTGGTTCAACATTCCTCATGCAATTTCGCTGATTCTTGTAGGCGTTTGCATCGGAATTATGCTGATGTCCTTTATTATGTATTCCATTCAGAATATAAAGGCAATTAAAAATAAGACCTATGAAAGTTAACAGTATATTGAGGAGATGTCATCTTGAATAAAAAAGAAAGAACTGTTCGGCTGGTCGGTGTTCTGCTTTGTGAGATTTTTGCTATTATCACCATTATTATGATGATTAATTGTGAGCAGTACGACAAGCTCTTACTTGCGATCGCAACACCTTTTATCATACTGGCACCAAAAACTGCAGAATGGATTTTTCATTGTAAGATCAGCCTGCCCGTGTATCTATTTGGACTCTTCTACGCGATAGGTCCGATGCTCGGACACTGCCACAATTTGTATTACACGGTTCCTTGGTGGGACAAGATGCTTCATATCAGCGGCGGCGTTATGTTTGCTTTCTTGGGACTGTTCCTCTTTGAAAAGTACGTCGGAAAAGATAAAAAGAAAACGGTTATGACAGCTATGTTTGCCCTATGCTTTTCAATGGCGATCGCTGTTTTATGGGAATTCTGCGAATTCGGTGCCGATACCTTTTTTGGTATGGATATGCAGGACGATATGGTAATTACACACATCAACTCCTATCTTTTAGATGAGGGTGTTGGTGTCGCAGGCTCGATAGAAAATATTGAAGAGGTAATCGTGGACGGTCAGGTACTCCCTGTAAAAGGCTACATAGATATCGGCCTTACCGACACGATGCTCGATATGCTGCTTGAAACAATGGGTGCCGTTGTTGTCGCAATCATTTATATTGCCTCTAAAGGAAATTTTGCTGTATTTAAGAAAAAAGAAGAAGCAGGAACTTAAGAACCTGCAAACGAGGTGTAAGACGTGAAGTTTTGGAAATGCTTTTGGTTTTTAATCATAACCGGTGTGATTTCCTTTTTTGTAGGAAGATTACTTCCAAAGAAATGGTTTCGTGCCGATCTGTTTCCGTACCGTAGTTTTCGATTTGAACAAGACGGACGGATCTATGATAAATTAAAGGTTCGCAAATGGCAAAGTAAACTGCCGGATATGAGCAAAATTCTGCCCTTTATGATGCCTGCTAAAAACCTTTCGGGAGATTATAAAAAGCGTCTGCCCCGTATGTTGCAGGAAACCTGTGTAGCCGAACTGATTCATACGCTGAATTGTTTTGTCGGGCTTTACTGCCTCAAATTATATCCCGGCGTGGGAGGTGTAATTATTTGGCTTTTATATATCACACTGTTTAATCTGCCCTTTATTATTATTCAAAGATATAACCGACCGCGTCTTATGCGGCTGGCAAAACGAGTGTGTCAAAACGAAAACACGGAAAGGAGTGCAGGAGAAACATGCGAGTGCTGATACTAAGCTGTAATACCGGTGAAGGACACAACTCCTGTGCCAAAGCGATCAAAGAAGTTTTTGACGCCAAAGGTGAAACCTGTGTAATAGAAGATTCCTTATGGTTCATTTCCGAAAAGACCTCCCGATTTATATCGTGGGGTCATGTTTTCGTGTACAGAAACATTCCGTGGCTGTTCAATTGGGGATACGGATTTACTGAAAAGCACCCGTCGTACTTTAAGGAAAAGTCGTGTCTGTATAACTTCTTCGCCAAAGGCTCGGACGAGCTTTATAAGTTTATCGTAAGAGGAACTTACGACACCGTTATCTGCGTACATCCTTTTGCCTCTCTTATGCTGACCGAAACGCAAAGACGGTATAACCTACCTATCAAAACCGCTTTTGTTGCTACCGATTATACCTGCAGTCCAAGCGTTCAGGAAAGTAACTTAAACTACTACTTTATTCCGAATGAAGCACTCGCAAGCGAGTTTGAATGCACCAATATCCCGAGAGAAAAAATCGTCGCCTGCGGTATTCCGATCCGACAAATGTTTTATAAGTCTACAATAAAGAACGAGGCGAAGCACAGATTTGGCATAGACCCCGACCATAAGCACATGGTTATGATGTGCGGCAGTATGGGATGCGGCCCGATAGAAAAGCTGGCTGGCATACTGACGGAAAAGTTGAAAGGAGGCTTTGATCTGACGGTTGTATGCGGAACCAATGAAAAACTGAAATCACAGCTTGAACGTAAATACGGAAAACGAAGCAACCTTCACATTCTCGGCTATGTAAAGGATATGTCGGTTCTACTCGATAGTGCAGATCTGTACTTAACAAAGGCAGGCGGTATCAGCGTTACCGAAGCGGCAACCAAGAAGGTGCCGATGATCTTCATCCATGCAGTTGCAGGCTGTGAGGATTATAACAGTGCTTTCTATACACAGCTTGGCTGTGCTGTAAAAAGCAACGACGTAAATGAGTTGACAGAGCTTTGCATTTCGCTTGTTCAGGACGAAAACAGATACAATTCACTGGCAAACGCCATTGCAACGTGCCGTTTGCAAAACGCCTCTGAGTGTATTTATAACACCTTAAAGGAAGTGTGATCGCCTCGACAAACTTCAACAAAAATTGAGACCCAGTTGAACAACAGTTGCAGTTTCTTTTGTATGATAAGTACCAGAGAAGATGGGATCTGAATGGAATGATCCCGACAAAAATGATTCGTAGGAGTGTGTATCAGAAGTGAATGAAGTTAAGAAACCGAGAAAACCGCTGATTTTTTATTACGGCATCGTACTGCTTGTAATCATTCTGTTTAACTCGATTATTATGCCGTGGATTGCCGGACAAAAAATCAAAGAAGTTGATTACGGCACCTTCATGAGTATGATCGAAGAAAAGAATATCGGTCAAGTGCAAATCAGTGAAGCGGACAATCAAATCATCTTCACCGACAAGGAAGAAAAACTGGTCTATTCGACGGCCATGGTTGCAGATCACAACCTTACCGACCGTCTGTATGCCGCAGGTGCAAAATTTTCAGGACAAGTCGTTGAAGAACCCAATATGCTTTTGAGTTTCTTGTTCTCCTGGGTGCTTCCGATCGTTGTGT
>SVTM01000035.1 GCA_015063785.1 Oscillospiraceae bacterium
GTAAGTAACAATTGCATGGCTGGCAGGCCAATTTTAAACGCACTTGTGCGTCGCCAGTATCAGTTAGGGCTTTGCCCGAAAATGAAATACCACCCGCTATGCGGGTGGATATTTATTTTCCGCAGTTGTTTGCGCCGATCGGACAAAAAACCGCGAAAAAGCGAAATAAATAAGAAAAACCTATTGACAAATTGACAAATATGGTGTATAATTACTGTTCGTGAAAGACTGAAAAGCGGTCTTTCTCCTTGCTCCGGGCAATGTCCCGGAGTCTTATGTCCAAAAGGAGGTGCAAAAAATGGAACTCATCAACAAGTACGAAACCGTTTTTGTCCTGAACCCTGAGCTTTCCGAAGACGCTACAAAGGCTCTCGTTGAAAAATTCACAGGTCTCATCGCACAGAACGGAACCATCGAAAAGATCGATGAATGGGGCAAGAGAAAGCTTGCTTATCTCATCGATGACTACACTGAAGGTTATTACGTTGTTGTAAACTTCGCTTCCGCTCCTGCGTTCCCCGCAGAACTCTGCCGTATTTACAACATCACCGACGGCGTTCTTCGTTCGATCGTTGTAAGAACCGACAAGTAATTCCGAAAGGTGGTTTTTTCAAATGGCAAGTCTTAACAAGGTAATTCTTATTGGAAATCTTGTCGCAGATCCCGAACTCAAGAAAACCCCCAACGGAATAAGCGTTACTTCTTTCCGCATCGCAGTAGGACGCAGATTCACAAGAGACGGCGAAGCTCCTCAAGCAGACTTTATCGACATCGTCGCCTGGAGACAGTCGGCTGAATTTGTGTGTCAGTATTTCTCAAAAGGAAAGCCGATCCTTGTCTGCGGTTCGATCCAGTCCAGAAACTGGACAGACCAAAACGGTCAGAAGCGCTATACTGTCGAGGTCGTTGCCGACGAAGTTTCCTTCGTTGAACGCAAGACTGATTCTCAGCCCCGCTCGGCAGGAACTTACTACGGAGAGCCGCCTGCGGCAAAAACATCTGAAGGCGCCGGAATCCCCGACGCAGCTTTCGTCGAAGTTTCTTCCGACGATGATCTTCCGTTCTGATTCGGAAGACAAAGAAATTTATAACAGGAGGTAGTTATCATGGATAAGGATACACAGAAGCAGTTCAAAAACCATAAGAAGAAAAAGGTTTGTAACTTCTGCGCTGACAAAGTTGAATTCATCGATTATAAGGACGCTGTAAAGCTTCACAAATATCTCTCCGAAAGATCCAAGATTCTTCCCAGAAGAATCACAGGTACCTGCGCAAAGCATCAGAGAGAACTCACAGAGGCTATCAAGAGAGCTCGTCACATCGCTGTAATTCCTTACATCAGCGACTAATTCAACTAAAAAAGAGGACCGCAACAATAGTTGCGGTCTTATTTTTTGCAACACAGTACACTATCCGAAAATCAAATGCAAAACCTCATTTGTTGATTTCGGGATTGTCGGTACAGCACAAAATATAGTCAATGCTCACGTTATAAAACTCTGCAAGGCGCAACAGCGTCTCGGTCGGCGGTACTCGCTCGCCGTTTTCAAATTTTGACAACAACGCCTGTTCAATGCCCGTACGCATCTGCAACGCAAGCTGGGTGTAGCCCTTTTGCTTTCGCAACTCTTTCAGCTTGTTTCTCACGACATCACCTCGATGACATTATGTCATATTTTGCACTTGACAAATATGACACTTTGTCATACAATGATTATGTAGTAATAGTTTTGCCAATTGCCAATATTTTATGAAAGAAAAGGAGAAGAGAAATGCAAGAAATCAAATGTCCAAGATGTGGTGAAGTTTTCCAAGTCGACGAGTCCGGATATGCAGAAATAGTGAAGCAAGTCCGTGACAAAGAATTCAAAAAAGAAATCTGTGAAAAAGCAAAAAGCTTTGAAAAAGAAAAAGAAACGGCAATAAGTTTGGCTGTAACAGAAGCCGAGGCAAAAAAAGATAAAGAAATCTCCAACCTAAACGCGCGCTTAATCGAAGAGTCTGCAAAAAATCAAGGAGAAATAGACAAGTTAACCGCCGAAAAAAACAATAAAATATCTGAGCAAACTATAGAAATTGAGCGTTTAAAGAAAGAAATTGAATCAAATAAAGCAATTTCGGATTTGGCTATTAAAGATGTTGAACAAAATAGAGAAAACGCCATAAAATTTGCAGTTGCAGAAGCTGAAGCAAAGAAAGAAAAAGAAATTGCTAGCCTAACTACTCGCTTAATTGAAGAGTCTGCAAAAAAGCAGGGAGAAATAGACAAGTTAACCGCCGAGAAAAACAGCGAAATATCCAAGTTGGAAAATAAACTGCAATTGCTTGACAAGGAATGGGAGTTAAAAAACAAAAGCCTGATTGACCAACACACAAAGGAAGTTAAGCGAAAAGATGATGAAATCGCATACTATAAAGACTTCAAAGCTCGTCAATCAACAAAAATGATTGGGGAGAGTTTGGAACAGCACTGCGAATATGAATTCAACAAACTTCGCGCCACCGCTTTTCAAAACGCATATTTCGAAAAAGACACTGATGTCAAAAACGGTAGCAAAGGCGATTATATTTATCGCGAAGCTTCCGAAGATGGTATAGAATTCATTTCTATTATGTTTGAAATGAAAAACGAAATGGATACAACTGCCACAAAACACAAAAACGAAGATTTTTTCAAAGAGCTTGACAAAGATAGAAAAGAAAAAGGGTGTGAATATGCAGTGCTCGTAACCCTTTTGGAGCAAGACAACGAATACTATAATTCGGGCATCGTAGACGTTTCATACAAATATCCAAAAATGTATGTAATCCGGCCGCAATTTTTCATCCCGATAATAACAGTACTGCGAAATGCTGCTCTCCATTCATTACAATACAAAAGAGAGTTAGCCGAAATAAAAAACCAAAATATAGATATAACAAATTTTGAAAACGAAATAAACGACTTCAAAAATAGATTTTCACGAGATTTCAAACTAGCCAGTGATAGATTTAAAACTGCCATTGAAGAAATTGACAAAACCATCAACCATCTTGAAAAAACAAAAAAAGCCTTGCTTTCTTCAGAAGACCATCTTAGATTAGCAAATGACAAAGCAGAGCACCTCTCTATCAAACGTTTAACAAAAGGCAATCCCACAATGACTGCAAAATTCGCAGAGTTGGAAAAATCAAAAGATTGACAACAAAAAAGCTGTTCTCTCGAGAACAGCTTTTTATTCTTCATTGATAATAATCAACAAAACCCCGCGGGGCCGTGTTACCCGACAGAAGAAACCCTGCTAACGCAAGGTGGTGTCCTATTCGCGGCTTTGTGCTACCAGCGTCCGAAGGCCTCCGGTCTTTGCCGGCTCGTGTCCGGGGAGCGGGAGGAGCGGGAGGTCTGCATACCTGCGTGCGAAAACTATTTTCAGACTCCAATTTCTAAATGTGGGTTTATATGACCGGATAATCACAAACTCAGCAGGAAAATGTACGGTCAATTATTCTTCTGTGGGAGCTTCTTCCTCTGCGGCGTCGTAATCGAATTCGGACATAAACTCGTCTTCAAAAGCGTCTGCAACTTCGTCAAATTCGTCATCGTCGTCGATGGTTACAAGAAATTCTTCGCCGTTTTCGTCTTCTTCAACCTTAAGGATAACGTATTCTTCCTCTTCGCTGTTGTTGTCAACGGGAACCAGAGCGACGTATGTGTTGCCGTTTATATCAAGATTGCCAATCAGTTCAAACTGACTTTCGTTGCCCTCCTCATCGGTGAGGGTAAAAATCTGATCCATATCTGCCATGGTGCGGACCTCCTGTTTTACTGTTATTAAGGGCGCTGCCCTCTATGTATCATTTCTGTATTATTATTCTATTATATTTTTGCAATTATGTCAAGGATTTTATTGAAAATAAGGTAATTTATGCAAGCAAATAAAGTCTTTTTTCTCAAAAAACGCCTTTTTTTCGGCAAATTTTCAGTAATTATTCAAAAAACAGAGTGTTTATCAGGCTGAAAGCAGTGAAATCATGCATCTCGCGGATAGGATGATTGATGCGGTTGGCAAGCAGCATGGTGATGTTGGCACCGCATTCCTGAAGCTTCTTCCATTTGCCGTAAACGTCGCACACGGTGACACCCTTGGACTTTGCAAGAGCCATGTAGCTTTCGAAAAGATTATCCATTGTTCCGCCATTCTGGAGGATTGGTGTCTGCTTTGCATACTCCACAAACTGGGGGCAGGTCTTTTCGATATCTTCAGCTACTTCGGTGTTCATCATGTTTTCCGAAAGGTAAACGCAGGGGATCTCGAGCTCGTTGAGCTTGTCAAAAATCTTGCCAAGCGATGCAAGGTTTCCTGCAAGATCGCCGTGGTCATTAAGGCCGAAAGAAACAACTACAAGATCGGGGTGGTATGAAATAACGTCTCTGTCAAGCCGTTCAAGTCCTGTTGTGGCAGTACCGCCGCCAATACCGGAATTTATAATGTTAAAAACCGTGTTCGGGAAGAGCACCGAGATCATCTTGTGAAACTTCATGGTGTAGGAAGCAAATCTATCATGTCCCACAATGCCGTAACCCGAAGCAAAGCAACCATGTGTTACACTGTCGCCAAGAAATACGATATTGACCGAACCGCCGTGTTCAAGATGGATCTTGCCCGACACGCGCTCGTAAAACTTCTTTGAATTTACCATTTTCATTATCTCCTTATTATTCGGGCTTTTTTTCAAGCTTCAGCGGAAAATCGCCAAGCTTGTTTACCTTAAAGCCGTTTTTCTTGTATTCTTCGTAATCAAAAGCCTCAAGCTCGTCGATGGCAAGCTTGTGGAACTCGTAAAAATTCTTCCACCATTCGTATCCTGAGCCGAGTTCTGCGTTAAGATAGGCGTCTGCGATATCGCAGCCCATGGCAGGAGCAACGTAAAATGCGCCCATAGCAAGAACGTTTACACCGTTGCCCGTGATGGCACGAAGTGCCGCAGGAACACTCTCAACAACGCCTGCATGAACATGGGGACATTTGCTGGCGGCGATATGTATGCCCATACCCGTGCCACAGAAAAGAAGGGCTCTTTCAAATTCGCCCTCGGATATCATGGATCCTGCGCGAAGACCCACTCTGTGGAACATAAGATCTGTATCATCGGGGTCGGAATCAGCTCTCACACCGATGTCTGTCACCTTCCAGCCCTTTTCTTTAAGATGGGCAACTACTGCTTCTTTCAGGGGATAGCCTGCAAAATCTGCGCCGACAAGTATGTATTTATCCTTTACTGTCTTCATGAAAAACCTCCTCGAAACGAAAATTCTGATCTCATTATACACATTCAAAACAAAAAAATCAACAGTTTCACCACACAAAAAAAGCTTCCGCGCAAAAACTTTTTCAGGCGGAAGCTCGTTTTTATCCTATAAACTGCTGGGCAGGCACAGGGTCTTCAAGACCAAAGCTTACGGTGATAGCATTGTTAACGCGATTCATAAGATCGTCGTCAAGATGTCCCATCTTTTCCTTCAGCCGTTTTTTGTCAAGCGTGCGTATTTGCTCGAGCAATATTACAGAATCTCGGGCAAGCCCGTACTTTTCAGCATAAACGTCGATGTGGGTGGGAAGCTTGCTCTTGTCGGTCTTGCTGGTTATGGCGGCGGCAATCACGGTGGGACTGAATTTGTTGCCGATATCATTCTGTATGATAAGTACAGGTCTGATGCCGCCCTGCTCGGAGCCGACAACAGGGCTCAGATCGGCGTAATATATATCTCCTCGCTTTACACTCACTTTTGGATTCTCCCTTTCACATTTTTCTGATTCTATTTTTACCTGTTTTTGATCGATTATTCCATGCGCAGAAAAATGAGAATGATTTTTTGAGAAAGAACGGCAAATATATTGCCGCCCTACTCATTGTTATATTATTCGCAAGTGATAGCTTTGGTCAAAGAAAAGGTCACCTTACGCCGTTTTTGTATTTAAGCGGGGTTATACCATAGCTGTTTTTGAAAACCGAAATAAATCGGGAATAATCCGAAAAGCCGCTTCTTTCGGAAGCTTCTGTTACCGTTTCACCCTTCGAAAGAAGAAGTGCGGCATACGACAGCCTTTTATCAAGAAGATAACGGGACGGACTTTTGCCCAAGGTTTCGGAAAAATGCCGCTCCAAAGTATTCACACTGACTCCGGCAAGTCGCGCGATCTCGGATATTGTGACAGGCGAGGCGAAATTGTCGCCAATATACTTTATAGCAAATTCCACGTCAGCAGGATATACGTTTTCGGGATTTGCGCTGTCGGCACTTTTCAAAAGTTTCATCAGTTCAAAAAAATCCGAAAGAGCAATCAGCTTGTCATTCTCTTCCCTTGTCATTCTGTGACAAAGAGCAAAAAGCCTCTCGGTCTTGTCGGAGGGAAGAACAAGCAGGTTTCTGTCTCCTGCTCTGCGGTTGAAAAACAGGTCGAAAAGCTCCTCGTTTCCGCGGCAGGAAAAAAGCATCCAAAAATGCTTGTGCAACCTGTTGCTGTGATAAACACAATGGTGATATTCATAAGGTCGAGTGATGATAATACTACCCGGCAGGACCGGATAGATACGGTTTTCGACCACAAATGAAACGTCGCCGCTGAGGTTTACGTATATCTCACATTCCTCGTGGATATGAGCTTCAAAAACGTTTTCGGTGCTGTGATGATCGAGTTCAATATATTTTGCCATAAGGTCGAATTGACAAAATCCTGAGTGGCTTCGGGTTACGTTCTGCAATTTCGTTATCTCCTTGGTTTTGTAATATATGGTGATTATATCATGTTTTTTGGTGAAAAATCAATATAATTTATGTTTTTTTCGTGATAAAGTATATGTGACAAATGTTTTTACGGGAGATTAGGAATGCAATATATACAGCTTGTCATCGCAGTTGTCCTGCTTGCGGTCGTTTTTGGCGCGAACAAAGGATATCAAACCATCTGTGGCACCTCGCCCAAAAAGGCTATTGGATTCAACTGTCTTCTGGGACTTTTTACTTTCATCATTTTTTTGTGTGTCAACGGTTTCAGGATATCGTTCACCCCTTTTTCTTTTCTGCTTTCGGCGATGATGAACGTGATACTCGTAAGCTACAGCCTTATCGGGTTCAAGTTGTTGGAGTCGGGAACAATGGCGTTGTACACCGTTTTTCTAATGAGCGGAGGAATGATACTGCCATATATTTACGGCGTTATTTATCTGAAAGAACCGTTTGGTGTGCTTCGTTTTGCGGCACTTGTGCTTATTCTTCTCGGCGTTATTCTGTCAAACGGCAGCAACGGAAAACCTTCGAAAAAACAACTGCTCATGTGCATTGCTGTCTTTATTCTCAACGGTTTTGTCAGTATAATTTCAAAGATACATCAGATCGAAACGGTGCACAGTACCGTGACTGCATCCGAATACGTAATGCTTGGCGGTATTTTCAAATTTGTTTTTTGCGGAATTCTGTTTTTTTCGGTAAAAGACAAACCTGAAAAGAAAAAGACTTCCGACAAGAAAAATATCGTTCTCAAAGCCGTTTCTCTTATCGCACTTGCCGCGGTGTGCGACGGGGTGTCGTATCTTTTACAGCTTTACGGCGCAAGCAATCTTCCCGCCACTGTGCTTTATCCGTTCATCACCGGCGGAGGCATTGTTTTTTCAACCATATTGGGGGCTGTGGTGTTTGGCGAAAAGCTTACAAAAAGAACTGTTTTAAGCGTTGCGTTCTGCTTTTGCGGAACTTTGATGTTTCTTTAAATAAAGGAGGAAAAATATGGATCTTCTCAAAGACAACAAAAGATTTTCTTTCAAGCTTGACGGAGCAGAGGGTTTTTCGGTCGCCCATACCGTGCATACCGAACAAACTGAAGATCTTCTTTCAACCATGTACGAATTTGAAGGCGGACTTCGCATCACAAACGTTGCAAAAAAATACGGCAACTTTGGCGCGTACGAATGGGTAAATTACATTGAAAACATCGGAAACGAACCGACGGGCATAATTTCGGAGCTTTTTGATTGCGACATCACTCTTCCCATCGAGCACGAAGAACCGTACCGCGGTGTTGCATATATGCCCGACACAAAGACGGCAACAAAAATATACGCTCCTGCAGGCTCGTCGGGCACAAGGTTTGAGTTCAGCTGCGAAATAGACGAACTGCGTGGGCATTGGCCGAAAAATCACATTCTCCCGGGGCAGTCAAAGCACTATGCTACTTCGGGCGGTAGATCCAGCAACAACGAGCACGCTCCGTTTTTCAATATCCATAAAAACGGGAAAGGATATATCTTTGCCATCGGCTGGACAGGTCAATGGAACTGTGATATCACAAGAGACACCGACACCGTGACGGTGAAAACAAAGATAGAAGATACAAATTTCAGGGTTTTGCCGGGCGAAAAATTCCGTACCTCGTCGGTGGTGCTTTTACCTTACGAGGGCGACTTCATCGACTCGCAAAACATCTGGCGCAGACTTGTGAAAAACCATTTTTCGCTTATAGGCAAAGATGGCAGAGACGAACACGGACCTTTGTGTGCAGGACTTTGGGGCGGACTTGAAACCAACTCGTGCCTTGACAAGATAAAGAATATAAAAGAGCAGGCGTTGCCATTTGAATACATATGGATGGACGCAGGATGGTACGGAGACTCATCCCCCTCCCCCGATGAATACGAGGGCGATTGGGCGCAACACACGGGAAACTGGAATCCGAGCAAAGTGACCCACCCCGACGGACTTTGCGACGTGTCACGCGCTGTGCATGAAGCAGAAATGAAATATCTTCTGTGGCTCGAACCTGAAAGAGTGAGATCAAACGTGCCCATCGCCACAGAACATCCCGAATACTTCCTAAAAGAGGGCGGCGGAGACCCAAACAATTACCTGCTGGATCTCGGAAACGAAAAGGCGTGGAATTATTGTTTTGAAATGCTCTGCACAATGATAGAAAAGCTTGGCATCGACTGTTACAGGCAGGATTTCAACTTCGAACCGCTCGGCTATTGGCGTACAAATGACACAGACGACCGCCGCGGAATTTCGGAGATAAAGCACATTAACGGAATGTACAGGCTGTGGGATGCTCTTCTTGAAAAATTTCCCCACCTTATCATCGACAACTGTGCCTCGGGCGGCAGGCGAATCGATATCGAAACCCTGCGCCGCAGCATTCCACTGTGGCGAAGCGACCTGCAGTGCCCTGCAAACTACGATATTGAGGGAACGCAAAACCATACCCTCGGTTTCAGCATGTGGATGCCATATTCGGGCACAGGCTCGGGAAGACTGTATGACGAATACCGCATCCGAAGCGCGTACTCCCCTGCCATGACGACAAACTACTTTTTCTCGGACAAGGAAAAATACGACAACATGGAGGGAAAATACTCCTTCATCAAAAAATATACACAAGAATATCTGCGCGTACGCCCCTATCTTTCGGAAGATTTTTATCCTCTGACCGAGCTTTCGGTCAAAAACGACAGCTGGTGCGCATATCAGTTCCACAGACCGTCACAGGACGACGGCATAGTGCAGCTATTCCGCAGGGAAAATTCGCCCTATGAATGCGCCACCCTTTCGCTTCGCGGACTTTGCGCAGAAAACGAATATATTTTCACCGATGCCGACGGCGGAGAATTTGCAGCAAGCGGCAAAGATATTCTTGAAAACGGACTTGAATTTGTGATAAACAAAAAGAGATGCGCCAAGCTGTATTTTTACCGCAAAGTTAAATAAACAAAAACCTTTCCAAAACGGACATTTTCTTTCGAAAAATGTCCGTTTTGTTCATTGATTTTTGCTTTATATAATGGTAAAATCGTGTTGTCGAAGATTCCTGCAAATTCCGCGAAGACGAAAACCGAGCTTCACCCTCGGTTTTCGGGCATATTGTCCTATTGTAACATGAAATTTTGAATGATATGCACAAAAATGTGAAATCTGCCGAAAATCAAAAACATTTTTCTTGCTATTTTGTCGCATTTATGGTACAATGTTTTCGTGGAGAACAACCCGTATGGGAGTTTTCGGATCCAATTTTTATCTTTTAAAAGGAGAAAAACTATGAGAACCAGAAAAATCATTGCGGCTCTTTTAGCTTTGCTCATGGTAGTTTGCCTTGTGCCCTTCACGGCATTTGCGGCAGACGTCGAAGTTGTTGAACTTAACGGAGAGCGCATTGCTTTCGTTTCAAGCTTCGGCAAAATGAACTATGAGGGCAAATCCTACAAGACTTTCCGCACATTTAACGAAGCAGTTGCAGCTCTTGGTGCACAGGGCGGCAACATCGTATTTACAGGTACTGCAAAGCTTGCTGATTTTGCTGATGCAGCAGGCAGAGGCGAGCTTGTTGTTGAAGGTATCGGAACAAAATCCTCAGGTAACCTTCTTGACTTTACGGGCACAGCAGAAGCTCCAGTTGCCGAAGTCAACCTCGCAGGCGACATCTTCCTTGATTTTGTAAACCTTCGTATGGATGAGGGTGCATATCTTCTCACCAACGGTTACAATTTCACCACAGACAACGAATTTGATACATATCATGTTGAAATATACAACGCATCCGGCAAAAACCCCATCGAATACCGCAACCCTCCGTCGATCGCGGTTGGTAAGAGCGAAGGACACCTCGGCCTTATCTCCATCGACTCGGGTACATTCTCTAACATAGTGTCTGGTGCTGTTAACGGTCACACAGTAAACGGCAGCGGCTTTGTAAAGATTGCAGGCGGCAAGATCGAAAACCTTGTAAACGGTAACGTTTCGGGTACAACAAACGGCAACGTTGAACTCACCGTTGAAAACGGCGCTGTTGTAAACCTCGTTGCAGGTCCTGTTGCAGGCACAGTAAACGGTAACGTTATCACATCTATCAAAGGCGGTAACATCGGAACACTTGTTATCGGTCCCGAAACAGGTGCAACCGTTAACGGAAGCCTTGTGCTCACTCTTAAGGACGGTTCGATTTCTTCGGTAACACTCGGCGGCGGTACAGTTACAGGCAAAAAGATCGTCATGGCAAACAACGACGAGCTTGCTGCTCTTCTTCCCGCAAACGCAGCTGACTACGTTATCAAGATTGCAGGCGGCTATTGCGAGCCTCAGTTTGATGGCGCAAACGTCAACGGCTTCCTTATTTGCGACAAATACGGCGTTCCTGCAGAAACTGTAACCATCAATGGTGCTGCAAAGTCGGCGGCAAACGGTATTTATCAGCTTTCGGCAGGCAAGAACGACATCGTTGTCACTTCAGCTCTCAACGTTGCAGTAAACAAGAATGCAAACTATGTCGCCGGTTATGAAGATGGTACATTCCGTCCTCAGAACAATATGACAAAGGCAGAAGCTATCACTCTTCTTTCGCGTATCATCGTTGATGAAAACCTCATCAAGGGCAAGGTTTCGTCCACTTATGCAGACGTTGCCGACGGCGCATGGTACGAACCTTACGTTGGCTTCTTTGAAAAGCTTGGTTTCCTTGATCTTATCTGCGATGCCAGCGGAACAATGATCAACCCCACAGCTAACATCACAAGAGGCGAATTTGTTCAGCTTATCTATGAGATCGCAAATCTCGATGCTGATGGCAGCAACGGCGCAACAAAGCTCGTCGCCATTCCCGACGTAACCGCAAGAAACCCCTACTGCGGTGCTATCAGCTTTGCTGTTTCTTCGGGAGTTGTAACAGGTTATGAAGACGGCACTTTCCGCTCTGACAACAATATAACAAGAGCAGAAGTTGTTACAATGGTCAACCGTTTTCTCGGCAGAACACCCACTGGTGTTGCAGGTGCAGTAAGCTTTGCAGACTCCGCAAACCACTGGGCAAACAGTCAGATCCTTGCAGCATGCAACCCCGAAGGTGTTGCATGGACAGGCACCGAAAAAGCCTCTGAATACGTTCTCACAGGTACATCTGCCAAGGATTACACCATCGCTCTTTACGAGCAGGGCAAGAATCTCTCGGCTGATGCCATCCTCCGCGGTGTTGACGTTATCACCGAGCAGATGAAAAAAGACATCCTCAACACTCCCAACACTGCAGACATCTACGGCGACAAGATCAAAGAAGCATATTACATCTCTGAAAAGAACGGTAACGACGACAACGACGGTAAGTCTCCCGAAACAGCTGTTAAGACCATTGCAGGTCTTAACAAGAAGCTCAGATTCCCCAGAGCCGGCACCGCATTCCTCTTTGAACGCGGCGGCGTTTACCGCGGAACAATCTCTGTTGGTGTTAACGGAATTATCCTCGGTTCTTACGGCGAAGGCCCCAAGCCTATCATCATGCAGTCCAAGAAGAACTATGCAGACCCCAACCTTTGGGTTGAAACAGAATGGCCCAATGTATGGAAGTGTACAGACGTTCTCTACAACGTAGGCGTTATGGGCTTTGACCACGATCTCCAGGACTACTCCAAGGATACATACAACGAAAAGTACGGCTGGATCATGAACTACAACCTCTTTGAATTCAAGGGCGTCCAGGACATGAACAGCGACCTCCAGTTCTATTCCGTACTTTCCAACGATACAAACCCCAAGATGAAGATCAACCAGGATCTCTACCTCTACTCCACCGAGGGCAACCCCGGAAGCCGCTTCAAGTCTATTGAAATCGGCGAAAACGTTGCCATCGTATCCGGTAAGGGTAACGACGTCATCATCGACAACATCTCCTTCAAGTTCACCGGCGGCCACGGCATGGGCGGTGCAGGCGGATGCAAGAACAGAACAGTAACCAACTGTATCTACTCATGGATCGGCGGCTCCATCCTCTCTCTTGACTTCCGCGGAAACGGCAGACCCGTAAACTACGGTAACGCCGTTGAAATCTACGGTTCCTGCGACGGATACGTTGTTGAAAACAACTGGATCTATCAGATCTACGATACTGCCGTAACACATCAGTTCTCCGATGGTTCTGCTTGTACTCAGGAGGGCGTAAGATATCTCGGCAACCTCATGGAATACTGCTTCTGGGGTATCGAATTCTACAACTCCCCCGGAGATGGAATCACTCCCGCAGCTCCCGCGGCAACAAAGTACACAAGAGACGTTATCTCTGCATACAACGTTCTTAACGAGTCCGGTTATGGTTGGGGTTCGACCACACGTTACAGATCCGGTTACGCATACTGCGGCTCTTCCCTCTCTCTCAACGAAGACCAGCACGCCAACTATAACGTATTCAACAAGTGTTCGGGTTATCTGCTCAATCTCCCCTCAAACTCCACAGAAACTCCCGACAAGAACATCTACATCCAGACCCGCGGTCTTCCTCTTGGAAACCTCAAGGGCTACAATGTAACCTGCGATTATGACGCAGCAGATCAGATTGCAAAGAGATGGGGCGACAAGAGCGCCATCGTAATCGTTCTTGAACCCAAACCCGAAGAAGTATAATTTACTTTAAGGCTTATACAAAAATTAAAACCCGAATGCGTCGTACCCTTAGGAATGTTCCTGATGGTACGAGCATTGCGGGCGAGAGAACAGAGAGAAGTTTAATCTTCTCTCTTTTTTCTTGTCCTTATTCTTTTTATATCGGTACGCTTGTCTGTTTAGCCTTCTATGTTTTTTCACGCCTCTTTTTGCGTTTTTGCCTTTATGTAAAGGGCAGACATTTTTAACTCTGCCGAACAGTAACTTTCACTTGACAAAGGTGATAAAATTATTATAATGGGTAATGATACAAGCAGTACTTTGGGTAATACCGGGCTAATAAACATTTAAAATATTTAATAAAGGAGAAAAATAAAATGGCAAACAGATTTGTACTCAATGAAACCAGTTACCATGGCAAAGGTGCGATTGAAGCAATCGCTACCGAAATCACAGCTCGAGGCTT
Organism: Oscillospiraceae bacterium; assembly: GCA_015063785.1. Taxonomy (GTDB): domain Bacteria; phylum Bacillota; class Clostridia; order Oscillospirales; family CAG-382; genus UMGS1052. Next base: position 13,854 of record SVTM01000035.1, read on the forward strand.
TAAAAAGGCTTTCGTTTGCTCCGACCCTGACCTTATCAGATTCAACGTTACCAAAAAGGTAACCGATATTCTTGATAACGCTAACATCGCTTACGATATTTACAGCGATATTAAGCCCAACCCCACAATTGAAAATGTTCAAAACGGCGTTGCCGCTTTCAAGACCAGCGGCGCTGACTGTATCGTTGCTATCGGCGGCGGTTCTTCTATGGACACTGCCAAAGCTATCGGCATCATCATCACCAACCCCGAATTTTCGGATGTTCGTTCATTGGAAGGTGTTGCTCCTACCAAAAACCCCTGCACCCCCATCATCGCTGTTGCTACCACAGCCGGCACTGCTGCCGAAGTTACAATCAACTACGTCATTACCGACGTTCAAAACAACCGCAAAATGGTTTGCGTAGACGTTCACGATATCCCTGTTGTAGCTATCGTTGATCCCGATATGATGGCTTCTATGCCCAAAGGCCTTACCGCTGCCACCGGTATGGATGCATTAACCCACGCTATCGAAGGTTACATCACCAAGGGCGCTTGGGAAATGAGCGACATGTTCCACTTAAAAGCTATCGAGCTTATCGCAAAATCTCTCCGCGGTGCTGTTGAAAACACAGACGCCGGCCGCGAAGGTATGGCTCTCGGTCAGTACATCGCAGGTATGGGCTTCTCTAATGTAGGTCTTGGTATCGTTCACTCTATGGCTCATCCCCTCGGCGCTTTGTATGATACTCCTCACGGTGTTGCAAACGCTATTATTCTTCCCACCGTTATGGAATACAACGCTCCCGAAACAGGCGAAAAATACAGAGATATTGCCAAGGCCATGGGCGTTGAAGGCGTTGACGCCATGACAATCGAAGATGCAAGAAAGGCTGCCATCGACGCTGTTAAGCAGTTGTCTGTAGACGTTGGAATCCCTGCTGACCTTAAAGAAATCGTGAAGAGCGAAGATATTGACTTCTTGTCACAATCCGCATTTGACGATGCTTGCCGTCCCGGCAACCCTCGTGATACAAGCGTTGAAGAAATCAAGGAACTCTACCTCAAGTTAATGTGATATAACAAGTATATTTATTTAAACAAAGTTAAAGCCCTGTTAGGACCGCAAATTTACCGCGCTCCTAACAGGGCTTTTTGGTTTTATTAAAAAATTACTTTCCCACGCAGAACCGCGAGAAGATATTGTCAACTATCTCCTCGGTGACCTTTCTGCCGTCGGCCTCCGAAAGGCAGGATATGGCACGCTCGATATCAGTGCCTGCAAGATCCTGGGTGTAGCCCTCAAGGGTGCAAAGCCCTTCGCACACAGCGTTATATGCGCCGTTTACGGCGGCATATATTCTTGCCCCTGTGATAACAAGTCCTGCAGAAAGAAGATCATCGCCTGCAGGATAAAGCTCGTTTATCTTCTCCGAAAGCTGATCTTTTCCGTCGCCGCTTTTTGCTGAGATCGATACAATGGCAAAAAAGCCTTGCGAAACAGATTCAAGATATTCTGCCTTTTCGGCAGAAACAGGTGCTATGTCGTTTTTATTTACAACGAGTATTACATTTTTGTCCTTCTGCTCCGAAAGGAATGAAAGGATATCCTTTTCTTCCTTGCAAAGGGGAGCGGCTCCGTCTATGACGGCAAGCACAAGCTCTGACTCTCTTACTGCACCGTACGCCCTTTCAACACCGATCTTTTCCACGGCGTCGTCGGTCTGTCTGATGCCAGCCGTGTCCGAAAGGTTAAGAGTTATATTTCCAAGAGTTACTTTTTCGGTAATGACATCACGGGTAGTACCTGCAATGTCGGTAACAATGGCGCGATCGGAATCTGTAAGAGTATTAAGAAGAGAGGATTTTCCGCTGTTGGGAAGTCCAACGATGGCGGTGTTGATACCGCAGGATATGGCGCGTCCCGAATTGTAACTTTTGCATAGGCGACATAGTCTTTCTTTTGCGACCGTAAGTGCTTCTTTCATTTCTTCCTTCGACATATCGGCGAGATCCTCGTCGGGATAGTCGATGAAGGCATAAACAGATGCAAGAATGTTTGTTAAACTATTTGAAATATCGTCCATCTCGCGAGACAACTTTCCCGAAACTTTGGCGTTTGAAAGTCGAAGCGCCGCTGTGCTTTGGGCGTCGATAAGCTCTGCCACCGCCTCTGCCTGCGAAAGGGATATCCTGCCGTTGGTAAAGGCGCGCCTTGTGAACTCGCCTGCCCCTGCGGGAACAGCACCAGCCGCATAAAGAGACGAAAGAATCAGAGAAACGCAAAGATCGTTTCCGTGGCAGGAAAGCTCTGCCGTATCCTCACCTGTGTAGGAATTTGGTGCAAAAAAGACGGTGCAGAGTCCGCTGTCCACCACATCGCCTTCGTAAAGCATATCTCCGTATACCGCCGTGTGGGTGGGGTAATCACGCAAAGCTTTTTTGGAACGGGGAACAAAAACCTTTGACACGATGTCAAAGCAGTCCGGACCCGTAACGCGGATCACCGCGATGCCTGCCTTTCCGCGAGCGGTAGAAAGGGCGGCAACTGTTGATGTGAAAATATCAGACATAAAAAGATCCTTTCAAAAAGGTCATTCATAGACCGAACGGCTTTCGGTGATAACCATTACATAATCCGAAAGATCCATATCCGCCGCGGGTTGTACCACGGCAGAAAGCGTATAATTTGATGGCTCGTGCTCAACGCTGACCACCGTTCCGACGACGATATCCTTGGGATACATTCCGCCATATCCCGAGGTGTAGACCATGTCTCCCACCACAACGTCAGCATCTGTGGGAAGATTGATTATCTTGCACAGACCTCTGCCATAATGTTCAAACGAGCCTGTAAGCACCGCGGATGTCATCGTTCTTTCAAGATAAACGCCCACCGAGGTGTTGTGATTTATGATAGACATCCCGCGCGAACTATGAGCACCTGCCTCGGTTATAATACCCAGCAAGCCATCGCCGGTTATAACAGGCATATTTTCTTTTATTCCATGGAAAGAGCCTTTGTCGAGGTTGAAGGTGCGGATATGTCCCACATCTCGGGCAACTATTTTTGCATCGATAAAAGATATCTCGCTACGCTCGTTTTTCAGTCCCAAAAACTCGCGGAGCTTGTTGTATTCCTCGGTGACCGCAAGACTTTCGCGGTTTTCCGCCACGAGACGTGCATTCTCCTCGCGCAAAAGCTCGTTTTCACGGCGCAGCTCGTCCACGTCGGCAAAATGCGCCGAAATACCCAAAAAGAGCGAATCTATTCCCTCGGCTGCCTTTTCGAAGGGGACGGTGACAAGACTTACGGCATCGTAGATATACGACAAAGCGCCCGTATGGTATATAGCAACAGATATTCCCGAAAGCACAAAAGATATTGCAAGCATGATGGAAAAAAAATGGGTTTTTACCTTGCCAAGACGCATTTTTTCACAGTCCTCCTTTCAAAATAGGCTTTTTTTCGACTTTTTTATAAAAAACTGTTTATTTTACCGTCGCTTTATATTATAATATAAGATGATTATCAATGCAATATATTTTTTGAAAATCTTTTTCAAAAAGAAAGGTATTTTGAGAAAATGAAAACAACCTACACCCTGAATATCGGCGGCACAAGCTTCAGCATCCTTTCGGATGAGCCCGAGGATTACATTCGTTATCTCGAAGAACAGGTTAACGGAATGCTCGATTCTGCCGCGCTTCGCGGAGCTTCCAGCTACAAGGCAGCTCTTTTTGTCTGCATGGAGCTTTGCGATATGCTTGAAAAGGCAAAGGCGGAAAATCCCGACGCCGCAAAGAAGCAGAAGAAAAACTGCGAGCAGGTTCTTTTTCCCGAAAAGGGACAGACCAGCCTTTTCTGACAGGGTACGCGGATGAAAAAAATCATCGAAAAACCGGCTCTGCTTTCTCCTGCAGGATCCTACGACGCCCTGTGCGCCGCCATTGATGCAGGGGCAGACGAGGTATACTTCGGAGCGTCGATGTATAATGCAAGAGCAGGAGCAAAAAACTTTTCGCCCGAAGAATTTGCCGACGCCATAAAGCTTTGCCGTACCATGAATGTAAAATCGAACATAACCGTAAACACCCTTGCCTACGACAGGGAGCTTTCTGACGTCTGTGATCTGATATACGACGCCGCTTGCCTTGGCGCAGACGCTTTTATCATTCAAGATCTCGGGACAGCATCCCTTGTGCGCTCAAGCATTCCCGAGGCGGTTCTCCACGCCAGCACCCAATGCGCCTGCCACAACCGCGACGGAGCGCAAAGACTCTTTGACCTTGGCTTTTCGCGCATAGTGCTTGCCCGTGAGTTGTCACGGGAGGATATTGCACAGATCACCGACAATGCCCCATATGAAACCGAAATCTTTGCCCACGGTGCAATATGCGTTTCCCATTCGGGTCAATGCCTTTTTTCGTCAGTGGTGGGCGGCAGAAGCGGCAACCGTGGCGAATGTGCCCAGCCCTGCAGAATGGAATATTCTCTTGACCGCGCAGGCAAAAAGACCTATCCTCTGAGTCTTCGCGATCTTTCGCTGGCACGCAATATCAAAGAGCTGTGCTCGATGGGGATTGCATCCCTGAAGATAGAGGGCAGAATGAAAAGCCCCGAATACGTATATGGCGTAACAAAAATATTTAAAAATCTTCTCGTCGAAGGACGAAACGCATCCGACGACGAAATGCGCGCACTGGAGGAGCTTTTCTGCCGTGGCGGTTTTACAAGCGGATATTTTACCAAAAAATATCTGACATCAAACTCGTCGATGTATGGTATCAGAAGCGATGCCGACAAGGAAAAAACGCGCAAAGCCGAAGAACAGACAGCACAGCTGATCAACAAGCCAAAACGTCAGATATCGGCAGTGTGTGAATTTTCTGTCGGCAAAAAACCGTCTATTTCACTTCTGTGCGGCGAGCACACAGTCATCGTCACGGGCGATGAACCGCTTTCTCCTGCCAAAAACGCAGGAGCAGATTTTGAAAGTGTGGCAAAAAATCTGATAAAATTCGGAAACACCTGCTTTTCGCTGGCAAAGGACGATATGGCAATGACTCTTTCGGAGGGAACCTTTGTCCCTGCATCGGTGATAAACGACCTGCGCCGCAGCGCAAGCGACAAGCTTTTTGAAATGATGACGGCAAAAAAGCCGGTTTTAAGATCAAAGCTCGGATTTGTTCCCCCGAAAAACGAATATTCCGAAAACATTCCGCAGGTAAGGCTTTATTTTGCCGGAACAAAAGATATTGAAAAAAAGCTTTGCAACCACAAAAATATCGAAAGCCTCGTTTTTCCCCTTGAAGCTTTCGAAAAAGAGGGCACAAGAATAAAAGAGCTCTCGGACAAATACAGCATCGGCATTCTTTTTCCCAGAGTTCTTTTTTGCGGCGAAAGAGAAAACGCCGCAAAAAACCTTGACCGGGCGAAAGAATGCGGAGCAAGCTTTTGCGAGGTTTCAAACATCGGACACATCGACGTTGCAAAAGAATCAGGGCTTGAGGTATACGGTGGCATCGGGCTTAATATCACAAACACGATTTGCGCCGAAGTTTTTGCCGACAAATTCGGAATTTCATCCATTATTCTCTCGCCCGAGCTGAAGCTTGGCGGAGCGCGTGACATCGGCAAGAAAGACGGGGTTAAATACTGTCTTTTTGCAAGGGGACGTCTTCCGCTCATGGTACTTGAAAGCTGCATCGTGAAAGCAGAGGGAAAATGCAAAAAGGCTTCGTCGCCCGGCACAGACTGCGCCCTTCTTTGCGACAGAATGGATATGCTTTTCCCGGTGCGCGGTCAAAAAAGGCAGGATCTTACCTTCCCCTGCCGCAACGTTATATACAATTCGGTAATTGCCGACCTGCGCATGAAAAAAGAGCTTTACCGCGCAGGTATCGACGTTATCTGCGTTTCCGCCGAAGACGACGGAATGCCTATGTAAAAAAGGAAAAAAATGAAGATCAGAAATATCAATTTTGAAAACGGAGTTTTTCTTGCCCCCATGGCAGGAGTTGCCGACAGAGCTTTTCGTCATATGTGCAAAAAATACGGCGCCGACGGAGTGGTGACCGAAATGATCTCGTCAAAGGCCACCGTTTTTGGCGACAAAAAGACAAAAGAGCTGGCACGCATAGAGAATTTTGAACGCCCCTGTGCTTTGCAGCTTTTCGGCAGCGAACCCGAAACCATGGCGCGTGCCGCAAGCTTTTGCATGGAATTTTCTCCCGACATGATAGATATCAACATGGGTTGTCCCGTGCACAAGGTTGTGTCGTCGGGGGACGGCTCGGCTCTTATGAAAAATCCGCAGCTTGCCTATGAAATAATGAAAGCGGTGGTCGATGCGGTGGGAAGAGAAATCCCCGTTACGGTAAAAATCCGCCGCGGTTTTGACAAAGACCACATAAACGCCGTTGAGATCGCTCTTCTTGCCCAAAAGGCTGGTATTGACGCAGTTTTTGTCCACGCAAGAACACGCGAGCAGATGTATGCACCCCCCTGTGACTATTCGACCATAAAGGACGTAAAAAGCGCAGTTTCGATCCCCGTTATCGGAAACGGCGACATATACTGCGCGCAGGATGCCGCAAGGATGATAAGCGAGACCGGCTGTGACGGAGTTATGATCGGCAGAGGAGCTCTCGGAAATCCGTATCTTTTTGCGCAGGTAAAGCATTATCTTAAAACCGGTGAAACCCTTGCCCCCCAAAGCGCCAAAGAAAAGATCGAGGATATAAAAGAGCACATGAGCTTGCTTGTGGCAGACAAAGGCGAAGCAGTTGCCGCCGCCGAATGCCGAAAGCACCTGGCGTGGTACATAAAAGGCGTCAGGGGAGCTGCGGCTCTGCGCGACGAGATAAATCGCACCGAAAACGTCGAAAAAACTCTCGAACTTATCGAAAAAGCATTTTTGAATAGCGAACAATAAAAAGAAAGCGCCCCGAAGCAACAATCTGCCTCGGGGCGTTTCCCAACATATTTTAAGGAGAAATGAAGAACAAGATTCTATTCCCAAGTAATCCTGCCTTGCATATATATCATATATCATCAATGTGATGATATGATGAAAACCATCTGAAAAATTACAAAATTCCGGAAGATTTAATTTTCTTTTTCACAGGGAACGTCGAGCTTTTTGTAAACGATCTTTCCATCGTCAAGCACAGCCTTTACACTGTCGCCCTTTTTCACTTTGCCCTCGAGCAACTCGACCGAAAAACTGTCCTCCACCTTTCTTTGAATAGCACGGCGAAGGGGACGCGCACCATATACGTCGTCAAAGCCCTCTTTGGCAAGAAGTGCCGTCACCTCGTCCGAAAATTCGATCGAAATGCCGAGATTTTCGATCCTCTTGGTGATCTCAGCAAGCATCAGCTTTGCTATTTTTGCAATATCCTCGTCGGACAGCTTGCGGAAAACGACAATCTCGTCGATACGGTTAAGAAATTCGGGGCGGAAATAGCCCTTCAAAGCCTCCATAACCTTTGCGCTCTGTCTGTCGTGCTCTGCAGTCTTGTCTTCTTCGTTAACAAAGCCAAGGCGTTTTGGCTCGGCATCGGCAGAATGGCCAAGATTTGAGGTCATGATGATAACCGAATTTCTGAAATCCACCCGCCTTCCGTGGGAATCGGTGAGAATACCATCCTCAAGAATCTGCAGAAGAATGTTGAAAACATCGGGGTGAGCTTTTTCGATCTCGTCAAAAAGAAGAACCGAATAGGGTTTTCTTCTGATCTTTTCTGTCAGCTGTCCTGCCTCGTCATATCCGACATAGCCGGGAGGCGAACCAATGAGCTTTGATACCGAATGTTTTTCCATATATTCCGACATATCAAAGCGGATAATGGCGTTTTCGTCGCCAAAGATCGCCTCGGCAAGTGCTTTTGAAAGCTCAGTTTTGCCGACACCCGTCGGGCCGCAGAAAATAAACGAGCCCTGTGGTCTTTTCGGATCCTTGAGCCCCGTTCTGCCGCGGCGAATGGCGCGGGAGATAACAGAAACCGCCTCGTCCTGACCGATCACGCGGTTTTTGAGAATGGAATCAAGATTCAAAAGCTTTTCGGATTCCTCACGGGCAAGCTTAGCCACGGGAATGGATGTCCAGCTCGTGACTACCTCGGCAATATCCGACTCTGTGATCTCTGGACAGCTGGTGCGCTTTTTTTCTTCCCATTCGCGCTTGTCGTTCTCATATTTTTCTCTCAGTTCTTTTTCGCGGTTGCGTATCTGCGCCGCCTTTTCAAATTCCTGCAGCTTCACAGCCTCGCTCTTTTCCTCGTCAAGACGCTTTATCTCGTTTTCGATATCGCGCAGAGGCGAAGGGGCAATGATCTCACCGATACGCTTCTTTGACGACGCCTCGTCGATAAGGTCGATGGCCTTATCGGGGAGGTATCTGTCTGCAATATACCTCGACGAAAGCTCAACTGCGGCGTTTATTGCGGAATCGGTGATCTTGACCTTGTGGTGAGCTTCGTATTTGTCCTTTAGCCCCTTAAGAATAAGCACCGCTTCCTCTTTTGACGGCTCGCCAACCATAACCGACTGAAAACGACGTTCGAGCGCCGCATCCTTTTCGATGTACTTGCGGTATTCGGAAATAGTCGTTGCACCGATAACCTGGATCTCACCTCTCGAAAGAGCTGGCTTCAGAATATTTGCCGCATCTATGGCACCCTCGGCAGAGCCTGCACCGATGAGGGTGTGGATCTCGTCGATAAAAAGGATAACATCGCCGGCTTTTTTGACCTCTGCCATAACGTTTTTGATGCGCTCTTCAAACTCGCCGCGATATTTTGCGCCTGCGATCATGCCCGAAAGATCGAGGGTAACAACTCGCTTGCCACTGATGGTATCGGGTACCTTGCCCGAAACGATCTTTAAGGCAAGACCTTCTGCCACTGCGGTTTTTCCCACACCCGGTTCTCCGATCAGACAAGGATTGTTTTTGGTGCGTCTCGAGAGGATCTGAACAACGCGTTCCATCTCGTTTTCGCGGCCAATGACTGGATCGAGTTTCCCCTCGCGCGCGGCTGCGGTGAGATCTCTGCCGTAGTTATCAAGAGTCTCTGTTTTTACACCTGCCGCCTTTTTGCCGCCCTCGGTCTGTTTTTTGGTGTCCTTGGGGGCGCTTTGGGTAAAGCCCGACGGCACAAAACCGCAGGCGACTGTGGATGTTCTCTCATAAAGCTCGCCTATATCGACGCCAAGGTCCGAAAGAAGACGAACCGCAAGGCAATCGCTCTCGTGAAGTATTGCCATGAGGATATGCTCCGAACCGATATAGTTCTGCGCCGTGCCGATGGCTTCGGCACGCGAATTTTCAAGAATACGTCTTGCTCTCGGGCTCATATCGATGTCGTTTTCGCTCTCCTCACCGACACCGCAATTTTGTTCAACCACGGCACGGAAAGAATCAAAGTTTACACCGTATTTTTCAAGCATTTTTGCCGCCAGCGAATCTGTTCGTGACAAAAGCCCCAAAAGAAGATGTTCGCTTCCCACGCTGGTGTGGCCGAGCTTGCGTGCGGCGGTGTATGCCGCACCCAGCGCACGCTGAGCGTTGTCTGTAAATTTATCTGTCATTGTTTATCACCTCGGATTATACAAAATAGCTTTTTATCATTTCTGCTCTTTTTGCATCCCGTACGGCGCTTGATGCCGTTTCGGGATATTTTTTCAGAATGTGTGCAGGCATTGCCTCCACGAGAAGTTTTGAAAGATTTACACTGTCAAGGTCTTTTATAACTCCGCTTTCAACGCCGAACTTTACGTCCGACCAAAGCTTGAGAAATTCCTTTGACGACATTTTTTTGGCATACCTAAGAAGTCCAAAGGATCTGCAGATGCTGTCTTCAAGGTCAATACCGCCGCTTGTGACAAGAGTCTCTCTCAACTGTCTTTCGCGCTCGACCACCTGATTTACCGCACCCGCAAGCTTTTCTATGGCATCCTCCTCGGATATTCCAAGGGTTATCTGATTTGATATCTGATAAAGACTTCCGTCAGCCTCGCTTCCCTCACCATAAAGTCCGCGTACGGCAAGACCTATCTTTGAAAGGGTGTTTACAAGTGCCTTCATCTGTCCGCACGACGTGAGGGCAGGCAGATGCAGCATCACCGATGCTCGCATTCCCGTACCGAGATTTGTGGGGCAGGAGGTGAGGTATCCGAGCTTTTCGTCAAAGGCCTGTGCTGCTCCTCGGCTTTGCGCCTCGTCTATCTCGTTTGCCTTTTTGTATGCGCTCTTTATGTCAAGTCCCGGGAGTATAACCTGGATGCGAAGATGATCTTCTTCGTTCACCATCACCGAAACGGTCGACTGCTCGTCGGTGATAAGCATGCGTCCTGCAGGATCTCCCTCGCAGAATTCGCGGCTTATCATGTGATCCTCGAGAAGAGCATTTTTTTCGATACCCGAAAGAGAATCGAGATGTATGTAGTTGAACCTTTCGCAGGAATATGCGCCAAGGGCTTCTTTGACGGTGTTGCATATCTTCAATTTGTCGGCTTCCGTACATTTTTTCGGAAAAGGATAGTCGGCAAGGTTACGCGCAAGGCGCACACGGGAGCTCAGCACAACTCCGTCGGATGATTTTTTGTCATTAAACCATTTCATTTTTCCTCGCCTCCCTCATCAAGTTTCTTTTCGAGCAGTTTTATCTCGTCGCGATATTGCGCCGCCATCTCGTATTCCTGCTCTTCGATGGCCTGTGACAGCTTTGCTTTTAGCTGTGCTATTTTTTCTGCCGTCGAAAGCTCGCGAACCTGTGTCGGCTTTTCTTCGGTTTTTCCTTCCGTTGCGGTTTTTTTGGCAGAAAACTCGGGGGTTTTTCCGCAGTGTGCCACGTTTCCGTGGATCTTGGTTATGGTAGGAACCAGCGATTTTCTGAATACGGTGTAGCAATCGGCACAGCCCACTCTGCCCGAGTGCAAAAGTTCGCCCAGCGTCATGCCGCATTTTTCGCATTTTTGTGCCGCCACGATCTTCGGCTGACCCGAAGCAAAGCTTCCGAGAAGTCCGCCGAAAAAGTCATCGGCAATGCCGTCGAAATCAAAAAGTCCCACATTGGACGCAAGTCCCTGCTCTTTTGCGCAGGATGCACAGAGATTTTTTTCAAAAGTCACTCCGTTTTTCGTTTGTTTGTAAAAAAAAGTTGCCTGATTTTTTTTGCAGATCTCACACAGCATGTATATCAACTCCTTTTTCCTGTGTTTGTCAGATAAGATTGAGCAAAAGCGTTTTGAATATGTCGGCGCGCAGTCTGTCGCGCACAAGCTTGTCACCCTCGCACGAGAGAGCACTGTCCGAAAGCATTGCCGAAAAAATCTTCAGATGTCTTTCGGAAATGATGCCGTTTTCGACAAGCGAGAGAAGATAGGCGCGAAGAGAGGGAACATCAAGAGAGTTTCCCACCGATGCAAAAAGATGCATCAGATATTCGCGCCCCTCCATTTGCACGCGCGTTATTTTTATGTAACCTCCGCCTCCGCGGCGACTTTCGACAATATAGCCGTGCTGCTTTGAAAAGCGGGAGGATATGACGTAGTTTATCTGGCTGGGAACGCAACCAAGGCGGTTTGCGAAATCATTTCGCTGTATTTCTGCAATGCCGTTTTGTTCCTCCAGCATCTGTTCGATCATTTTTGCAATTTTTTCGGATATCAGCATTTTGTTCTCCTTTGACCTTCTTTGACCTTTCGTGATTATTATAAACCAAAGGTCAAAGAAAGTCAAAGTCAAAGAAAGTCAAATTTCAGCCAAATCAGCTGTTTTCATCCGAAAAACCCCTCGTTTTCTTCGTTTTTCTCGCTAAATCTGATTTTTTCTTTGTTTTTCAAAGAATATACCATTTCGTCGCATTCCAGCGGATCGCAATACATTCTTTCCCAAACTTCTTCCAAAGGACGGTCATCGGAGTAAGATTTGTCGGATATTTTGCGTTTTTTTGCCATAAAAACGTTCTCCTTTTCAAAAAAATCAAAGTTTTTATAAAAAGAATATTCCATAAATCGGAAAAATGTGATATACTGTTATAAGTATATCCGCCTGTCGGAAATCAATTCGAAAAAACGGAGGTGTTTTTTGAAAATGGCAAAGCGAAAAAAGGCTTCGTCCGGTGCAAACCTTTTGCTTATTTTGATAATCGCCGCAATTTTTCTTGTTTTTGCAGTATGCGTTTACGGCATTTTTGTCTTTGATATAAATTCTTCAGAAAACGAGGAGGCGCCATATTCCTTTTATCTGAAAAAAGGAAGCAACCGCATCCGCCCCCTGAAATCTGACGATCTTTTATGCGAAAACGGCGTTTTTTACCTTACCCCCGAAACTCTTGCCGAGCATTGTTCTTACGGCATCTACGGCGACGACACGACCAAAAGTCTCGTTTTCCCCAACGGCTCTTATGCAAAATTTACCGGCGGCTCGTCATTCTGTCTTGATGGTGAAAACAGATTTTTGTCAAACGACTGCAAGCGTATTGGCAAAAAACTCTATATTCCCCTCGAATTTTACGAGAATTATGTAGATGGTCTGATATTCGACTATCAGCAGACCGACACAAAGCTTGTGGTGGATATAAAGGTCAACGTAGACAACTACACTCTGAAAAGCAATCCTCCCGTCACAGAATCAGCTCTCTCGGTGAGCGATTATTTTGATAATGTGTATCCCAAAAAAGCTTCAGCTGTTGAATTTAAGAGCGATCTTTCGGCGTATGAGGAATATATGAACCCCGTCGACCGCGACAAATTTCTATTTCTTGTAAACACCGAAAACACCCTTTCCAAAGATTACAAACCCTCTCAGCTCACTGATCTTGTAAATACCCGACGCGACGGCAGAAATACCCAGCAGATGGATCTTTATGCAGCAAAGGCGATGGAAGCAATGCTGAAAGAGGCGGCAGCATACGGCTATACCACCCTGAGCATCACCAGCGGTTATCGCTCGTACAACTATCAGCAACAACTCTTTGACAATCAGGTGGCGGCGCTCCGTCCAAGCTACGGCGACCGAGCATACGAAAAAGCGGCCCAGGCGGTGGCACTTCCCGGAACCAGTGAGCATCAGAGCGGACTTTGCTGTGACCTGCATAACCTGCCTGCGGCAAGCCAAGCCTTTGCCAACACCGACGAGTACAGCTGGCTTTTGCAAAATTGCGCAAAATTCGGCTTTATCCTGCGCTATCCCAAGGACAAGACCGATATAACAAAGATCATGTTCGAACCGTGGCACTATCGCTATGTGGGCAGATATCACGCCCAGATAATCATGAGCGAAGGCTTGTGCCTTGAAGAATACATGGCGCAGATACAAGGATAATTATAAACATTTCGCGTGTCGGAAAGAGTTTCTTTTTGTAGACATCAATAAATATCCACCCGCATAGCGGGTGGTATTTCATTTTCGGGCAAAGCCCTAACTGATACTGGCGACGCACAAGTGCGTTTAAAATTGGCCTGCCAGCCATGCAATTGTTACTTACTACCCATAA
>SVTM01000036.1 GCA_015063785.1 Oscillospiraceae bacterium
CAGTATTTTGAGTTCAATCATCCTTGCGATTTCGTGGAGATTGTATTTCATAGTAAGCATTATCGGTCTTGTAAGCATTGTGATTACAATTCTTGCAATCATCGGCATTATCAATGCGGCAACAGGAAAAGCAAAAGAGCTTCCGCTGATCGGTAAGTTTAAGTTTTTGAAGTAATACAGATACAAGCCAAGCGGGAAACGCTTGACAGGCAAAAACAAGCCCCGTTTGAGCAATCAGACGGGGCTTGTGCTATGCTGTGTAGAATTATAAGGAATTTTGACGAAAGGAAAGGAGAGTAAAAATGTTACGCATACAACAATATAGGTATTACAGGTATAAAGAAGCAATCCAATTTGAGCCGTCTGGTTTTAGTTGATACTAAATCAGGCGGCTTTTTCGTGCGAAAAATGTAGAGATATATTTAATATTGTCAATACTTGACATATTTTCTTGTATATCGTACATCTTTCATTCTTTATGTTACATTCTATGCTTCCCCGAAAGGAGATATGACTATGAAAGATATAAAAAACAGCAACGGAAAACTCGTCTGTAAAGTTGATGAAAAAAACAAGCTTGTTGAAATAGTCCACAAATGACACAAAACAATTCTTCAATTCTTAGAGAATAGAAAATTGATGGTGTTACATACACAAAATAAAAGCTGAAGAACAGTATAACTAATCCGCAGAACCGCAAGACGGGCAGGATAACACTTCTTAATTGAGGTGTTGTTTGTCCGTCTTTTTTCGTTCTCGGATGACGGCTTCTGCGGAACATTTAATCCAAAGGAGCTTATTATGAAACATTCAAAATAATTTTTTATAACACGAAGTTACCCTTCCGGTTTACCTGTTAAACTTGTAATCGAAAGGAGGGGCAATCGGCTATGAAAGACCAATATACAGCTTTTGAACGCAGAATCGAAATGCTATATTTGCTTTCAAGATACAAGAGAAGCAGTTTTGTTGAACTTGCTGATCTCTACGACGTATCAACAAGAACAATCTATGCTGATATAGTTTTTTTGAGCCGATATGCACCGATATATACCAAGAACGGTAAAAATGGCGGGGTATTTTTTATGAGTGAGTACCGTAACGACTTACACCTGCATTTGTTAAAAGACGAGGAAGACCTGTTAGAAAAACTTGCAGCCGACCTCGACGGCAGAAATGCACAGCTTTTACGGAACATACTCAACAAGGATTCTATGCCACGTATTGGTACATAAATTTCCTTTCATCGCACATTGAAAAAGAAAGCCTGCAAGATAACGGCAGTGCAGCATACCAGCAAAACGGATACATTACGATATGCCGTAGCCGGACAATGGGTACGCCAAGACTATAAGCGTTGAACTTTTCTTTATCCTTCTTTCTATAAAGGGAGCTTATACGAACGAGAAATACTTGCATTGTAAAAGAGGTTTGCTACCTTGTGGCAACGAGGGTATGTCGGGACAATGATACTTCTGCATAGTCACAGTCCGAGCGTTAAGAGCGTCGCAGGCAATGAGTGCAGTCCGGGCAGAGCCGGAAAGGTGAAATTCCTATGGAGCAGTTTAGCTGACTGCCATCCGTCTTGTTTTTAGTTTTGATAGCATAATTAAGGGGATTGATGTATGACCACGACTTCACCTTCACCTTCACCTCCACCCAGAAATGGTATACACCTACTAAATCACCACTCACATCGTATGTCAGTCCCTTTACTTATGCTATTAAGGCAGAATAATACAAACTGTATGATACATAAAATTAAGAAAGGACGGTGTTGCTTTGTGAATGAAAACTTTATTGTGAGCTGCGAAGATGAGAATATTCAAAATGATAAAGAATTTATTCTTAACATTCAGAAAGCAATGCTTATTACTTTGTTTGAAAGTAAGAAAATAAACCACTTTCAATACGAATATGCAATAGAATTGCTTGAAAAAAATTATAGAAAGAAGTGATTTTTTTGCGAATGTTCGGAGCGAATGGTAAAATTATATTGAAAGGAGTTGGTTTATTATGTTAAATGTAGCAGCATATTGTCGAGTTTCAACCGACAAGGACGATCAAGCGAATAGTTTTGAAAGTCAAAAGTTATATTTTGAGGAATATATAAAAAGAAACCCTGAATGGGAGCTTTATGAAATCTATGCTGATGAAGGCTTAACAGGAACAAATACAAAAAAGAGAAAAGCCTTTAACAAAATGATTGCTGATGCACATTTAGGAAAATTCGACTTGATCATCACAAAAGAAGTAAGCAGATTCGCAAGAAATACAGTAGATACTTTGCAATACACAAGAGAATTAAAATCTCTTAATATTGGTGTTTACTTTGCTCTTGATAATATCGACACTCTTGCACCTGATGGAGAATTAAGACTCACAATTATGGCATCACTCGCTCAGGAAGAAAGTAGAAAAACATCTGAACGAGTTAAGTGGGGACAAAAACGGCAAATGGAAAAAGGTGTTGTGTTCGGGCGTGATATGCTTGGATATGATGTCGTAAATGGTGTTTTACACATCAACGAAGAAGGAGCAAAGATTGTAAGATTGATATTTCACAAATTTGCAATAGAGAAAAAAGGTACATACACAATAGTAAGAGAACTTCGTGAGGCAGGATATAAAACCATAACGGGAAATGCTATATGGACGAATACAGTTATACTGAAGGTTTTACGAAACGAAAAGTATTGTGGAGACCTTGTACAAAAGAAAACTTTCACTCCTGATTTTCTTACACATCAAAAAAAATATAATCGTGGTGAAGAAGATTTTGTTGTGTTAAAAGACCATCACGAACCTATTGTTCCAAGAGAACTTTGGGATATGGCACAATATGAGCTTGATAAACGCTCACCATCTGAGGAAATAAAGTTAAGACATAGTAACCGTTATCCGTTATCGGGAAAAATTGAATGTGGCTGTTGTGGAAATAGGTTTGTGTCAAGAACGAAAAAAAGAAAAGACGGAAGCAGATATAAGGCTTGGAGATGCTACGAATCAGCACAGCACGGATTGCCTAAAGTCGATTCAGCCGGTAATCACATCGGATGTGATATCAATTCGCAAATTCGTGATGAAGATTTTATGCTTGCAATACATAAAGTAATTGAAAACCTAAAGTCAAATCGTAAAGTGATTTTAGACGGAGTTCTCGAAGTCTTGAATATTGTATTTGAAGCAGGAGAAAGTAAACATCTTGACGAAGATGCAATCAAAAAGAAAATTGAAAATCTTACATCCAAATCGGAAAGACTGCTTGATTTGTATTTGAGTGAGGATTTAACAAAAGAACAATATCGGCAAAAGAAAGAGAGCTATGAAAAAGAGATTGCAGAGTTGAACAATATTTTAACACAAAACAATAAAGCAACTCACAATTCATACGATAGTGAACAAATAATTGCCGATGTAAAAGAATATCTTTCAGATTTGCTCTATGCAAGAAAGCAAGATGATATTTTTTATAAAACGATCATTAATAAGATTGTCGTTTATGACAGAAAGCATTTTGATATTTATTTAAATTTGCTCCCACACAGATGGAAAGTAGTGTTAAATTCTGCGTTAGAGCCGAATAACCTGTGTGGGAGCATTAAACACACGACATACCAACGTCGGTCAGCAATCCGACAAGTTCGCCGTTGGGCATAGCGTATCTTTGCGAAAGATAACGAAGGGAAGCTGAAATTTCACCATCGGGTCCACCGTACTGACTCATAATTATTTTTGCGGTTTTTGCATCGGGAGTTTTAATGTTTATCGGAAATTGCAGTCTTTTTTCATAGTTCCACATGCTCTTATACCTCCTTGTTCCATGGCCAGGGCATATTTACCCAGCTCCAGTCGTGAAGCTCTGTGTCAAGATTTGTGTTGACAGCACCGTATTTTTCTTGCAGTTCTTTTGCTACTGCAAGGCTCATTCTGTTAAATTTGTTAAAATAGTTGAGTGCGTATTTACTTTCGGGGTGGGTGTCGAGATAAAGCCTTGCTTCATATGCAGCAAACGAATATTCTTGCCATTTTCGCATCAAATACTCTTTTGATGTTCTATCTTTCATAAAATCCCTCCGTACCGATCATCGGAAGAAAAAGTTCGGGAAATATCGTACCTTTGCACAAAGCCTCGTCGGGTTCAAATACGTTTTCAAATGAACTATTCTGATATGGGACATACGCTGATGCAAGCAAAAGTGTTTCTTGAGAAGTGTTGTTCAATGTGATTTCTCCATTCTTCGGTGGTGCTTTTTGCACCACCAATGTATTTTATGCCAAAAGATATGTGGTTGTGACTCAAAAAGAGTTTAATTTATGCGGCAATCTTGCATAATATGCATAAATAATGCATATTATGCAAGATGGGAATATTAATTTCAAAAGAATTACACTTTTTCCTGCATAAATTTGCAAAACACCCTTGACAAATCGCGTCTGCATGAATATAATATACAATATTGATAAAATGCAGGAAGATTTTAAAAAATGACAAAAGTATTTATTGACGGTAGCGCAGGTACAACAGGCCTACGTATTAATGAAAGATTATCCGATAGATCGGATATTGAACTTATTAAGCTCCCTGAAGAGCTGAGAAAAGACATAAATGCAAGAAAAGAAGCGTTGAATAGTGCGGATATTGCTTTTCTTTGTCTGCCCGATGCGGCAGCAATAGAAGCTGTTTCTCTTGTTGATAATCCCAATACTGCGATAATCGATACTTCTACCGCTCACAGGACAAATCCGTGCTGGACATATGGTTTTCCCGAGCTTCTTGACTCCTACGACGCGGTAAAAAAATCAAAAAGAATCGCAAACCCGGGTTGCCATGCCAGCGGTTTTGTCGCTTTGATAAAGCCTTTGGTGGATGCAGGTTTAATCTCCTCTGACAAGCTTCTTCATTGCTTCTCGCTCACCGGTTATTCGGGCGGAGGGAAAAAGATGATTGCTGAGTACGAAAGCGCAGAAAGGCCTGCACTTTACGATGCCCCTCGTCAGTACGGCATTTCACAGAGTCATAAGCACCTGCCTGAAATGGCAAAAATATCGGGTCTTTCCTGTTTGCCTCTTTTCTGTCCCATTGTTGCTCCTTTTTATAGCGGTATGGAAGTCACGGTAACTCTTGGTGCTGGTGATCTTAACATATCAGGCGATGCAATAAAGAGAATAGCTGATGTTTATACAAACGTGTACAACACAGGACGAGGACTTGTAAAGTTTGTCGAGGAAGCGAGCGAGGACGGTTTTATGTCTGCTTGTGCGTTCTCAGGCAGGGATGATATGCAGATAACAGTATCGGGAAATGAGGAAAGAATAATTCTTGTTTCGCGATTTGATAATCTCGGAAAAGGAGCTTCGGGGTCTGCGCTTCAGAATATGAACATACTCCTTGGTGCTTGCGAGACAGAAGGACTTAACGTAGGAAATTAATTCGGAGGATATACAATGAAACTCATATCAGGCGGTATTTGTGCCGCAAAAGGATTTAAAGCAAACGGTGTACATTGCGGTATCCGCAAAAATCGTACCAAAAGAGACCTTGCACTTATTTACAGCGATGTAAGGGCAAAGGCGGCGGCGGTTTATACTACGAATCTTGTAAAAGGTGCTCCCCTTACTGTTACAAAGAATAACATATCCGACGGATATGCTCAGGCTGTTATCTGCAACAGCGGAAATGCAAATACCTGTAATGCGGACGGTATTGAGATTGCCGAAAAAATGTGCGATCTTGTGTCTAAGCATCTCGGTGTCGACGCAAAAGACGTTGTTGTTGCTTCCACGGGAGTTATAGGACAGCCCTTGTCTGTCGAACCTATTGCAAACGGCATGAACGAGCTTTGCAAAGGTCTTTCGTACGATGGATGTGCAAACGCAGCAGAAGCTATAATGACAACCGACACTGTGATGAAAGAAGTTGCCTGTGAATTCGAGATTGGCGGCAAGCTTTGCAAGATCGGATGTATCGCGAAGGGAAGTGGAATGATCCACCCTAACATGGCAACCATGCTTGTCTTCATCACTACCGACGCGGCAATTTCTTCCGAAATGCTGAAAAAGGCTCTTTCCAGCGATATTCAGAGCACTTTTAATATGTTGAGCGTCGACGGTGATACCTCTACGAATGACATGGTTACTATTCTTGCCAATGGCTTAGCCGGTAACGAAGAGATCACGTGCGATGGCGAAAATTTTGATATCTTTATGAAAGCCCTCAATACTGTAACTGTTCATATGTGCCGACTGATCGCAGGTGACGGCGAGGGCGCTACAAAGTTACTCGAATGTATCGCCACAGGTGCAGACACTCTTGAAGCTGCAAAGACCGCTGCAAAGAGTGTTATCTGTTCGAGCCTTCTTAAGGCTGCTATGTTTGGCGCAGATGCTAACTGGGGACGTGTGCTTTGCGCAATCGGATATTCGGGTGCTGACGTTGACGTTAATAAGATCGACGTTGCGTTCCGTTCTGCAAAAGGTACTGTTAAGGTTTGTGCAAACGGTGCCGGAATCGAATTTTCCGAGGAGATTGCAAAAGAGATTCTTCTTGAAAAAGAGATCGAGATCCTTATCAACCTTGGCGATGGCAAATACGGAGCATCGGCATGGGGATGCGATCTTACTTACGATTACGTCAAGATAAACGGCGATTACAGAACATAATTTGAGTATTGGAGAAGTGAAATGGACAATAATTTTTCTAATGCTGAGCGCGCAGAAGTGCTCGTTCAGGCTCTGCCTTACATAAAGAAATACAACGGCAAGATTGTTGTTATCAAATACGGCGGAAACGCTATGATAAATGAAAATCTCAAAGAACAGGTAATGGAAGATATAGTTCTCCTTTGGCTTATCGGTGTAAAAGTTGTTCTTGTTCATGGCGGCGGTCCCGAGATTTCCGAGCTTATGGATAAGCTTGGCAAGAAACCCGAATTTGTTGGCGGCCTGCGTGTTACGGATAAAGAAACTGTTGATATCGTTCAGATGGTACTTGCAGGCAAGGTTAACAAAACACTTGTCAACCTGCTCGAAATGAAAGGTGGCAAAGCTGTCGGTATTTCCGGTATGGACGGGCGTCTTATCGAAGCGAAAATGAAAGACGAGAAACTTGGTTATGTTGGTGAAATTACAAAAATCAACATCTCTCCTATCAACGATCTTCTTGAAAAAGGATACATTCCCGTTGTTTCTACAGTTGGATGTGATAAGCAGGGCAACACTTATAATATCAACGGCGACACTGCCGCGGCACGCATTGCAGGTGCTCTTGAGGCTGAAAACCTTATTATGATGACTGACGTTGCCGGTATTCTCAAAGATAAAGACGATGCATCTTCTTTGATTCCCGAAGTTACCGTTTCCGGAGCGAAGAAACTATACGAAGAAGGAATTGTTTCGGGCGGCATGATACCTAAAGTTGATTGTTGCATTGAAGCAATCAACAGGGGAGTGGAAAAGGTCATTATCATGGATGGCAGAGTTTCGCACTCGATCCTCATGGAGATTCTCACCGATGAGGGTGCAGGCACTATGGTTATCGGCGACAGATAAGATTTGAAAGGAAAACGCAATGAGCGAAATTATTGCAAACGACAAAGAATACGTTGCGGGGACATATGCTAGATTTCCCGTAGAAATAGTAAAAGGCAAAGGCTCTGAGGTTTTTGATGCCGACGGAAAAAGATATATTGACATGGGTTCCGGTATTGGGGTTACCGCGTTTGGTATTTCTGATGATATATGGGCTCGGGCTGTAACAGAACAGCTTTCTGCTGTACAGCATATGTCTAACTTATATTACACCTCTCCCTGTGCGCAGCTTGCAAAGCTGCTTTGTGAAAAAACCGGTCTTAAAAAAGTGTTCTTTTCAAATTCCGGTGCCGAGGCAAACGAGTGCGCAATTAAGGTTGCACGAAAATATGCCGCAGAACATAAATCGTGTCAGCATTATGTTATAGTTACTCTTAAAAACAGCTTTCATGGCAGAACTTTAACAACTCTCGCCGCAACAGGTCAAGAGCACTATCACGAACTGTTCCAGCCTTTGACGCCGGGTTTTGTACACGTCGAGTCAGGTAACATTTCTGAACTTGAAGAAGCGGTAAAGAATTATAAAGTGGCAGGTATGCTTATCGAATGTGTGCAGGGTGAAGGTGGTGTTTTGCCACTTGATGGTGAGTACATAAAAGCTGCTTATAATATCTGTAAAAAAGAGGACATTGTTTTTATGGTAGACGAAGTCCAAACAGGTAACGGCAGATCCGGTATGCTTTACGCTTATATGAACTACGGCATAACTCCTGACGTAGTTACTACTGCCAAAGGTCTTGGCGGCGGTCTTCCCATAGGTGCATGTATCATGGGAGAGAAGGTTCAGAACGTTCTGGGCTTTGGTGATCACGGTTCCACATACGGGGGAAATCCTGTTTGTTGTGCAGGCGCTGTCAGTGTTATAAACCGCATTGACGATGATTTTCTTGCTCAGGTGCGTAGAAAATCGCAGTATGTGTTCAGCACTTTCAAGGGTACTACCGGAGTTGAGTCAGTTTCGGGTATCGGCCTTATGGTTGGTATTTTGCCTTCAAAAGCTTCGGCTTCCGAAGTCGTAAAGAAGTGTATCGAACGTGGCGTTCTTTGCCTTACCGCAAAGAACAAGGTCAGACTACTGCCGGCTCTTAATATTTCGGATGAGCTTCTTTGCGAGGCTGTTGGAATTATAAAGGGTGTTATTTCTGAGCTTTCATAACGGAAAAAGCAAGGACATCGGTTTCGATGTCCTTGTTTTGGGTCGTGGCTATATAAAATTGTTGTTTTATAACAAAAAATTGCATTTGGCTATTGACTTTCGTGCTTTACTGTGCTATCATAGTAAAGTGCGAAAGCGAAATTTGTATCTGTTATATTTCAGTACTCAAATATATAGAAAGGATCACCGAAAAATGGATACTTTTCATAACAATGCAACAGATATGCTGTTTGATGCAATTCTTATGCTTAATGACAAGAATGAGTGTTCAAACTTTTTTGAAGATATATTTACCGTACGCGAACTTCAGGATATTTCCCAGAGACTTCAGGTGGCGCAGCTTTTGAAAGAAGGAAAAAGTTATCAGGTTATTTCAAAGGAAACAGGCGCATCAACTGCTACTATCAGCCGCGTCAACAGATGCCTTCTTTACGGAAGCGGCGGATATAATATGATTCTCGAAAGGTTGTTGGGAAAATTTCCCGACGTTTCTTGTACCGATACGGAGGAAAAACAATGAAAATTCATGAATCTGTACTCAAATACGAAGAAAAAGCCGTATACAGCCTTCGTTCGCTCTATCGAAGATATGGTTATCTGCCGTACAAAATGAGCAAATTTGAAGAATACGATCTTTATGTTCGAAACAAGGATTTTCTTGTTTCGGATCATATCATAACTTTCACTGACACTGACGGAAAACTTCTTGCTTTGAAACCTGACGTAACGCTTTCTATCATCAAGAACGGAAAAGACGCCTGTGGTGTGCAAAAACTATGCTATAACGAAAACGTATACCGCGTCACAAAGGGTGCCCAGTCATTCAGAGAACTTATGCAGGTGGGTCTTGAATGTATCGGCGATATCGATGATTACTGTATTTACGAAGTGATTATGCTTGCGGCAGAAAGTCTTTCGCTGATATCAGACAACTATGTCCTTGACATTTCTCACATGGGTATTCTTTCTGCTGTCATTGATTCTCTTGGGATATCCGACGATGATAAAAAGGCTATACTCAAATGCGTTGGTGAAAAGAACGTTCATGGTATAGATGCAATTCTCTGCGGCAGCAGCGTAAACTCGGAGCCCCTTAAAAAACTTATAAATCTTTACGGCACTCCAGAAAAAGTATTGCCGGAACTTTGCGCTATTGGTGAGAGTATTGATATTTCGTCAGAGCTTTCATCGCTTCAAATAATAGTTGCGCTATTGCAGAAAAACGGTTTTGGCGACCACGTAAGAATTGATTTTTCTGTTGTAAATGATATGAACTATTACAACGGATTTGTTTTTAAAGGATTTATCGAATCTGTTTCTGCAGGCGTGCTTTCCGGCGGACAGTATGATAAATTGATGAAAAAGATGGGACGTTCTTCACGTGCCGTCGGTTTTGCTGTTTATCTTGACATGCTCGAACGTCTTGATGACACAGACGGCGGATATGACGTTGACGCTATCGTGCTTTATGATGAAAAAAGCGATCTTTCAGCTTTGTCTGACACAGTGAAGCTTCTTTCTGAAAATGGTAAAACTATTATGGTTCAGCGCAATCTGCCGGATGATATCACATATAAACAGCTACTGAAGCTTAACGAGAGGGGAGTTGAGATTCTTGAAAACAATGCTTAATATTGCACTTCCCAAAGGCAGACTCGGCGAGAAGGTTCTTGCTATGTTCGAAAAGTCAGGTTTTGAGTGTCCGGCAATCCACGAAAGCGGACGTAAACTTATTTTTGAAAACCCCGAAAAATGTGTCAGATATTTTTGGGTAAAGCCGTCTGACGTTTCTATTTATGTTGAAAGAGGAGCTGCAGACATAGGAATTGCAGGAAAAGACATTCTTCTGGAATACGAGCCTGACGTTTACGAGCTTGTAGATCTTGACATTGGTAAATGTCGAATGGCTGTAGCCGGAAAAAAAGATTTCCGCGATGACACCACAAAGACTTTGCGCGTAGCTACTAAGTTTACGAACATAACAAAAACTTATTATGCATCCATAGGTCGTGATATTGATATTATTCATCTGAATGGATCGATAGAGATAGCTCCTATTCTCGGACTTTCCGACGTTATTGTTGATATTGTCGAAACTGGTGCTACCCTTAAAGAAAATAACCTCGATGTAAGAGAAACTATCGTTCCAATCAGCGCAAGACTTATTGCAAACAAATCAAGCTTCAAATTCAAAAATGAAATGATCGAAAAAGTTGCTTGCGCGCTTTCTGAATTTGCGGCATCGGAGGATAAAAAATGATCAAAATATTAAAGTACGGCGAGGTTTCTTCCAATGAAATCTTTGCGAGATGCGAACAGAAGGTAGATGTTGCCGACATTGTGTCGGATATCATCGCAGACGTTCGCAAAAACGGAGACAGCGCACTTTATAAATACTGCGAAAAGTTTGACGGAGCAAAACTCAATTCTCTTTTTGTTTCCAAAGATGAAATTGAAGAAGCTTTGACACTTGTAGAAGATAAGTTTCTTGAAATACTCAAAAAAGCGGCCGCAAACATTTACAAATTCCACGAAAAGCAAGTACGAAACAGCTTTATTATAAATGATGAAAGCGGCATCGTTATTGGTCAAAAGGTTATTCCTGTTGACAGAGCAGGTCTTTACGTTCCCGGAGGAACCGCGGCTTATCCGTCTACTGTTCTTATGGATTCTATCCCTGCAAAGATAGCAGGAT
The DNA here is from genome assembly GCA_015063785.1 of Oscillospiraceae bacterium. Classification (GTDB taxonomy): domain Bacteria; phylum Bacillota; class Clostridia; order Oscillospirales; family CAG-382; genus UMGS1052. Next base: position 11,442 of record SVTM01000036.1, read on the forward strand.
GTAAGGAAGTTGTCATCGTAACTCCTCCCAACAAAGAAGGAAAAGTAAATCCTGTTATTCTCGCTGCAGCACATATTGCGGGAGTTGACAAGATATTCAAGGTTGGCGGAGCGCAGGCTATTGCCGCCCTTGCGTACGGCACTGAAAGCGTGCCGAAGGTTGATAAAATCGTGGGTCCCGGAAATGCTTTTGTCGCCGAGGCAAAAAAGCAGGTGTTTGGACAGGTATCTATTGATATGATAGCGGGTCCCAGCGAAATACTTATCGTCGCCGACGGAAAGAGTAATCCTCGTCATGTTGCTGCAGATCTTCTTTCGCAGGCAGAACATGATAAGATGGCAAGTGCAGTACTTGTTACCGACTCTTTTGAGCTTGCAAAAAAAGTAAGTGAAGAACTTGAAATACAGATTCCTCTTCTTGAAAGATCGGAAATTGCAAGAGTGTCTATTGACGACAACGGCAAGATTATTGTTGCAAATAATCTTATGTTGGCAATTGAAATTGCAAACGAGATAGCTCCAGAGCATCTTGAGCTTTGTGTGGACAATCCTTTTGATTATCTCGATTCCATACGTCACGCAGGATCGATATTTATGGGCAGATACTGTCCCGAAGCTTTGGGCGATTATTTTGCAGGACCCAATCACACCCTCCCAACCAGTGGTACTGCAAAGTTTTCGAGCCCCTTGTCTGTCGATGATTTTGTTAAGAAGACACAGTACACATATTACACAAAGGATGCACTTGCAAAAGTTGCCTTTGATGTCGGATATTTTGCAGAAAAAGAGGGACTTACCGCCCATGCCAAAAGCGCTGTTATCAGAACCAGTGATGAGAAAGAGGATACAAAGCAATGAGCCGTTTTTTCAGTGAAAAATATAAAGAGCTAGAACCGTACACTCCGGGTGAACAGCCGAAGAACACAGTGTATATAAAACTCAACACAAACGAGTCTCCTTTTCCTCCGTCACCGCGCTCTGTGGAATATGCTAAAGACGCGTTGAGATCGCTGCATCTTTATCCCGATCCAACATGTTCCGCTCTCAACGAAAAGCTTGCAGCAACACTTGGTGTTTCGCCTGATGAAATACTTGTGACGAATGGATCTGACGATATATTGAACTTTGCATTTATGGCGTTTTGTGATGATAAGAATCCTGCGGTTTTTGCTGATATAACCTATGGCTTTTACAAAGTTTTTGCTACGGCAAACAGAATTCCATATGTGGAAAAGAAATTACGAGATGATTTTTCAATAGACCTTTCGGAATATAAGAACGTTGGAAAAACAGTTTTCATTGCAAACCCTAATGCCCCGACCGGCATTGCCGTAAGCAGAAGCGAGCTTGAGAAGGTTATTGCTTCAAATCCTAACAATATCGTCGTTATTGATGAAGCATACGTAGACTTCGGTGCAGAAAGCTGTGTTCCTCTTATACACAAATACGACAATTTGCTTGTCACTCAAACATTTTCAAAATCAAGATCCATGGCAGGTGCAAGACTCGGATTTGGTGTAGGAAACAGAGAACTTATCCGCGATCTCAATACACTTAAGTATTCCACAAACCCGTATAATATCAACCGCGCAACCATGGCGGCAGGCATCGGAGTACTTGAGGATGCTGAGTATACCGAAACCAACTGCAAAACTATTATCGAAAACAGAGAATTTCTAGCATGCGAGCTCAAAAAGCTTTGCTTTTGTATGACAGATTCAATGACAAATTTTGTGTTTGCAAAGCACCCTGATATTTCTGGCGGTGACGTTTATCGCAAACTTCGCGAGAGAGGAATTCTAGTTCGACATTTTGATAAAAAAGAAATATGCGATTACAACCGCATAACCATAGGAACCAGGGAACAAATGGTATCCCTTGTTGAAAATCTTAAATCGATTTTGGAGGAAACAAAATGAGACAGGCCGAAATCAAAAGAATGACCGCTGAAACTGATATATTTCTTTCGCTCAATCTTGACGGAAGTGGCAAAAGTAATGTTGCCAGCGGAGTTGGTTTTCTCGATCACATGCTTACACTTTTTGCAAAGCACGCGCGTATAGATCTTGATCTTACCTGCAAAGGCGATACCTATGTTGATGACCACCATAGTGTTGAGGATATAGGAATTGCCCTTGGCGAAGCTTTTGATAAAGCAATAGGGGACAAGCGCGGTATTTGCAGATACGGAAACTCTTATCTTCCCATGGACGAAACACTCGTCCTTTGCGCCCTTGATTTTTCGGGTAGAGGATTTCTTTCGTACGATCTTTCTCCTCTTGCTCAGAAAGTCGGCAATTTTGACACCGAGCTTGTTGAGGAGTTTTTCAGAGCTTTTGCTACAAATGCAAAGCTTACTCTGCACATGAAAACTCTTGATGGCAAGAACACACACCACATAATTGAGGCATCGTTTAAAGCCTGCGGTCGCGCAGTCCGTCAGGCAAAGTCTTTTGATGCCGAATTTATTGATGATATTCCCTCAACCAAAGGAGTACTTTGATGATAGCAATTATTGATTACGGAGTGGGAAATCTTTTTTCGCTCAAAAGCTCTTTTGCCGCGATTGGCGTGCAAGCCGTTGTGACGGGCAATAAAGCTGAAATTGAAAACGCAGATAAGATTATCCTACCTGGCGTGGGGGCCTTTGGTGACGCTGCTGAGAAGCTCAGAAGAACGGGGCTTGACAAGGTTGTGATAAATTGCGCCCAAAAAGGCACTCCGATCCTTGGCATTTGCCTTGGTATGCAACTTCTTTTTGAAAAAAGCTACGAGTATGGCGAACACGAAGGTCTCGGTCTTATTAAAGGCGAGATCCGCCCTATTACTGACGTTATACCAAAAGAATTGAAAGTTCCGCATATCGGCTGGAATGCTCTTGATTTTTGTGGGAAACAGTCTCCCATATTCAAATACCTGAAAAACGGCGACTTCGTGTATTTTGTACATTCTTTTTATGGTGCAAACTGCGAAGAATCTGTTATTGCTACCTCTGAGTACGGATCACCGCTTACCGCAGCTGTGGCAAAAGGTAATGTGTTCGGATGTCAGTTCCATCCTGAGAAAAGCGGAAATGTGGGTCTGTCGATTCTTAAAGCATTTTGCGAGGTGGAGGTGCTTTCATGAACATATTTCCTGCAATAGATCTTTTTGATAAAAAAGCCGTTCGTCTTTTTAAAGGCGATTACGCGCAGATGACAGTTTATAGCGAAAACCCACCGGAAATTGCCTGTGCTTTTGTAAAACAAGGTGCAAAGTATATTCACCTTGTTGACCTTGAGGGTGCAAAAGACGGTACAACACCAAACATTTCTGTTATAGAATCCATCAGAAAAACTACAGAACTGTTTATCGAGGTTGGTGGTGGAATAAGAAACATGGAAACAGTTGATCGTTATATTTCCATCGGTGTTGACCGAGTTATTCTCGGAACTGCAGCAGTAACTGACGAAAAGTTCCTTGTACAAGCTGTCAAAAAATACGGAGAAAAAATCGCTGTTGGTGTTGATGTAAAAGACGGATTTGTCGCTATTCGCGGTTGGACTGAAAAATCGCAATATGATTGTTTTGATTTCTGCAAAAAGATGAGCAATATCGGTGTACGCACAATTATCTGTACAGATATTTCAAAGGATGGGGCGATGCTTGGAACAAACCATGAGCTTTACAAGGCGTTGTCAGAACAGTTTGATATGCAAATCATAGCTTCCGGCGGCGTTTCTTCTATTGAAGACGTCAAAAAGCTTAGTGCGCTCGGTATATACGGTGCCATTATTGGAAAAGCGTATTACACGGGTGCTATATCTTTGAAAGAAGCGATCGAGGTGGCAAAATGATTACAAAAAGAATAATTCCTTGCCTTGACGTCAAAGATGGCAGAGTGGTAAAAGGAGTAAACTTCCTTGGTCTTTCGGACGTTTCTTCTCCCGTTGAGCTTGCAAAATATTACAGCGATAACGGCGCAGACGAGCTTGTTTTTTATGATATCACGGCATCCAGCGAGGGTCGAGCTCTTTTTACAGACATTCTTTGTGAGGTTGCAAAAACCATATTCATTCCTCTAACCGTAGGTGGAGGTATAAATTCGGTTTCAGACTTCGACCGCGTTCTTAAATGCGGCGCAGATAAAGTGAGTGTAAATTCGGGTGCAATTAAAAACCCGTCGCTCATATATGAGGCGGCAAAGCTTTATGGCGATCAGTGCGTTGTCATTTCCGCTGACGTAAAGAGAGTTGACGGAGTTTTCAGAGTGTTTGCAAAAGGCGGAAGAGAAAACACGGGTCTTGAGGCTGTTGAATGGATCAAAAGATGTGTCGGCAACGGAGCAGGCGAAGTGGTTCTCAATTCCATCGATACAGACGGCGTAAAGGGTGGCTTTGATATCGAAATGCTCGATGCTGTTTGCAATTCCGTCAATGTTCCTGTTATCGCATCGGGTGGTGCGGGCGGAATCGATCATTTCACCCAGCTTTTCAAATCACTTCCCAAGGTTGATGCAGGCCTTGCAGCTTCTATTTTCCATTTCGGCGAAGTAAAGATACCCGACCTCAAAGCCGAACTTGCAAAAAATAATATCCCCGTCAGAATATGACGAAGAAAGGTGAAAGTAAATGCTTAACATAGACGAACTTAAATTTGATGAAAAAGGGCTTATTCCCGCCATAGTCGTTGATTCTATAACAAAGAAAGTGCTTACCCTTGCATATATGAATCGCGAAAGCCTTGAAATTTCCATGGAAAAAGGACTTACCTGTTTTTACAGCAGGTCCCGCCAGAAGCTTTGGCTTAAGGGCGAAACATCCGGCAACTATCAGCACATCATATCTATCACCGCAGATTGCGACAATGATGCGTTGACGGTTGTTGTTGAAAAGGACGGTCCTGCATGCCACACAGGAACCGATTCGTGCTTTACGAAACCCGTTTGGGAAAGCGAGGATAAGCACGAGTTTTCTCTTCAAAGCCTGATGAAGCTTATCGAAGGCAGAAAGATAGAAAAGAAAGAGGGATCGTACACCACCTATCTTTTTGAAAAAGGCATTGATAAAATGCTTAAAAAGGTAGGGGAAGAATGTACAGAAGTAATTATTGCCGGCAAGGCAAATGATAAGAAAGAAACAATTTATGAGATCGCTGATCTCACATATCACGTGATGGTTATGATGATTGAAATGGGGATTTCGCTTGAAGATATCCATCGCGAACTGGCATCCCGTCACGTTATTGATCACAAAGTAAAACAAGAAAAAATGACAAAGTAAAGAAGATGATTGAATGAAGCTCAGAAACATTTTGAAAAACGATGCACTTTCGCTGTCTTTTGAGGTTTTTCCGCCAAAAACAGACAGCAGTTTCGAAAGCGTCAGACACGCAACGCAGGAAATTGCAAAGCTGCGCCCTGCATTTATGAGTGTTACATATGGCGCCGGTGGCGGTACAAGCAAATATACCCTTGATATAGCTGAAAATATCAAAAAGGATTACGGCGTATCTACGCTTGCTCATTTGACGTGCGTTTCGTCAACCAAGGAAACTGTACACGAGCGCATAAATGATATGATAAATGCAGGTATCGAAAACGTCATGGCTTTGCGCGGCGATCTCACTCCCGAGCTTGAACATAGCGACAGAAGCGGATGGTCATACCGTCACGCCGTTGACCTCGTTCGCGAACTCAAAGAAAGCGGAGTAGATTTTTGCATTGGCGGAGCTTGTTATCCCGAGGTGCATCCTGAAAGTATAAATCAGAAAGAGGACATAAAGTATCTTAAAGAAAAGGTAGAAGCAGGATGTGAATTCCTGACTACTCAGATGTTTTTTGACAACAATCTGCTTTATAATTTTCTATATAAGATTCGCGAGGCTGGCATAACAGTTCCCGTTGTTGCGGGAATTATGCCTATTACAAACGCAAATCAGGTAGAACGCGCCATCAAGCTGTCGGGCTCTTTTATGCCAAATCGTTTTAAGAGCATCGTTGATAAATTCGGTCATGATCCTGCCGCCATGAAACAGGCAGGCATCGCATATGCCACAGACCAGATCATAGATCTTTTTGCAAACAACATTACGAACGTTCATGTTTATTCGATGAATAAACCTGACGTAGCATATAGTATTCAGAACAATTTGTCTGATATTCTCGGAAAATGAACAGAAATGTGTTAGTTAAACGCTATATTCTTCCCAAAATCAATAATGAAGAAGTACTTCGTTATATGGGCGTAAAAGTTTGTGATGACATGACAGGTAAACTGGTGAAAGAATGTATCGAAATTTGCGATTCTGACAGCGTTTTTTTGCCTAATGTTTGTTGTTTGGTTTGCGATCTTGATATTCGGAATGAAAAACTTTTGTTTGATGACATAAAAGTCGAAAGTATGTCGCTTTCACGCCATCTTGCGGGTTGTAACAGGGCAGTTCTTTTTGCAGCAACTGTCGGTGTTGGCATAGACAGACTAATCGAAAAATATTCGCGTCTTTCCGCGTCAAAAGCTCTTTGTTTCAATGCTATCGGAGCACAACGCATAGAAGATCTTTGTGATTTGTTTTGTGATGATATCAAAAAAGATTACTCAGAGTATTCACACACGTTGAGATTCAGCCCCGGATACGGCGATTTTGACATTGGATTTCAAAAAGATATTTTTAAACTGTTGAATTGCCCGAAAAATATTGGCCTTTCCTTGTGTGACAGTTTTATAATGTCACCGTCAAAATCTGTTACTGCAATAATCGGTCTTAAGTCAAAGGAGTTGACAGAATGAATATAAGAGAATATTTAAAGGATCATGTTGTCTATCTTGATGGCGGTATGGGGACTCTTTTGCAGCAAAGAGGATTAGCTCCGGGAGAGTACCCAGAATTGTGGAATCTTTCTCACCCTGAAGTTATCGTTGATATACACAAGGCGTATTTCGATGCTGGCAGTAATATTGTCTGCACAAACACTTTTGGCGCAAACCCTCTTAAGTTTTCGTATGATCAGTTAAAAGAAATAATAACAGCCGCTGTAAATAATGCAAAAGCAGCAGCTGTAGCATCCTGCGGCAAACAGGAAAAATTTGTTGCACTCGATATCGGACCTTCTGGAAAACTTCTTAAACCATACGGAGATCTTGATTTTGAAGATGCGGTTACTCTTTTTTCAAAAGTAGTTAAGATTGGCTCCGAGTGCGGAGTTGATCTTGTATACATCGAAACTTTTTCTGACAGTTACGAAACAAAAGCGGCGCTTCTCGCCGCCAAAGAGAATTGTAATCTGCCGGTGTTTGTTTCAAACGCTTACGGAGAAGACGGAAAGCTGATGACGGGTGCTTCACCGGAAGTGATGGTTGCAATGATTGAAGGTATGGGAGCAGATGCCGTTGGTGCAAATTGTTCTGTGGGCCCTGACAAACTTGTTCAAGTTGCCAAGAGGCTTTATGAGTCCTGTTCCTTGCCTGTACTTATAAAACCCAATGCAGGGCTTCCCAAGGGCTTGTGCGGCGAGACAGTATATGATGTTTCACCGGATGCGTTTTCTGACGTGATGCAAGAGATTATTAAGAATTATTGCCGTATTGTAGGAGGATGTTGCGGAACAACACCGGATTACATAAAATCGCTTTGTGATAAAACTGCCTCTTTTTCTCCTGTTCCTATAAAAGAAAACTATAAAACAGTTGTAACTTCTTATGCCAAAACTGTCGTTTGGGGCGAAAACCCGGTTCTTATCGGCGAGCGAATTAACCCCACAGGAAAAAAACGTTTTAAACAAGCACTTATTGATAACGACATATCGTATATACTCAACGAAGGTGTAAATCAACAGGAAAAAGGAGTCCATATTCTCGATGTTAACGTCGGAATACCCGATATTGATGAAAAGAAGGTGCTGACCACAGCGATTTGTGAACTTCAGGCTGTCACCGATCTGCCTTTGCAGATCGATACTTCGTCTCCCGACGCCATGGAAATGGCACTTCGCCGTTATAACGGCAAAGCGATGATAAATTCTGTAAACGGCAAAATTGGAAGCATGGAAAAAATCTTTCCCCTCGTAAAGAAATACGGCGGTGTGGTTGTTGCTTTGACTCTTGATGAGACCGGTATTCCTGATTCTGCGCAAGGAAGAATAGATATTGCAAAACGCATACTTGAAAAAGCTCATGAATATGGGATATCTAAGAAAGATATTATTTTCGATACCCTTGCAATGACTGTAAGTGCAGATTCAAAAGCTCCAGGCGAAACTCTTGCAGCTCTCAGATATATCAAAAATGAAATGGGATGCCATACATCGCTTGGCGTTTCGAATGTTTCATTTGGCCTGCCGTCAAGGGATGCTGTAAATAGCACTTTCTTTGCAATGGCTCTTGAAAACGGTCTTTCTGCAGCTATTATGAATCCGTACTCTCTTGAGATGATGAAGACCTATCATGCGTTCTGCGCACTGCACGGGCTTGATGAAAACTGTGCAAGTTATATTGACTTTATGTCATCTGTTCAAAGCGTAGTTCAACCTGTAATATCACAGTTGCCGACAGTCCAAGTTCCTGCCGGGAGCGAAGATATGTCGCCTTTAAAAAAGGCTATTATCCGAGGTATGAAGGACGACGCAAAAGTGTCGACGAAAGCTCTTTTAAACGACATGGCTGCTCTTGATATTGTAAATCAAGAAATAATCCCTGCGCTTGATGAAGTGGGAAAGGGATACGAGAATAAATCGGTTTATCTTCCTCAGCTTCTTATGAGTGCAGAAGCGGCCAAAAGTGCTTTTGAATGTATCAAAGAAAAAGTTGATTCTTCCAAAGAACCAAGTGCTAAAAAAGGCGATTTTGTTATTGCCACGGTGCATGGAGACATACACGATATTGGTAAAAACATAGTAAAACTTTTGCTTGAAAACTACGGTTTTGCCGTGCATGATCTTGGAAGGGACGTGCCGCCTCAGGTTATTGTGGACGAAGTTGTCAAAACGAAAACCCGTCTTGTCGGACTCAGCGCTCTGATGACGACGACCGTGCCTGCTATGGAAGAGACCATCAAGATCTTGAGAACAGAAGCTCCGTGGTGTAAAATAGTCGTCGGCGGAGCTGTGCTTACACGCGAATACGCTGACAGCATAGGGGCGGACAAATATGCCAAGGATGCTATGGAAACAGTAAGATACGCTGAAAAAATCATATCCGAAAAATAAAAGAAAACTGTCATTCCGAAAAGTCAAACGTTTTGTTTGAACTTGATCGGGATGACAGTTCTTTTTTTGGGAACATTGTTTATGCAAGGATCAAATAGCTATTATCTGTCCCGCATTTTGTTATTTTGCTTAAGATCTCGTTACTTGATGGAGTTTTCGTATGCCTGGATCATCTTTTTTACCATCTGTCCGCCGACGGAACCCGCCTGCTTGGATGTGAGATCGCCGTTATAACCCTGCTTAAGGTTTACACCTACTTCTGTTGCTGCTTCCATCTTGAACTTGTCAAGAGCAGCTCTTGCTTCGGGAACAAGATTCTTGTTAGTCATTTTTAATTTCTCCTTAAAGTTTGGAACAAAATATCTATATGATTAATAGGGCAACGAAGAATTTGTTCTTCGCGGCTCTGGTATTATTATGACATACTGACGAAAAAATATTATTTGAAATATTTGGAAAAGAAAAAGCAACGCCGCAATCGGTTGTGGCGTTACTTTTCTTTTTAACTATGAATACTTACGAATTTGTGGCAACGTATTCGTCGTATTCTTTTATGATTGCTTCAAGAGTATCTTTATACGATACGTTGGGATTGATGTTAAGAAGTCCATTTGCCACGTCGTAAACAGATAGGTTGTTTTTGCTTTCGTAATCGGTATAAACGGTGTATACAACGCCGTCTGTTTCATAGCGAATGAAAGGTCTTGCCATAAAGTTTCTGTCATAATGCTTTACTGAAATATTTGTAAGGCTTACGGTAAAGCTAAACTTATTTTTTGTTTTTTCGAAGTATCTGAAATCATCACCGCGAAGTGCAAGAGATACTTCTCCAATAAGTGAAGTATTATGATCTGTATTTCCAAGATCAGACAGATCTTCGGGAATAATGATGAAACCATAGTCTACAAGACCGCATGTGTCAGCATTATCGTTTACGGATGCAATAAATCTGAGAGCCTGGCTTTCTTGAGTTCTGATCTGCACACCATCAAATACGAGGTATTCTGCGGAATAGGGGGATGCTACGTATTCGTACATACCGTCGTTGTAGTTGTGAGCAACGAGAGTGTCTGCGGTAAGATGTGACAGTACACTGGTGGATGAATAGACCTTTGATGTTTCAGAAATCTTTATCTTTGCTCCGGATATTTCTGCTTCAAGCTTGAGAGAGGTGCCTGACTTGAGAACTATATCTTGTTCTATAACAGTGTCTTTGAAAAGAACGATCATATCTCCTTCTGCAGAATTCGCAACCGCCTCTTCTAGAGTACTATACCATGTATCTGCAATATACGCTTCGCCTTCGGCATATCTGATTGTCGCGGGCTGGAAGTGTGTATACTGCGATTCGCAATAAGGAACGTATACAAGACCTTCGCCGTATTTGTATTCAGAGAAGAGTTCTTCGGGATTGTCTATAGGCTCGATAACAAAGTCATCAGAAAGCTTATCAAGTGTAAGGGTTCCGATAAGAGTGTAAGTGTCGGTTGAACCGATAGACAAAGCCGCGCCGTTTTCGGTTGCAAGTTCGAATGCATCAAAGAATCTGCCACGCTCGTTATGGGATATACCGAAACCGCCGTCTTCAATATCTCCGCCTGCAGAAGTTAATCGGTCTGCATACTCAAAAGTTGCATTTGAAAGCTCGTCTTCTTTGTAGTGCACTCCGAAGAACCCGCTCTGTGCCGAATGACCATTGTAGTAGAAGTCTACATAGACCTTGCCGTTTTCTTCTTCAACGGTATATACGTAGTTTGCAACGTCGGGAGTGTTTGCGGCAACCACGATTATACCTGAATTGTAAGCGGTGAAGGAAATGCCTTCTTCTGTTTTTTCAACTTCTTCGATAAGTGTTGCATTGCCGCCATACACGTTGTAGATGTTGACAAATTTTCCGAGTTCTTCTGTGATGGTGCATATATCTTCGGGGATCACGAAGTTGATGCCGTTTTCGAAGTTAACTACGTTGCCGTTTTCGTCAAAGGCTGTGATCTTAAAGACGTATTCGGCGTTTGCTGTTCCGAGGAATACGGGATCATTAAGAGCGAGCTGTACTGCATTGTCGATCTCGTCTTCGGTGAGTTTTTCGTGTTCTACAAGAACAGAAACAACTCCGTTTGCTTCAAGATTGGGTTTATCGGAAAGGGCAGGGACAACAGATTTCCAAATAGCATAAAGTACGTTATTTTCGGAGCTGTTGATAACGTTGATACCGGAGGTTGCGTTCTTGTCTGTATTCCATCCGACAAACACATTATCTGCCTTTGCAAATCCTTCGTCAGAGGGAAGTTCGATTGTCTGACCTGCGATGACGCTGATACTGTCGGGAATTGTTCCTTCGCCACCGTTAAGATCAAAGGTCACGTCAAAGCGCTTGTTCCAGACTATGTTGTAGACTGTTTCTGTGCCGTCAACAGTGATCTGATACTTTCCACCTGTCATTTCAAGCTTTTCGCCGTTGACAAAAGGAATCATATTTTCTTCGGGTTCAAGAACGTATACAGGGGTTGCGGTGTCAGCAGTGCTTTCATCGAGCGTAACGTTTCCGCCCTTTTCGTTATTGATAACGATATCAGCTGCAGAAGTAGATGTTACGGGACCTGTTCCGTTGAACAAAACGATTATCTTGCTGTCTTCAAATCCTTTTGTTAGCTGGGTGTTAAGAAGAGTTCTTTCGCTTCCGAAGTTACCTCCGTTGACGATGATGTAAATGTTACCGTATGTTGTGGTATTTCTGTATGCACCACCTGCCATAACGTAGGAGTTTGAAAGATCGCCGCCGTTGATGGTCACGATAGAAGACGTGCGCTTTTCGGGGCTGCCGATAACAAATCCGTTGTGAAGGCCGCCGGCACCAACCTGAGCGATCTTACCGGAATTGATAGTTACGCGAACCTTGTCGACGTTTTCTGCTTTTGTACCACCTGTTACGTAAAGCTGACCTGCACCTGTTGATGCGACCTGTACGTTTTCGCCTATGGTGATGTCATAGCAACCGATGTAAGTATATGCCTCTGCCACTTCAAAGGTAAGGTCTTTAAATTCGATCGGACCTCCGTTGAAATGAAGGTTGGGAACCTGCTTGATAACCGCAAAGCGGTCGAAGCCTTTAACAGTTACTTTTTCTCTTTCCGCAACGTCTTTGAAATCAACGGGTGTGAAGTTGTCGAATACAATTGCGTTTCCGCCTTCTTTTCCAAGGGCGGCAAGACCGTCTGTAAAGTTGGAGTAGGGAACGTAGTAATTGTTTCCGTCAACCACAACGTCAGAGTCGGAAAGGAACACTGTCTTTACGCCGTCAATGATGTAGCTTTGAGGAACGAGAGATCTCCATTCTACGTTGTATTCTCCGTTTGCGGAAAGAGTGTAGGTGTATGCGCCTTCAACAAGGTCTACGATCTTTCCGTTTACAAAAGGCACATTGGACGAACCTTCGTCGGGGGTGAATACAAGAACGGGAGTCTCGCTGTCACGTGTTGCTTCGGAAATCGAAACCTTTCCGCCGACGGCAGATTTTACAAGAATATCGTGACCACCGGGTACTACCTTCGATATCATTCCGTTGTTGAGTATTGCGATTTTTTTACCTGTGATGTTTCCAATATTCTGGAATCTGACGTAATCGTTGAGGCCGTAGTCAAACGTACCGCCGTTTATTTCGATTATCGCGTTTCCGTAAACAGTGGAGCTTCCTTTTTCGCCGCCGCCAAATACAAAATATTCGTATCTGCCGCCGTCAAGTGTCATATAGATGCTGCCGGGTTTTTGCTCGGTACCGACGGTAACTGTGTTGTATGTGGAGGATACGATGATGTATTTACCTGATGCAACGTTTACTGTGATTCTGTCAAGAGGTGCAGATGCGTCGTTGGCGTAAATGTATAACGATTTGCCCGACATGGTTACAGAGTCTGCTATTGTGATATCGGGACAAGCAATGCCCTTTACCTCAACGTTGTTCCACTTGAGGTTTTTGATGGTAACTGCGCCGCCATAGAATTTGATCCAGTTTTTGTGGTTGTATACTGCGTTTTCATCAAGACCTGTTATGGTAAGGTGACCTGTGGGTGCCGTGAATGCAAGATCGGTGGTTTCTGTGGGGGTGTAGTTTCCGCAAACAACTATCTGTGTTTCTGTGGTTGTGGTAGCAACTGCCGCCATTGCTTCTGTCATAGAAGAGAATGCAAGATATTCCACGCCGTCGACGACAACTTTTTCTTCGTTCGAAACAAAGATGGTGGGAAGACCGTTCATAAAGTAGAAGCCTTCGGGAATTTCTGCCCATCCGATGTCAAATACACCATCTTCGGAAAGTGTGTATCTGTACTGTCCGTTTGTTTCAATAACAGCCTTGCCGTTAACGAAAGGAACCTTTCCACTGTCTTTGTCGGGGGTGAGGATGAGAACGGGATTTTCTGCTCTGAGAGTAGATTCGTCAACAGTTACAGTTCCGCCTATACCGGATTTTACGAGAATATCAGCGCCAACGGGAGCAACTGCAGAAGACATGCCGTTGTTGACAAGAGCAATCTTCTTTCCTGTTACGGTTCCGAGCTTGTTGAAGCAGATATTTCCGCCTGTTCCGTTTTCGTACGTACCGCCGTTTATGACAAGGAATACGTTACCGTAAACGGTGGAAGCCGAGCCTGTGTTTCCTCCCGCATAGACATAATATTGGCTGTCGCCGCCGTCAAGCTGGAGATAAACATATCCGTTCTTTTCAGGAGTACCAACAGTAGTTGCACTGTAGAAAGAAGAAATTACCAGGTAGTCGCCGTTCTTGACGACTGCTTTTACATAATCTACGGGAGACTTATAATCGTATCCGAAGAAATACTGTCTCTTGCCGCTGGTTTTGAAGGTCTCGGTGAATGTGGCGTCCTGATAATCAAGTCCCTGGTTGCCAATACCGTTCCATGTGAGATTGTCGAAGATGACAGGACCGGTGTAAAATTCAAGCCAAACATTGGGCTGATTGAATATTGCGTTATTATCAGCACCTCTTATGGTCAGCGACTTGATGGGCATTGTGTATGTTTGGTTTGTTGAACCGTCTGACATGGTGAAGTTTCCGACAACGATAGCCTGAGCGTCCTCGCCAGTTTCGGAGAGTACACTGAGGGCCTGGCCGACGCTTGTATATGGAATGTACTTAACACCGTTGTATGTCACAGTTTCTTTGTTGGAAAGGAAGACTGTCTGCTTGCCGTCGATGATGTCAATGGTCTTTGCCTCTTCTTCCTCCGACGGAGCACCCCATGTAACATTAAGAGTTGCGTTTTCGCTTACAGTATAAGTGTACTTGCCGTCTGCATTTGTAAGAGGAGTGTTGTTTACGTAAGGTGTAAGTTCTTCGGAATCGGGTGTGAATACAAGAATGGGGGAGGCAGCGGTAAGAGTTGTTTCGTCAACAGTGACGATACCGCCTGCTTCGGACGTTACAAGAACGTCTTGTCCAACCATTGTGATATCTTCTTTCATTCCGTTGTTGAGAATACCGATCTTCTTGCCTGTAACAGTCATCTTTTGGAATCCTACACCACCAGAATGTCCTGTGGTGATATTACCGCCATTGATGATGAGGAATGCATTTCCGTAAACGGTAGAGGATCCGCCGTTACCGCCGCAGTAAATGTGATACTCACAAGTACCGCCGTC
>SVTM01000037.1 GCA_015063785.1 Oscillospiraceae bacterium
TCAAGGGCTTTTTTATTTGTTGAAATTACGCATTAAAAGAAGCGTTTGAGTAAGCCTTCAAAAGCCTTTCCGTGACGAGCTTCGTCACGTGCCATTTCGTGCACAGTATCGTGGATAGCGTCAAGGCCGTTCTTCTTTGCGCATGCTGCAAGGTCAAACTTACCCTTTGTTGCGCCATACTCGCAGTCAACTCTCCACTTGAGGTTATCCTTTGTTGTAGCCTTCATGTTGGGTTCAAGATCTTCGCCGAGAAGCTCTGCAAACTTTGCAGCGTGCTCTGCTTCTTCATATGCTGCCTTTTCCCAGTAGAGTCCTACTTCGGGGTAGCCTTCGCGGTGAGCGATGCGAGCCATGCAGAGGTACATACCAACTTCTGCACATTCGCCGTTGAAGTTAGCCATAAGCTGTTCGAATATGTACTTCTTATCTTCTTCGGAGATGTCAGGGTTGTTCTTTACGGTCTTTGCATACACGCCGTATTCGTGCTCTGCAGCAAGAGCTGCGCCTTCTTCCATGATGTTGAACTTTTCTGCGGGAACCTTACATACAGGGCACTTTTCGGGAGCTGCATCACCTTCGTGAACGTAACCGCATACAGAACATACAAACTTTTTCATAAATTTTCCTCCATTTGATAATAAATATTTATTTTTATTTTTTATTAACCGCCATTGCGGGAAATTACTTATTGACAATCAGCACAATTTCCTTTGAAAAGCACCGAGCATTCGCTGACAGACGCTCCGCTTTTTTGTTGAGCATCGTTTTTCAGCATAGATGTGTAATCTGAGAAGATATCGATGATCTTGCCGCATTCCGAACATATCAGATGCGAGTGGGGCGAAGTGTCACCGTCAAAATGATCGCTTCCGGTTCCAACGTCAAGCTTTCTGATCGTTCCGTCAGAGGAGAGCTTGGAAAGATTGCGATATACCGTGCCGAGGCTGATGTTGGGGATTTCCTCCCTTGCTTTTGCATAGATCCAGTCGGCATCGGGATGACATTTTGTGCTTCTCAATATTTCAATGAGAAGATCGCGCTGTCGGCTGTGTTTTGTGTTTTGCATTTCTCACCACCTCAATATCAGTAATGATTACTGTTATTATTATACCAAATAATTTTCATTTGTCAATAGTTTTTTGAAAAAAATTTGTTTTTTTAATAAAAAAAGCCGAAAATCGCAAAACACAGCTCTATTTAACAGAAATGTTTTGTGCTATTGACAAAACATCTAAATGTATTATAATTGTAAGTAATCATCAACTCTTTATATTAAGGAGAACAAATATGTCAAAAGCAAAAGTGGAAATATACAATGGCGAGCCTGCCATCGTTGTTGACGGAAAAGCCTTTCCCCCAATGACTATTACTGCACGCGGCGGCGACTTGGAATATATGAAAAAGCTAAGAGACACGGGAATTCGGATATTTTACGTTTCTGCCGCAACAAAATGGGGCGTTCCCGGCGACGAAAACACCCCAGACGGAACAACGAAAACACTATCTGACATCAAAGACATTCTTGACGTTGTTCCCGATGCGTATATCATCCTTCGTCTGGGGCTCAATCCTTCAAAAGAATGGGCAAACAGTCATCCCGAAGAACAAGTGCTTTTCAGCGACGGCAGTCACGTACCTGTTATACTGGACGGCCATCAGATTGACGGAATGGTGTCTTTTGCTTCCGAAAAATGGCGCGAAGAAGGTGCAAATGGTTTTGCAGAGCTTTTGGATGCCATAAAAGAAAGTCAATACGCAGACCGCGTGATCGGAGCTTTTTTGTGCGGTGGCGGCACCGGCGAATGGTACTATCCCGGCGAACACAGAATGAAAAACCTTGAAAAAGGTATTTACGCCGATTTTTCGGAACCTTTCAGAAAATCTTACAGCAAGTATCTGAAAAACAAATACGGAACCGAAGAAAACCTGCGCAAAGCATGGAAAATGCCCGATGCCACCTTTGATGCTCCCAAGATTCCCGACCTTTCGGACAGAGAATATATTAACAAAGCGGAAGAAAAGGTGCTTGATGCCCTTATGAACTGGGAGTCGGTAGGATACACCGTGGGCAAGACGATCGATGCGGATGCACGGGGCGAAACAAACCTTGGAGTTTTTCTTAACGCCGCAGATTATATGTACTGTGCCGACTTTTTTGCTGCCCTAAACCAGGCAACGGCAGATACTATAATACACTTTGCAAAAGTATGCAAGAAACATACAAAAGATTTTCTTGTGGGAGCTTTTTACGGCTATTTCGGCTGTACAGATTATTATGAGGCTTCGCACTGCACGGGAACCCTTTCTCTGCTTGATTGTGGTTGTATCGACTTTTTATCGGGTCCCGGAACATACAACAACCGCGAACCCGGCGGAGTTGTGGCACAACGCGAAATGCAGGATTCTATGCGTATCCGCAACATGCTTTATATTTGCGAGGACGATGCAAGAACCCATCTTTCAACACCATCTATCCAGCGCGAACAGATGCAACTGTACTCCCCCACCGATTCGATAAACACTCTAAAACGAGACTTTGCGCGCGATATATGTGACGAGCTGCAAGGATGGTGGATCGAGATCGGCGGAAGCGTTGACGGCAGCGGCATATATAACCACCCCGACATTCTTTCACTTTTCAAGCGTCAGCAGGAAATAGGCGAACTTGCATACACTCTTGACAGAACGAAGAAAAACGAGATCGCTATAATTTATGATACCCACAGCGTTCACATGGTATCCGACTACACCGACAAAATGGTGCTTGATTATTTCAGGACCTCCGACATTCATCGCATCGGCGCACCCGTGGACTACTATTTCCACGACGATATGGCAAATCCGAGCATGCCCGATTACAAGCTTTACGTAATGCTGAACACCTATTGTCTGACTGACACGGAAAGAGAAGCGGTTTTTGCCAAAGCACGTAAAAACCACGCCACACTTTTGTGGCTCTACGCTCCGGGATTTATCAACCCCGACGGCGAAAAAGTTATGAATATTGAAAACATCGAAAAAACAACGGGATTCAAAACAAGACTTCTTGACAAGACGATACTTCCCCGTTTTAAAGTTGACCCCTCATCGCACGAAGCTGTGAACTTAGGCAGCCCCGATAAATTCTACGGATTTATCGACCGCAATGTGCACAGCAACATATGGACCACCTACACCGAGCTTTATACCGAATTTGCAAACCCCGGATTTGTTATTGAAGAGCAGGACGGCATAGAGGTTCTTGGCAGATATTGCGCAAACGGCAATCCAGCATATGCAATAAAAGAAATGGACGGATTTGTAAGTGCTTATTGCTGCACGCAGGTTTTGAGATCGGACCTTATTGCCTCTTTGGCTAAATATTCGGGATGTCATATTTTCACTTCAAGCGAGGACGTGCTTTATGCCAACGAAAACTTTGTTGCCATCCACGCATCCTTTAGCGGCAAAAGAAAAATACACTTCAAAAAGGCCTGCTCGCCATATGAAGTGTATGAAGAAAAATGTTACGGAGAGAATGTTGACAGTATTGAGCTTGATATGAAGCTTGGCGAGACGAAGATGTTTCTTTTGAAATAATATTTTTAAAAATTTCAGATCAGAACAACAAAAAAGGTTTACCTGCGGTAAACCTTTTTTTACGTTTTAATCTTCTTGTTCTTTCAGAAATTCGCAAAATTCCTCAATTATCTCCCAAACGTCCTTTACACCCTCACCTGTTTTGGACGAGAAAGGGATTATGGCGGCGTCTGAGGGGATTCCGTCGTGCGAGAGTATTCCCTGTATGCTCTTTTCTCTGTTGGTCTTATTGAGCTTGTCAGCCTTTGTGGTGATGATGGCAAAGGGAAGCTCGGCATCGACGAGATACCTGAGCATCACATCGTCATCCTTTGTAAGTCCCACCTTGAGATCAACAAGGAGGAGAAAGAGAATATTGGCATCAAGCGAAAAATATTTGTCGATAAACTGCTTCCATTTGTCGCGCTCGTCGAAAGAACGCTTTGCATAGCCGTAACCGGGAAGGTCGACAAGATATATCGTATCGTCGACGTCATAGGCATTGACGGTGATCGTCTTGCCCGGCTCTGCGCTGACACGCGCCAGCGATTTGCGGTTTAAAAGCTTGTTGATAAGAGAAGATTTTCCCACGTTGGACCTGCCACACATGGCGATCTGAGGCTTTTGAAGATCAAGCTTACCCGGAAGCTGTGAAGCATTGCCGGCCGTGAAGAAAAGGTCTGCTTTGTTAAGATTCATCGTGCACCGCCTGTTACAGTTGATATCTGCACTCCCGAGGCGTCGGAGGGAATATATATTCCCTGTTCGGGAAGATCGGAGTTTATGTTTTTCAAAAGAGCGATATCAAGGACCTCATCAATAGTCTTTACAGGAACGAAAAGAAGGTGTTCTTTTACTTCCTTGTCGACCTCTTCAAGATCTACGATATTGTCGTGGGGAATAACGACAGTCTTGCAACCGTTTTTGTATGCCGCCATAGACTTTTCACGCAGGCCGCCGATGGGAAGGACTCTGCCGTGAAGGGTTATTTCACCCGTCATTGCCACATCGCCCCTGACAGCAATACCCGAAAGCTCAGATACAATCGCCGTGGCGCAGGTAACGCCTGCAGAAGGGCCATCCTTGGGCACAGCGCCCTCGGGGAAATGGATGTGGAGATCGAATTGTTTATAGAAATCTTTGTCTATGCCGTATTTTTCATAGTTTTTGCGAACGTAGGTAACTGCCGCCTGGGCAGATTCTTTCATGACGTCGCCGAGTTTGCCCGTAAGCTCGAGCTTGCCCGTGCCTTCGACCGACACAGCCTCCGCCTGCAAAAGCTCTCCCCCGACCTCTGTCCATGCAAGGCCGTTGACAACGCCAACGAGAGCTTCGTTCCTGTTCTCCGGATCGCGGAACTTTTGTTTTCCAAGGTATTCGTAAAGATTTGCGGCATTTACAGAAAAGCTCTTTTTGCCGGTTTCCACAATCTTTCTTGCGATCTTTCGGCAAAGGGATGCCGCCTCGCGCGAGAGATTACGAACTCCCGATTCTTTTGTGTAATGGTCAATCATCTCGCAGATAGCTTCATTGGATATCTTAAGCGCGCGTTTTGTAAGTCCGTGGCGCTTGAGCTCTTTGGGAAGAAGATGATTTTTGAAAATAGCGATCTTTTCGCTTCTTGTATATGACGAAATGGAGATTATCTCCATGCGGTCAATGAGAGGACGGGAAACAGTGTCAAGAGTGTTCGCCGTTGCAATGAACACACATTCCGAAAGATCGAGAGGTATCTCGAGAAAATGATCGCGGAATGCTTTGTTCTGGTCGTTGTCAAGAACCTCGAGAAGTGCCGACGACGGATCACCGTGGGCATCGCTGGTCAGCTTGTCCACCTCGTCAAGAAGAATGACGGGATTCATTGTGCCTGCGGTTTTGAGAGCGTTGGCGATACGTCCGGGCATCGATGCTATGTAGGTCTTTCTGTGGCCGCGGATATCTGCTTCGTCGCGCACGCCGCCAAGCGATACTCGCACAAATTTTCTGCCAAGTGCCTTTGCCACAGAAGAAACAACAGACGATTTACCAACACCGGGAGGTCCGACAAGGCAAAGAATCTGACCTGCAAGCTCGGGGGCAAGCTGTTTTACTGCAATAAACTCGAGTATTCTGTCTTTTACCTTTTCAAGTCCGTCGTGATCGGCGTCAAGAAGCTTTTTTGCCGCCTCGACATCCGCCCTGCCCTTTGAATAAGACGACCACGGAATCTCAAGGCAAATATCGAGATAGTTGCGGATGACCGTGCTTTCTGCAGAGCTGTAAGGCATTTTTTCAAGTTTTGAAAGTTCTTTTCTGAGCTTTTCTTCTACCGATTCGGGAAGATTCGCTTTGGATATCTTTTCGTCATACTCGTCGATGTCCGAAAATTCTCCGTCGCCAAGCTCGTTCTGGATAACCTTCATCTGTTCGCGAAGGTAATATTCGCGCTGATTTCTGTCGATGCGCTGTTTCACCTTGGTCTGGAGCTCAAGCTCGCTTTCAAGCAAAGCTTTTTCGTTTTCCATTATGACAAGAAGCTTTTCCAGGCGCTGAAGCGGATTTATTTCAGAAAGGATCTCCTGGCGCGCAGCAAGTTTATAGATAACGTTGGCGGCAATGAAATCGGCAAGGAAGCCCGGATCTTTTATCGACTGAATAGCGGCTACGATCTCGTTTGAAACCTTGGGAAGATACTTGAGAAACTCCTGAAACTGCTTTGTAGCCTCGCGTGTCAGAAGCTCGCCGCGAAGACCGCCATTGTCTGTAAGCTTTACTGATCTTACAAAGACATCGGCAAAGTCGCAATCCTGCACATTTTCAACGTCACAAAGCTCCGCACGGTTTTTGCCTTCGATAAGTATTCTCATGTGGCCGTCGGGAAGGTTCATCGCCTGCTTTACCTTGGCGGTTACACCGACGGTGCAAAGCTCGGTATCAGAAGGATCCTCGGATTTATAAGAAACGGCAAAAATCATGCTGTCGGCATCAAGGGCAGCGTTTACAGAATCGATATCCGCCTTTTCCGAAAGCTCGATGCTTGTCGGAAGTCCGGGAAAAATGACGACGTTTCTAAGTCTTACAAGGGGAAATATGCTTTTTTCGACTTTTTCTATGTATTTGGACATTTTTTCTCTCTTTCTGTTAAATAGTTTAACTGTATATTAAAGTTGATATTTTTCTTCGTTTGTAAAACTGTTGTTACCAGTGGTGTTTGTGCAGTTATAACAAAAGGTGATACGAATTTACATCAATTTGCACGAAAATCAAAAAAATAATATTTTTTCGTCAAAAAGGCTTGCAATTATTGGTAAGTTATGGTAAAATATCCACATAAGAACAAAACAATATGTGAAAGGCAAGGACATAGAGATGGAAAACAGAATAAAGGTAGTATTGGCAGACAGCGACAGGGATTTCAGGGCAAAAGTAAGAAACAGCCTTTCGTTGAGCCGATTTGAAATAGCCGGCGAAGTAAGCGACGGATTTGCAGCCATAGAATGCATTCGCCAAGTGAAGCCCGACCTTGTTATAAGCGAACTTTGGATGTCAAAGCTTGACGGCATCGGAGTTATGCGCGAGGTATCAAAGTTTACCAACATAAAGAAACCAAAGTTCATCATCGTGACGGGGCTTAACAACATGGAAATGATACGCGAAGCAACAGACGTGGGAGCAATGTACTGCATGATGAAGCCGGTCGATTTCGGATATCTCGAAGCAAAGCTTTTGTCTATCTTCAACGGCTACGGCAAAGAACGTGAGATCAAGGAAAAAGATGAAAAGGACGAAGACCTTGAAACTCAGGTTACAAAGGTGATACATCAGATCGGTGTTCCTGCTCACATAAAGGGATATCAGTATCTGCGCACAGCCATTATCATGACAGTGGCTGACAGCGAACTTATAAACTCGGTTACAAAGATACTCTACCCCTCTGTGGCAAAGAAGTATTCAACAACTTCATCAAGAGTTGAGCGTGCCATACGCCACGCCATTGAGGTGGCATGGGACCGCGGAGACCTTGACGTTCTGAACTCAATATTCGGATACACAGTTCAGAACTCGAGGGGAAAGCCGACAAATTCCGAATTTATCGCACTCATTGCCGACAATCTGAGATTGCAAAACAAGCCTGCTCCCGTAAAGGAGACGGTTGATGAAGCTCAAAAACCTTATTCCATAGCGCTTGGTGTTCTTTGATAAACCTATCTTTGATGGGCTGTGCTTTACCGCACGGCTCATCTTTCTTTTTTCAGCTTTAATAGAACAAGGAATACCACGGCGGATACTATCTGCAACAGCAAAAAAGCGGACATAACCGCGATCATATTCGAACTGATACCAAAGACTAAGCAGAAAAGGTTGACAAAATAGCAGGCAAAATTGAAAAGCCCGACGTTTTTTGAAGCGGTGCTTACAATAATCAACACCATCGCCAATACGAAAAGCAGAATATTTATCAGCGATATCAAAAATAGCTGCTTTTTTGAAAAAACAAAAGCAAAAAAAGACGAGGCAAATCCTGTGAGACAAAAAAGTGCCGATAAAACGAGATCAATAGCAGAAAAGCCGTGCGAAGGATCGTTCAAAAGGTTTGCGACAGGCATCCTGAAGGTGAGCAAAGCAAGAAGTATCAACCATGCCGCCCCTACCACAATGTCTATATGTTTTTTCATCATTTTGCTATCTCATCAAGCACCCCGTGGACGACAAAGCGCTTGTCGGTGACGGTGTTGGTACAGGTGATAAGAGTGACGACCTTGCTGTTTTTATCAGTTTTCACGTCTTTGTTGGTGAAGATTGATTTTGATCTGATATCATCAAGAAAAGCGACAAATTCTTCATCAGATGCAAACTCTGTTTTAAAAAATGATTCGGTGGGGATGGCGTCATACACGGCAAAGGGAGTATAAACATATATGCCCTCCACAGTATAAAGCTCGATGGTGCTGTTGAGGAACTGATTCTTTTCCTTAAAATTCATGATGGTCTGGAACATGGTTCCGTCGTTCATGTTGTGACCGTAAACACAGGTGTTTCGGTTGTTGGAAAGCCTTGTGCTGTTGTTGTAATCGGTGAATACCGCGCCCGAAACGCTGTAGGTTCTGTCAAGTCCGTGGCTGAGATAATAATCGTTGTCCCCTTGTGGCGAGCGCACAACTGGATAATCAACTCTTGTGCCGCCAACCTTTATCCATGCAAAGGCAGAGGAATTGACGTATTTCAGCGCCTGAAGATTGGGGAGCATACGAACGTACTTTTCGTGCATATCGTACACTTCCGGCTCGGGAGCCTTGTATATCTCGCCCTCGTCGGAATAAAGCCTGTCGTCGGGAACAAAATTCATGTCTTGGCGGGCATATCCGATCGTGGTATAACCTATTTCTCCGGAATTGAACGCATCGCGTAGCTCATCGTTTTTGTCCTTTTCGCGCTGTCTTTCGGCAAAACCCGAAACGAGCCTGTAGGACGAAACCACAAGAACCACAAGGCACAAAGCCATTGCCGCATAACGCAGAAATGAAAGGGGTGAGCCTTTTTTCTCATTTTCTACGCTTTTTTTGATGTCGGAAGGAGAAAGCTCGGCAAGAATCGCTTCGTTTTCCCTGCGTGCATCTGTGTCGGCAGGAACAAAAACCACAGGACGGGATTTTGACCTTGAAACAATGGCTGGCTCGTCATGCGTTACGTTTTCATCGGGAAAAGCAAAAAATTCTATGTCTTTGACTTTTTTTTCAGTTTCTTTTTCGGCAGATTCCTCTTCGAGGAGCCTTTTCATTCCGATACTGTCGACAGCATCAGAAACATGCTTCTTCTCATCCGATTCCGGTGGAAGTTTAACAAAAATTTTGTCGGATGGCTCGTTTGGCTTTACTTCGCCTACGATTTTTGCCATGCCGACGGTGCCGAGAAGATCGCTTATATGAGTGCTTTCAGCTTTTTCGCCTTCAAAAACGATCTTTACATCTTCCGCGACATCTTCTGCCTTTTGGGTTTCGTCAACAACGCTCTTGCGGTGAGAAGTAGGATAAAAATGGGCGTCAACAAAGCCCTTTCCCGAGCATTCGTTCTCGTTGACAAACTGCGTCATTTTATCAATCTTTTTCTCAGGGAAAGAAAAATCTATCCTTTTCTTGTCGAAAAAATGAGGTCGCATATCTTGCGCAGGTACACGCGAGGAAGCCTTTTCGGAAGGGGAAGAAACCTTTTTGCTCAAATTGTTACTATTCGTTTTTTTGTTCTTGTTATTATTTGACGGCATATCTATCTCCGTTTGGGAACAAATTACTTCTGATCGTCCTTGCTGACAGAAAACTTCTGCTGTTTTTTGGATTTTGAACCGATTTTTGATTCTTTTCCGGTCATAAGTCTTTCGATGTTTGTTTTGTGAAGAATAACGATAAAAAGAGCGATTATGAAAGCAAAGGTGATGGGCACGGCGCTGTAAAACACGGGCATGCTTTCTTCCACCGCGTTTTCAAGACCAACCTGCTGTTTTGCATAGACGAGCATGGGATAAAGCATGGCGCAGATAACAGAGCCGAGCGAAATATATCTCCAGATGGCAACGATTATCACAAAAACGCCGAGCAGGATCAAAAAGATCTGCCAGTCGAGCATGAGGATTGTTATTGCCGATGCAACAACACCCTTGCCACCCTTAAAGCGATAGTAACAAGGATAAACGTGACCGAGGATGGCAAAAAAACCTGCAACGTAGTTGCCACCGCTCACAGCGCCCACAAGAAGCATGCCGATAATTATTGATACAGCCGTTTTCAAAGCGTCGCCGAGGAAAGTAAGCGCCGCATCTACCTTTCCGTAGGTGCGGAGCATATTTGTCATGCCTGCGTTTCCGCTGCCGTATTTTCTGATATCATCGTGATGCTTGAGCTTTGAAATAATCACTGCAAAGTTAAGACTTCCCAGGCAATACGCCGCAAGGGCTGTGATAATATAGCAGAGTATAAGCATGGGAAGCTCGGTGTTGAAAAAGCTTCCGACTATTCCGTTTGTCAAAAGATCAAGAAATGCTTTCATATTTCTCGCTGCTCCTTTCAGTCTGACGGATTTGCGTCATCTTTTTGACGAATGACAAGCTTTATCGGAGTTCCCTCGAAGCCAAATACTTCACGAAGCTTGTTTTCGATGTATCTCTGATACGAGAAGTGAAAAAGCTCTGCCTCGTTTACAAAAATAACGAAGGTGGGAGCCTTGACGCCTGTCTGGGTCATGTAATAGATCTTGAGGCGTTTTCCCTTGTCTGTGGGAGGCGGAACTCTTGTTATGGCATCGTTGAGAACGTCGTTGAGAAGACCGGTGGAAATTCTCATAAGCGACTGATCGTGGACGTAATTTACCAACTCGAAAATTCTGTCTACTCTCTGTCCTGTTTTTGCCGAAATGAAAAGAACCGGAGCATAGGTCATGTATGAAAGGGCGGCATAGACGTCTTTTCTCATATTGTCAAGGGTCTTTCCGTCTTTTTCAATGAGATCCCATTTGTTTATAATGATGACCGACGGCTTGCCGTTTTCGTGAGCAAGGCCTGCAACGCGCTCATCCTGGGCTGTGACACCCTCTGTGGCATCGACCATGATAACACAGACGTCGGCACGCTCGATGGCGAGCTGGGCTCTGAAAACGCTGTAACGCTCGATGTTGTTGTCGATCTTTCCGCTTTTTCTGATGCCTGCGGTGTCGATGAATGTATACTTTCCGTGTTCGTTTTCGATTTTGGAGTCGATGGCGTCGCGGGTGGTTCCTGCCACGTTTGAAACGATCATTCGCTCCTCGCCCAAGATTCGGTTTACAAGCGAGCTTTTTCCTGCATTCGGTCTGCCGATAACGGCAACCTTGATGCTGTCGTCCTCTTCTTCCTCAAAAGCGTCATCGTCGATATATTCGCAGACCTTTTCGAGAACATCGCCGCTTCCTGTACCGTGTACAGACGAAAGAGCAATCGGATCGCCGAGACCAAGCTCATAAAACTCGTAAAACTCAGGAGGCGTGGCACCGATGCTGTCCATCTTGTTGACAGTAAGGACAATGGGCTTTTTGCTCTTTCTGAGCATTCTTGCAATCTCCTGATCGTCGGCAGTGACTCCTGCGTGGAAATCACACATATATATGATAACGTCGGCGCTTTCAATTGCAATATTCGCCTGGGTCTTGATGTGCGCCATGATATCATCGGTGGTGTCGGGCTCAATTCCGCCCGTATCGACCATCATGAGAGTTCTGCCTGCCCACTCGGTTTCGAAATATATTCTGTCACGTGTTACACCGGGGGTGTTTTCTACGATGGAAATGCGCTTTCCGCATATTTTATTGAAAAAGGTGCTCTTGCCGACGTTTGGCCTGCCGACAATGGCAACGATAGGTTTTGACATTTTTTACACCTGCCTTTTGCAGTATTTTGGTTACAAGCCGAGAATGCTTGCAACAAATTCGGCTCCGTCGGAGATGACGGGACAAACAGAAACTCCGAGCTTTTGCGAAAGCTCGTCAAGTGTCATATCATCAAGAAATTTGTCGCCCTCATGCCGAAGCATTACAGCCGGGATATACAGCACATCACCGAGCTCTTTACCCGAAAGCGCCGTAATCAGATCGCTTCCCGTGAGAAGCCCTGCCACGGTGACACCGCCACCGAAAAACAAATTCTTCGCCTTATAAACATTACAGCTTATATTATACCATTTATATGTGATTTTTTCAACAGATTTTTTAATAAAATCATACGCCGCTTCGCCCGTCACAACCGAAATTTTGCGATCGTCAACGCGCACATCATCGAGAAGCAGATTTTCTATTTCAAAATCGATCTCGTTTTCCATCGAGCGGATCATTCCCACGCCGTTTTCGATCTGTGGGTAATCCTCGTAGTACTCTTCGCAAGGAATTTGAAGACCTGCCTTCAGATACCACTCGTCGGAGGCATAACAAAGGCTTACGCCGTACTTTTCGTTGTTTTCTTTTCTGATGCGGTCGATGAGATCAATGACCTTTTTGCTGTCATTTTCGTCGAAAAGATCAAGCGGAAAAAGTCCACGTCTGTGCGCTGTAAGGCCTGCTGGAACAACGGCAACACTGCCGACGTAAGGATAATACGCCGAAAGCTCTGTCAGTGATCTTTCGAGTTCTTTTCCGTCGTTAATACCCTTGCACAGAACGATCTGGCAATTCATCATTATCTCGCCGTCTCGGAATTTTTTGAGATAGCGCAAAACCTCGCCGGCGTTTTTGTTTTTCATCATTTTCACGCGAAGCTCGGGGTTTGTGGTATGTACAGAAATATTGACGGGAGAGATGCGCATTTTTATGATACGGTCAACCTCACATTCGGAAAGGTTTGTAAGGGTAACGTAGTTTCCGAAGAAAAAGGACATTCTGGAATCGTCGTCCTTGAAATATATGGTTTCGCGCATTCCCTTGGGATTTTGGTCTATAAAGCAGAAAATACAGCCGTTCCTGCAGGAATGCTGTTTGTCCATGAGATATGTTTCGAATTCCAGTCCGAGCTCGTCGTATTCGTCCTTTTTGACAATCTTTACATCAAAAGGCTTTTCTTCTCTCAGAAGAGACAGAGTAAGCTTTTTTTCGGTGGTGTAATAGCGGTAGTCAAGTACGTCGTTGATCTCGTTGGAATTTACGCTGACCAGCACGTCGCCGCCCAAAACACCCGCCTTGTGCGCATAGGAGCCCTTTTCAACTTCTTTTACGGTTACCATTACATTTGTTCCTTCCGATGGGATAATAACAAAAAAGAGAAGGAGCGATCAATCTTTCCTTCCCATTTTTCATTCTGCTGTATCGTTGGCAAACGGCAAAACGCAAGTTATGCCTTAGCTTCTTCAGCCTGAGCTGCCGAATAATCCTTGCCTGCATAAGTCTTGCAGTTTCTGCAGACTCTGTGCGAAAGGTTATATTCGCCGCACTTAGGGCACTTTGTGAAGCCGGGAATATCGAGCTTCCAAACGTTGCTACGTCTCTTATCTCTTCTTGCTTTGGATACTTTTCTCTTCGGTACTGCCATCTTTACGACCTCCTTATATAATACATAATGTAAAACAATGTAATCTGAGAGCGGCGCTCATGAGCATTTTTTGCACCGTAAACTCACATATGTCATTATTATACTATCATTTTTCCTGTTTGTCAAGTAATTTTTTCAAAACTGCAAGCCTTGGATCAATATTTTTTCCGGAACAGGTGCATTTTTCGACATTTAAGTTCTTTCCACACCCCTGACAAAGGCCTTTGCAGTCATCAGAGCACAGGTGCTTTGACGGAATCTCCATAAAAAACAGGCTGTCGGCACATTCGCCGATATCAAGAATGCCGGCCGGGGCAAGGAGCATGCCCTCCCCTTGCTCGTTCTGAAGCTCGGTGGCAACCGAATACTCGTCAGAAAATTCGACGGGAACACAAAGCTCGTCAAGACATCTTGCACAGCTCGTTTTGTACTCACCCGAAAGAGAAATCTCTGCCATAACAAGGCTTTCGGAGCGGGTGGAGCCCGATGCTTTTTCGAAAACTCTGCCCGTAACATTTACGGGTGACGAGAAAACTATGTCACTATCGAGATTTTCCGGGATGAAGCTGAAGGAAAAATCAATATTCTTTGTTTCCCCTTTGAATATTGGGTTTAAATCGAGTAAATTCTTGTTTTCGTTTGACATAAGACGTCCTTTCAAATAGTTTGCAAACAAACATGACTATTATATAGAAACAAAGTTGTTTTGTCAAGCGCAAAATCGTTCTTTGCGTTTACTTTTTGCCGCAAAACTTTCCTATTGCCGAAAATAGCGCAAACACCACCGCATTTACCACAACTATGCTTGCTCCCGTGGGCATTTCGGAATAATACGAAAGAGCAAGGCCCAAAACAAAGCAAACGGCTGACACCGCAACCGAGCAAAGAATGACTCCGCGAAAGCTCTTGAAAACACGCATTGAGGTGAGAGCAGGAAAAATGACGAGGCTTGATATCAAAAGGGTTCCCATTATACGCATTCCGATAACAACCACAAGAGCTGTGAGAAGGGCGATGACGGTTTTGTAAAAGCCAACTTTCGTTCCCGATGCTTTGGCAAAATCTTCATCGTAGGTTACAAGAAAGATATCGTGATAGCAAAGAACAAAAACAGCAATGACAACGATGGCAAGGGGGATGCAATAATATAGCTCTTCCCTGCCCACAAGCCATATGCTTCCGAACATATAGCTGTTGACGTCGATGCTGATATTACCGATGCTTGCGGCACAAACGCCCACGGCAAGGGCTGTGCTTGAAATGAGCGCAATAGCAGAATCACCCTTGATACTGCTACTTTCAGAAAGCCGCAAAAGAATAAAAGCCGTTAGCATAACAACAGGTATCGTTATGAGAAGCGGTGCAGCATTTAGTGCAAAGGCGATGCTGAGCGTACCAAAGGCTACGTGGGAAAGTCCGTCGCCTATCATCGAGCATCTCTTAAGCACAAGGCATACCCCCAAAAGCGCCGCGCACAGCGACACAAGTATGCCGATGACGGCGCCGCGTGTTATCATGGGTTGGGTAAGGACTGCTTTGATAAAATCCATTTTTACGCCTCCTTACGACAACAGCTTTTTCGAATGGATCGAAAGGAGATAGTCCTCTTTCTTTCCGAAAAAGAGAAGCTTGGTATCAAGATGAAGTATCTTTGCTGCGTATTTCATGGCACTGTTCATATCGTGCGAGATCATGATGACGGTGATGTTTTTTTCGCGGTTGAGTTTTTCAAGGCAAGAATAAAGATCGCGTGCCGCGTTTGTATCAAGTCCGCTGACAGGCTCGTCAAGCACAAGTATCTCGTCTGCGGCACACAAAGCCCTTGCCAGCAGCACTCTCTGGCGCTGACCGCCCGAAAGATCGCGTGTTGCCTTGTGTCTGAGATCGTAGATGTCAAGATATTTCATATAGGTTTCGGCAAGCTCTTTTTCTGCCTTGCGGTAGATCTTTGGAAATTTCATTCCCGAAAGGCAGCCGGATATAACGGTTTCTCCCACAGACGCAGGAAAATCTTTTTGCAAAAGTGTCTGTTGGGGAAGATATCCAATTCGCTTTTTCCCATTTTTCAGATTAAAAACCGCCTTGCCGCAACAAGTGGGGACAAGCCCGAGCATAGCTTTTACCAGCGAGCTCTTACCCGTGCCGTTTTCGCCGACTATACAAAGATAATCGCCGTGCTCGACCTCAAAGCTTACGTGGTCTACAACTTTTTTGCCTTCATACGCCACGCAAATATGATCGGCCTTTAAAATTACGCTCAAGACAAAGCCTCCCTAAGAACTTCAAGGTTTTCATACATTATCGAAAGATAAGTCTTTCCGCTTTCAAATTCGTTTTTCGAAAGGTTGTGACAGGAATGGAAAAGCGCCGTGTGCGCTCCCGTTCCCTCTGCAATGCTCTCGGCAGAACGGTCGTCCGAAAGCTCGGGATAAAGAACCACCTTTACCTTATCATCTTTTATCGCCTTCACCATAGACGTCACGGTTGCAGGATCGGGCTCTGACGATTCTGAACACGAATCGTAAAGTGTGACACACTTTATGCCGTAATGCTGCGCAAAATATCTGAAAGCAAACTTGCCGCCGAAATAAAGGGTGTCAAGCCTTGCATTTTCTACGCATTCCGCAAAGTCCGCATCAAGTTGCAAAAGCTTTTCGGTATATTCCGTCGCGTTTTGTATGTAATAATCGCTGTTTTCCGGGTCAATAAAACAAAGCGATTCAAGAATATCGTTCACAATGATCGCGGCGTTTTCGGGGCTTGTCCAAATGTGGGGATCCACGTTTACAGAGTGAGAATGATTGTGAGCTTCGCTTTCGTTATCGAGATCATGTTCATCGTCAAGACATATGGGCTCGATATTTTTCGAAACGTCAAGAATGATGCAACTGTCGGGTGCGTTTTCCGCAAAAGGAAGTGCCCAATTTTCCATAACCTCGCCCGTATATATAAAAATATCTGCGTCCGAAAGCTTTGCTGCATCCTTCATAGACGGATCGAACGAGTGGCTATCTGTTCCGAGAGGAAGAAGAAGTTCCACCTGTGCCCTATCTCCTGCAACGGTGCGGGCAAAATCATACTGCGGAAAAAGGGTGGCAACTATCTTTATTTTGTCATTTCTAACGCTATCATCAGTAAATGAGCAGGAAAAAAGCGAAAAAGCAATGACGAAAGCAAATATAAGGCAAACTATTCTTTTCATTTTCTTTCCTCCGCCGTGCAAGCTTTGATACCGTGATTTTCGGAATGACAACGCTTTTCGGCACGGAAGCATTCCGAGCATTTTCCGTAAAACACGGTACGGCTGCCGTCTATGACAAAACCATGCTCACCCGAAACGTGGGCAGAAAGCTTGTCAAGAAAATCGCAGTCGGCGTGTATCAGCTTGCCACAGGATGTGCATTTGAGATGAAAGTGCTCGCACACGGCGCCGTTGTACTGATAACAGGCGCCGCTTTTTTCATCAAGGGTGTATTTCTTTACGATACCCTCGGACACAAGACCTGCAAGACCGCGGTACACGGTGGCCTTGCCCACGTGCTTGCCTTTTTTGTCAAGCATAACGGCAATGTCGTCAGCTGTAAAATGACGTCCGTCGGTTTCTTTTACACAGTCAAGTATCAGGCTCTTTTGTTTGGTTTTATAATTTGTCTGAATATCCATGTTTTTCCTTTTTGTTGAATTTGAAATTGATTATCAATTTCAAATTATATCAGATGACTTGCGCTTTGTCAATAACTGTGGAAATTTTTAATAAAAAAATAATTGTTTTGTTCAAAAAAAGCTATTTACATAAACGTGCGTGTGTGATATAATATATTAATATAATATAAACTGGGAGGGATATCGGATGCAGATCAAATCATTCAAGGAAAACGACATACTCGTTATGAAAAAGAACCACGCCTGCAAAAAGGATGCTTTCAGATTCAAAGCATTGCGCGTTGGAAGCGATGTACGCATGGTTTGCTGTGAATGCGGCCACGACGTGACGATAGATAGAATAAAGCTTGAAAAAAACATAAAAACGATTATCCCGTCAGAGCAGCAACAATAATTCCGATCGGAGAACAAATCAAATGTTTGAAAACCTGAAAGAGGCAGAAAGCAAGTTTGAAGCCATAAGCGAAGACCTGACCCGTGTAGAGATAATTTCCGACACGGAACGTTTTACAAAGCTTATGAAGGAACACAAGCTTCTCTCGCCCATTATTGAAAAATACCGTGAATATCGCAAATGCGAAAGCGACATCGATTCGGCAAAGCTTTTGCTTGAAGAAGAAACAGACAAAGAGCTTTGCGAGATGTGCGAAAACGAAATAAAAGAAAACAAAGAAAAGCTCGTGAGCCTCGAGGAAGAACTGAGAATACTTCTTCTTCCAAAAGATGAGGACGACGACAAAAACGTTATCGTCGAAATCCGTGCAGGAACAGGAGGCGATGAGGCTGCCCTTTTTGCAGGCAGTCTTTACAGAATGTACAGCATGTACGCAGAAAGTTGCCGATTCAAATGCGAACTTTTGGGTGCCAACGAAACAGGGCTTGGCGGGTACAAGGAAATAAGCTTTATGGTCGAGGGAGACGGAGCGTATTCGCATTTCAAGTTTGAAAGCGGAGTACATCGCGTTCAGCGAGTGCCAGAAACCGAAACGCAGGGACGCATACACACCTCGGCAGTCACTGTTGCCGTTCTTCCCGAAGCAGAAGAGGTGGATGTACAAATAAACCCCGCTGATCTTGAGATCGACACCTACCGAAGCGGCGGCGCAGGCGGTCAGCACGTAAACAAAACCGACTCTGCCATCAGAATAACCCACGTTCCGTCAGGCATCGTGGTTGAATGTCAGGACGAGCGGAGCCAGTTTAAAAACCGCGACAAGGCAATGAAGATGCTTCGTTCAAAGCTTCTTTCGATGGAACGTGAAAAGCAGGAAAAAGCCATTGCCAGTGAAAGAAAAAGTCAGGTGGGAAGCGGCGACAGAAGCGAACGTATCCGCACCTACAATTTTCCACAAGGAAGACTTACCGATCACAGGATCGGACTTACCATATACTCGCTTGATGCCGTCATGGACGGCAAAATCGGCGAAGTTATCGACGCTTTGCGAACCGCAGAGCGCACCGAAAGGCTCAAAAACGCCGAATTTTGATTGTGAAAAGAGATTTTGCATATAATGATACTTGAAAAAACAGAAATTCTCGAAATAACCTGTGATGGAAAAAGCGACGAGGATATAAAAAAGCTGTCGTTTGCCGCCGACGTGATACGCCGCGGAGGAACCGTTTGTTTCCCCACTGAAACGGTGTACGGACTTGGTGCAAACGCCCTTGATGAGGCAGCTGTCGGCGACATCTTCAAAGCAAAGGGCAGACCGCAGGACAACCCTCTTATCATCCATCTCGACTGTCTTGAAAATGCAGACAAATACTGCAAAGCAAAGGAAAATGTGCATCTTGATGCGATATCCTGCTTTTTCCCCGGCCCCATCACGGCGGTGCTTGAAAAAAGAGAGAACGTTCCCGATGTTGTGACAGCAAAGCTTAAAAGCGTGGGGGTAAGAGTTCCCGTGCACCCTGTTGCCAACGCTTTTCTGAAACTATGCGGTGTTCCGGTGGCGGCGCCTTCGGCAAACATTTCAGGTAAACCCAGCCCCACCGATGCAAGGCACGTTATCGAAGATCTTTTTGGCAAGGTCGACGTTATAATCTCTGCCGGAAGATCTGACGTGGGACTCGAATCCACCATCGTATCTCTTGTTACCACTCCCCCCACCCTTTTGCGTCCGGGAGGAATATCCTATGAAGATTTGTGTGAAAAGTTGGGAGAAGTGGCGGTGTCGAACGCAGTGCTTTCGGAAATGAAGCCCGGTGATACGGCATCTGCCCCCGGAATGAAATACAAGCATTACGCGCCCAAGGCGTCTGTTTTTCTGGTGCATGGTGCTGAAGACGATGTTGTTTCATTTCTTTCGCACAAGCAAAAAAACGAGAACTGTGCGATAATAGGTTTTTCAGAGGACAAAGATCTGCTTTGCAAAAAGAACTTTTTTGATCTCGGCTCTATTGATAATCCTTCCGAGCACGCCCACCGCGTTTTTGCCCACCTTCGCGCCACCGATGCAATAGAAGGGCTTGAAAAGGTGTACGTTCACATCACGGGAGACAAAAGCGGCATAAACCTTGCCGTTTTCAACCGACTTCTCAAGGCTTCGGCTTATCACGTTATCGATCTTACGGAGGAAAAATGAAAACAATCGGACTTACAGGTCAATCAGGGGCAGGCAAGGGAGCCTTTTCCAAAGCTCTGTCATTGCTGGGAATCCCCTGTCTTGACACCGATGTAACGGCAAGACAGGTTGTTGAAAAAGGAAAACCATGCCTTTTGGAGCTTGTTGATCGCTTTGGAAAAGACATTCTTCTTCCCGACGGTACTCTTGACCGAAAGAAGCTTGGAACCATTGCATTTTCTGACAAGGAAAAACTGTCTGCCCTCAACAGCATCACACACAGATATATTGCACTTGAGGTCGACGAATGGCTTGAAGAGCAAAAGGACAACGGAGCTTTTGCCGCAGTGATCGACGCTCCACAGCTTTTTGAAAGCGGTATCGACAGCATCTGCGATCTGACGGTTGCCATTCTTGCAGATGAAAACACACGATTTCGGCGCATTCTCTCACGAGACAGCATAAGCGAAGAGTACGCAAAGAAAAGAATGGCGTCGCAAAAAGACGACGAGTTCTTTATTTCCCATTGCGATCATATTATTTACAACAACGGTGACGAGGCGGAGCTTTTTGAAAAAGCAAAGACTTTTGTTTACGATCATCTTACAAACGAGGAGCACAAATGAGAAAATCCATTGCGATCCCGATAATACTCGTTTTGGCGGCGCTTATTGCCACCTTTGCGGGATACATCGGAGATCTCATCACAAAGAGTTTTCATCCCGTAAAATACAGCGAATTCGTGACGAAATATTCGGCACAGTACAACGTGCCCGAGCCCATTATCTATTCGGTGATCAAAACCGAAAGCTCATTCCGCCCCGATGCAAAATCACACAAGGGCGCCATAGGTCTTATGCAGATAACCCCTGCCACATTTGATTGGTTATGCACAAAAACCGGAGACGAAGCAAACCCAAGTCTGCTTTATGATCCCGAAACCAACATTCGCTACGGCACATACTACCTAAGCCTGCTTTACAGTGAATTTCAGGTGTGGGACACTGTATACGCCGCATACAATGCAGGCCGCGGAAAAGTGAACGAATGGCTGTCGCAGGACGAATACAACAACCACGGACGGCTGAAAAGCATCCCCTACCCAGAAACCTCCGACTACGTTAAAAAAGTCGGAAAAACGGCACAGACCTACGAAAGACTTTATTATTCCGAATCCGAAACGATAAAGGAATCTATTATTCAAGAATAAAACAACAACACAATATAAGAAAGGACGAAACAAAATGGCAAAGAAAGAAAAAACAGAATTCGAGCTGATGAAAGAAAAGCTCTTTTACGAAAGAAAGAACGCTCTGCAGGATATCAACACAAAAGAAGAAAAAGATATCGAAGCTTTTTCCAAAGACTACAAAAAATTC
This sequence comes from Oscillospiraceae bacterium, assembly GCA_015063785.1. Taxonomy (GTDB): domain Bacteria; phylum Bacillota; class Clostridia; order Oscillospirales; family CAG-382; genus UMGS1052. Next base: position 21,183 of record SVTM01000037.1, read on the forward strand.
CTCGATCTTGCAAAAACCGAACGCGAAGCGTGCACCTATGCAATTGAGATCGCAAAGAAAAACGGATTTGAAGAATTCAAATACGGCAAGAAGTATTCTGCTGGCGACAAGATCTACTTTGACAACCGCAAAAAGAGCATTTATCTTGCGGTCATCGGCAGCGAAAACATTGAAAACGGCATAAACATTGCGGCAGCACACATCGACAGCCCCAGAATTGACCTTAAGCAGTGCCCTGTTTATGAAGATGCAGGCATGGCGTTCTTCAAAACCCATTATTACGGCGGTATCAAGAAATATCAGTGGACCACCATCCCCCTTGCGCTTCACGGCGTTGTAGTTCTTAAGGACGGCACAAGTGTCGATATCTGCATCGGCGAAAAAGAAAGCGATCCTGTTTTCTGCATCACCGATCTTCTGCCCCACCTCGGCGCAGATCAGATGGCAAAGACTGCAAGCAAACTCTTCTCGGGCGAAAACCTTAATATTCTCATCGGATCAAAGCCCTACGGCGGCGAAAAGCAGAAGGATGCAATAAAGCTCAATGTGCTTGCCATTCTCAACAAGGAATACGGCATTGTGGAAGAAGATTTTCTTTCGGCAGAGCTCAGCCTTGTCCCTGCAGAAAAAGCGCGTGACCTTGGTTTTGACCGCAGCATGATCAGCGCATACGGCCATGACGACAAATGCTGCTCGTACCCCATTCTTATGGCGGCAATAGAGGCAGGAAAGAAAACCCCAAAGAACACTCTTATCACCATTCTTGCCGACAAGGAAGAAACAGGAAGCGAAGGCACCACGGGCATGAAAACTCGCGCTTTTGACGATATGATATGCGAGATCTGCGACAACATGGGCGCAAATTCCAGGATTGCCTTTGCAAACTCCAAGTGCCTTTCGGCGGACGTAAACGCCTGCTACGACCCCAACTATGCAGAAGTTTACGAAGCAAAGAACTCTGCGTTCCTCAATTGCGGCGTTTGCGTTACCAAGTTTACAGGTGCAAGAGGAAAATCGAGCACCAACGACGCTTCGGCGGAATTTCTTGCAACCGTAAGAAAAATGCTTGATGATGCAGGCGTTATCTGGCAGACGGGTGAGCTTGGAAAAGTCGACCAGGGCGGTGGCGGAACTGTTGCCATGTATCTTGCAAAAAGAAACATCGATACCGTCGACGTCGGTGTGCCTGTGCTTTCGATGCACGCCCCTTACGAAGTTATCTCGAAAGCTGACCTTTATTCAGCATTCCTCGCATTCAAGGCATTCTTTGCAAACTAAAATCTATTGAAACAACTATCCCATCTGTATATTTTTCATCTTTTTGTCAAGAATAAATGACGAATATTACAGATGGGATTTTTTTATTATGAAAACAAACGAAAACACACCCGAAATTATTCCCGAGGGAGACATTCCTCCCGAATTTACACCCAATGACAACGAAACACAGATGCTCGAAAACCAAAAGCTTTCGATCGAAAACATCAATCAATCCGGAGCAATAAAAACGAAAAAAGGCAACGTTACCGTGCAAACCATAGTTATTGCCGGGCAGATCGAAGGGCATTATGCCCTTTCAGCACAGACCAAAAGCACAAAGTACGAGCACATCCTCCCACAGCTTGTGCAGATAGAAGAATCGGAGGACACAGACGGCCTTTTGGTGCTTCTTAACACAGTAGGCGGAGACGTGGAAGCAGGGCTTGCCATTGCCGAGATGATATCCGGAATGACAAAACCAACTGTTTCGCTCATCCTCGGTGGAAGCCATTCGATCGGAGTGCCTCTTGCCGTTGCGGCAAAGCGTTCTTTTATTGCCCCGTCCGCCACCATGACAATACACCCCGTGCGGATGAACGGACTTGTCATCGGTGTTGAGCAGGCCTTTACGCATTTCACCAAAATGCAGAACAGGATTGTGGATTTTATCATCAGAAACTCCTCTGTGGAAGAAAACGTCTTTAGAAAACTGATGCTTGAAACAGACGAGCTTGTGGCAGACGTTGGCAGCATAATCGACGGCGAAAAAGCCGTAAACATCGGGCTTATCGACGAGGTGGGCGGACTTTCACAGGCACTGGGTGCGCTTAAAGATATGACAAAAAAGAAGGCTTGAAAGCCTTCTTTTTTCATCGTATGTTATTTCGTTCTTTCGATTATCATATCTTGCCACTGCTTGCTCATGGTGACAAATCGTGCGTTCCAGCCCGAAACACGGACAGAAAGGTTTTGATAATTTTCAGGGTTTTTCTGTGCGTCGATGAGGGTGTTTTTGTCAACCGTATCTATCTGCATGAAAAATCCGCCAAGCTTAACAAAGCCCATGATAAGTCCCGAAAGGGCGGAAACTGCGTTGTCTGATCCGATGCTTGACGGGATAAAGCCGATGTCGAGCGCCGCTCCCGTGTGCTGGCGGACAAGGTCTGCCTTGCAGTAGGATTTGATAATAGCCGCAGCTCCGTTTTTGTCTGTGCCGGGAGTGGGCGAACAGTTGCCAGAAAGCACCTCGCCTGCTTTTCTTCCGAAAGGTGTGGCGTATCTTGCGGGTGCCCATTCGATCTGACGTCCAAAGGTGGAAACGCCGCCGACAATTCTGATGGGGGTTTTTCGGTCATATTCTTCGCAGGCATCCGCCATTGAACCAAGGATATTAACGGCAATCTCATCAACCTCGTCGCTGTCGTTGCCGTAGTAGGCATAGGAATTGATAACGTGGCGTCTCAATTCTTCGTTGCCGTTCCAGTTATCTGCAAGTATTTTCATAAACTCCGAAAAGCTCACAAGTTTTTCGTCAAACACCGCCTTTTTAATGGCGTAAAGGCTGTTTACAACGTCGGGAAGTCCGCCGATATGCGGCGAAATAACATTGTACACGGGACCGCCCTCGAAATATGAAAGAGCTTTTTCAACACATCCGCCCTCGAAAAGAGAGACTGCCGTGCAAGGTCTTGTTTTTTTGAAGGTCTTTCTGTCCTCTTCAAACACAGAAAGCACATTGCTTTCAAACACAAGCCCTACCTGATCTGCAAGATCACACATGTAGGCTTGCTCAAGAGCTTCAAAAGAATCAAAATCCGCCGTACCATCGTAGTTTTTAAGAGTTTTTTTCTGCAGTACCGCAAGACCGTCGAAGGGAACGTAGGTGAAAAAGGTTTTTCCCGGGATCTGAACCTCCCAGCAGCCGTCGTTGGCAAATTTTCTTGCTTCTTTTTCTTCGTAACCCATTTTCACAAGCGATCTGAGAACAAGGTCTTCGTTATAAACCGCAACCGTTCCGCCGCCAAATCGGATCACCTGCGAAACTCGATCGACAAGAGCTTTGTCGGTATTTTTGTTCACCCTCACGGTGGTGGGAAAATCGCTGATACCTGTTTCTTCGATTATATCAAGAACGAGATATGTGACCTCGTTGGTGACGTCAAGGCCGTTCTCGTCAATACCCGAAATAACGAGGTTCTGATAGTGCTGGGCATCGCCGCTGTTTGTGGGTTTTCCCGTTATCCATTCGCATCCTTTTATAAAGAAATGGGCAAGTATCTCACGGGCTTCGTCGATGGTGATCGTGCCGTTTTCAAGGTCTTTTTTCAGATATTTGCCGAGCATAACGTCGATTCTGCCTATCCCGGGCCAATTGCCGAGAAGGCGCAGATATGCAAAGCAAAACCACACACTCTGCACCGCTTCGTAAAAATTGCGTGCAGGCTCGAAAGGAACTCTTTTAAGATTTTCGATATTTCTGTCGTATCCGCCCTTTTCGGAAAGCGCATCAATGTATCTTGCGTGCCAAAGCTGCATGCAGTCGATACAATTAAGACAGCTTTTCAAAAATTCGACCTTGCGGGGGGCGGTGTGATTTTTAAGCGACTCCTCAACGTCCCGTCTTATGCCGTTTATTCCCTTTTCAAGAACCGTGAAAAAATCCGCCGTAAGATGACTTACACCAAAAATAGGATTTTTACCCTCAGCGTTTCTTACAGGAACAACGTGGCGTATACTGTCGCCCAGCGTTGCGGCACCCGACAAAAGCTCGCCGTCGCAAATGCGAACGGGGGCTTTTGACACGATCTCGCGGACGGCAAGATCGTATACGGCAATATCAGACATTCCATCTGTGTCGTGAAGCTGAACAAACGGGGTGTTTAACGCGTCGAGTCCGTATTTGAAATTTATTGATTCATAGGCAAATTCTCTTGTTTTTTCAGAAAGCCTTACAGGTCTTTTTATATCGGATGAAGTGAAAAATTCCACATTCTGCACCTGCCTTTCGGTATTGATTTTATTATATACCAAACGCGGTAAATGTCAAGAATAAAATAAATATCCACCCGCATAGCGGGTGGTATTTCATTTTCGGGCAAAGCCCTAACTGATACTGGCGACGCACAAGTGCGTTTATAATTGGCCTGCCAGCCATGCAATTGTTACTTACTACCCATAAA
>SVTM01000038.1 GCA_015063785.1 Oscillospiraceae bacterium
CTTTTGCCCAAATTTGTATTTTTTCGTTCAAGGCTACGCCTTTCTCTCAAAAATACAAATTTATTATTCTATTGTTTTATCTTAATTTTTATGGGTGTTGCACTTCGTATTATAACATACCCAGCCCCCTTTAGGCAAGGGGGCCTTTTTTCATCGTAGGGCAGGGGCCCCGTCCTGCCGTTTGGTGTGGGGGTTTACCGATGGCAAAACGGGCGAACACACCTCACCCTACGATTGGAAATTTTATCAATGTTTTAAAATCCGCACCCCAACAAACGCCTCCCTTGCCTAAAGGGAGGGGGACCGTCGAAGACGGTGGAGGGATTTTGGAATTTAACGGGTGGCAAAACGGGCGAACACAGTTCGCCCCTACGATTGGAATTTTTTATCATTGATTTGGAATTTGCACCCCAACAAATCCGCCACCCTTTGAAAAGGGTGGACCGAAACTTTATTATTTGGCGCAGAATTTAACGCGCGACAAAAAAGAGAGATGCCGTTTCATTTTGCATCTCTCTTTTCTTACGTCAAAGCTTTTTCAGCGCATCCATGATATCACGCGGATATTCGCCTGCGTCAACCAGAGCATTGATTGCTGCCTTTGATGCAGGAAGATCCTCGCTGTATGTAAGTCCAAACCATTTTTCTGCGGTGGGCAACAGCTTTGCACGGGCGCGGCCTTGCTTTATCAGCTCGTCGATCTTGCCGGGAAGCAGATATTCGCTCTTGACATCGCCGTCAGAAAGACCCGAAAGAAAATCGACAAATCCCGATTCGAGCTTTTCAAAAAAGCTGGGGCGCAGACCCCACATATTCATCGAAACGTATGCATCGGGAGAAATGCCCGAGCCGTTTTCGGACATCATCACGCCGTTTTCCATGCGGAGCTTGTGGGTTTCTGTTACGTCCACAAGATAGCCGTTTGCATCCACGCTGCAAACTCCGCGTGAGACGCCGCCGTTTTCGCTAAGTGTATTTTTCAGAATATAACCTGCAAGGCAAATATCCTCCACGTCGGCACAACAAGCAGGCTTTGTAAGATGCTCGTGGAGCTGGGCAAAGCCCTGTCTGCCATAAAAATCGTCGGCATTGATGACGGCAAAAGGCTCTTTTACAGCATCCTTACAGCAAAGTATGGCATGGCCTGTTCCCCAGGGTTTTGTTCTGTCTGCCGGTTTTTCAAAACCTGCCGGCAGTGCATCCAGCTCCTGGAACACGTAATCCACGTCGCACACTTTTTCTATTCTGTTTCCGATTATTTCGCGGAAATCGTCCTCGATGGCATGGCGAATGACAAAAACAACTTTGTCAAAGCCCGAACGTCTGGCATCATAGATGGAATAATCCATCAGAATTTCATCACTCGGGCCGATTTTTGCAAGCTGTTTTATTCCTCCGCTGTATCTCGAGCCGAGTCCTGCCGCCATAATTACAAGTGAAGTTTTCATAATTTTTGCCTTTCTGTTTTATATATTTTCTGTTTCATTTTTGATGCAATATATTTTTTCGTGTTTTTCTGTGCGCGCATGGTACATTATATCCGCGTGGCACAGGCAATATATCATTTTTTGCGAAAGCTTTCGGTCGATATGCGCGTGTTCCGAAAGACTTTTGACGGTGATCTCCCGGCTCTTGGGCAACAGGCGCAAAAAATCAAACGAACTTTCAAAATGCTCCACCGAAAAAAGCTCGGTGGGCACACGGTTCAACCGCACTGCCCCATATTTTTTTCGATCATACGATCTTCCCGACAAAAGCTTTGTTTCGTTTGCCGCCATTTCAAAAACGCAGAACGAAAGATTTTTTGCCTTGAGGTAATCTTTTATATATATAAGCTCGGAAAATATGGTATAAACGCTTTCTTTTTTCGGGCTTTTGTGAAAATCCGAAAGCTCGCCCGTTTCGGGATCTATCCAGGCAATGCGCTTTTCGCGGATTGCAGGAAAAACGATCGTCACGGGAAATTCGGGCAAAAAAGCATCGAGCTTTGATTTCAGCGACGAAAAGCTTCGCGTTTGCACCTCGTATGCCCTGCCGTCAAGAAAAACGTCGATATATTTCTTTCCGCACCTTATCTCCTGATCGTCGCGGTTTGCCGAAATGTAATTTTTCAGAACAAGGTGAAGTGTCCCCTCGCCAAGGCCCCCGATGTTCGATTCGCCCTCGCGGGTGACGCTGCTTGTCACTCTTTTCGAGCCTTTTTTCAGCGAAAGCCCCTGGGTATATCCGTTTTCCGCCTCGATCAGCGCCACAAGATTGCAGGCGCCGACAAAGCGTTCTTTGTCAAAGGCAAGGTTTTCGTCCATCAGTTTTTGTCGCCGTGGCGCGAGCAGGGAGTGGTGAAATATCCGTCGAGCGAAAGACGGTATATCCCGTCCTTTTCGAGAAATTCGAGATCGAGCGCAAGCTTTTTGTCATCGTCCATATATATCGCCGTCTTTATGCCGCAGATATCGGCAAAATTAAGGGGCGCTTTGGCAAGCAGGTAGCTTGCAAGATAATCGTCGATGCCGTCGACAAGCTTGATTTTGTATATGACGCAATCGGCGCCGACGATTCTGAAAAGCGAAATTCCGCGAAAATTTTTGTTGTCATACGCGGCGTATGCCATCATGTCGGGGTTGTGATCTATGCCGACTTTCTCGCACAGCTCTTTTTGTTCTTCTTTTGTACCAACGGGTAAGATTTCAAGCATTTTTCAGTCCTCTTTCAAAGGTTTTTGAGATATTCGGTTTCGGAATGGTTGAGAAAACGCCACTGTCCCGGGCGCAGAGTGCCGATGTTCAGCTCGCCCACAGCGATCCTGCGCAGGCGCACCACCTCAAGCCCAACCTTTTCGCACATTTTTCTGATCTGGCGATTTCTGCCCTCCGAAAGGGTGAAGCGCAAAACTGTTGCGCCGTCCTTGCGCGAGATAAGGGCAACGGTGACGGGTTTTATCTGATATCCGTCGATCTCCATGGGTTCGGACAGGCGGTTGATGACCTCCTGTGGGATCTCGCCGCGAACCTTGACGTGATATATCTTTTCAAGATGATTTTTGGGATGCATCAGTTTGTCGGCAACAGTGCCGTCGTTGGTCAAAAGCAAAAGTCCTTCGGAGTCCATGTCCAGTCTTCCGCAGGGGTAGACTCTGACCGAAAGATCTTCCATCAGCTCGGGAATACATTTTCTGCCCTTTTCGTCGCTCATGGTGGTGACATATCCACGGGGCTTGTTGAGCATGACGTAAACCTTGCGCTCGGCGCTGCGGCAGGTTTTGCCTGCCACCTTCACCTTGTCGTGGTATGGGTCTACCTTCATGCCGATGGTGGCTTTTTCGCCGTTCACGGTGACATGCCCAAGCTCTATTTCTTTTTCTGCCGCGCGGCGGGACATGAAACCGCAGTCGGCAATGAATTTCTGGATTCTTACTTCTTTCATTTTATCTTCCTTTTTTTAGTTTTAAGAGTTGTTTTTTTGCATAGAATTATATATCAAAACACTTTTCGGAGAACACCCACAAACATGACGCACAACAAAAAAATTCTTTCTGCCGTAAGCTATGGCGCCGCAAGTGCTGTTTTTTCGATACTTGTATTTTTTTATGCCGAATTTGCAAAAACACAGCAGGTTTTGCCGACCTTTTCGGCATCGGTCGCACCGACCGCCGAATTTAATATTTCCGCGAGCGAATATCCGCAAACAGGTGCACAAAGCTGTGCACTTATTGATGCGCAATCGGGGCAGCTTTTGTTTTCAAAAAACGAAAACGAAAGGCTTCCCATGGCAAGCACCACAAAGATAATGACGGCAATAATTGCCATTGAAAACAAAAGTCTTGACGATGACGTTTTGATCCCCAAAGAAGCGCAGAATGTGGAAGGATCGTCGATCTATCTTGTCGCGGGCGAGGTGCTTTCGCTGCGAGAGCTTTTGTATGGGCTGATGCTCGAATCGGGAAACGATGCGGCAATTGCCATTGCCATCCACACGGCAGGAAGCGTTGAAAAATTTTGCGATATGATGAATGAAAAGGCAAAAACTCTTGGTCTTTGCAACACAAACTTTGAAAACCCCCACGGACTATCCTCTGAAAATCACTATACCACAGCGCACGAGCTTGCAAAAATTGCCGCCTACGCCATGAAAAATGAGGATTTTCGAAAGATTGTTGCCACCGAAAAATATATTATCGACGAGCGCGAAAACTGCAGGGAGCGGTATTTTTTTAACCACAACAGGCTCCTTAGAAGTCTTGACATCTGTGACGGAATGAAAACGGGATACACTCTCGCCTCGGGCAGATGCCTTGTAACCTCCTGCACGGTGGAGAACGGCAGATTTGTCGCCGTGACCTTAAATGACAGGGACGATTGGAGCGATCACAAAGAAATGCTGCTCTTTGCCACAAGCAATTTTGAAAGTGTTAAAATCGCAGCAGGTGGCGAGATATTCTTTTCGTACCAAACGGCGGCGTCGCCAAAACAAACGGTAAGCGTGACAAACACAGAAGATATTTATATCACCCGAAAAAAGGGGGAAGATGCAGCGCTTAACCTTTCGGTCGAGATCGGGGCAACAAGCTCTCTTGTGGGAGATACCGCAGGGTATCTGAGCGTGAATGACAAAGAAAACTGTTTTCTCTTTCCTCTGACCGTATCAGGTGTTCGATCTGCCGATGGTGGCTGTGTTTGACCGTTTTGCCGTTTTTCGCGTCCCGAAGGGACATATCGTATTACGAAGTAATATATCGTATCGAAGATATATCGTAAATTCCGCAGGAATTTATATCGCTGATTTCATCTTTGATGAAATCATTATACCACAGATAAAAGAATAAATCAAGCAAGTGTTTACAGAGAAGGTCAAAAACACGCAAAAACTGTGCCAAAGCGATCGGATCGGGCGATCGGATTGGCACAGTGTTTTTTACTGTATATACTTATCGATAAATCTATGCCACGATATGCCGCCGACGTCTCCGAGAGTGTATCTTACAAACATCGTTCTGCGAAGCATTTCGAAAAATTCCGACTTTGTGATTATGGCATCTCCGCCCGACACATCGTCAGAGTCGATTATCATATTTTCAAAAGCTTTTTTGTAAATAGCTTCAGTTTCGTGGGGGGCAGCATAATACGGCATTTGCATACAACCACGGGACCCTGCCGTAAAGGTAAGGATATATTCGAGAGTTCTTTTTTGGGTTATGGGAGCATCAGGATCAACAATTTCGGGGTTTTCGATATCTTCCATAACGCAACTGCGCAAAAACTCGTTAAAGTTTCCGCCCTCCCATCGGCCGTGGGTATAAACGAAGATCAGCTTTCCCAAAACCTGACCGTAGGTCATCTGCTCGCTGCTTGAAATCTCGTCTTGTGTGGCAATGCCGAGGGTAACGAGAAGATCGTCGGGGGCTTCCTCGAGCATAAGGATATCCTTGCCGCCGAGTTTTTTATAAAGCCGCCACATCATAACGTTGGAATCCTCGTCACGCATGGTGGCGCTCGGTACAACTTCGTTTGAAACAACGCCAATGCCGATCATATAGCGCAAAGAATCCTTTGCCCAGTCGGAGGCGGCGGAGATGACAGCCTCATCCGCCTGTACAGACATTTCAAAATAGTCGCGGCTTGACGCCACAAGAAAACGGTGCAGCATGGTTGCCGCCTGTTCAACAGTTACCGAACGAATGGGAGCAAAAAGCTTGTCCCCCACCCCGTTGACATAGCCGAGCATACAGGCAAGTGAAATTTCGGGATCTTTGGTGTCGGTGAAAAGAATGGGACAGGTGGAAGCATCGGGGAGAGTATATCCGAGATCGCGACAAAGGCCGATGAGCGCTTTACAAAACTTCGCCCTTGTCAGTCCGTGGTCGGTATGGACAGGCATTACAATCGATTCGAGCTCGAGATGTTGATCTTTTTCCATAATAATCTCGTGCTCTGTGCGCGAATTCAGCGCATAACAGGGAAAGGTTATGCAAAAAAGCATTGTGATTGCAAGCAAAACCGTGATTGTGCGTTTCATAAATACACCTCCTACAATTTTATTGTATCATAGGATAACAAAAATGTCAACCTTTTTGAGTTTAGCAAGGTCATCGTAAGCTTCCTTGCTTTTTTGCATCAAAGAACGATCGAATCTATCGCATCAAGCTCTTGCTGTGTAAAGCTTGTGTTTTCGGTCATTTTCAGATTTTCGGTTATCTGTTCGGGCTTTGATGCGCCGATGAGCACGCTTGTTATGCCGTCGCGGCTGTACACCCACGAAAGTGCCATCTGTGCAAGAGTTTGTCCGCGATCTTTGGCGATTCTTTCAAGCTTTGCAATCTTATCAAGCATTTCGGGCGAAAGAGATCTAACGTTTAAAAATCTGCCGTCGGTGCGAACTCGGCTGTCCTCGGGAATGCCGCAAAGATAGCGGTTTGTCAAAAGTCCCTGGGCAAGGGGGCTGAAGATTATCATGCCCTTTTTGTAAGCAATTGCGCTGTCAATAAGGCCGTTTTTCTCGATCGTTCTGTCAAGAATGGAATATCTGTTTTGGTTGATAACAAAGGGACAGTGAAGATCGTTCAATATCTGTGCCGCCTTTTCCATGGTGGGGCCGTCGTAGTTTGAAAGGCCGACGTAAAGCGCCTTGCCGCTTTTTACGATGCCGTCGAGTGCCCACATGGTTTCATAAAGGGGGGTGTCGGGATCCATGCGGTGGTGATAGAAGATATCAACATAATCAAGTCCCATGCGCTTAAGGCTTTGGTCAAGGCTTGAAACAAGATATTTTCTGCTGCCGTTGTCGCCGTAGGGGCCCGGCCACATATAATAGCCTGCCTTGGTGCTGATTATCATTTCGTCGCGGTAGGGCAGAAAATTCTCGTGCAGGATCTTGCCAAAATTGCGCTCGGCAGCGCCTGCCTCGGGGCCGTAGTTGTTGGCAAGGTCAAAATGGGTGATGCCGTTGTCAAAGGCGGTAAAGCACATTTTGCACATGTTGGGGTAGTCGGCGTTGTCGCCGAAATTGTGCCACAAGCCCAACGATACCGCAGGCAATTTCAACCCCGATTCGCCGCATTTTCTGTATTCCGCATTTTCATAGCGAGAAAGATTTGCTACATAGTTCATAACGTTGTTCCTTTCAGGTTTGTATTTTTTGAGATAGGAGCTTGACTCTTTATTGTGGGGCATAAGGTTTAGATGCAACTTGTTTTGTCGATATAATCTTCCAAATTTTGACTATACGGAAAGCATCGCATAAAAGAACTTACTAATTCTTTATCTTCGCTTAAAATCAAAGTCAACGAACTATCCCAAGGCACAATTTCTATCTTTGATATAGGATGCTGAAGCGTTAGAGGTTTATTCCAAAAACCTGTATATCCATCTGCATAAGGCAAATCATATTTTAATACTTCTGACAATTCGATGCTTTTATCAAATCCTGACAATACAGCCCATATCCATTGAAAATCTTCCTGATTGACCATTTCGGTTAATTCTTCACCTGATAACCAACAATATTCTTTGTTTAATAACTCTTTTATTTTTTCATTATTAGGATAACATTCACAGTCTGTTATTAACCAGTTGTATTCTTTTTGCTTGTTATCAATCGCATCAAATACTTTTTTCAAATATGTATAATACTTTTCGCCTTTTTCATTAACTGCTCCATAAACCACATAATCACTTCCTTTCGACATTATTCGATATATCTCAATTGCGATGCATTTGGTTGTTAATTCTGTGTTGTGTTTTCTTTCCAAAATGAATCCCCTCGCCACTTCGTGGCCCTCTCCCCTTTAGGCAAGGGGCGCTTTTCTGCTCCACTCTATTCAAGGGTGGTTCTTTTTTTCACTGTCACCCCCATTATACCACGCCGCATCCGATAAATCAACCCCATGCAAGCGGGCAAAAAAGGCAAAAAAAGACTGCAGTTTTCACTGCAGTCTTAATTTTAGAACTAATTCGATCAAACGAGTTCGATGATCGCCATTTCAGCGCCGTCGCCTCTTCTGGGTCCTGTCTTGAGGACTCTTGTGTAGCCGCCGTTTCTTTCGGCGTACTTGGGAGCGATCTCGTCAAAAAGCTTCTTGACAACATCTTCCTTTGTGATAAAAGCGAGTGCCTGTCTTCTGGAAGCAAGGGTGTTTGCCTTGCCGAGAGTGATCATTTTATCTGCAAGAGCCTGAACTTCCTTTGCACGGTAAACTGTTGTTTCAAGTCTGCCGCTTTCAAGCAAAAAAGTAACAAGGCCTCTGAGCATAGACATTCTATGGGCTGTCGGGCGTCCGAGTTTTCTTGTGCCTGGCATTGTAAATTCCTCCTTCGTTCAAATTGTAAGGTAAGCTTACTCGTCTTCCTTCTTAAGAGAAAGTCCGAGCGACTGAAGCTTCTGAATAACCTCTTCAAGAGACTTCTTTCCGAGGTTTCTGACACGGATCATGTCTTCTTCAGTCTTGTTGACTAAGTCTTTAACCGTATCGATGCCGGCGCGCTTCAAGCAATTGAACGAGCGAACCGACATGTCAAGTTCCTCAATGGTCATCTCAAATACTTTTTCCTGCTGAGTTTCGATAGCGTCAACAACTGTTACTGCCTTGCTTGCTTCCTCAGAAAGGTCAACAAACAGGCTAAGGTGTTCATTGAGAATCTTGGCGGCCAACGAAATAGCATCTTTTGCGGAGATGGTAGCATCGGTTGTTACTTCAAGCGTAAGCTTGTCATAGTCTGTTCTCGAGCCGACACGGGTGTTTTCAACCGTGTAGTTTGCGTTGTAAACGGGAGTGTAGATCGAGTCGGTGTAGATCATGCCCAAGGGAGGATTCTGAACCTCTGCCTTGTTCTTTTCGCCCGAAACATATCCTCTGCCGTGGCTGAAGGTGATTTCCATATGGAAATTTGCGCCTTCGCTGACATATGCGATATGGTGATCCTTGTTAAGGATCTCGATGTCTGCATCGCTCTTGATGGTGCCTGCGGTTACTTCGCAGGGACCCTGAACGTCGATGACAACAGTCTTGGCAACAGCCTCTGTAAAGAGCTTTGCTGTGATGCCCTTGACGTTGAGAACGATTTCAGGAACGTCTTCTTTGACACCGGGAACGATGGATATCTCGTGTACAACACCTGCAATGCTAACTGATGTTGCTGCAACACCGGGAAGCGAGCTGAGAAGAACCCTTCTGAGCGAGTTTCCAAGCGTTGTGCCGAAGCCTCTTTCGAGCGGTTCGATAACGAACTTGCCGTAAGATCCGTCTTCGGACATCTCAACAGTAGCTATATTCGGTCTTTCTATTTCTATCATCCAAAAACCCTCCTCTTTCTGTTAAATAAACATTCTGTCATATACAGTGTGAAACCGTAAATATACGAGGATTTGGTATTACTTGGAGTACAACTCGACGATAAGATGCTCTTCGAACGGGAAGTCGATGTCTTCTCTCTTGGGGAGAGCAGCGACTGTTGCGGTTACGTTTTCCTTATCTACAGTGATCCAAGCGGGAGCCTGACGGTTGTCAAGGTTTTCAACGAGAGCCTTAAACTTTTCAGACTTGCGGCTTGCTTCTCTGACAGAGATAACGTCGCCTACCTTAAGCATCATCGAAGGAATGTCAGCCTTCTTGCCGTTGACGAGGAAGTGGCCGTGAACGATGAGCTGTCTTGCGTCTCTGCGGCTTTCGCCAAGACCCATTCTGAATACTACGTTGTCAAATCTGCGTTCGATCATGGTGAGCAGGTTTTCGCCTGTCATACCTTCCTTAACTTCAGCCTTTGCAAAGTAGTTTCTGAACTGCTTTTCCTGGATTCCGTAATATCTCTTAGCCTTCTGCTTTTCACGAAGCTGGTGGCCGTATTCACTAACCTTCTTGCGAGCTGCGCCGTGCTGGCCGGGAGCTGTACCACGTCTGTTGAGAGCGCACTTTTCTGTATAGCAGCGCTCGCCCTTGGAAAACAGCTTTACGCCTTCTCTGCGGCACTGTCTGCAAGCAGGACCGGTATATTTTGCCATTTTGTAAATTCCTCCTTGGTGAAATTTGTTATGCGGTGTGTCCGCACGTTAAAGAGTTGGTCACAAGCGATTATACGCGTCTTCTCTTGGGAGGACGGCATCCGTTGTGAGGAATGGGGGTAACGTCCTTGATCATTGTAACCGAAAGACCTGCGGTTTCGAGAGCGCGGATTGCGGATTCTCTTCCCTGACCGGGGCCCTTTACGAATACTTCAACAGACTTGAGTCCGTGCTCGGTTGCTGCCTTTGCTGCTGTTTCTGCTGCAGTCTGTGCGGCATAAGGAGTAGACTTTCTGGAGCCTCTGAAGCCCATTTCACCTGCCGATGCCCACGAAATTGTGTTTCCGTTTACATCAGTGATGGTAACGATTGTATTGTTGAAGGTCGAGCAGATATGTGCAGAACCCTTTTCAATATTCTTGCGTTCGCGACGCTTTCTGGTTACAGTCTTTTTAGTTGTAGCCTTTGCCATGGGGTAATCTCTCCTTCCCGTGTAAGAAACGATGTCTTACACTAAGATACATTATTTCTTCTTGTTGGCGATAGTCTTTGCGGGACCTTTACGGGTTCTTGCGTTTGTCTTTGTGCGCTGTCCTCTTACGGGCAGATTCTTGCGATGTCTCTGACCTCTGTAACAGTCAATTTCGATCAAACGCTTGATATCCATGGCGATGTTTCTGCGAAGGTCACCTTCAACAGCGTATTCGTGTTCGATAACTTCACGAAGCTTTGCAACATCGTCTTCAGTAAGATCCTTTACTCTTGTGTCAGGGTTAATACCTGTCTTAGCAAGGATTGCATTTGAGCTTGTACGACCGATTCCGAAGATATAAGTAAGACCGATTTCGATTCTCTTTTCTCTCGGAAGATCAACACCTGCTATACGAGCCATCCTATTTTGCACCTCTTTCCATAAATTTTCAGTTAGGTTGCGCCGTAAAGTCTACGGCTCTTATCGGGTCGGACCTGAATTGTCCAATCCGTTTCCAGGGTGAAAAATCAGCCCTGTCTCTGCTTGTGCTTCGGATTTTCACAGATCACCATGACGATTCCGCGTCTTCTGATGATCTTGCACTTTTCGCAGATCTTTTTTACCGAAGGTTTAACTTTCATTTCTTAATTCCCTCCTGATGTGCGCCCAAAGGATCACTTTGCACGCCATGTGATTCTGCCCTTTGTAAGGTCGTATACCGACACGTCGACGGTAACCTTATCACCGGGGAGAATTTTGATATAATTCATACGAAGTTTTCCCGAAATGTGAGCTGTGATAATATGCTCGTTCGGGAGCTTTACCAAAAATGTTGCATTCGGGAGTGCTTCCATTACGGTGCACTCTTCAAATGTTATAACATCGTCCTTAGCCAGAACTATCCCTCCAAAATATGCTGTGATGGTTTGTGATTAAATCTTTGTCAATATCTCGGCACCGTCTGCCGTGATGACGATGGTGTTCTCGTAGTGTGCCGAAAGTCTGCCGTCACGGGTGACGACCGTCCATTCGTCATCAAGAACTACCACAGATGCAGCGCCTGCGTTTATCATGGGCTCAACCGCGATGGTCATGCCTTCTGCAAGGCGGACGCCGCGGCCGGGCTTTCCGTGGTTGGGCACGTCGGGAGATTCATGCAGATGCTCACCGATGCCGTGGCCAACGTATTCCCTTACCACCGAGTATCCGTGCGCTTCAACGTATTCCTGGATTGCCGCCGAGACATCGCCGATCCTTGCCCCGGGCTTTGCAACTGCAAGCCCTGCGAAAAAGCTTTCGCGGCAGACCTTTTCGATATCGCGTGCTTCATCTGTGACGTTTCCGCAGAAGAAGGTTCGTGCGGAGTCGCCGTGGAAGCCTTTGTAGAAGGCACCGACGTCAACCTTGACGATATCTCCGTCAAGTATCTTGCGATCACCGGGGATGCCGTGGATGACTTCGTCGTTGATGCTGATACAAGCGCTGGCCGGGAAACCCGCGTATCCGAGAAACGACGGCTTGGCGCCGTGGCTCTCGATATACTTGCGGATCACGCTGTCGACCTGTTTTGTTGTAACGCCGGGCTTTATAACTTCGCTTGCCGCCACAAGTGCGCCTGCCGTTATTTTGCCGGCCTCTCTCATTTTCTCGATCTCGAGCTGAGATTTCAGTTTAATCATATTGCGCGCGCCTCAATTCTCACTTGATACCAAGAGCGGCAAGGGTGAGAGCTGTGGTGTCGCTGAGTTCTTCCTGACCTTCAACCGTCTTAAGGATTCCCATCTTAGAGTAGTAATCCTTGAGAGGTTCGGTTTCGTTGTGGTATGTCTCGAGTCTGGAAAGAACGACTGCCGGATCGTCATCCTTGCGGATGGTAAGCTCGGCTCCGCACTTGTCACAGATGCCTTCGACCTTTGTGGGCTTGTAGACAACGTGGTATGTGCCGCCGCAGCCGGGGCAGGTTCTTCTGCCGCTCATTCTTGTAACTATGCGTTCGTCGGAAACCTCGAGGTTGAGAACAACGTCGATGTCCACGCCCATAGCAGTAAGAGCTTCGGCCTGAGGAACAGTTCTTGGGAAACCGTCAAGAATAAAACCGTTTTCACAGTCCTTTTCGGACAGTCTGTCTTTGATGATACCGATTACGACTTCGTCGGGAACAAGCGCGCCCTGCTCGATAAAGCTTTTTGCGGACTTGCCCATTTCGGTACCGTTTTTAATTGCTTCTCTGATAATCGCACCGGTGGAAACCGCGGGGATCGCAAGTTTTTCGCTTACGATCTCGGCCTGTGTGCCTTTGCCCGCACCCGGAGCTCCGAAAAATATGATTTTCATTAAGCTACTCCAATTCTGAAACAACCTTAACGGTCGGCGATTATTCGAGGAATCCCTTGTAGTGACGCATGGTCATCTGGTTCTCAATTTCGCCGGCAACTTCGATTACAACACCAACAAGGATGATGATCGACGAGCCACCGAAGGTGAGGAAGCTGACTGCCTGTGTCTGGGTCGATACCTGCATGATAGCGGTAGCGAGCTGAGGGATAGCAGCGATGATGCCAAGGAAGATCGCACCGATGAGAGTGATTCTCTTAAGGATCTTTGCGATGTAGTCCGCAGTAGGCTTACCGGGACGGATACCGAGGATCGAGCCGCCGTTCTTCTGGAGATTGTTGGATACTTCGACCGGGCTGAACGAGATCGAAATATAGAAATAAGCGAATGCGATAATGAGAATGAATGTCAGCAGCGCGTAGAGGGGGTTTGCGGGAGAGAAGAAGTAGATAAACTTCTGCCAGAAACCGCCTGTGGGGCTGCCGGAAACGCCGCACATCATACCGATTGTGGAAGGAAGTGCAACGATCGAGCTTGCAAAGATGATAGGCATAACGCCTGTCATGTTGAGCTTGAGAGGAAGGTAGGTGTTCTGGCCACCGTACATTCTTCTGCCAACCTGACGCTTTGCGTACTGAACAGGGATTCTGCGCTCAGCACTGTGCATATGAACTACAAAGTAGATGATAGCAAGTGCGATAACAAGAACAACTGCAAAGATGAGAAGTTCTGTGATGAAAGCGCCTGTGTTGCCTGTCATGATCTTGTCGCCGAGACTCATAAATTCTCTTACGACGATGAGAGGGAGCGAGGATACGATATTTGCAAAAAGGATGATCGAAATACCGTTGCCGATTCCCTTGTCATTGATCTTTTCTGCGAGCCACATGATGAGCGAAGCACCTGCAGCGTAGCAAGAAACGATGATGAAACCTTCGAAGAATCCGGTCTTTGTGAGAACGTCGGATGCTCTGAGGTAGGTGTAATAACCGTATGCTGTAACGATTGCAAGAGCAACTGTTACATAACGGGTGATTCTGTTGATCTTTTTGCGGCCTTCTTCGCCCTGTGCTGCGAGGCGCTCGAGAGCGGGGATCGCGATGGTGAGAAGCTGCATAACGATCTGAGATGTGATATAGGGGCTGATCGAAAGGGCGAACACATTCGCTTTGGAGAATGCGTCACCGGCCATGATCGACAGATAACCAAGAGCCGCACCGTTTGCATCAACGATCTGCTTCATCATATCGGAATCGATATAAGGAACAGGAAGTGTGGAACCGAGTCTGTAGATCAAAAGGATAAAGAGTGTAAACAGGATCTTTCCGCGGAGCTCGGGGAGCTTCCACGCATTTCTGAATGTCTGCAGCACTTATATCACCTCAGCCTTTCCGCCCGCGGCCTCAATTTTCTCCTTTGCAGATGCAGAGAATACAGTCGCCTGAACGGTCAGCTTCTTTGTGATATTTCCGTTGCCGAGAACCTTAAGACCGTTAAGTTCTTTTCTGACAACACCGTCGTTAATAAGTGTTTCCAAAGAGATAACGGCGCCGTCCTCGTATTTGTCAAGTTGCTCAACATTGATTGTTGCGTAAACCTTCTTGAACAAGAAGTTGGAGAATCCGTGCTTGGGGATTCTTCTGTGCATCGGGATCTGTCCGCCTTCAAATCCGGGTCTTACACCTCCGCCGGAGCGAGCGTTCTGACCTTTGTGACCGCGACCGCCTGTTTTTCCGTTGCCGGATCCGGGGCCACGACCTTTTCTGTAATTTTTCTTTGCGGAGCCTTCCGACGGTGAAAGTTCATGAAGCTTCATAATTTATGCCTCCTCTTCTACCGTAACCAAGTGCTTGATAACAGTGATTTTGCCTTCAGTTGCAGGGATCTTTTCCTGAACTGTTGTGTCGCCGATTTTGCGAAGTCCCAAAGAATTCGCAGTGGCGATCTGCTTTTTCAAGCAGCCGATAAGGCTTTTTGTAAGAGTGATCTTAATTTTTGCCATTGTTGCGTCCTCCTTTGGTTTATTAAAGTTCTTCTACTGCCTTGCCGCGTGTCTTTGCAACGTCTTCAGCAGAGCGAAGAGCACGAAGACCTTCGAATGTTGCCTTTACGACATTGATCTTGTTGTTGCTTCTCAAAGACTTTGCACGGATATCGCGGATACCTGCCATGTCGAGGACAGCTCTTACTGTGCCGCCTGCGATGACACCGGTACCTTCTGCTGCGGGCTTAAGAAGCACTCTTGCAGCACCGTACTCACCAACGATCTCGTGGGGGATACTTGTTCCCTTAACAGAAACTGTGATGAGGTTTTTCTTTGCGTCTTCGATTGCCTTTCTGATTGCCTCGGGTACTTCGGCAGACTTGCCGAGACCATAGCCGACGTGACCGTTCTGGTCGCCGACGACAACGAGAGCTGCGAAACGCATAATACGTCCGCCCTTAACCGTCTTGGAAACTCTTCTTGTAACAACAACTGTTTCCTTAAGGTCAAGTGTTGCAGCATCTATATTGTGTGCCATGTTGCGTTGCTCCTCCTTAGAATTTTAAGCCGGCTTCACGAGCGCCTTCTGCAAGTGCAGCGATACGTCCGTGATAAAGATAGCCGCCTCTGTCAAATACGACTTCGGTAATTCCCTTTTCGAGTGCGCGCTTTGCAGCGAGCTCACCGACCTTCTTTGCGTCTTCAATGTTGCCGCCTGCCTTGCCGAATTCTTTTTCGACAGAGGAAGCAGAAACAAGTGTCTTGCCGCAGGTGTCATCGATGATCTGAACATAGATGTTCTGGAGAGAGCGGTAAACGCACAAACGCGGACGTTCAGCAGTACCGGAAATCTTGGCGCGTACTCTCTTGTGTCTCTTTAAGCGCTTCAAATTAGCGTCTTGTCTTGTAATCATTTACTTGCACCCCCTCAATTACTTACCGGCCTTACCGGACTTGCGTCTGATGTGTTCATCAACATACTTGATGCCCTTGCCGAGGTAAGGTTCGGGAGGTCTCTTAGCTCTGATTTCAGAAGCTACCTGTCCGACTCTCTGCTTGTTGGGGCCGGCGATAATGATCTTGTTGGCATCGGGTACTTCAAATGTGATGCCGGGTTCTTCTGTGAAAACAACGGTGTGCGAATAACCAAGGTTCATAACGAGCTGATTGCCCTGCTTCTGTGCACGGTAACCTACGCCGTTGATTTCAAGTTCTTTCTTATATCCGTTGACTACACCCTCGATCATGTTAGCGATGAGTGTACGGGTGAGTCCGTGAAGCGATCTGTTTTGCTTTTCGTCGTCGGGACGTTCAACAGTGATCGATGCGCCTTCGATTGTTACCTTCATGTTGGGGTGAAGGTTTTCAGTAAGGGTGCCCTTGGGGCCCTTGACTGTCATAACGTTTTCAGCGTCGAGTTTAACGTCTACACCGGCGGGAATTGCAACAGGCGATCTACCAATTCTTGACATAACCTATCTCCTTCCGGTTTTTTGTATGCGTTGCATACAAACGATTCTTTTTACCAAACAAAAGCGAGAACTTCGCCGCCGATGTTCTGTTTTCTGGCTTTCTTGTCTGTCATGATGCCCTTGGATGTGGAAATGATTGCAACACCAAGTCCGTTCATCACGCGGGGCATATCTTCGCAGCTTGTATAGATACGAAGACCGGGCTTAGAAACGCGGCGGAGTCCCTGGATGACTCTCTTCTTGCCTGCGCCATACTTGAGGGAAACACGGATGATGCCCTGCTTGCCGTCCTCGATGATCTGATAGCCATTTATATATCCTTCTTCGGCGAGAATGTCGGCGATTGCCTTCTTTACGCCCGAAGCAGGGATGTCCACTGATTCGTGCTTTGCCGAATTAGCGTTGCGGATACGAGTGAGCATATCCGCGATAACATCAGTAATCTGCATGAAATGTGACCTCCTTAATGCTAATCTTTAAAGTCAGATAAGCGAATTGTTTAATTACCAGCTTGCCTTTCTTACACCGGGAATCTGTCCCTTGTAAGCGAGCTCTCTGAAGCAAATACGGCAGATACCGTACTTACGGAGATATGCATGGGGGCGGCCGCAGATCTTGCATCTGTTGTACTCACGAGTAGAAAACTTCTGAGTCTTCTGCTGCTTCAAAACCATAGATTTCTTTGCCATAATACTTTACCTACCCCTCTATTACTGCTTTGCAAAGGGAGCGCCCATGAGTGCAAGGAGCTCTCTTGCGTGTTCGTCGCATGTAGCGGTTGTAACGATGCAGATGTCCATACCTCTGATCTTGTCGACCTTGTCGTATTCGATTTCAGGGAAAATAAGCTGTTCCTTGATACCCATGGAGTAGTTTCCACGGCCGTCGAATGCATCGGGGTTGATACCCTTGAAGTCACGGACTCTGGGAAGTGCAAGGTTGAAGAATCTGTCGAGGAACTCGTACATTCTTTCGCCACGGAGTGTTACCTTTGCACCGATCTTCATGCCCTCGCGGAGCTTGAAGTTAGCAACCGACTTTCTTGCAGTTGTTGCAACTGCCTGCTGACCTGTGATGATTGTGAGGTCGCTTATGATGCTGTCGATTACCTTGGAGTTGTCTTTTGCGTCGCCTGCACCGATGTTAAGAATTACCTTTTCGATCTTGGGGATCTGCATCGGGCTCTTGTATTCGAACTTCTTCATAAGTGCGGGAGCGACATCACTGATATAATAATCTCTGAGTCTTGCCATTGTCTATATCCTCCCTAACTTAAAAATTCTCGCCGCATTTTGCACAAACGCGGATCTTCTTGCCGTCGACAACCTTGTGAGCGATTCTTACGCCCTTGTCGCACTTGGGGCAGTAGATCTGAACCTTGCAAGCGTAAAGTGCGCCTTCGGTCTTGATCAGGCCGCCTTCTTCGCCCTGTCTTCTGGGGCGGACGTGCTTTGTAACGATGTTGATGCCTTCGACGATGACCTTGCCTTCGCCGGGAGAAACTTCAACAACCTTACCCTTCTTGCCCTTATCGTCGCCGGAGATTACGATAACTGTATCGTCGCGGCGAACAGCAAGCTTCTTCTGATACTTTGTCTTATTCTCTGCCATCAAAGTTACCCTCCCTTAAAGAACTTCCGGAGCCAAGGAAAGTATCTTGAGATAGTCTCTGTCGCGGAGCTCACGGGCTACGGGACCAAAGATACGGGTTCCTCTCGGGTTTTTGTCTTCTTTTATTATAACTGCCGCGTTCTCGTCGAATTTGATATAACTTCCGTCAGGGCGGCGAAGGCTCTGAACGGTTCTTACGACAACCGCCTTTACAACGTCACCTTTTTTAACAACTCCGCCGGGAGTTGCCTTTTTAACGCTGCAAACGACTACGTCGCCGATGTGAGCATATCTTCTACCTGTTCCTCCGAGCACACGGATGCACATAAGTTCCTTGGCGCCGGTGTTATCGGCAACCTTCATGAACGACTGTTGCTGTATCATTATATGTGTCCTCCTTGTAACGTGCGTGATTATTCAGCACGCCGGTTTGCTTTTCTTATTTCGCTTTTTCGATGATTCTAACAAGACGCCAGTTCTTATCCTTGGAGAGGGGTCTTGTTTCCATGATCTCGACCTTGTCGCCTATACGGCACTCGTTGTTTTCGTCGTGCGCCTTGAACTTAACGGTCTTCTTGATGACCTTCTTATAAAGCGGGTGCTTTATGTTATCTTCAATGGCAACAACGATTGTCTTCTGCATTTTGTCGCTGACAACGCGTCCGACTCTGGTTTTTCTGAGAGTTCTTTCCATGTTACCTTATCTCCTTCCCGCTTAAGCCTGCGCCTGCTCTTTTTCTGTCATGATTGTCAGAATCTGAGCAATTGTCTTCTTGGCTTCGACGATCTTCTGAGGATTGTCAAGCTGATTGATTGCATGCTGAAAACGAAGGTTGAAAAGCTCTGCTTTCTTTTCCTTCAAGAGTGTTTCAAGCTCAGCGGAGGTTTTTTCTCTGATTTCATTAATTTTCATGAACTTACGCCTCCTGGTCTTCTTTCTTGACAAACTTGCACTTGATCGGGAGCTTGTGAGAAGCAAGACGAATCGCCTCGCGTGCCACTTCCTCAGCCACGCCTTCCATTTCAAACATAACGCGACCGGGCTTAACAACAGCTACCCAATACTCGGGAGAACCCTTACCGGAACCCATTCGAGTTTCAGCAGGCTTTTCTGTAACAGGCTTGTCGGGGAATATTTTGATCCATACCTGACCGCCACGCTTGATGTAACGAGTCATAGCGATACGGGCTGCTTCGATCTGATTGCTTGTGATCCAGCCGGGCTCAGTTGCCTGAAGGCCGAAGGTACCGTTGCTGATAAAGTTGCCGCGGGCAGCCTTACCCTTCATTCTACCTCTCTGAACTCTTCTGAATTTTGTTCTTTTTGGCATTAACATTATCTGCGTCCTCCTTCTGCCTTAGAGGGCACTCTTTTTGTTCTGTTTGTTTCTGCAAGGACTTCGCCCTTGTAGATCCAAACCTTAACACCGATCTTACCGTAGGTGGTGTTTGCTTCTGCAAAGCCGTATTCGATGTCGGCTCTGATTGTCTGAAGCGGAATTGTGCCGTCGTGGTAGTGTTCGCTTCTTGCAATTTCGGCACCGTTGAGACGGCCGCTGAGGTTAACCTTGATACCCTTTGCGCCGAGCTTCATGGTTCTGCCGATCGCCTGCTTCATAGCGCGGCGGAAAGCGATTCTCTTTTCGAGCTGAGAAGCGATGTTTTCTGCAACGAGCTGAGCGTTGAGGTCGGGCTGCTTAACTTCGATAACGTTTACCGAAGAGGGCATGCCTGTAAATGCCTCGATCTCTGCTCTGAGCTTTTCAATCTCTGTGCCGCCCTTTCCGATGATCATACCGGGCTTTGCACAGTGGATAATTACCTTTACCTTTGCGCTGTCGCGTTCGATCTCGATTGTGGGAACGCCAGCTTCACAAAGCTTTTTCTTAAGCCATGTTCTGAGTTTGTAGTCTGCTACGAGGGTATCTCCAAATACTTCATCCTTAACGAACCATCTGGAATCCCAGTCTTTAATTACACCGACTCGAAGTCCGTGCGGATTAACTTTCTGACCCATACTCCGTTTACTGCCTCCTTCTTAGAGTTTGGTGCTTTGGGGTGAGCCATCACCCTGCACCACGATTATTTTGCTTACGGATGTCTCCGTTAATTATTCTTTTTCGGCTACCGCGAGTGTAACGTGCGAGCTTCTCTTGAGAATTCTGAAAGCTCTGCCCTGTGCACGGGGCATGATTCTCTTTGCGGTTCTGCCGGGGGTTACAAAGCACTGCGATACATAAAGCTTGGTTGCATCGAGGTGATTGTTGTTTTCTGCGTTGGCGATTGCCGACTGCAGAAGTTTAAGAACAGGCAGGGATGCAGCCTTGGGTGTATTCTTAAGAATAGCAACTGCGAGTGCCGCGTCCTTTCCTCTTATAAGATCAAGAACTATTTTAACTTTACGAGGTGAAATTCTTAAATCCTTTAAATAAGCCATAGCTTCCATCAGTGAAATTCCTCCTTTCGCAAAATTGGATCTGCATATTTGCAGATGCATTTATGCGGGCAATGATGATAGATTAGTTGTTGGATGTTTTAGAACCAGAGTGACCCTTGAAGGTTCTTGTGGGAGCAAATTCGCCCAACTTGTGACCGACCATATCTTCGGTTACATAAACCGGTACATGCTTTCTGCCGTCATGCACTGCGATTGTGTGTCCAACGAATTGCGGGAAAATGGTGGAAGCTCTGGACCATGTCTTGAGAACTCTCTTTTCGCCTGCAGCGTTCATTGCTTCGATTCTTGCGAAAAGCTTAGCTTCGACATAAGGTCCCTTTTTAATGCTTCTGCTCATCTATTGTGCCTCCTTCTGAAAATCTGAGAGTTGTTACTCGCGCCGACAATTACTTATCGTTTCTGCGCTTAACGATGAACTTGTTTGTGCGAGCCTTCTTGTTACGAGTCTTGTAACCCATAGCAGGCTTGCCCCAAGGTGTAACAGGGGTGGGACGACCGATAGGTGCTCTACCTTCACCACCACCGTGAGGATGGTCGCAGGGGTTCATTACAGAACCGCGAACTGTGGGACGGATGCCCATGTGACGCTTCTTACCGGCCTTACCGATGTTGATGTTTTCGTGTTCGAGGTTACCAACCTGACCGATTGTAGCCTTGCACTCAAGTCTTACGATGCGAACTTCGCCGGAGGGAAGTCTTACCTGAGCAACACCGTTTTCCTTAGCCATAAGCTGAGCTGCGGCGCCTGCGCTACGAACGAGCTGGCCGCCCTTGCCGGGATGGAGCTCGATGTTGTGGATAAGAGTACCAACGGGGATATCGGCGATTGCAAGCACGTTGCCGGGCTTGATGTCGGCGTTCTTGCCGTTGATTACTGTGTCTCCAACCTTAAGACCAACAGGAGCGATGCTGTATGTCTTTACGCCGTTCTCGTATTCGAGAAGAGCGATGTAAGCTGTTCTGTTGGGGTCGTACTCGATGCCGAGTACCTTTGCGGGAACGTCAAGTATGTTCTTCTTGAAGTCGATGATTCTGTACTTGATTCTGTTTCCGCCGCCGTGATGGCGAACTGTGATTTTACCTGTATTATTACGACCGGCATGCTTTTTCTTTACCGTAATAAGGCTTTTTTCGGGTGACTTCTTTGTGATCTCGTCAAAGCCCGGTACGGCCATCTGTCTTCTTGCCGGAGTAGTAGGCTTAAATGTTTTTACTGCCATTATTCAATACTCCTTTTCTCGAGTTGTCAGATTACATCATGCTGTCGAAGAATTCGATTGTCTTGGAATCTTCCTTGAGAGTAACAATCGCCTTCTTCCACTCGGAGGTTTCTCCAACGTGATAACCGACTCTCTTGCTCTTGCTCTTCATGCTGATGGTGTTTACCTTTGCAACCTTAACGCCAAAGAGCTCCTCGACTGCCTTCTTGATCTCAACCTTGTTGGATCCTGCGGCAACCTCGAAGGTGTACGCCTTGTTTGCGAGTCTTGCCATGCTGTCTTCTGTAATTATCGGACGTCTGATGATGTCGTGTGCAGTTTTCATTTTGCATAAACCTCCTCAATTACTTTGATTGCAGCTTCGTCAACGATAAGCTTTTCGTACTTGAGGATGTCATACACGTTGATGGTGCCGGGGATGGCGGTCTTTACGCCGGGGATGTTGGACGCCGACTTGATAACCTTTTCATCAACTGTGGGAAGCACGATAAGAGCCTTCTTGTCAGCGCCGAGGGCTGCAAGCATATTGACGATGTTCTTTGTCTTGTATTCTGCTGTGGCGATCTTGTCAACAACAACGAGCTCGCCTGCATTGACCTTGGAAGAAAGAGCCGACTGAATAGCGATTCTCTTTACCTTCTTGTTGATGGAAACTCTCCAAGATCTGGGCTTGGGACCGAACGCGATACCACCGTGTGTCCACTGAGGAGAACGTGTCGAACCCTGTCTTGCGCGGCCTGTACCCTTCTGCTTCCAGGGCTTGATGCCGCCGCCGGATACTTCTGCACGGGTGAGTGTGCTCTGTGTACCCTGTCTCTGATTTAAAAGATAAGCGCGAACTACGGAGTGAAGAACTGCTTCGTTAACTTCTGCGCCGAATACTTCAGCGGAAAGCTCGATGCTGCCCTTTTCCTTGCCGGCCATATCATATATTGCAACGTTTGGCATTATATTTCCTCCTCCTCGGTTTATTTAACTGCCGAGCGGATAAATACGATACCGCCGCGAGCACCGGGAACAGCGCCCTTGATAGCGATAAGATTCTTTTCCGCATCGATCTTTACAACGCTGAGATTAA
>SVTM01000039.1 GCA_015063785.1 Oscillospiraceae bacterium
CAAATAGCTCGATGCCCACAGCGACACAGGACACAACCTATACCTATGACCAAAACGGCAGGCTTCTCACCGAAACCACGGGCGGCCTTGTTACAAGCTACGAGTATAACAACGCAGGGCTTGTGACAAAGAAAACCAATAAAGTGGGCGACGTTGAGCCGGGCTCGGTGTATGGCGGCGTTTCTGATTTTTCAACTCACACATATTACACCAACGGTAATATGATGAGCAAGTTCTCGCAGGCTGAACTTTGCGAGACAAGCTATACTTATGACGGCGCAGGACGACTTACACTTGAATTTTTCCAAAGCTCGGGCCCCGATTATCAGACGATTTATCAATACGATGCCTCGGGCAACCGTTCGCGTCAGACATATATTTTTGATCCGTATAATGAAACAAATGACTTGTTCACAACCGTTACAGAGTATACTTACGATGCCAATAACAGGCTGACTTCTGTCACAACAGGCACAGATACGTTGTCGTATACGTACGATAACAACGGCAATATGCTGAGCGAAAGCAACGGAAAAACGTATAGTTATAACGTTCTGAATCAACTTGTTACTTTCGTAAACGGCGAGTATACTACAACGTATACTTATCTTCCCAACGGTTTGAGAGCATCTAAAACGATGGGAAATGACCAAAATCATTTGCACAGCGATTTTGTGTGGGACGGCGACGATCTTGTATATGAGTACGTCAGAAACATGTATTATTATCCGCCGCTCGATAACTGCATAGTATACAATTACGGCAACGGTCTCATTTCGCAGTCGAATACAGAAACAAACGAGTATATTCTCTTTACCAAGAATACCCACGGCGATGTTTCGGATATGCTCAATGCATCATCGACAACCCTTGCAGTGTTTGCAGAAAAAGAGTTCGACGCTTTCGGAAACGGTGGCTCGACCGGCTATTCCGCAATGGGATATGCAGGTCAGTACCATGACTACGAAACAGGATTTATCTATCTCAGGGCAAGGTATTATTCGCCTGCTGTTGGTAGATTTATCAATGAGGATCCAATTCGCGATGGATTGAATTGGTATGTGTACTGTGGTAATAATCCTGTTAACTATACGGATAGCACAGGTTTGGATGAGGATCTAGATAAGTATGTTAATGATAATTATTCGGGGAAAGTTACTGTTACAATTGCTGCATCGCGACCAGTAGAAAATAGCAGGATTGCTGTGAATCTTGACACTATGGATGTTGGGCACACTTTTGTTAGAATTGATTATGGTGATGGTCGAGTTATTTATCGAGGGTTTTATCCCGCTAATACTTTGTCTACTGATGAAATACTGACAAAAACAAATGTGGATGGAATTGTTGTTGATGATGCTACTCATGATTGGAATGCTGCTGTTACATACGAAATAACAGTTGAGCAAGCGGATGACATGGTTTCCTTTATTGACAACTATGATAGCGAATACAATATGGTAACAAATAATTGTACGACATTTGGCGCTAAGGTTTTGGAATCTGGTGGAGTTGAAGTGCCAACAAGTGAACATAAATGGACTTTACCTGCAAACGCAAAGCAAATGGTTGTGGATTATTTGCCTTCAGAAAAATTATTCAAAGGAGTTGTGGCGAATTATTTGATTAGTGGATTATATGGATATTCTCCCGCAGACGCTGTTCAAGATTTCAAAAATTCACCACAACATGTGCTGAAATATGGTGGTTCAACATATGTTGCTTCAAATAAACATAAGTAAAAGGGGGAGTATATATGAAAAAACAAATATGTCTTTTGATTTGTTTATGCTTTTTTATGATCGGTGTGTTAGGGTGTCATGAATCAATCGAAGGAAACAAATCAAACGAGGAAAATAAAAAAAGCTTTAGAATAGGCAAAGAGTTGACAATAGTTGTGGAAGAAAATGAATTGATAGATGCCGAGTATCTAAAGGGTACCCTTAACAGCGAAGCAACTATTGATAACAACTTTCGATTGATGGATGACAACGAACTTAACAAAATGATCGACTATATGGAAAAACACAATTTGAAATTAGCTCCCGGAAAATACACTTTTAATCAAGCATGGAGATTTGACAACGGAAAAATGGTCACTCATTCGGGCGAATTTGTTGATGTGTTCGTGTTTTTGGAAATAAACAATTGATTCTTTAAAAAGGAGCAGTCTTTGCTTACGCAAATTCTGCCCTAATTCCCCGACCGCGGACGAAAATCCGAACGCATCCTTTGGGCAGACGGACAGTACGACGTTTCGACAACGACCTACACCTACGACGTCCTGTCAAGATTGACGGCTGTTTCAAATAGCTCGATGCCCACAGCGACACAGGACACAACCTATACCTATGACCAAAACGGCAGGCTTCTCACCGAAACCACGGGCGGCCTTGTTACAAGCTACGAGTATAACAACGCAGGGCTTGTGACCAAAAAGACCAATAAGGTCGGAGACGTTGAGCCGGGGGTTAACAGCGGAAGCAGTTCAAATTATTTTGAATACAGCTATAACACCAACGGAAACAAAAGATATCGCCATTCACCTTCTCAAAGAATGGGCACCGGTTATAACTATGATGGAGCAGGCAGACTTGTTCTCGAATTTAACGAAGGCGTAGGAATTGACAATCAGACTGTATACAGCTATGATGCCTCGGGTAACCGTATAACCGAAGCTCATATCACAAATCCCAATGAATTATATGGTACGGCGTTTGCTTCTGTTTCGCAGTATGTCTATGATGCTAACAATAGACTGATCTCGTTGTCCTCGGGTGGAGTAACCAACACCTACACCTATGATAACAACGGCAATATGCTTGCTGACGGTTCAAAAACATTCTCGTATAATGCCTTGAATCAGCTTGTGACTTTCACCAACGGTCCCGTGACCGCAAGCTATACTTATCTTGCCAACGGCTTGCGTGAATCAAAAACCGTCAGCGAGGGGACAAACACTGCATACAGCGCATTTGCGTGGGATGGCGATGCTTTGCTTTATGAGTATGAAGCAACAAACACTTCCACTCCGTCACCGTATATTTGCACAGTATATAACTACGGCCATGGTCTAATCTCCCATTCCGACAATCTGAACGGAAATTATATCCTGTATGCCACCGACGGACACGGTGACGTGACGAAATTGCTCGATGCCACAAACCCCAATTTCTCTGACCCTGTCGACGAAAATGAGTTCGATGCTTTCGGTAATGGCGGTGCGAATGAGTATTCCCGTATGGGTTATACCGGCGAATACCACGATGCCGAGACAGGATTCATCTACCTTCGTGCGAGATATTATTCGCCTGCTGTTGGTAGATTTATCAATGAGGATCCGATAAGAGATGGATTGAATTGGTATATCTATTGTGGTAATGATCCTGTCAATCGCCACGACCCAGACGGTACTTGTGATATATTCTGGGATATCTTTTCGTTTGTTGGTAGTGTTTCCGACGTAGTATTTAATGCCGATGACGGGTGGGCATGGCTTGGTCTTATCGGAGACACGATGGACCTTATACCATTTGTATCTTTTTTAGGCGAAATGGTGGATGGTTATCGGTTAACTAAAAAATCCGCTGATGCAATAAAAACGGTTGACAGAATTGTTGAAGGTGCCGATGCTGTAAGCGATGTTTATAAAAAGGCAGAGTGGGTAACAGAGAATGGCACAAGCTTTCTTAGAATTACCGACAATGAATTTGTATCAAAGGTCGCAAAAAAGGTGGCGGAAGCGGATCGCGTTGGTTCGGCATATAAAAATACAGATTCTTTTCATCTTGCTGCAGATTTCTTGACAGAAGATCAGCTTGCCAAAGGCGTTGTTGAAATCAGAAAAGGAAAAGATGGCATTTATAATTCGTGGTTGTTTGTTGAAGGTGAAGTTAATGGGAAGAAAGGGGTGTTCGAATATTTGCTTCTTCCCGATGGTACAGTAAGTCACCAATTATTTGTTGTGGAGGAATAGTGTGCGAATAAACAGAGATCTTTATTGTCTAAATAATTGGTTTCCATGTAGTTATAAATTTTTTGTCGAATACTCATTTGCAACCAATGCAGTAAAGTTGAATTGGTTTGATATGCATTTTGCAATCCAAAAAGGTGTTTTTTCTCCCAGATCTGCTGTGGAACACGCTTTGCACGAAATTGAGTGTCGCACCAATATAGAAAAAAGTGAAAACGAATTGATGCTTTTGTATTTTGACGAGTTTCAAGATCATTTAATCCATCCTTACATTGATGAATTGGCTGATGGGATTTCAAATAATGATAAAGAAATTTCTCCGTACAAATTAATGTATGTAATGTTAAAATGGATATATGAAAACAAAGATGATTTCGACAATCCGTTTTGTTTAGCCGAAGATATATATTCGAGTTATTTCTGTCCACCGTCGATAGAAAAATTTGCCGGTTTTGGTGCAGCTAATGTAACCGGAAGAGCAAGAGAAAAACTATTTGAAGAATGGGCAAATTATATTAAAACCGAATCGTTGTTGTGGCTATGATGCAGTAGGATACTCTCTGGGATGGGAGTTTTCGGATTTGTGAATACACAGCCACAAACGCCAATACACCACAAATGTATGTTGGTACTGTGTACAACTACGGCCATGGTCTTGTCTCTCATTCCGACAATCTGAACGGAAATTATATCCTGTATGCCACCGACGGACATGGAGATGTCACCGATCTTCTCAATGCCTCTTCAACTGATCTTGATACCCTCGAACAGAATCAGTTCGATGCTTTCGGCAACGGTGGTGCGAATGAGTATTCCCGTATGGGCTATGCCGGCGAATATCACGATGCCGAGACGGGATTTATCTATCTTAGGGCTAGATATTATAACCCTGCAATCGGAAGATTCATCAACGAAGACCCTCTTCGTGATGGATTGAACTGGTATATCTATTGTGGTAATGATCCTGTCAATCGCCACGACCCAGACGGTACTTTTTGGGGATTGATTTGTGATGTAGTGTCGTTTGCGAGTAGTGTTTATGATGTTATAAAAAATCCTACTGATCCCGCGGCGTGGGCTGGATTGGCGGGTGATGCGGTTGACCTTCTGCCAATAGTATCAGGTGTTGGCGAGGCAATTCATATTATCAGCACTGTTTACAAATCGAAAAAGGCCCTTAAGACAGTAGATAATATTGTTGATGCTGCAGATACCGTTAAGGATGTCGGAAAAGCAGCGGATAAAGCTGTTGATAGCGTTTCGGACACTCGCGAATTTTTGCAAGATGCCGCAAACAAAGTGAAGACTGATGTTACCGGACACGTTTCTGGAACGAAGCAACATAGGGAATTTGAAGAAATAATTAAAGGTTCCGGAAGAACAAAGCTAAAAACTGAGGCATCTTTTGATAAGCTAACTGGCAAAATAGACGATTACGGAAAGAAAGGCACACTTCGCCTTGACGTTGTCGAATACGATGATGCAGGAAAAATTATCGCAGTCTATGATTTGAAAACCGGTTCAGCTAAACTGTCGCAAAAACGTATACAGGAAATTAGAGATATGTTTGAAAGAACGGATTTACCGGTTTACGAAATAAAACCACAGTGAGGAGAGAACTTTTATGGACAGAAAAGATATACGAAAATTGGTAGTTAAAGAATTTGGCGCTTATGCAAAGTCTAAAGGCTTCAAAAGAAATGGTACAAGCCTGTTTTGGTATAAAGAACAAAATGACATAATATGTTACATAGGTTATGAGTGTGCAAGTGATATCAGACCATATTATGCTATACAGCCTCATTATATTGGGCTTGAACCTGTCTGTTTGAGTTGGAGCAAACTTATATCTCATTGCCATTATAGAGAATATTCGCTTTATGATGAATGGGAAGATAACGTGAATGTCGAAAACCTGAATAGATTAATAAAGTATTTTGATGATGGCGTGCTTGATATGGTTTTGAGTTATTGTGATCCCAAAAGGCTCACAGGAGATTTGCCTTTTACTCAACTTTGCATGCCAAGAGATAAATTAGAACTCAATGGTTTTTCTAAATTGTATCTTGGAGATTACAATGGTGCAATTGAAGCGTTGGTGCTTGCAAAAGAAGATTTTACAAGCAACAAACACTTAGATTTCGTAATAGAGATGGCAAAAAATCACAAGGAACTTGTTCCACATTATCTTTTATATTTGATAGATAAAAGCAAGAGGATTCTTCTCAGTTTCGAGGATTATCGGAGTTGGAGAGATTCGGTATCTCAAAAGAATAGTTGAGATTCTTCGGTATAGGGCAGTCTTTGCCTATGCAAATTCTGCCCTAATATCTCCCCAACGGTCAGCTTCTCACCGAAACTACCGGCGATCTTGTTACAAGCTATGAGTATAACAACGCAGGGCTTGTGACCGTTAAATCAAGCGTTTTGCCCGGAATGGATTCGGAAGACCCTTATGTCATTCCTGCACATTACGAATATGATTACAACACCAACGGTAACCAAAGGGGAAAACATATTCCTTGTGACAGACGCTATATTTCATACACCTATGACGGAGCAGGTCGTCTTACCCTTGAATACGACGGCGGATTGGGATATGACAGCCAAAGAAGCTACGTTTACGATCCCTCGGGTAATCGCACAAGAGAAATTTATGTCGCAAATCCCACAGAGCAGTATGGAACGCTTGCCATAAACACGACCGATTATGTTTATGATGCTAACAACAGACTGATCTCGTTGTCCTCTGGTGGAGTAACCAACACTTACACCTATGATAACAACGGCAATATGCTTGCTGACGGTTCAAAAACATTCACATATAATGTTTTGAATCAGCTCATCAGCTTTACAAACGGTCCTGTAACGGCGAATTACGGATATTTACCAAACGGACTGAGATCATACAAATCGGTCACCGACGGAACAAACAGCACCTACAACTCGTTTGTTTGGGACGGCGACAAGCTTGCGTACGAATACACAGCCACAAACGCCAATACACCGCAAATGTATGTTGGTACTGTGTACAACTACGGCCATGGTCTTATCTCTCATTCCGACAATCTGAACGGAAATTATATCCTGTATGCCACCGACGGACACGGCGACGTGACGAAATTGCTCGATGCCACAAACCCCAATTTCTATGACCCTGTCGACGAAAATGAGTTCGATGCTTTCGGCAACGGTGGTGCAAATGAGTATTCCCGTATGGGCTATGCCGGCGAATAGTAAGAAAAGGAGAAAACATGGAAAAAGGACTTATAGTAATTGACGGATTCTATCATCGAAAAGAAGTGAAAAACGGTGTTATAGATTACGTTGATGCACACTTTCACGACAAGTATGTTGAAGTAATATATTCCGATGGAACAACCAGGCGAATTGATAACTGTATTGATATTTATAACAGGCAACATGAAAATATTCCTGTGTGTCCCAAGAGAAATTGGCTTTTTGTGGCAAGTTGGGAAAGAGGAATCAAAGCTTATGATCTTATGACTGGCGAGTTGGTGTGGAAAATACGCGGTGGATGTTTCCGTAGAATATTTGTTTATGATGACTATTTGATAACGGTACAAGCCGGACATAGGTTTTTGAAATTGAATATCGAAAATGGCGAAACGATTGAAGTTATCAGTAGTGGTACAATATCATTTATTTATTATCTAGATGACAGATATGTTTTTGTGGATAGAGTAAGAGGCATATGTACCGTGTATGATACCACAGACATGAGTGTGTATAAAACTTATAGCAAAAAGGTCACCAATGTTATGGTGGTTCGCGATGTATGGTTGGACGGAACACAAGTGCTTGCGGAGGGGTTTAATGGACCGGGAGAAAGTCTTGTTCGTTTGTTTGACGAGGATCTTTATCAAAAATAATACCTGTGTGCTTTGAGACAAGGGCAGTCTTTGTCTATGCAAATTCTGCCCTAATTCCCCGACCGCGGACGAAAAGTGAACGCATCCTTTGGGCAGACGGGCAGTATGATGTTTCCAAAACGCAATATTGCCATTAGTTTTAATAACTAAGAAAAAGGAGACAATCTAATGAAAAGTATAGTTGTGCTGTTTTTGACGTTGTTATGTACTCTGAATGTGTTTCCTGTTAGTATTAGCTTTGGATCTGAACAGGAAAATACGCAAACCATAACTAAAGTAGAGCTGGAAGAATTTGACCTGGAAGAAATGATAAAAGCAGAAGATATCGAAGATTTGAAATTGACGATATATGCATTATCGGGAAACTTACTATATAGAATTCCACCAAAAGCAGAACAAGTCAAAATAGGTTGTGATGCAAAAGTTGAAGTTACCGGTGAAGAACTTGCCAAAAATATTGAGCTGTTTTATAAAATAAAATCCTCATCCTTAACTCCGCGAAATACGGAAAGTGCCATGTATTGCCAACTTGTTTATGTTCTTGAAAGTGAAAAAAACGGTGTGCTTTTTGAGGCGGATTTTTGGTATTTTAACGAAGAAAGAACAGTACAGGTTAATGGTGTGGAAGTTGATGAAGAACAGTTCTTGTATGACATTCTTTTGGCTTATTCCAATGAAGTAATTCTCGGATGGTGGGAGCCTTTGCTTCATGTAAATTATCAATCCGAGCAAATTGACTAAATCAAAATGCACAGATCACACAAAAAAGAAACAAGAAAAAAGAAAACTCTAAAATAATTTGAATGTAATATAAAGTAGAAAAAACGGCTTTTCGTGAAAAGCCGTTTTTTTCAATATAATTATAACTTTTTTGTATTATACACAATCGTTACCTCTTGACGTACCCATGTACGCTTTCGGGCCCGGATTGTGCATTCTGCACTATTTTGCCACAAGCCCTTTTTCTGTCTTCAACAATTTATATTTTTCACGCTGACATTCTGCATTCCTTGATATGATATGTGCTTACTGGCAGCTTTCCTGCACATAGCCGTAATAGTCAAAATCTTCCTGAGTCATAAACAAATATTGCTCTTTTCCGTCACGGTAATCATCTGCAATCGTTTCGGTGTCGTACCAGGTGATGTCCATATATACAACCCCCTCATCGGTATCCAGCATATTCCATGCATGGCGGTCTTGAGGTGTTGTACCGCGACAGTACCAGCAGGATATTCCCTCTTCACGGCACAACCTGTAAAATGCCTGCGCATAACCGGAGCAGATGGCTTTGCCTTTCACAAAGGCACTGTATGCCTGATAATCGTACAGAAAAATATCCTCCGAATGATCGTATTCGTTTGCAGCGGCAAGCACAAAAGCAAAGTAGCAGCATTTCTCATAGCCCGACAAATTGTCAGGCATTTTTTCGAGAATACGATCAACAACGGCATTGCACAGTTCCACTTCGGCGCGTATAGCTTCGCGGTCATCACAGGGATTGTTCAGCCAATCTCCCGGCATAAAATAGCACGATCTATATTCGGCACCGTCGATTTTTCCGTCGCAATAGAGGAAAAGCTCGGTATGATCAATGCGCAGGGCATCCGTCGCGCTTACAAACAGGTTGAACAGATCCTCTCCGGGATAGTCTTTTTCGTGGAAACTATAATCCTCGAATGCAGAAACCTTTGCAAGAACGTGGTCATATATTTCCTTGGATTGAGGATATTTAAGCAAATCCCTCTGTTTGGGACGGGCATCGTAATCGCAGCAGGAAATCGGTATCGACTCATCTCCCAGCGTATTCATAAGTTCAACCGCTTTGCGTATCGCAGGGTCGATCCGCTCGGCAGCTTTGCGCTTTGTTTCGTCGAGAAACACTTCGTCGTCTTCAAACTTCGCCGAAAATCGTTTTGAGGGGGTAAGATCGGCGATTTCCGCCTCTATTGCAGGTTCCACATCGGATACCGGCGTGTCGTTCTGTGATGTCCGAAGCATTTTGCAGGAGGCCAACGTCGGAATACAGAATAGCAGAAGTAAAACAACAATTCTATGCATGATTTTAATTTTCTTCATATTGCGAAGAATTTGCAAGAGTCTGGCAGTAAAGAGGTCCAACGGCGTATTCGCCCGTAACGTCGGCAGGGTCAAAAGGCAGTGTGTCCCAATTGGTGACACCGCCGTCCTCGTAGGTCATAAAGTGTACCCATGTGTCACCGGGGGAATATTCAAGCTCTACCCCTGCGATAAACTGGATCTTTTCGTCGGCAAGCATGCGGAAAGCAAGCGAATCGATAGAAAGTGCTTTTCCGCCCCATTGTGAGACTGCTTTGCCAAATTCTTCGAGAAGCCCGTTCTTTGTTATTCCTGCGTCCGAGAGTGCCATGTCAAGGCTGTACTGTTCTCCTTCTTCGTTGTCATAAACCCACGAAACCACCTGTCCGCAGGTGCCGTAGGTGGGATATGCAATGTGGGTGATGACTGCGTTGAGGTATCTGTCTGTGACGGTTGGCCACGCAAGAAATTCGCACGACACTTCGTCGCTGTAGCAGTAGTTGTACAGATAGTTTTCGTAAAGCTCGTTTATTTCTTTGTTTATTCTGTTTATCTCTTCGTTTCCGCCTGCGGCGATGAACTGAATAAGCTCTATCTTGCTGGGAGCGGCAAGATTGCCGTCTTCTTTCACATATTCTTCTTCGTAAAGAACGTATGGAACTTCGATCTGTGCCGAATGGTCGATATCAAAACCAAGCTCGGGGCCTTCTGTGTCATCAAATCCGTAATCGGGTGACACGTCAACGAAATATTCGAAAACATCGACTCCGTCGATATAATTTCCGTCGTTTTGGGTTTCAACTTCTATTCTGTATGTCTTTCCGTCTTCAAGAAGAATATCGACGTAGCTTTCCATGTCTGTGGTGGTTAGGGTAAATACAGTGTTTTCGGGGATAACTTCTTTTTTGCCGCTGTCAATGTTAGTTGCGGGCAATTCACGGACAGTCATCTTTTGATAGTTGTCTTCGTTCACGGTATATACGGGTTCTTTCGATTCCGGCACACCGTTTTTGGGGTTGGCATTGTATTTTCTGTACGCCGTGTTTCTCGTGTCGAGCAGACGGAAGTATGATTCAAGATCCATGTTTTCGGGATTGTTTACTACCTGTCTGTAATATCCGCCATAGTCGATCATGGTGTAATCCCACAGCTTTTTGAAGCCTATGTCAAGCTCGTCGATCTTTTTTGCGCCGTCTTTTGTTATTTCATAAACATAGATCACGTTGCTGCCGTCGAACTGACCGATTTCGATGTACAGGTAATATTTGCCGTCAAGATATACGAGAACGGGAACGGGAGAAGTGCCGTACAATTCATCTTCTGCGTATTGGCTGCCGTTCACACCGATGCTGACCTCGCCGCAATCGTATTCTTCATAAGGGGAGTATGCGACAGAAATAATATCGCGTCGGCCGTCATTTTTGTCAAGATCAAAGCTGTGTGCCTCAAAATCCGACAATTCCACCGCATACGAGGCAGGGGAGACGGTGTATTTGTCGTTGAGGATCTCTGCGTGCTCGTCAAACCACAGGTCTACCTTGATAAGTCCTGCCGCAAAGGAAGCAATCTCGTACGGACTGAAATATACGGTGAGCTTGTCGTAGTCGATGGTCCAGTTGAGTCCCTCGTCGAAATATTCATACATTGCCATGCGCTCGTCTTCAAATATTTCTTCGGCATACTCGTTGTGAATGGTATTGAAAAGATATTCATACAGGGCGTTTTTGTCGGTGACAACGTCGTAAAGGTCAATTTCTTCTCCTGTTTCGGGCGAAAGATTTGTCCCGAAGCTGGCATACATTCCGTGGGCACCGCCCGTGTAGCTGCTGTAATCGCTCCTGATACTGACGATGGTGCTGTCGGCACGCATCAAATATTGCTCGGTGTTGCCGTACAGCATGGGGGCGTACTCAAAGCCTTCGAAATCTCTGAAAGAATCTGCCGATGCTATATTGTCCTTGTCTTCGGTTGCATTGAATGTTTCAAAGGCTTCGTAAAGCGAGGGATATTTTGCCGCATCCTCGTCAGAAAGGCGAAGGTTTTCCCAGCTTATCTCCCAGCGAACCGAATCCTCGCCCCATTCCTGCATAAGACGCTTGCATTTCGAGATTGTCAGAAACTCGATTTCTTCTTTTTCTTCGTCTTTTTTGTCTTCTTGTTTTTCTTCTTCTTGTTTTTCGTCTTCTTGTTTTTCGTCTTCTTGTTTTTCGTTCTTTTCTTCGTCGGGCTTGTGATCTTCTTTTACCTCATCGGTTTTTTCTGCATCGCTGTTTTCCTCTTTTTCGGTTCCGATCACGGGCACGTCAGTCGAAGTGTCGACAGATTCGCCTTTTTTGCATCCCGAAAGAGTTGCGAGAAGTAATGCGGCAATAAGGAAAAGACTAAGTTTTTTCATTTTCTGCTTCCTTTCGATATTAAAGTTGCTGGGTCGATGCGATTATTTTATTCCACTATAATTCTTCCGCGGACAGAGCTGTCGAGATGTTGGTGGGACGACAGATATTCGTCAAGTATTTCCCGGCAGGAAGTGGAGAGCATTCTCGGTTTTCCGTTTTTCAAAATTTCATCCATCGAAATGTTCAGGAAATCTTCGATGCTCTTATAGTGGAATTTCTGCATTCCCACCTTGTAGCGACGGTTATCGTCGATGGGGCTTGATTCAAACAAAAACTCCTTGAAATCGTGGGTCGCCTTGTCATAAACCACCCGAAGTCCTTCCGAGAACTGATAGAATTCGCAGTGCGAGCCCGCCCAAACCTCGTCGCGGAGCATGAAGCGGATCATTTCTTTGAACTGCTTTCCCGTAACGCGTATCATATACACGGGATCGTCATACGGAAAACATTCGGCAAGATCGTTGAAAAGAACTATCGGACCGATCTCGGGATTTCTGATGCTTCCCGAGCCGAGAAGCATGATATCGAGACCCAGGCTTTCCTTGAGAATATCGGCAAAAAGGTTACCCAGCTCTGTTTCGCGGTATCTCGAAGGGTGGGTGAGCTGTCTTGAAAGCCTTGTGACGAGTCTTTGATATTTTTTGTCGGTCTGATCCTTGTAGCGTTTAATAATGCTTTCGATGGAGTGGTCCCGGGGGCACTCGTTGTCGTTGATCTCAACAGTCTTCCAGGTAAAGCTGTCGATACAGTTGAGGTCGGTGTCGATGTTGATGTCGAATCTGCCGATCTTGTCGGTGCCGGTACCTGCCTGAACGATCAGAACGTCGTTTACCTTTTCGGGCTTGCTTATGGTGGTGTGTGAATGACCGCCGATGATAATATCCACACCCCAGGCGGGGTCGAGCTTTTGTGCCAGTTTTTTGTCCTCTTCAAAGCCGATGTGGGTGAGCAGCACGGTGAGGTCAACGTCGAGCTTGTTGTAGGCGTTGCATATTCTGCCCACATCCTCCGCCGCTTCGGAAACGTTGACGAAGGTGCCGATCAACCCTTCGTTTTTTGTTTGTGACAGCACCTCTTCGGTGAGGATGCCGATGAAAAGGATTCTCATGCCACCAATCTCAATGATGTGATAGGGCTTAAAAAGGCGGGCATTGTTGGTGGTGATGTGAAGATTTGCGTTGATAATGGGAAACCTTGCGCATTTTTCGACAAAAAGCAGATGGGCAAGGCCGTAGTCTGTTTCGTGGTTTCCAATCGTTACAACGTCGGGGGCAAGCATATTCATGATCTCGATGGTCGAAACGCCCTTGAATTCCGAATCTATAACAGAGCCGCGGAACATATCGCCTGCGATACAGTAGATGACGTTTTCTTCGGTGTTTCTGACCTTGTTTATATATCCGGAAAGGTGTGATACGCCGCCGATGAGATTGCCGTCTATTTCTTCGCACAAAAAATCCCCGTGTAGATCGTTGGAATGCAGTATTGTAAGTTTTTTTGTGTTTTTCATTGTCCAATGTGAAGCTTTTAATGTCTTGAGCCGTCAGAGCGCCGTGAGAAGAGATGAGGCGGTGTGCCTTTTATCTCAGTATACCACAACGTGGTGGCAAAGGCAAGACAAGCGTCCTCCTTTTTTGTTCTTGCAACAAAATTTGTTTTTTCAAACAAACGTATGGGTTAAAATGTTGCACAAATCCCATATAAAAAAACAGGGCGATCCCTTGTGGGACCGCTCTGAAAAAAGAATCAAACTTTGTCGGAAAACCGGTGGTTGCCTAATCTTTATCGGGAGAGCGGCCGTTGTTTTGATCTGTTTGTTTATATATTGGTATTATCTTGAGAATAGAATGTCTTTTCAAAGAGCAGTTCTGCCGCCGACAGACGCTTTTTTGACACTTATGCGATCTCTATGGTGTGGCTTTCTTCCACGGTCGATGCGATATCAGAGAAGGTTACGGTTACGGGGGTGGTTGTGTCGGCCAGTGCATAGGTGACGGTGACGTCAATGCTTTCTCCGCTGCCGATCTCTTCCATGGTGGAATCGCTCATGGAATCAAGAGAGCCCTCGTCTGTGAAAACTATTCTTGTAAAGATTTCCTCGTCCCCCTGCTTTGCTTCGTATATCGAGGCAAGAAAGAAGGATGTGGCATAATCGTTGTTGTTGGTAAAGGTGTAGTTGATGGCGATAACGTCAACGCCTTCGTCGTTGAGAAGCTCGAAATCGTTGTAGCGGATAACACATCCGCCGATAACCATTCCGTCGGGTGTCTCTGTCACGTCATTTTTGTCGGGCGAATTGCTTTTTTCAGATTTGTTGCAGGCACACAGAGCAAACAACATGATGGTGGCAAGTAAGACGCAGAATATTTTTTTCATCAGTACAATTCTCCTTTCGTTGTGAGTATTGAATGCTTACACATTTGAAGGATCAGAATTTTCCGCCACCGCCGCCATAGGTCTTGCCGGATGACGAGGTGTGGGTGGTCGATCCGTCATCGCCCTTGTCTGATCTTTCGCTACGGTCGATTTTTTTGTAAAGGAAAAAGTCACGCGAGGCGTCAATGACAAGACTTCCGGGTTTTACGTAGTTTGAGGCCTTTGTCTTGCGCGAAACGCTGTAAAGCTTGCTTCTCCATTTGTTGTTGATGATAAGAGAAGCGAAAAATCCGATGCCGACCGATACCGGAATGCACAAGATGATATTGTACGGCTTTTTTGGCATATTTCCGGCGCCATAGGGCTTGCCTGTTTTTGCCTGAGCGATAAACTCGTCGGTTTGGGAAACAAACGTATCAAACGCTTTTGCAAAGTTTTTGTCCGAGAGATCGTCGGTGAATTTTTCGGATATGTATTCAATTCCTGCGTCGGTTATGGCTGTGATGCCGAAACCGCAGGTGAGAATATACCAATCGCCGTGTTCCATGCTAAGATACAGCATAACGCCGTCGTCACCAAAGCCCATGGATTCATACCGTTCGGTGGCGTCCTCTTCGACCGAAAGACCTTCTTCTGTGGAATCTACCGCAAGGATCACGATATCCATGCCGTGTTTTTCGCTTATATCGTCAAGCTTTTTGCTGATTTGGGCGTTTTCGCTTTCTGAAAGCAGAGTAGGTTCTGTGAGATCATTGAGCCTTTTGTTTTCGCCGTCTGCCATAACGCTAAATGAGGCAACAGCCATAAGAATTGCGGCACAAAGTGCAAAAAAATTATTTTTCATTTCAACCGCACCTCCTTAAAACAGCCAGATCAGGTATGAAACTGCCAGACAAGCTGCGCTCAGCAGCGCCGCAAGACCCCAAAGAGATCTTTTGTATGCGCCCTTGTCAAGCGGCAGATCACCCACGAATTTTCCTGTTTGTCCGTTCATGGCAAAGGTATATTTTTGTCCTTTCCAGTCGGTGTTTAGTATCCATACAGGCAAAAGAGCGTATTTTGCCGAGCTATTTGCAAGGCTTATGCTCGACGAGGCAGGAACCACGGTGGTGTAGCCGTCAACTGTGTTTTCAAAGGCTTCCTCGGTACTCTTTTTTATTCTTTCGTTGGCTCTTTCAATGCTTTCTTTGGAATCCACATCGTATTTGTCGGCAACAAAACCTGCAAGATAA
Organism: Oscillospiraceae bacterium; assembly: GCA_015063785.1. Lineage (GTDB taxonomy): Bacteria > Bacillota > Clostridia > Oscillospirales > CAG-382 > UMGS1052. Next base: position 15,929 of record SVTM01000039.1, read on the forward strand.
GCTGTTTGGAAAGGAACCCCTTCTGCAATATCAAAGGGTTCGATTGATTCCATCAGATCGTCTGCCATCTTTGTGGAGCCGTCCACGGGAAGAGCGGAAAAACCGAGCTTGCCTTGACGGGTCACGTTGTAAAAGCTTGTTTCGGTGTAGTCATATCTCGAATCGCTCCAGGTGCGCGTGCGCGTTGCCTTGTAACGGATGTTCGCCCGAGCATCTGCATCAAAAAGCCAGAAAGGAACGTACACTCCCTTGATCTCTTCGAGATGATTTTCGTTTTTGAAGACCTTGGGGAGAAACTTTTTTCCGGTGTAGTGGTTTACAAGGGCTTTTTTGGCAGCCTTTTTGTCGATCTTAAAAGGGACGATGATGTCGGGCTTCAGACCGCCTGAAAGCTGACCCATCATGACCACGGGGTTTCCGCAGTATGGGCATTTTGATGCCGCAAGAGTATCATCGCCCACGATCTCACCGCCGCAGGAGTTGCAATGGTAAACGCGAAGTCCTTCGGTTTCGCCCTCGCGCCAGTCGACGCCTGCATTTGTTTCCCATTTCATATTGCTTTCGGAATCGTTTTGCAATTCTTTGTCATAGGAAACAAGGGTCTCCATTTCAAATTCGCTGCCGCAATAGGGGCATTCCATCTTTTGCGAATTTGGATCAAATGCTATTGCACCGTCACAGCACGGGCATTTGTATTCTTGTAGAGTGGACATTTAAACGCTTCCTTTCGATTGCTTGCTTTATCAGCCCAATCCGCTTATGATAAAGCTGTCGTATTCGTTTTCTGCCATATAGTCGGTAAGGGGAAATGCACCGTCGGTGGGTGACAGGGTGAGATATTCGTCTTCGCAGTTGAATTTGTATTCACCGTATATGCCTTCAGAAAATTCATCATCGCCCTCTTCGGCAAGTTCCAGACAAAGGGTGGCGTCCTGTGCATACCAGTAGCCGCGAAGATCTGCAATTGTCTCGTCGCCCTCGTATACGTAATAATGAACCGTGCCGTCATCAAAGAGCTCGAGGTATGTATCGGTATATTCGTCGCCGGTATACCAGGAGGCGCAAAGGAAGGAATAGTCTTCTTCTGCCATTTGCAAAAATTCAAAGGTTTCGCCTTCTGTGCCGTAAAGCAAGGGATCTCCGTCCTCATGATCAAGAAGAAGCACATACGTTCCATCGTCAAGATAGTCCATGTCCCAGCTGAACGAGCTTATAAATTCGCGAGGATCAACATAGAAAGATTCGGGATCGTCACCGATCTCTCCGCCGTAAAGGTCGAAAACCAGCCTGTCGCTGTCGGCATCCACGCTCCACTCGCCGGTGAACCATTCGATGAGCTCAGAGTTTCCAATACCGTATGTATAATCTGCCGTTCCGTCGGGGAAGATCGAAAGGCACATGGACATAAGCTCTCCGTCGCCGTCTTCCGCTTCGCCGAACCATTCGCCGCAGAAAATGGAATCTGCGCCGTCTGCTTCGCCGTTCTGAATGTCAAAATATTCGTTTATGGCACCATAGGGCGAGAAATCATAAATGTATTCATCGGGAACAAGCTTTCCGTCCATTCCCGAAAGGGCAGGATAGTAATATCCGAAGGTTTCTGTGTATACCATGGCGTTGGGCATGATTTCGCTGATATTGCAAAGCAGGATAAAGGGCTTTCCGTCGTCTGACTTTCCAAGAAGCTCGCCTTTGTCAAGTCCGTAATCGTCGTTGAGAATAGCTTCGTAAACGTACACCGTTTCTCTTTTTGCAGGAACGATAAGATACATTTCGTTGCTGGCGGTCGAAATAAGGCTTGTTTCGTCCATATCCTCGATGAAAGCGTATTCACCGCAAAGACCGAGCTCGTAGATATAGTCTGCTATATCGTCAAAATTTTCTCCGCAGTAACCGAGATATGCCACGCCGAAATCGGCACCGCTTTCGGAAATAGTTTCTCTGAACTGCGCAAGAGACGGTTCTTCGTCTTCTGCATCTTCAAAATCGTTTTCTTCTTCGCTGTCACCGATGGTCTCGTCGTCGATGGGAGGATCTGCGTCGGGTTTTTCTGTAGGAGCCGTGCCGCAGGACGACAGCAAGATCGCACAAAGACAGAGGGTAAGAAGCGTGTAAATGATGTGTTTTTTCACTTTGGTCACCGCCTTTTAAAAATGTGTTTTTATTTTTACAAAAGCATATGCTTTTGCAAATTTCCATTTTGCATCCTTGAGGTATAAAACCGAGTTTTGCCAAAATCGTATGCAGGGTATACCATCCCACACTTAATCTTTATGATTTGATTATATACTCATCCCCGTGATTTGTCCCCGTCAAAATTGAAAGAATTGATAGTTTTATAGAAAAAACCCGATGTTTCGCTCCAAAATCGCAAAAAGATCAGGCTTTTTTTCACGCGATATTGACACGGCAAAGAAAAATTGGTATACTGAATTTGGAAAATAATTCTTGAAAGGATTTTTTTGATATGATAAGATCACCTTTTGTTCTGAAACTCAAAGAAGGCAAAAAAGCCGAAGGTATCGCGGCATTAAGAGGAGCTTTTCCGGGTATAAAAAGTATGCTTGATCAAAAAGGCGTTGACAATTTTTCGGTTTGGGGAATAGAAAACTTCCTTTTCTGCTACGGCGAATATCCCGATGAAGGCACTGTTTCTGCCGTTGCGGAAGAAGTGGCAAAAGAGCTTTGCGTATATGCCGATATGTTTGCATCCCCCGGCACTCTGCCTCTTATGTACCACGACATCGGAATCGTTCGCGAGGACAAATCGCTTATTCGCCACCGCGTTTTCTCCACCAAGCTCAAGGACGGCTGTGCACCCGAGTATAAAAGACGCCACGATGTTCTTATCGAACAGCGCGGCGACAAGATCAGCGAAGGCCCCGAATCCAACTTTACCATTTGGAACGCAAACGGATATATTTTTGGCTATTGCGAGCTCGTCAGAGCCTTTGACCACGAAATGACCGAGGAAGAAAAGGAGTCGACCATCGCCTGGGAGACACGCCAGCTCGAGATAATGGACTGGCTGACCGATGACACCGACTGGATAACCGGCCAAAAGCACGACGCTATCGAGCTTATTGTTCAGCAGAACGCCTGACCTAACAAAAAAGCTGTGGGAACAAAATTGCCACAGTTTTTTTTATTTTTCAAAAACATATTGCATATCTTCGGTAAAATCAAGCATTCTCCATATCTCGTTTGAAAAAGATGTATCTGCGAGAACCAATATTTTCTTGTCCTCGGGAAAAGACAGCGAAAACGAGCCGTTTTCAAGTACATCGATGTCCTTCACAAAAAGACCTTTAAAACAGTTGTCAAAAATACTGTCAGCAAGTTTAATAAGTTTGTTGTGGCTTTTTTCTGCCGTATCAGCACTTGAAAAAACAAGCTTTTCGCCGTCATACATCTGCCATTCGCCCTCGATGTGAAGTGCGTATTCAGAAACGGTTTTTGTGGATCTTTGTGGCAGAACGATTTTTATTTTCACTTCGTTTCCGAATGGAATGCACAGAGTTTTGCCCAAAAAGCAAAACCTATCCAAATTTTTGCCCTTTAACAAAGAAAGGGCTTTTTTTGCGCCGCAAACATCTTTTTCGTCAAGATATACCGCCGTCTGTTTCTTTTCAAACATCAAAAAATCGCGGTTTAATGCAACCTTTAAAAAACCGTACGGCACGTCGATCGAGATATCCGACGGAACAAGCCAGGCAAGAGCACTGCTTTCTTCCATCATTTCGTCAAGCGCCACGGATTTCGGCAAAAACATTTCGCAACCGAAAAAGGCGTGCTTTATCGAAAAATCGCCAAAATTTTCGCACACAAACTTTGCCGCCGACCGATAAATCTCGCGGTTTTTGCCGTCGATAAACGCGGCGTCTGCCGACGAATTGCCGGATATTTCGAACCAGATCGAAGACGAATATCCTTCGCGCTTTTTTGACGTCATGGCGCCGCAGGGGGCACAGTTTCGCCTGGCGTATAGCACGAGAGTATCGTTTTCGTTCGGTTTTTCGAGGGTTAAAGAATCATCGGGAGCAATCTCGCTCATTTTCGAAAAATCGCCCCCCAAAGCGACACACGCTTTTTCGATGTCGCATCCGATCTTTTGCAAAAGATTGGCGATTTCTTGCCCGTGCACGGGAAGTGCGGTCAAAATTTCTATTTCAAAATTCATATTTTGCCTCAAACGGTGTGTTTTTCGAATGTACTTTCGTCAATGGTTATCGACGGAAAAAGGCAGGGAGAATAGAATTTTTCCTCCTTAACTGTTCGGGAAACATACTTAAAAGCTTCTTCTTGTTATATAACTATTATATCGCATATATTTTTGGTTGTCAATAGCGCGACCAACCAAAAGGTGAGCTGTCGGTATCGGGGATTTTATAAATCCCAAAACTTTTTGCGTTCGGTCATTTTTGTGTGCATAAAAAACCTTTCCTTTTTGTTGACATCTGTTTTACCGTATGATACAATAATTATGCCTTGAACAACGCGGCACAAATATATGAAAAGCCAAAGCTGAGGTGAAAAAATGAGGATCATAAAAGCGGACTTGACAAAAGAAAAAGGAAAACTCGACAGATACTTTTCCGAGTGCATCGGTGCAGGACGTGCCGCCGAGGTCATGCGTTATGCCGCTTCAAAACAGCTTGAAGATATTCAAAACGTTTGTCCTTTCAGATATATCAGATTTCACGGTCTTTTCCACGAGGAAATGGCGGTGGTTACAAGAAACGAAAAAGGCGGCCTTGTTTTTTCCTTTGCCTACATCGACCAGCTTTTTGACAGACTTTTGGAGCTTGGCCTTCGTCCCGTTGTCGAGCTTTCACCCATGCCCGACGTTATGGCAAAAGACAAAAAATATCTGATGTGGTGGAAGATGAACGTTTCGATGCCGAAAGAGCTTTCCGAATGGCACGAGCTTGTTGCCACCTTTGTTTCACACATAACCGCAAGATATGGCAGAGAAGAAATAAAAAAGTGGTATTTCGAGGTGTGGAACGAGCCTGATCATCCCGCATTTTTTACCGAGTACGAGGATATAACAAAATATTTCGAGCTTTACGATACGGCGGCTTTTGCCGTCAGAAGTGTTGATGCGGATTACAAGGTGGGAGGACCTGCCACCGCCGCGCCCGATTGGCTGAGTGCCTTCATAAAGCATTGTAAGCAAAAAAACGTTCCGCTTGATTTTGTATCTACCCATTCCTATGGGGTCAAGGGATTTTTTGATGACAACGGTGACAAGATCTTGTCGCTTTTGCCGGTTGGAGATATAGTATCTGCCGTGAAAGAAACGGGAGATTTGTGCAAAGCTTATGAATTACCGCTGTTTTTGACCGAATGGTCTTCCTCCTTTTCTCCGCAGGATCCTGTACATGACACATATTTCGGTGCGGTATTTATCCTCAATACATTGAAGCACTGTGCAGAAAGTGCGCAACTTATGTCCTATTGGACATATACCGATATTTTCGAAGAGCTCGGTCCACCCATGACTCTTTTCCACGGAGGATTTGGTATTCTGACGGTGAACGGTATAAAAAAGCCTGCTTTTCACGCTTTCAGATTTCTTTCTTTGATCTTTGACACAGAGCTTGAATGTGACGACGAAAACGCATACGTCACAGAGAGTGACGGCGAGATCAGAGCACTATTCTGGAATATCGTTCAACCTCCCGAAAAGATTAACGACAAAGAGTATTTCAAAAAAAGGCTCGTTCCCAAAAAAACCGAGGATGCAAAGCTTGTTCTTGACGGAGCAGAAAATAATGTCTCATATACCGTGACGGTCGAAACTCTGGGCTATCGCTCGGGAGATATATATTCAGAATGGCTCGATATGGGAATTGAAAGGATTGAAACAAAAGAGCAAGAGGCACGTTTAAAGAAAGCCTCCGAAACAAAAAAGACTGTTTTTTCAGCAAGCTCGGACAAGGACGGAAAGCTTGAATTTCGGCTTGAACAGTATGAGAACACAGCGTATTTTGTGATGATCAAAAGGGATAAATAAAAAATCCGCCGATTTTTTCGGCGGATTTCTTATTGTCTACAAGAAAACCACGCGATAGTCGCGTGGTTCAAAAGAGGTTAACCGATGAGAAAAAATCCTCCTAATGTGATATAATATGGAAGACCTGCCAGTCGAACATAAAAACACATTAGGAGGATT
>SVTM01000002.1 GCA_015063785.1 Oscillospiraceae bacterium
AACGAGTTGTTCTTTGTACTTCTCGTCTTTCGTTGTTCAATTTTCAAAGTCCGTGCCGCCGCTCTCGCGGTCAGCTTTATTAGAATACCACAAACATCTGAGTTTGTCAAGAGCTTTTTGATAAAAAATCGCTTTTTGTCATATTTAGACAAAAAATCCTCTTAAATATTGATTGATGTATGCAATATTTTCCTACCGAGTATTATTTCCATATACAATGTCAATATTCATCAAGAATGCTGAAAATTTTATTCCAAACCTCATCATCCTGTTCAGTCATTTTCTGCCAATCAAACTTTGATACAAAAGCTTTTCTACACTCATCCGTCTTTAATTCATCTTTTTTTAACGCCAGTGTCAGCTGCGAGAAGAATTCTTTCATATATATCACCGCGTCTTGCGTATAATTAGGATTATGCCCCTTTTTATCGACAAGAAGAAAGTCACTGTTTTTTCGACCGGAAAGCTTATTCTTGAGGAAATCAAAATGTAGCTTACACGAAACAGTATTGTCATCAGCCGAATGGATAACAAGAAGTTTTGCATTTGTGTCCATCAAACTATCTTCTGCAGAACAAAAATAATACTTTTCATTTGCTCTTTTCTCTATCTTCACAAAATGCGGTCTCAAAAGCGAAAGAAATCCACCAAAAGTTTGCTTTAACATTCTTTGTGTCGAAACAAATCCCGACAATGCAACGACATGATTAACATCACGATGAAACTTACCTATGTTAAGACAAGAATAAGCACCCCAACTGTGACCAATAACCGAAATGGTACATTTTGTATATTTATTATCATTTTTTAATGTCGAAATGCATGCGTTAAGGTCGCTGAGCGACTGACAAAAACCGTTTGTAGTATCGCCTTCAGATTCCATACACCCTGTGTGATCATATGCAAAAACCTTAAAACCATGTTTTGCAAGTTTTTCGATTTCTTTCATATACGATCTGTGGCCACCGCCCATACCATGATCGAAAACAACAATTCTGTCTGCTATATAGTTAGGATAATAATAAAACCGGCCAGACAATCGATTTCCCTGTTCAGAAACAAAATCATATTTTTCACACAAAAGCCCTGCAAAATCATCGGTAGAAAAGTAATACAAACATCCTGTATCATCGAAACGAGTGTAAACCTTGCTTCTGTATATTTTTTCTATTTTGTTTATAAAAAACATTTCGTACCTCAAAAAAGAAAGACCGAGGGTTAGCCTCGGTCTTAATAATCAAAAACTCTTTTCTATTGCAACAAGAAGATCTTCAAAACTATCAAATGCTTCAAGATCGGGGTTGTTCGCTTTGATCTGATCAGTACTGCGGAAAAGAAATCCCGCCTTACTGGCACGTATCATACCGAGATCGTTATAGCTATCTCCTGCGGCGATGGTTTCGTAACCGACAGACTGCAATGCCCTGACGGTTGCATACTTTGACTTTTCAACGCGCATACGATAACCTGTTATATTACCGTTTTCTGCAACCTCCAAAGTATTGCAGAAAATTGTAGGCCAACCGAGCTTTTTCATAAGCGGTGTTGCAAACTGAGTGAAAGTATCGCTGAGTATTATCACCTGTGTCTTTTCGCGGAGTTTATCAAGAAATTCCTTTGCACCTTCCATAGGTTCTATTTTTGCAATCGTTTCCTGAATTTCTTTAAGACCGAGATTGTGCTCTTTGAGAATATTCAGTCTGTACTGCATAAGCTTGTCATAATCAGGTTCATCTCTGGTTGTCTTCTTAAGTTCAGGAATACCGCTTGCATTTGCAAACGCTATCCAGATTTCGGGCACCAAAACGCCTTCAAGATCCAGGCAAACAATGTTCATCAAAATTAAAACCTCCGTGGTAAAAGCAATGCTAAAAATGTCGGTGAATGTAGTATAACACAAAAAAATCGATTTTTCAATAGAAAATTCAATTAAATTCGAGCGACTCCGCTTCTTCTCGCAGCATCTGCAACTGCAGTAGCAACTGTTTTTCCAATTCTTTCATCAAAAGCCATGGGAAGAATGTACTCGGCATTGAGTTCGGAATCGTCAACAAGCCCGGCAATGGCGTAAGATGCAGCCATCTTCATTTCATCGTTGATATCGCTTGCACGAACATCGAGAGCGCCTCTGAAAATACCGGGGAAAGCAACAACATTATTGATCTGGTTAGGATAATCAGATCTTCCTGTACCAACAACGAGAGCGCCACCCTCTTTAGCAACTTCGGGAAGAATTTCAGGAACGGGATTTGCCATAGCAAAAACAATTGCGCCCTGAGCCATAGTTGCAACCATTTCCTTGGAAATAATGTTGGGAGCGGAAACACCAATAACAACATCTGCACCCTTCATGGCATCGGAGAGGTTGCCCTTGAGATGTTCTTTATTTGTAACAGCAGCAAGTTCCATATGTGCAGGGCTGAGAGTTTCGTCGCCCGCGCAGATTATGCCGAATCTATCGCACATGATAAGATTGGAAACTCCAAGTCTCATAAGGTGGTTTGCAATTGCTGTACCCGCAGAGCCTGCACCGTTGATAACACATTTAACTTCGGCAATATTCTTCTTTGCAACCTTAAGGGCGTTTAGGAGAGCCGCGCCGACAACAATAGCTGTGCCGTGCTGGTCATCGTGAAAAACAGGGATGTCACATATCTCCTTTAGTCTTCTCTCCACTTCAAAGCAACGGGGAGCTGCGATATCCTCAAGGTTGATGCCGCCAAAACTTCCCGAAAGAAGATATATGGTTCTGACAAGCTCGTCGACATCCTGTGTCTTTATGCAAAGGGGAAAAGCATCGACGTCTGCAAATTCCTTAAAAAGAGCGCATTTGCCTTCCATAACGGGCATACCGGCCTCGGGACCGATATCACCAAGTCCGAGAACAGCAGAACCGTCGGTAATAACCGCTACAAGGTTGTTGCGTCTTGTAAGTTCATAAGACTTGTTGATATCCTTCTGGATCACAAGACAAGGTTCTGCAACACCGGGAGTATATGCAAGTGAAAGCTGTTCGCGATTTTTAACAGGAGTTCTTGAAACGACTTCAATTTTTCCGTTCCATTCATAATGCTTTTTAAGTGCTTCTGCTTTGATATCCATTTTCTTTTCCTTTCAATAATTACATATCGTAAGAGCTCTGGCGAAGAGTAAGCTCTTTTGCTTCGGCGCCGAGATAATCTTCAACGTCCATACCGAGATAGTTGCAAAGATCAACCATTTCTGCAACAGTATTGATATTGACATCTACGCCGTTTTCCATTCTGTCTTTATATGCAAACACTTCTTTTTCGCCGTGGGTGTAAATTCTGTCTGCGCCTTCGGCCTTGGGAGATTCGCGAAGTTCACGAAGAAGTGTGGACAGATGCTCCTTGATGGCTTCGGGGTCGCCGAACATTGCGGGATTGATTGCAATAAAGCCGTGGCAGGTTCCGCCCTTGCCGCCGATGTGGGTGTGATTGGATGTGAGACCCATGGAAAGGATCGATGTGAAGATCTCGCAGAACATACCATAGCCGTAGCCCTTGTGGCTGCCGGTCTGTTCAAATTCGCCACCGAGAGGCATGATTCCGCCGCCTGCTTTTGCAACGATATTCTTAAGAACATCGCCTGCATCAGATGTTCCCTTGCCGTTGGCATCAAGCGCCCAACCTTCGGGCAGAGGCTTCTGGAGCTTATTGTATATTTCAAGTTTTCCTCTTGTGACGACAGTTGTGGAAGAATCAAAGAAGAAATCGTAGGGTTCTGCAGGCATAGCAACAGCGATAGGATTGCTTCCAAGCATTGCCTTTCTGCCAAAGGTGGGAACCATGATCGCCTCAGAGTTTGTCATAGACATGCCGATAAGACCTTCGCGGCAGGCCATCTTTGCATAGTAACCTGCAATACCATAGTGGTTGGAATTGCGCACGGTTACAACTGCCATGCCGGTTGTCTTTGCTTTCTCGATTGCGATGTTCATTGCCTTTACGCCGAGAAGCTGACCCATACCGTCGTGGCCTTCAATAACAGCCGAAACAGGAGTTTCAAACACAATCTCAGGCTTTGCATCCACCTTAATAAGACCCTTTTCTATGCCCTTGTGGTAGCGCACAAGACGCTGCATTCCGTGAGATTCTATACCATACATATCTGAAGTAAGAAGAACATCGACAATTATATCACTTTCTTCGTTCGTAAATCCAAATTTGACAAAAGCGTCAGTACAGAATCTTTTTAGCTGTTCATAAGAATAATTAATGCTGTTTTTCATAGGAAACACTCCCTCCTCTACAATTACATATATTCTACCACATCAAAACCTATTTTTCAATAGATTTAGCTAATAAAGAAGAAAATAAGCTAGTTTTTATGAGTTGACTTTTAATGTCAATAATGTTATACTGAATAAAATAGAGGTGAAATTATGATAAAACACATTATACTCTGGACTCTCAAAGATGAATTCAGCGATGCCGAAAAAGCAAAGATCAAAGCAAGTATAAAAACGGGGCTCGAAGGACTTAAAGACAAAATACCCGAAATTGCCGAAATAAAAGTATATACAGAACACCTTGCAAGCTCGACGGCAGACCTTATGCTCGATTCAACCTTTTCAAGTGAGGACGATCTTAAGGCATATGCCAAACATCCCGACCACCAGGAAGTTGCAAACACAAGAGTTCGACCTTTTGTGGCAAACAGAAGCTGTCTTGATTTTGAAATATGAAAAAATTCCCCGAAAGTTTGATACTTTCGGGGAATATCTTTTTACTTGTTATACTGTTTGGGGTCTTCCTTTTCGGGATCAATTACAATAACAACAGCGTTGTTGTCGCCAAGATGCTTCTTAATATTGAAATCAGCATCATAATCGCATTTTGTCGAGATAGTGCCTTTAAGATCTCCAAGCCGTCCACCGAGAGTCTGAATGTATATGTTTTTGTCCAAAAATTCGGTGGATGCACTACAAAGTCTTATAAGGTTGCCTGCGCTGCGATCGAAAACATTGTACTCGGTGTGCTGATTTTTGTTGACACCAAGAGCGTGGCCCGAATAAAGCTGAGCACCAGTCTGACGGTTTCTCACTATTGAGCCCCAACCATATCCGCCGTAACGGCAGATATTATACGCAGTGTACACTCCGTCTGTAACTCTCTTTGACTCTTCACTGGGAGTGGGCGCGTTGTAAAACTCGATACCCCAGTGAACGTATTCGATAAGATTGCCGACATATCTGACATCACGCTGAACGTAGGTGCCTGTACCATTTGAAACCTGATGAGTAGGACCTGTATCGTAGATCTGATACATCCAGTTGTTTTCAACGTAGTATCCGTTGCACACTCCCGTTTCTACAGCGTTGCCGTAATTTACAGGAACACCGGTTGTTCCGAATCTGAGATCAAGGATCGATCCTCCAAGCCAAGAGAACAAGCAGTTTCTAACCGTGAACTTGTTTGCATTGTTAACACCGATCGCGTGAGCGCCTGTGAACTTGAAAGCAAGGTTTTCGATAATAACGTTCAATGGAGAACCATCGATGATATCAAATCTTTCGCCGATCTCGATAGAAGAGAATCTCTTTCCGGGGTTGCCTTCGGTGGAATAAACGTAGAGAGGACAAGCCGTGTGAATGTTGTTATCGACAAATTCTGAATAGAATTGAAGGTCTGTATCCATATCGGCAACGCCCGTAAACCCAAGAAGATCCTTGTTCATAATAAGGCCGTAGGTTTCGTCATACGATGCATCGCTGTAATCGAAAAGATCGTGATCAAAGCCGATGACTCCAACGTTGGTGAGAAGTTCTGTACACTTATAAACATTGGGGTATTCAGTTTCTACCCAGAGGCTTTCGTCAGCATAATTTCGTCTGGACTGCATAAGGAGAGGCTTGGGACCTTCGCCGTATGCGCCGTAATAAGTGTTGGGCGAAAGAACGATCTGTCCGCGGTAAATACCGCCTCTTTCAAAGAGAATTGCTGCATTGCGGAGGAATTTGAACTTTGAAAGACCTGCAATAGTTTTTATTGCGGTCTCCTTGGTAAGACCGTCGTTGTCGTCATTTCCGTTCTTTTCGGATACGTAAATAACTTTTCTGTCGGAAATGTCGAGAGTATCAGGAGCATTAAGAATATCCTTTTTGATCTGATCGGAAACAACTTCAATACCTTCGCGAATAGCTTCGGAAGAAAGAGTTGCACTCTGCTCGTAAAGGCCAATCATATAATCCTTTGCGCTTGTGCCAGAAAGAACATATTTTCCGCCGTCAGATTTTGCAGTCCATGAAACATTTTCATCGTTGCAAGCAGCAAGGATCTGCGACGAAGCCCAATGTCCCGAAATATCGGAAAAGCTGTTTGTGCCGGCAACACCGTTGGGGATGCGACCGATAAAACGGTTTACCATTGTCACAACTTCTGCCCTTGTGATGCTGTTTTCAGGCTTGAAAGTACCGTCATCGTAACCTGTAACAATACCTGTTGAAACAGCTGCATTTATAGCAGTAAGATATTTGTGATTGGACGAAACATCTGTGAAACTCTTGAGTTTCACAGATGGAGAATCCTGTGTGGCAGTCGAAATTTCATAAATAAGCTGCGTGAATTCTCCTCTTGTGATGTTTTCTGTAGGTGCAATCTTGAGTCCGTAATCTCTAGATATATTATCAAGGAAACCGAGATTCTGGAAGAACCCGATATATGATTCATACCATGCGCCTGCTTCAACATCATCATAGTTTGCACCGATCTTGCCCTTAATCACGCTGTCGTCAACAATCAAACGAGACAAAAGTGTAATTGCTTCGGCACGGGTGATGTTGTTCTGAGGACGGAAGGTTCCGTCTTCGTATCCATTCACGTAATTTGCATTTTTGTTAAGATTAAGCGAGACTGAGCTTGTTATCTTTATTTCAGAAACGCCTGCAGGAAGAGCAAAAACACCGTTATCCGAGTTTGTATTCTGTCCGTTGAGAACAATTGAAGTTAGGGGGACACCAAAATCATCTGTGAAAGAAAAACCTTTAACTTCAGTTTTATCGAAAACAGGGATGCAGTTGCCGCCGTCGATCTTAATGATATAATCAGCAAAAGAAGACACATTGTCAACAGACACATCTGCCCCTGTTACAATGACCTTTTTTCCTGTTATCTTGCCCGTTCCGGCAACAGCATTATTATACGATGCACTGTTTATGGATACAACAAGATTTCCGTTAACTGTAGCAGACTCACCTGCGCCGATAACGAACTCACCGATATTGCCACCGTCAACGATTGTCATAACGTTGCCATTTACAACTCCGCTTTCTGGGCCTGCCATAAGTTTATCGACATTGCCATCAGAAATTTGAAGCGTAACGTCTCCGTTCACTGTTCCTGTTGCAAAGTTTCCGGCAATAGCATTTTCAACGTCACATCCATCGATAACAACTTTCGAAGATCCATTAACAACGTGTCCGTTTACTGCTCCTGCAACGATCTTAGCATATTTTCCGTTTGTTACTCCGAGTACAGACGTGATATCAGCTTTTCCGACTGCGATGGAGGGCTTGTCGATATATTCGATGATATTGTCGCCGTCGGCAACATACTTTTCAACGCAATATGTATCAAAACCTGCAAGAGTTGTAAGCGAGTAACCATTGGTAAGAATCACCGCTTCTGCATCTGTTCTTATAACAAGGTTTCCAAGCACAATATCGCCGCCGAGATTGATCTCGGGGTTTCCCGCAAAGTTTACACAATTTCCTCGGGGATTTGCACCAATACCAACAATCGTGATAGGTGCTCGTCCGACGATGTCATTAAAGACGCCGACAGTAACGTTACCCGAAAGGACTATTCTTCCACCTTCTGTGCCAAGCGCGAGCAAGGCATCCGCAAAAGTCTTGTAGGAAGCGTAGGATTTTCCATTGTAGTTAACCTTACCGAAAGTACCGAGAAAGGCGGTTCTTTCACCGTCAATGCTCAAAACTTCGGGATCTGCGGCAGAGGCAGAAAAAGGGATTGCACAAATAATCAGAAATGCGCACATAAGTAGCGCAAGCAGCCTTTTTGTTTTCATGCAAAGATGCTCCTTTCAAAATTTATAAATTATTCTCCAAACACTTCTTTTATAGCATCAAGATATCCGTAACCGTAAAGGTCGTCGGGTTCCAGATAACTTGTTTCTGTCCATTCGTTCCAGCTGTTAACAGTGATCAAGGGAACTGTGTTGTGCTCATCCGAAAACTTCTTTACGTCATATAGTAGCTTTTTGAAATTTTCCGGAGTATTGTTTTTGCAGATCTGAGGAAGTAGCTTGTTGTATCTCGGATTGTTGTCCCAACCGATTGAAACATGAGGGTAATAAGGAACACCATAAAATTCTTCCATTTTTACCCATTCCCTTTTCACATCCTCTGCAACTTCAAGGAAATCTCGATCTTGCACCGAAGTGAAATGAATCATTTGATAATGGGTTGTAGAATCAAATCCGATTTGGGAAACAAATTCTCTTGACGAAAGCTTCTTTTCTCCCCCGTCGACGCCAGAAACATTGAGAGAATGATGTCCACGGCATGTAAGCTGGAAATGTACTCCATTAAATCCATGCTGTTTCGCATACTCGCGCCACCAATCAAGAGCATCACGCGCTTGCTCGATTCCACCAAGACCATTGACGAAATTCTCGCATTCGTAGATCATGAAAACAGGTTTGTTATCTATTCGATAATAGTTATCCTTGCAAAAATACATATCAGTGATACGCTTGGCTATGTACTCAAACTGCTCACGTCCTACAGCGCCCTGCCAAATAACAGATTCACCATCGGTACCTGCCACACGCTTGTCCCACAAAGTGTTGGCGTCGTGATTTGCCCACATAAGAAAAAACTTCATCTTGTGATTGTTCTTGGCTTTAAGAAAACCATTATTCAGGCATTGCTCAAGAAACGGCCTGTTGTCATACCAATACCAATCATAGATAAATACATTTACTCCGTGGTCAACTGCGGCTTCAATCTCCATTTCCATGACGTAAGGATCTGCCTCGTTGACATAACCCCAAAGCGGTTTTCTCGGCCAACTGTGATCAGGTGTTTTCTTTACAGCATTTTTGACAGTCTGCCATTCTCCGTAGCCCTCGGGCCAAAATATGCGGGATCTTGACTCATCACCCGTGTATGAAGGCCAAACAAACGCCGCTACATCGTATTTCTTGCTCATAATCAATTCCTTTCTTGGTTATAGTCAGATCACAAACCCTCCGTTTGGGCTAATAACCTGTCCCGTAATGAACGAAGCGTCGTCGGAAGCAAGGAAAAGCACTGTTTTTGCAACATCAAAAGAAGTGCCTATCCTACATAGAGGAGTTTCATCAGCAAGAGCTTTCATATCATCTGGTGAAAGAGCTTTGTTCATATCGGTATCAATGACCCCCGGCGCTACGCAATTGACACAAATGCCCGAAGGACCAAGCTCTTTTGCAAGCGCTTTCGTCATTCCTATTATCGCCGCTTTTGATGCAGAATAGTGCACTTCGCACGACGAGCCGCATATACCCCACACTGATGAAATATTGATTATTCTGCCCTCTTTTCTATGGATCATTGATGGAAGAAAAGCACGTGTGACAAGAAACTGTCCCTTGACATTGACATCAAAGGTTTTGTCCCAAAGTTCAGAAGATATGTCAGTAAACAGAGAAAACGACGAAATGCCTGCATTATTCACAAGAACGTCTACCCTGCCGCACAGCTCCATCACCTGTTCATAAAAAGAGTTTACCTGCGTTTCATCCGAGACATCTGCTTTTATACAAACGCAGTCTCCACCGTCGGCTTTGATACGTTCACATACTTTTTCTGCTGATTCTTTGGACTTGTTGTAATTAACCACAACATAATATCCTGCAAGCGCTGCCTGATATGCGATTTCAGCACCAATGCCACGCGAAGCACCCGTGACAACAAGAACTTTTTGGTTTATCATATTCTGCCCTCTAATCTGAAAAATCTGCAGGCGTTGTTATAAGTGAGTTCGCAAAATTCGTCAGGGGTAACAGAAAGTATTTCCGCCGCCCTTTCGGCAACGTATCTTATATATCCCGAATGGTTAGTCTTTCCTCGAAAAGGAACAGGGGCAAGATACGGGCAGTCGGTTTCGACAAGCACCCGATCAAGATACTTTCCGTTTTCGAAGTCTTTTATTCCTTCAAGCACCTCAACAGTTTTTCTTGCGTTTTTGAAAGTAAGTATACCGTTGAAAGAAATATACCAACCACGTCTTAAAAGATCTTTTGCCATCTCAAAAGAGCCGGAATAACTGTGAAAAACGCCGTACACAGACGGAAAATCGGATACCATCGATAGGCAATCGGCGTGGGCTTCCCTGTCGTGTATAACGACGGGCTTGTTTCGTTTTTGTGCAATTTCCATTTGCTTTGCGAAAACAACTTTTTGAATATCTGCTGTTTCTTTTCCGTAATAATAATCAAGTCCAATCTCGCCTATAGCAACACACTTAGGATGTGACGATACATTCTCGACAAAGTTTTCCCAGCCATCGACTTTAATATCGTCGTCAGCAGCTTCGGGATGGACTCCCGACGCAAAAAACACAAAGTCGTGTTTTTGGGCAAGAGTTTTCGAGCTTAAAACAGATGCAAGGGATGAAGCGGCGTTTACAATATACTTAACATTTTCATTTTCGTGAAGAGTCTTTAAAAGCTCTTCTCTTTCGCCGTCAAATCTCTCGTCATCATAATGTGCATGAGAATCAAATATTTTCATTAATTTTAACACTCAAAATATATAATTTCAATACAGAGATCAATCAATAAATAGCACAAACGAACTATTATCTGACAGTGCTTCCCTCGGGAATGCTGTCATCAAGGAAGCTGATCTTTATCGTCTCGTTGCCGTTTTCGTCCTTGTAACCTGCAGCAAGGAGCATGCCGTTGCTTTCAACTCCGCGAAGTTTTGCGGGCTTGAGATTGGAAACGAGAATGACCTTCTTTCCTACAAGCTGTTCTGGTGAATAACTCTTTGCAATACCCGATACGATCTGGCGTTCGCCTTCTCCGTCTGCCACCATGATCTTGAGAAGCTTGTCGGATTTTTCAACAGGTTCAGCCGAAAGAATACGTGCGCAGATAAGCTTTACTTTCATAAAGTCTTCAATATCAATTACAGAAGAATCTTCAGTTTTTTCGGACTTTTTGTCTTCTTTTTTTGTTTCTTCTTTCTTAACTTCTTCCTTCTTGGGTTCCTGCTTTGCCTTTGCGGCATTGATCTCTGCCATCTTCTTTTCTTCGTCTATTCTTGCAAAAAGAGGTTCGGGCTTGGGATTTACCTTTGCTCCGCAAGGAACTGCTTTTCCGAATTTTTCGATGTCTGCCCATTCACCGAGTGTTACGCAAACGTTTTCGGGATCGTTTATCTGTGCAATGATCTTTTGTGCGGATTCGGGCATAAAGGGATAAAGCATGGTTGCGCAAATGCGGATACCTTCAAAAAGGTTGTACATAACAGTGGAAAGTCTGTCTTTTTTGCTTTCGTCCTTGCCGAGAATCCAGGGAGTTGTTTCATCAATATACTTATTGAGACGGCGAAGTACGGTCATAATCTCGTCTGCGGCATCGGCAATATGGAAATCGTCAAAATATTGCGCGACGTTCTTTACTCCGTTTTCGATGGTCGAGATAAGATCGTCGTCAACGTCTTCTTTTTCAGAAGCAGAAGGAATAACACCGGCAAAATATTTATTGATCATTGCTGCAGTTCTGTTAACAAGATTTCCAAGAGTGTTTGCAAGATCAGAATTGAATCGTGCAATGAAAGATTCGTATGTGATGCTGCCGTCGTTAAGATAAGGCATTTCTGCAAGAACGTAATATCTTACAGCATCTGCACCGAAATAGTTTGCGAGATCGTCGGCATATATGGCGTTCCCGCGGGACTTACTCATCTTATCAAAACCTACGAGAAGCCAGGGGTGACCAAAAATCTTTTCAGGCATGGGAAGTCCGAGCGCCATAAGGATAACAGGCCAGTAGATGGTGTGGAATCTCAATATATCCTTACCTATAATCTGAACGTTTGCGGGCCAGTATTTCTTGAACAGTTCGCCCTGTTCATCAACATCATAGCCAAGAGCTGTGATATAATTAATAAGAGCATCCATCCAGACGTAAATTACGTGTCCGTTGTCGAAATCAACCGGAACTCCCCACTTGAATGTCGAACGGGACACGCAAAGATCCTGAATTCCGGGCTTGATGAAGTTATTGACCATTTCCTTTTTTCGTGCCTCGGGACATATAAAATCAGGGTGGGACTCTATGTAGTCCTCGAGCTTTTTCTGATACTTGGAAAGCTTAAGGAAATATGCCTCTTCTTTGGATTTCTGAACGTCTCTTCCACAGTCAGGACACTTGCAATCAACAGCCTGAGTTTCGGTCCAGAAGGATTCGCAAGGAACGCAATACCATCCTTCATATTCTCCCTTATAAATATCACCCTGGTCATAAAGCTTGCGGAAAATGTTCTGAACAGCCTTTACGTGGTAATCATCTGTTGTTCTGATGAATTTATCGTAATCAATGTTCATGGTTTTCCAGATGCCCTTAAGCTCAGCTGTGATCCTATCAACGTATTCCTGCGGAGAAATTCCGTCCTCTGCCGCCGCATCCTCGATCTTTTTGCCGTGCTCGTCAGTTCCTGTGAGGAAGAAAACGTCATACCCACGCAATTTTTTGTAACGTGCGATGGCATCGGTGAGAACCATTTCATAGGTGTTTCCGATGTGGGGTTTTCGCGATGTATAGGGAATCGCGGTGGTTAAATAATACTTTTGCTTTTCTGACATATTTATAAATCCTTTCGTAGATATACAAAAATCATATTTCGTGAAAAATCTCACGCATAGGAGCGGATTTTTCAGAGATTACATAGTTCAAATAACAGCTAATCGATATCATAAAATAAGGAATCGCAAAAATAAGAGGAATTCCCAAGCATAGATACGACAGCAAAAACAAGGGAATGAAGCTGAAAGCAAAACAAACGAATTCAAGTTTGTGTCCTTTCATATAGGCGAAGCTGCTCTTGGCGCCCGTAAAATCACAACTGCACCTAAAAATCGGCGCAAAACCCGCCGCAAAGACTATGAACAAAACGCTCAATAACAAAGCAACACATCTAAACACAAAGGTTAAAAGAATGTGTCTAGTATATACTTCAAGAAACCCTACAACATTAAACAAAATCATTGGAAGATACAAGGAAAAAAGAATTGCTAAACTAATAACAAATACTTCACAAAACGATCGACGAACGCTTGAAAGAGATGAGTAATGACCGAACAAGCAGAATGCATAAGAACCTTCCCTGTGGGATAAATTCCGAAAAAACACAGCGCATGACGACAAAAAAGGAGAAATGAAAAAAGCCATCACAAGCCGCGCAAGAGCAGACACTGCGTAAAAACCGTTTTTTGAAAGGGTGCCATAAAGAAGCGGATCTAAAAAACGGAAAAAAGCGGAAACACCGATCAAAAGAAGCATTATCAGGCCAGAAACGCATAAACTGATACGAAAAGCAGAAAAGAAAATGCGCCTTGCCTCAGATTTTATCATCCGTCGTCTTAAAGAAAAGATCATTTACCGCCTCCGCAGATAATATGCAACACGACGGCAGAATATCTTTTATTATTATATAACACTTTTTTGAAAAAAGCAAGATATACTTGAAATAAGCGTCGTTTTTTTACATATTTATTTATAACAGCGATTATTACCGATATTAAAAAATGTATACCAAAATTTAATATATTTTTTAATATTGTAAACAAAGCTTCTCGCGCTTGACAAATCGCAAAAAAATCGCTATAATAAGATAGCATGCTTATGTATGCGTAAAAATCCGATACACAGGAGGTTATGTTTTGAGCAGAAAAACACCCAGACTCTTCACACCCATATCGTCTCTCAGAGACCTGTATTCCAAGGGTGCAAAGCTTCATGGAGATAAGGTTTTATTTCGTTATTATGCCAAAGATGGCAATATAGACACAGTTACATACAGTCAATTTAAATATAGAACAGACAGAATCGCCGCAGGCATTGATTCTCTTGGCCTTGCAGGCAAGAGAATTGCAATTCTCAGCGAATCTTCCCCCGAATGGTTCTGTACCTACCTTGCGGTTGTTTCGACAGGCGGCGTTATTATTCCCCTTGACAAGGATCTGGTGGTAGAAGAGATTGCAAACTTCCTTAACAGAAGCAACGCAGACGCCATTGTATTCTCCCGCAATTTCAATAAGAAGATCGACGACGTGTGTAAGGGAGCCGAAACCCTCACCCATCATATAGCAATCGATCCCGACTGTCATGATTTTGGCGACAAAAGTGTACTGTCGCTTCAGCAGATAGTTGAAGCCGGACAGACTAAGCTTGCCGAAAGAAAATACGAACTCCCCGTAAACGAAGATATGAACAAAATGAGCATCATGCTCTTCACTTCGGGAACAACAGGCACCAGCAAATGCGTTATGCTTTCCGAAAACAACATCGTTTCGTGCATCAATGCTGCATGTGCGGCAGTTGACTTCAACCCCAACGATGTTTTGATGTCTGTTCTGCCTATTCATCATACCTACGAAAGCACCTGTATGCTTGCCGCCATCAACTACGGTATTGAAATTTGTATCAACGACAGTCTGAAAAACGTGCTTAAAAATCTTGCCATCTTCAAGCCCACCGGCATGACTCTCGTTCCCCTGTTTGTCAATACTTTCTACAAGAGAATTTGGGACGAAGCGAAGAAAAAAGGCAAGGACGCTATGCTTAAAAAAGGTATTGCCATCGCAGGAGCAACAAAAAAAGTGGGAGTTGACCTTTCAAAGACACTTTTTAAAGACGTGATTTCAGCTTTCGGCGGCAGACTTGAAAAGATCGTATGCGGCGGTGCTCCGATGGATCCCACCATGGTAAAGAATTTCGAAGCATTCGGCATCTGCATTGTTGAAGGCTATGGCATCACAGAATGCTCTCCCCTTATTTCGGTAAGCCCCTATTACAGACAAAAAACAGGTTCTGTCGGACCTGCAGTCAGTTGCTGTGAAGTTCGCATTGACAATCCGGAAACAGACGATGAAGGCAGAGATATCGGTGAAATCATCGTCAAGGGCGACAACGTAATGCTTGGCTACTACCTTGATGAAGAATCCACCAACGCAGTTTTCGCAGAAGACGGTTGGTTCCGTACCGGCGACCTCGGTTATACTGACAAGGACGGATATATCTATATCACCGGCAGAAAAAAGAACGTCATCATCCTAAACAACGGCAAAAACGTTTTTCCCGAAGAAATCGAGGAGTATCTTGAAAAGATCGATCTTGTAAACGAATGCGTTGTTGTCGGCCGCGAAAATAGCGAGACAGGCGAGGTTGTTCTTACCGCTGTTGTATATCCCAACTTCGAAATGCTTCCAGGCAAAGACCTTTCTGAAGTTGCTGCAGCCGTAAAAGAAAAGATCCTTGAAACCAACAAGAAGCTCCCCAGCTTCAAACAGATCCGTAACGTTGAAATCAAAAAGACTGAATTTGAAAAGACTTCTTCAAAGAAGATCAAGAGATTCACAGTTTAATTCATTACATCAGGAGATTTATTATGTACGAAGAACTCAAAAAACTTTTAGTCGAAGAAATGCAGATCGAAGAAGAAAAGATCACCCCCGAAGCAGAGCTCGTTAATGATCTCGGTTTCAACTCGCTTGAATTGGCAGAGCTTGTTATTCATTGCGAAGAAACTTACGACGTCGAATTTGACGAAGAGGAAGCAAAAAACCTTGTAACCGTCAACGACGTTATCAAATACCTTGAAGAGCTTATTGCATAACTTAAAAAACAATGAAAAGTTCCGCTTGTTGGCTTGCGCTGCAAGCGGAATTTTGTCATCATTACCTTTTTTCTTCGAAAAGCTGTTTATTCTCGAATGGTTTTGCTTCGTTCCATTCTTCATGCTTTTTTATACCGACAAAGTCATTACTGCAAGACGCGCATTCCTTTATGGTTTTCTTTTACATTTCACGCGCTCGTGCATAGTTCTGACTTGGTTTAAAGAACTTTATTCTATGAGCGCTGTCGACGTTCCGCCGATTATTATGATAGTTGTCATTTTTCTCGGAGACATTGTTTTGTCCGCGCTTCAATCAATCCCCTTTGGCTTTTGTTCTATTCTGATAAATTTGCTGCACAAAAACAATGCGAACGCTGTCTTTTGTCATATTTTTTCTGCGGCGTTTTTTGCATTTACAGAGCTTTTTCAAACAATTATCGAGCAGACGAGTTTTCTTGGATTTATTGGTTTTCCGTGGGTAGTAAGTTACATCACTCAGCATAGATTTTTATATGCAATACAGTCGTCGTCTATTTTTGGCTCGATATTTATCACTTTTGTAATAATACTTGTAAATTCACTCATCGCTCACGCAATATGTAGCGAAAAAAAGACAAGAATGATATCTTTGGTGTCAGCATTATCCGTTTTTTCAGCAAATATTGTTTTTGGTATTGGCTATATAACGTTTGACAATACCGAATCTGATGAAAACACTATTAACGCAGTCGTTTATCAAGACAACAATTCGTCGTACGATAAATGGTCCGGGTCTGCCAAAGATGTATGCGACGAATTTATATATGATATCGAATGGTTTTTCAGCGAAGGCGGAAAAGCCGATATAATCGTCCTTTCAGAGACTGTTTTTACTGTAAGATTTGATCCGGATCGAGCACACTGTTCTTCTTCGGGCAGATATATCTCAGACAAGCTATGCGACCTATCTGAAAAACACGGTTGTGCCATAGTTTTCGGCGGTTTTTCATCCGATGACAACGGCGAATACAACTCAATGTTTCTTATTGACAACGGAGTTTTTTGCGATACTGTTTATAACAAGAGAACTCTTGTACCCTTTGGCGAATACCTTCCATACGAAAATATTCTGACAAAGCTTGTCCCTGCACTTGAAAACTTCAACCTCAGCGGCAGCTATCTTAAGAAGGGAGAAAACTCTGAAGTTTTCGAATGTTCTATTGCCGATATCGGCGGTATAATATGCTATGATTCCATCTTTTATTACAACGCTCGCAAAAGCGCAGAGGATGGCGCACAGATGATTGCACTTTCAACCAACGACTCTTGGTACAACGATTCTGCCGCGATTTATCAGCACTATGCACAATCATCTTTCCGCGCAATAGAGACAGACAGATGTCTTTTAAGATCCGCAACCACAGGAGTGTCGGGGATCATTGACAATCACGGAAGAAGTATTGCAAAATCATCTATCTTCGAAAAAGCAGTCGTTAGCGGAGCTGTACAGAAAAGAAGCAGTATCACGCCTTTCGTCAGATTTGGATATACTTATCTGTACTTTCTGACGGCAATGGGCGTTTTATATTGCGGATATCTTTATTTTAAACTGCGTAAAAGTGTAACATGCAAAATATGATATATCATAAATGTCATATCGTGCAAATACCAGATCCAATTTGAATGTTAAAATATAATTACTTCAAACCACAAGGAGGTTAAACATGAACTGTACTGCAAAAGTCATCTCGCCTCTTGAAAAAGTATTTTACGATGACAAAATGTCATCCTTCAAGAGCTATCCGAAATCTTCCGCCCTTATTGGCGAAAAACACAACTTCTGCATAGCATACATCAACACAGATTATTCCGAATGCAGATACACAAGTGCTTCGATATATTTGACTGTGAAATCAGACATCAAAAAGCACATATCGCTTTGTACTGTCGAACACGTACCTGCAGTATACGCCGCAAACTTTGACAAAGAAGAAGACGGCATGCTCAGAAAATATCCCGGCCTTTACCCTGACGTAAAGCATCCTGTGAAAGAAAAGCAGATCATAAAACTACTTCCCAAGCTTCTCAACAGTCTTTGGGTTGAAGTTGACACAACATACGTATCGGCAGGAAATCACAAGATCAAAATAGAGTTTCATGCCGAAAACGGCGATCTTCTTTGTGATTGCGAACACACGGTCAAAGTGATCGCCGCAAAGCTTCCTGAGCAGAAACTGATGATAACCCATTGGTTCCACACCGATTGCCTTGCTGATTATTATAAGACAAAGGTTTTCTCTGAAAAGCACTGGAAGGCCATTAAAAATGCCATGATAACCTACGCAAATGCAGGCAACAACATCATTTACACTCCCCTTTTCACTCCGCCGCTTGACACAAACATAGGCGGAGAGCGTACAACCGTTCAGCTTGTGGATGTTGCGCTTGAAAACGGAAAATACAGCTTTGATTTCGCAAAGCTTCACAGATGGGTGAAGATCTGCAAAGATGCAGGTATCAAATACTTTGAAATGAGTCATCTTTTCACACAGTGGGGAGCTTTCCACGCACCCAAGATCATTGCAACTGTTGATGGAAAGAAAAAGAAGATCTTTGGTTGGGAAACAGACGCCCACGGTGCGGAATACGAAGGATTCCTTTCTCAGTTCCTGCCCACGCTTCTCGAGCAGCTCAAGGCGATGCAGCTTGAAGACTGTACCTTCTTTCACATATCAGACGAACCAAGCCTTGAACATCTTGAAAGCTACAAGGCGTGCAGCGACATTATCAGAAAATATCTGAAAGGCTATAAGATCATGGACGCCATGTTCAACCCGGATTTTTACACAAAAGGCTACGTGGACATTCCAATACCTTATATCAAGCACGCAGACACATTCTTCTCTCTCAATCCAGATCCGAAATTCGTTTATTACTGTGGAATAGACACCGAATGCATGGGTAGAGCGCTTGCAATGCACTCGAGCAGAACCCGTATCAGCGGTATTCAATTCTATGTACACAAGATTGACGGTTTTCTTCATTGGGGACACAACTTCTATAACTCGTGCAAATCTCTGCGTCATATAGACCCATACGCAGTCACTGATGCTGACAAGCAGTTTGGCGCAGGCGACAACTTCATGGTATACCCCGGAGACAACCTGGAATCATTCGAATCTGTGCGTCTTGCTGTGTTCCGCGACGGATTGCAGGATATGCGTGCTCTCGAGCTTTGTGAGGCTCTGTGCGGAGCAGAAGCAGTAAACGAAGCACTTGTCGAGCTTAACGATGGACAGCCTCTTGAACTGTGCAAAACGCCCACAGACAAGGATTTTGCAATTAAGCTTCGCGAAAAGATCAACTCGATGATCGAAGCTGCTATCTGAAATAAACATATCATATAAAACAAAAAAACAGGGCTCTCCCCTGTTTTTTGTTTTATATACATTCTAAAAAAGTAAATATAGGTAATATTTAAAGAACAAAAAAAAGACTCCGTAAAAACGGAGTCTTTCTCTTTTTGACGAATTAGATTTTGCCCCAGGGATCCGAGAAATCGTTGTCACCGTAGTTTCCACTACCAGCTGTGATAACGTCTTCAGTTTCGTATTCCACTACTTCGAGTACAGGGCTCTCGTAAATTTCTTTCATGTAAATACCACCTTCCTGATTGTTTATATTATAGCATAATAATTCTGAAAAGTAAAGAGTAAATTTCAATTTTCTAGTGATTTTTTGCACCAAATGTGGCATTTTGGTGCCACATTTGGGCATATTTCATAGAAAAGTTAAACGAATTTACAATTTGTTCTTAAATGAATTATTTGGATCGTAAAATCACTTTGCAGCGTCGATAAGAGCCTGCATAGCAGCCTTGAGGTCTGCATCATCCTCTTCTTCGTCGTTAACAACAGCTTGAGCGATCTTATAAACGGAAGCAGTATACTGTTCGCCATATACATATTCGCCTTCAGCAACTTCAATGTATGTTACTGCAACATACTCTGTCTTGTACTGTTCAGCTTCAAGACCTGTGAGACAAACTGTGTACTGAACATAGCCGTCGAGGTCGTCAAAGAGTCTGACAGCAGGAACTGTAGCAGCAGTATATTCCTTACCATTGTAGTTGTACTTGCCATCAACAACGAGAGCGTTGTTGCCAAGAGCAGCCTTAGGAAGAACTACGAAGCCGTATTCGCAACCTTCGTACTGAGCAGCAAGCTCGTCTGTGTAGTTAGCTACGAATCTGAGTCCCTGTTCAGTGCTGCCGCTGGGAAGTCTGATCTGAGCACCTGCGATGGAGAGACCTGCATCCTTAACGTTCTTGCCTTCAACGATTGTGCTGATACCTGTTGCAAGAGTGATCTTGTTGTCAACAGAGTTAGCACCTGTTTCAGCTACATAGAAGTCTGTACCTGCGATTGTGAGTTCAACACCTGTGTCAAGGTTGAAGGACCAATCGTCGTCGTCAACAGAAGGAGTTGCGTTGATGAGGTATGCATCTTCGTCTGCTCTCATAGCAAATGTAGGAACTGTTGCGCCTGCATTGACAACGATGAACTTACCTGTGATATCAGCGCAGAGACCTGTTGTGGAGATAGAGTTAACAACGCCGTTCTTGTAGATTTCAACAACAGCGGAACCATCGTGGAGGATAGTACCTGTAACTGTGCCGTAGGAGTCACCATATCTGATTTCCTTAACAGTTGCAGAACCTGTGCCGTCTTCGGAACCAACCTGGATGTAGAGGTCGCCTGTCCATGTTCTCTGAGTATTCTGAGAGTTGTAGAAAGGACCAACCTGGATGGAGTCAATGAAACCTTCCTTAACGAAGATGTTCTGATCGCCGGTCTGGTTCTTGTTGAGAACGCCTGCATGGAGAATAAAGGGCTGAGAACCTTCTACCTTATATACGCCAGCGCCGAGAGTAAGGCTGTTACCGTTAAGCGAAGCCTGCTTCCACTGCTTGTTAGCCAAAATACCGATGTTTTCAAGAACTACTGCAGAGGATATGCTGAGAGTTTCACCGTACGAGAGAACACCGTCTGTGCCTTCACCTGTGATGGTGAGAACACCTGCGTATGCAGGGATAGCGAGGGTGTTAGCATCGAGCTTGCCAACAACGTGGAGAGTAGCCTTGTCTGTGAATGTGTCAAGGATCTTCTGAGCTGCGCCGAGAGTCTTAACTGCCATGTCAGCAGAGAAGCCGTTGTTTGTATCAACACCGTTTACGGGGTCGATATAAACGTGGGAATCAGCAGTAACAACGAGAGCTTCGAGAACAACATCGCCGGATGCGGGAAGAGTGTATGCTGCGCCTGCTGCGTAGAAGTCTTCACCGATGTACCAACCAACGAATGTTTCGCCTTCAGCTACTTCGGGAGTGGGAAGTGTGTATACTGTACCACCGTTCTGAGAAGCAACGATTTCGCCATCAATGATAACGTTAACCATGTTTTCAGAAACGATTGTGATTGTTGTTTCGCCTTCAACAAGGGCGATTACAGATGTTTCTGTAACTTCCTTTTCGCCTTCTGCGTCAACAACCTTTGCAACCATGCCTTCGCCGAGAGTGATGGATACCTCACCGAATTCGGCAATGGCAACATCAGAACCTTCGAGGGTGGAAGCCTTAACAACGTATTCGTTGTCGTTGTTTACATAAGAAGCGGTACCTGCTTCTTTACCTGTGAGGAATGCAGGATGATCGCCGAAGCCGATGTTGGTGTTCTTAAGAAGAACCTGGAGACCGTTGAGCTGAGTAGAGATGGTCTTCTTGAAACCGTTACGGTAGATCATGTTACCTTCAGACTGTGTGCCGTCAACGGTAATGTATGTCTTACCGAGGATCTTGGCTGTCTGAGCGGAGTTGTGGTCACCACCGAGGGAAACGGCTGTATTAGACTGTGCACCGTTGAAGTGTGCCTTAGGACCGATGTTAACTGTTACGTCGCCGTTAACTACTGCAGTACCCCAGTCCATAAGAGTAAAGAACTGAGCGTCGCCGTTGATGTTAACCTTAACAGAACTGTTTGTGGAACCTGTTTCGATCTGAGTACCGTCGCCAACAACCGTCATTGCGCCGCCACTGTGAAGTGCAAGCTTGTAGCCTTCGCCGATGGTGAGTTCGCCAGCCTTAACAACAAAAGGTGTGTTTGTAGCTGTGCTTATGTTGTTGTAGTCGATGAGGTGAGCAAGCTCGAGGTGACCGGAGTTTACAACAACTCTATCTGTACCATTTGCAAAACCTGCGCCTTCATAGCCTTCACCTGTGATGATAACGTGCTGATCAGCTGCAAGATTGATGCTGCCGGGGAAGCCTGTTACCATGTCCATAAGAACGATCTTGCCGTCAGCTGTGCCGATTGTTGCAAGAGCCTTTGCAATTGTTGCAAAAGGAATTTCTGCCTTATAACCTGCGTTTGTATCGCTACCTGTGGAAGCAACATACCAAACGTTTTCTGTGTTTACATACCAGATAGCTTCGAGAAGGATGTCTTCTGTACCAACAAGAACCTTGTCGCCTACTGCATAAACAGTTTCGCCAAGCTTGTATCCGTCAAGAACTGCGCCAGCTGCGCCTGTTGCGTCGGGAAGAACAACTTCGGAACCTGCATAGAAGTTACCGATAACAACCTTTTCGTCGCCGTCCATGTAAGCAACTTCGTACTGAGCTTCGCCTTCCTTACCGAATGTAACTGCAACGTCGCCTTCGGGAAGTGTGTAGTAACCGTTTGCGTCTGCTTCGATAACGATACCGTTTGCAAGAACCTGGTCAAAGGAATCGTCATCGGGAGTAATTGTGTAAGTAACTGTTGTGCCGCTGATCTTGGGAACTGCAACACCTTCTGTTACCTTAACAAGCTGCTTTGCTTCTGCAACGGGAGCTTCAGGAGCGAGTTCAACGTTGTTATAAACGAGAACGGATGCACCTGTAACTGTGGGAGTGTAACCTGCCTGTACCTTAGGAGCAAGTTCCATATCAGCAGCGTTGATAACTACAACGTAGTTGCCGCCGATTGTGGAGATATGCTTAGCTTCGTTCTGGCTATTGTCGCCGAACTTCAATGTGCCGATAGAACCGCCGTTGACGTCAAGATAAACGTCGCCGGAAATGTAGGAAGCATAGTTGCCGAGAACAACAGTAGTGAAATTACCGCCGTTGATTTCAGCATCGATGTTACCGTTGATTACTTCTGCGCTACACTTACCATAACCATTTCTGGATGCGATAGCAAATGTGCTGTATTTACCAGCGTTAAGGAAGAAGTTGTAGTTACCTGTGTGAGAGGAACCGCCACCATACTGGCTGGAACCTGTGAGCATAGCGAATGTGATTTCAGGGCTGTTTACTGTAAGAGTAAAGCCGCCGCTTGTGTTGTTACACTGAGAGAAGTAGAGATTGAGAACAGTAGTTGTGAGAGTCATATCGGTGCTGGACTTTGTTCTGAGACCAGACTCGTATGTACAACCTTCGCCAAATGTGAAGTCGATGTTTTCGAGTTTAACCCATGCTTCGTCAGTGTATGTATCAGCACGTCTGATGCAAACGTCATCGATAATGAGGGTGGTGCCGTTTGCAGAGATGAGGTTAACGTAACCGCCCTGAGAAGGTTCGGGTGCACCGTTGAACCAGAGCTTTGCTGTTTCGTCATAGCCGAGAATGGTGATGTCGGTAGAAGCAAGATTGAAGGTGCCATTGAAAGGAAGGTCGCCCTCGAGGTAAACAGTACCAACACCTGTGTCTGCAGCGATTGCTGCTTCAACGTCTGCAAATGTTGTGTAAACAGTTTCTTCAATACCGTCAATAACGCCGTCTGCGCTGAGGTAGTATGTACCGGGAGCCATAAATACAGCTGTGAATTCAGTTACAGAGCCGTCGAATACATAAAGCGAACCGGGCTTGTATGTGTTTTCACCGTCAGACCAGCCGGAGAAGATGAGTCCTTCGGGAGCTTCAGGAGCTTCGGGCATTGTGCAGTTGGTGTCGGGGAACCAACCCTTTGTGAAGGAGGTTTCGTCGTCAACTACGAATGTAACTGTTTCGGGAGATCTGATTACGGGATAGAGAATAACGTCTGCGATATAGATGGAACCATCTTCGTTGATAGAACCAACGTTGAGAACGATCTCGTCACCGGGAGCGTATGTGAGACCTGTGGATTCGTTTTCCCAGTAAAGGAAGGAAGAACCTTCGGGGAGAGCAGCTGTGTATTCGGGAACAACATATGTTTCGCCTACATACCATTCATCGCCTTCTGTAAGCGAGTCATAGATGAAATCGCCGTTGTCATCATAAACTGTGATAACGGGAGAAGGATATGCTGTTGTGTCTGTAAAGTCTGCATCGAGAGGATAGGACGAGAATGTGATCGACTTGATGTACATTTTGTCGCCCTTGTGCATATCGATTGCATCCTTGTTTCCGAAGGGATAGAACTTCCACTGATAGAGTGCGTACTTGTCAACTTCAGAGTTGAGAGATGTGGGATAGTTTGCAACGATGGAATCACGAAGGCTGATAACGATAGTATCCCATTTGTTTGCTACGATAGAGCTGGAAGCTGTGCCGGAAGGAACTGCGCCCTTAACGAGAACACCGTTTGCATCTGCTACACCCTGCTGACCTGTAAAGTAAGGTGTGCCGCCTACGAGCTCGGTAAAGCTTTCGTCTTCAACGTCTGCTCTGCCGGTTGTGTCGTAGTAGTATTCCATTGTGATGTACTGAGCGTCGAAAAGACGAACGGGCTTGCCGGCAACCTTGAATGCGCCGTAGTTGTACATATTGGTTTCCCAATAACCTCTTGTAGCGCCGTCTGCTCTTGTAAGATGTACATTTTCAATTTCCTGGTCACGACCGATGGAGATAACGTCTTCGCCGTCGAATGTTTCGTCGGCCATTACGTAACCATTGATAGTGAAGTTACCATCAGCAGCCCAGGGGGATTCGAAGGCCTTGTTCCATGTGTAATCGTTCTTCACCAATACTTCTGAGTATCCTTCAGCGAATGCCGCAAAAGGAACCATGGAGAGAACGCACAAAACCGCAAGAACAACACTTAAGATTTTGTTTTTCATAAAACTCCTCTTTCCTATAAAATATTTTTTGTATAATTCCACGACAATACAGGCATTATCACAGAATTAGACTATTTTTATGATACCACAATATATCGATTTTGTAAACAACTTTTTTAAATAAATTCTGACATTTGGCAATTTAAAAACGGGAATTTACAGTTTATTAACAAGTATAATTAATCAACCTCTGTTTCTTTTTGTGCATCTTGTACAAAAGGGCTTTATTCATTTTGGCAAGCATTTTTTTAGCACAAAAACAGAGCAGATATATGAAGAAAAAAAGAAAAAGACACGGTATTCAACCATGTCTATTTTCGCAATTATTCAGTTGTCTGCAATGCCGTCTTTGGGTACAGGCTTGTTTCTTCGGCGGCGCTGATAGCGCTTCATCGTGACCTGCAAAAGTGCTGTGTCGTAATCTTTGACGCGCTGGACTGATTTTACGGATTTGAAACGGACTGACGGATTGTCGGCGGATTTTGCAACATCTATTCTGTCTACGAAATATCCGTGCTGTTCACAATGGCGGATTCCTACGAACTGATCGTAGTGCTTGCGCTGATAATCGTATTTCAAAACCAGCGGACTCGAGCAGATGGGGCATATATTATCATTGTTGGAGGAAAACTCGAAAGCATCGCGAATACATCGAAAGTCATTGTATCTATATTTGCGCCTGCAATTGAGTTCTAGAGCACGCTGTTTTTCAAGACATTCTTCAAATCCTTTCCTCATATCCAGCTTTTCGCAAACGCGCGCGGTATAGAGGGCGTCGTTGAGAGCATTGTGAAGCGGAAGATCCTGTTCGATACCAAGAGCTTCGCAGGCTGTCGACAAAGCCACCTGATCGTGGGGACTTTCATGCTGGGATGTGAAGATTATCTGCAGGTTGTACCACTGGCCTATGGTGTAGTCCTTGATTTTGTTGATATCGAGATTTTGCTTAAGAATAGAGATATCGTCGGTACCCCAAATGAGAAAAACATGGTCTTTGCCGCACCACCTGATAAAATCCGAAAAACCTTCGGCAAAGGCGGGAGCATCCGAAAGTGACTGGCGCTTTATGCCGGTGAGCTGTTCGACTTTGAAGTGCATTTTGCGATAAAACACGGGCTTTATCAATTTGGAATATGTATCCAAAAGCTTGAAATTTTCATCCAGTTTGACAGCACCGATCTGTATGATCTCGCCGGCAAGGATTTTTCTGGAATCACCTATAAAAACACCTGCGCCGGGATAGCCCTGGTTCCATTCCATATCAAGAACAATGTAATTCATCTATTTTACTCCGCAGAAAGCAGATCTACCGCGATCTTTGCGCTTTCTTTTGCTTTAATCGTTATTTTTTCAAGATTTTTCGTGATGTCTTCTTTGATACCGTCATAGTTTACCATTATTTCAGCAATATAGTCCGAAAGCTTTTTACCATCGAATTTTTCGGCATCAAGACGGTATTTTACATCGACGTAGTCAAGAAAACCGTCGATCTTGGGATCGTAGATTATGCCGACGGTGGGAATTGCAGCACCAACCGAGAAAATCAAAGTATGTAGGCGCATACCGATCATCAGATATGATTGAGAGATGATGCCGATCAACTCGTCATACGGCAGATCATTTTCGCAAACAAAAGCTTTGCACTTCATCAAAGAGACAACCTTTTGCGAGGTTTTCAGATCGTCGGGCATTTTCATGGGAACAAATAGGATGTCAACGTCATATTTTTCGCTTGTTTCATCAAGAACAGCAGCAAGTGAAGCAAAAAGCGAAGGATCGTTTTTCGGCCAATCGCGCACAGAGACGGCAACGAACTTTCTGCCGTCAACAATTCCGATGTTGCGTACAAGCTCTGCCGCACGTTTTTGCGAACAACCACGAAGGGTAATGGCGGGATCAGCTGTGACAGTTGCGGCATCGCGAGGAATACCAAGCCGAGAAAGCTCTGTCAAAGATGCGCTTTCTCTAAGCGTAATGCCATCGCAAAGCGAAATCGCCTCCCCTGCCAGTTTTACGTTTTTGTCGCTGACAGGGCCTATACCGTTGGCATATACAAACACTTTGCAGCCAAGGCTTTTGGCTTTTTTGATCACGTGGGTATAATAGCGCAAAGAACGTGAGCTTGTGGCATCCTGGATGAGACTGCCGCCGCCGTTGATAAGCATTTTTGTGTTTTTGAGCGCCTTGGAAAGTCCGCAGAAGTTAAACCTGAAGCTACTGTCCACCGCATATTCTCTCATGGTCCTTTTGGGGCTTGCCGAAAAAACGTTTATGCGAATATCAGGCTTTTGTTCGCGCAGATCGTTTATGATAGCGTGAAGAAGTGCATCGTCTCCGCAGTTGTTAAATCCGTAGTATCCCGAAAGGGACACATCGTATTTTCTGCTGTCGGCGTGGTCTTTTATTATTGAATTGTATATGTCAACGTGGTCACAGGCAAGCTTTTCGTTGGAAAAGTTTGTTGTGGCGCGGACATAAAGATTCTCGCCGTATTTTTGAGCAAGTGCTTTGTCAGAAACAAGACTTATAAGCTTTTGGGAAAGCTCGGTATAGTTTTCTTTTTCAAAAAGCAAACCACATTCCCCATCAAGAATAAGGTCGGGAATACCGCCGACACGGGAGCTGACAGTTGCTTTTTTTAGTCTTGCACCTTCCATAAGAACGTAAGGAAAACTTTCACACCTGGAGGTGAGGGTGTTGATATCGATGAAGTTTATAAAGCTGTAAATATCCTTGATAAATCCGCAGAAAGTAACCTTGTCGGAAATGCCGAGGGCTTCGCATTGCTTAACAAGCTCTGCCCTGCCGTCGCCGTCGCCTGCAATGACAAAACGTGCATTCGGACATTTATCAGATACAAGCTTTGCGGCGTTGATGAAGACATCGTGACCCTTTACGTAATCGTGACGGCCGATAAGACCGATGTATACACATTCGGGGTCGTATTCAATACCGACACGCTTTGCAAACTCTTTTTTGTCTGCACAGTATTCCAGGGGTTTTGAATAGTCCATGCCGTTATATACGGTATAAACCGAATTTGGTCTGAATCCGCGCGATATCAGCATATCCTTGAAATTCGAAGATACGGCAATGTAATAATCGAATTTTTTCAGTGCATTGACGTTCAAAGTTGTATAAACGAGCTTTTTGTAAAAACCGTCGAAGTCAAGAAGATAGTCGCTGTGGATGGTGGTGACAAAGGGCAGCTTCACTCCCCTTTTGCGCAGTGCGCCTGCAATAAAATTGGCTCGTGCACCGTGGCAGTGGATGACCTGATACCCTTCGTTGATTATCTCGATAAGACGGTCACACACAGACATATCCATACGGCTCTTCTGTTCGATAAGCTCGCTTTGAACAGGCATGCTTTGAAGTTCGTCGTAAAACACTCCCTTCATAAAGCACACGATCTTCACATCGATTTTATTTACGAGAGCATTCATCAGAGCAAAAACGTGGGTTTTTGCTCCTCCCGTATCTCCTCCGCTGATAAGATGAAGAACTTTCATTATCAATTCCTTCTAATACTAATCTTTTTTATCAACCAATCTCGACAAGGCAAGGCAGATGCCGGCACTTATGAAAAAGGCAAACATAACACGTGGATAGAACCAGCAATATTCGAAAAGACCGATAAGGGTTATACCTGCAAGAGATGCGCAGGATGCCGCCGCATAATGCTTCATTCCACTATCCTGTGTCTTTCCGACCGAAACGCATGCACGGCGAATGAGACCAAAGACGAGCGCAATATATGCAACAAACAGCAAAACTCCGCCTTCAACCATCATTTCCATAAACTGCATGTGGGAATGCATTACAACGGTTGTTTCGCCGACGGCATAATCCGGGAAAATCTTTGCGAAAGCTCCGGGGCCAAGACCTACTCCTGTGAACCAATACTTTTTGAGCATTTCAAAACAGCCTGTCCAGATATCCATGCGATAGGAGCTCGACGAGTCGCTGAGGTTTCCGATGGTGAGAATACGTTCGTAAATAGACTGTGGAATGAACGGAAGAGCGAAAACTCCTCCAACGAAAAACGCAGGGAAAAGTCTGTAATTATAAAGCGCGATATAAACGATAACTGCCGCGGCAAGTGCTATCCATCCGGATCTTGAATATGTGAGAAGAATGGATGCCATAGGAAGAATCATGCACACTGTGTGAAGGAACTTCGCTGATGAATCCTTTCTCGTCATTGCATAGGCAAAGCCGTAGGGCATGAAGATCGTGAGATACTCGGCAAAATTGTTAGGGTTATCAAGTGTGCCGAAAACACGTCCGGGCATATTTTTATTAAGTTCAAGGTCGGTAAGCGATGCGTTTGCCTCAACGCCCATAAGGCGCTGTACAATGCCAAACGCTGCCATTATCAGCAACGCGAAGTACACGGTGCGCATAAACGTATCAACCATTTCGCGGCTGTTCAGTTGTCCGTAAACTGCAAAACATAAAAGAAACGACGTGATGAAGAAGAAAAGAACTCTGACACTGTCGGATACGTCATGTGATGTAACAACGGCAAGAAGAATAGCGAATGCAAAAAAGATCATTGAAAAAGGAATCTTTTTCACACTCTGTGCAAAATCATTCTTTTTCTCATAAGCCACTGAGAGAATATACAAAACACACAATAAAAGTGCAATGAAAAGGCCAAACATGTTTGCCCAAAAATCATGAGGCACAAGAAAAATTGCCGCTGCAAGGAACGGGAAAAAGGTTTTGTATCCGAAAACAAGAGAATCCCAAAAAGCCGATTTATAAAGCTTTCCGACAAGACTTGTTTTTGCCATATCAATAAAGAGATTCGATATCTTAACGGCAATATTTACAAAGAATCCGAGAACTGCGGAAAGAATGCGGTAAAACGCCGAATTTTCAATGTAACAATCAAGATCTCCGATCTTCAAAAGAACTTTTTTGAAACGGCTTTCTCTGAAGCTTCCGACCACAAAATCGAGGATCGAAAGGCAAAAATTGAATAGCACAGAAGTTTTTAACAGATGCCATATCTTTTTCAGCAGAGAAAACGCAATACTGTTCTGAAGCATTATCTTCCTCCACTATTAATCTACTACTTCGATATCTGTGATCTCAATATAGATCTTTGCAACGCCAGCACGAAGCACGATATAATCGCCGACAAGGTATGTTTCACCACCGATCTCAACGCCGTTGTCGAGTACCTTGCCATTGACCGTGCTCTTTATTTCGAGCCACGAATAGTCGGGTTTGCCACTGGTCTGCCACACACCCTCTTCGACAATGCTGGACTGAGAATTGCTGACCTTGATGTTGGTGCATCTGCCAAGCTCGATCTTTTCTGTATCGTCATACATTCTGCATCCTTCAGCAACTGCAACCTCGATGTATTTGTCATCATAACCATCGAGAACCCTATTGTCATCCACCTGTTTCTGATCGATAAAATCAGAAATTTCGGTTGCGGCACACTCGTCTGCAAGCTTATCTACAACAAAATCGCTGACTTCTTTAGAAGTGAAGGTGATATTTATTTCAGGTGCACCCTCCGTGTCAGTGCCGCCAAGGAATTTCATACCAAGAAATGCAGCGGCAAGAACGATCACAACAAGAACAAGAAGATCGATAATATTTATAATTCCAAAAAGCTTATACTTTTTCATCATTTATTCCTCCACTACGACGATGTCTCTCACTCTTGCGGTAAATCTGGAATTACCGACAAGAAGGTCGAGGGTGTGACCGACACCATAAATATTATCCTCGAGAACTGCGCCAATGGTGCTGTATTTTCCTGTTACAGTACAGGAAAGAGTGATGGATTTGTATCCGGGACGGCTGGTTGCGATGTACTTATACGAACCGTCATCCATCTTGGAAGAGATGTAGGAAATAGACTCGCCAAACTTAATTTCGCTGCAACCGCCGAACTTAACTTCGGTGATACTGTCGGAAACGATGCTTCCCTCTTCAATGCTTTCGACGATGCTGTCGCTGACTTCTTCTGCAAAAAAGGTGATCTTCATGGTTTTTACCTGACCGCCTGCAGCGTCAGAAGACATAAATTTTGAAACTCCGA
This sequence comes from Oscillospiraceae bacterium, assembly GCA_015063785.1. Taxonomy (GTDB): domain Bacteria; phylum Bacillota; class Clostridia; order Oscillospirales; family CAG-382; genus UMGS1052. Next base: position 30,999 of record SVTM01000002.1, read on the forward strand.
TAACTGCAATCGCCGCAATGATCAAAATAATAACCAGAAGGTCGATCACGTTAAACCTTATTTTCTTTGCCTTTTCACTCATCTTTAGTGTCCTCCGTTTTTAATGATTTTTTGTATCTGTCATACACTGTATCAAGCATTATATTTATATCAAAATTTTTTCTTACATTTTCAAGCGCCGCAGCAGAACAGGATTTGCAAAGCTCTGCATCTTCGATATAGCGCAAAATTTCATTTGCTCCGGCCGCCGCATCACTATATTCCACAAGGCTTCCGCATATGTTATTGGGGTTTATAATATCACGGGTGCCGCCAACATCTGTTGCAACAACGGGCACACCCTGACCAAGCGCTTCAAGAATAGCAAAGCTTAGCGCCTCGGTGGAAGAAAGATTTACAAACAGGTCCGAGCATGCGAGAATATCGGGGGCGTCGTTTCTGTACCCCAACTGAATTATGACATCAGAAAGCCCAAGATCTTTAATCTTTTGCGTTATCTCATCAAACATTTCACCGTCACCCGCAACGAGAAAAACAAATTTTCTTTCTGTCATACCACGAAGTTTTGAAATCGTTTCGACAAGAAAGTGTAAGCCCTTTTCAGAAGTGTATCTTGTTAGTGCCGAGACAACAAACGTGTCATCAGATATTCCAAATTCGTGTCTCACCTTGTCCGAGCGGTAAGGATCGCATATCGGAATGCCGTTGAATACTACTTCTATCTTACTTGCGCAAACGCCGTTATTGATAAGCGTTTCTTTTCCGAAATTGCAGACAGAAAACACTTTTTCATCGTGGCGTGACAAAAGTTTATTTATGATCTTCCACACAGCTCCTTGATTGATAATGAGGTGGCTTGTGTTGAAAAGCTTTACTTTCTTATAAAAAAGCTTTGAAAGAACTGCAATATAATTTTCTCGGGGGAACTGCGTGTGTATGATATCAATGGCGTTATCTCTGCAGAAAGATGCGATTTTTTTTGCCGCCGAAATATCGTATGGCGATTTCATGGATATCTGCACGCTTTTTACGCCCTTTTCATTCATAAAATCCACAAGCGGGCCGCCTACGTTGTATGCAAAAAAGCACTCGGCAAGCTTTCCGTGATAAGCATTAACAAGATCACGTACGTATTTTTCTGTTCCGCCCTTGCCTGCAAAATTTATCAAATACAGAATTTTCATTTTATGATTCCTTTTTTGAGCCGAAAAATTTAGAAAATATCCTTGAAGCAACCGAACTTACCGGATCAACGCGCAGTATCAAAAGCATAACTGCGTATATCAAAACCCCCACTCCTGCGGGTGCAAAAAGCTTTATCAGTCGCGAAGCAAGCCCGTCCGAAAGAACCCCTGCCAAAAGCTTTGAAACTCCAATGACCCCTGCAGACATAACTACAGCCGAAGCAAGCGATCTTAAAAACACAGACAAAGTAGACTGCAGGTAGTTGCCGACCTTTCTTTTTAAAAGCACAAGCAATATCACGCTACCTGTAAGAGATGCTACTGAATATGCAAGAGGAATACCGAAAGCTTTCATTGATCTCACAAGAATAAGGCTTAACACAATATTTATCACCATAATGATAAAACCGTTTACAGCAGATACTCGTGTTTCCTTGAGTGCATAAAATGCGCGGTCAAGTATCTCTTTCAGACCAATGCCTATAATGCCGATCGAGTACATTGCGATAAGCATGGAAGCATTTGCAACATCGCCGCTTTCGATCTTGCCCCACTTGGTAATAAGGTCAAGGAGTTCTGTGCGCACGCACAGAAGCCCGAAAGTTATGGGGACAAGAAGAAGGATGACAGAATTTATAACGTTACCAAGTGTTTTTTTGTATTCGTCCATTCTGCCGGTCGATGCAAACTCCGTAAGTTTTGGATAAAGCACAGCGGTTATGGAATAGACAAATGCAAGAACCATATTCAGAATAAGATTCTGCACGAAAGTCAGAAGAGTTACCATGCCGTCGAAATTAGCGATCATGTTTATATTAAAAAACATATTCAGCTGATACGACGACGCGCCGAGAAGTACGGGAAGCGTCATCTTCCCCGCCTTTATAATATCGGGATCTTTGAGAGAAAACGAAGGCTTGTATCTGTATCCCTTTTTCACAAGAGGAGGAATAAGGATGATCGCTTGCGATGCAAGGCCTATAAGGGTTGCGACGAGCAAACCAGACACTCCAAACCTATCGGAAAGGAATATGACGTAAAGAATTACTATAAGACTGCTGGGGACGCTGACAAATGCCGGCCAACCAAAAACGCCTTCGGACTGAAGCATACCCTGAAAAATGTAATTCAGTCCATAAAAAAGCATTGCAGGCATCATGATCATAAGTGCCTTGGTACAAAAACTTCGGATTTCCGGCGTTGTATCAAACTCGGTGATCGACGGCAATACGGGAGAAAGCGCAACACCTACAACAACAAGAACCGATGTAAAAACTGTGGCAACGGTGATTATATTATCCGCGAACCGCTTTGCCTTGTCCCTGCGGTTGTTTGATATATAGTCGGTATAGATTGGTATAACCACTGTAGACAAAGCCGTACCGAAACAGTTAAATATAATATTCGGCAGAGAAACGGCGTAGGAATAGATATTTATCTTGACATCGCCAACGCCGAAATGCGACATATAAAACTGCGTGCTGACAAGAGAAAGCACCCTTGACATTATCATTATCAGCATTACATAGCTTATAGAACCGAGAAGCTTTCTTTTCATTTTCACTCCGAGATACAAATGTTTTATCAAACTAATATTATATCACACAAAAAGCGTTTTGTCTACAAAAAATCTGCTTTTAAAATATATTTTGGGTCATACATATATTGTTTTGCCAAGAAAGAACGAGTATATTGCCATTTTAACGTTCAAAACTCCTGTCATCTCTGTAACTGCGCGCTTGTAATATTCGAGCTGAAGCTTGTATCTGTCAACAAGTTCGTGCATATTTGAAACACGGTCTGTCTTAAAATCTACAACAGTGTACGTTCCGTCGGAATCTTCAAAAAAGCAGTCTATCTTTCCCTGAACAAGTGCGGTTTCGGAAGAAAAATCTGCACTTATTCCCTCATAAAGCTCACAAAGCGATAACGAGAGAGTAAACGAAGATTCGCGATAAACACGCTTCGCCGACTTCAAAGATTTATATATATCACTTTCGAAAAACACCGACAGTTTTGCATAATCGAGCAATGCATATTGCTCGCCAGATATGTAACCATTTTCAACAAGTTTTTTTGCTTCATTCTCGATCGAACGCTCACATTCTGAATAATCCGCATACTGCATAAACTCGTGCATTGCAGTTCCGACTGATGCTGCATCTTTGCTCATGTCATCAAGAAAAGCAGGACGGGCAAGATCTTTTTCTGTGGGGATTGGAGGTTTTGCTTCAAAACAAAGTCTGCCGTGCTTTATATCCGAAACGCTGACTTTTGAGCGAATGACAGTGAGGGGAGAATACGGATATTTGAAATCAACACAATCTTTAATTTTTTGCTGACAGGTAAAAATACTGTTAAAATCAAAATCATTATCAGAAGATATTGCCAAACTGCGATAAATGCTCTCAGGTTTTATCGTTGACGCGCAGAACGATGCTTTTTCGTCAGAAATCATGTGTTCGTGCTCTATTCCATATTCTACATAAAGCGGAGCCATTGAATCGTAGCACGCGACAGAGTATAAAAACCAATCACGGAAATGAGAAGCAGCGATTCCTGTGTTTCGCTTTGAGCGTGAATAAAACGATTCAAGCTCATCAGCATCAGGTTTCTTAAGCAAAACAAGAAGTCTGTCCTTGGCTCTTGTCATTGCAACATAAAGCAGCCGCTTTTTTTCCTCTAGCAATAGCTTTGATTCATATACTTTTACGGCATTCCGGAAAGGGGTGTCGAATTTTACGATAGACGACGCACTGTTTCCCGATCGCACGGACGATAGATCGCGGAATTTGAAGCCTATACCCATTTCATCACTGAAGCACAGGTTTTCTCTCTCGTCACTTTTGTTAAACTGCGAGGAAAAACCGCACAGAAGACACACGGGAAATTCAAGGCCTTTAGAGCGGTGAATGCTCATGATACGCACAGCGTTTCTTGACTCGGATGAGCTTGCAGAGCGGATTGAATCTGGTCTTTCTGCTCGTTCTTTCAAGAATTCGAGAAAAGCCGAAAGACCTCTGAAGGAAGTCTTCTCGAAATTACGAGCCTGATTATAAAGAATCATCAGGTTTTCGCGTCGAGAAGAAGCGTTTTCGGTATATCGGTTGAAAGAGCTTTCGGAAACGATATTGATAAGATGCAATTTTGAATACATCTTCAGAAGAAGTTTGTCAGATGGCATTCCGACAGACATCTTTTTGAACTCATGCACAAAGCCAGCAAACTTTTTGCACTTTTTGACAAGGCTGTCGTCTTCAAAATCAGACTCTGCCATTTCGCAGACAGAACGCCACATCGGTCTGTCGCTGCCAGTCACGTCTCCACCGAGTCGGCGTAAGGTCAGAAGATCATCGTCGTAAAAGCCGAATATTTCAGAACGCATGGCACCGGTGACATACACATCACGCAAGGGATTGTCAATGGAGTTCAAAAGACACAGACACAGCATTATCTCTGCATTTTCAAAGAAATTGTCGGACACGTCGGAATATGCAGGTATCCCGCAATTTTCAAGATATCTTGCGTATTTGTCAGAGATATTTGTAACTGCAGGCAAAAGAATGGCAACGTCGCCATATGTGAAAGGTTTTCCGTCAGACGAAAGAATATTATCGTTATTACAGATTTCGATTATCTTCTGAGCGGCGGCTTTGACTTCGTCACCATAATAATCTTCTTCGTCATCGTTTTCTTCAAAAAAGACGAGCTCGCTTGGCGAATCGACCAAAACATTTTCGTTTCGGGAAAAAACAAGCTTGTCCTCTTCTCCGTATGCTTCGGGCATAATTTTTGAAAAGATAAGATTTGTAAACTCAACTACTCCTCTTGAACACCTGAAATTGTTGGACAAAAATTCTTTTCTTTCGCATCGCTCTTTGTTTTCGGAAATCTGCGAGAAAGAAGAAAGATAAGAAGCAAAAAGGTCAGGACATGCACCACGGAAACGGTAGATACTTTGCTTTATATCGCCCACCATGAATCTGTTAAGCTCATGTCCGTTTTCATCATACTTGCAGATTGATCTGAAAATAACATCCTGAACTTTGTTGATATCCTGATACTCGTCGATGTATATTTCTTCAAAAGTATCTCGATAATGCCGCGCAATTTCTGTGGGCGTTACCTTTCCCGTCTTTTCATCCACAGAATCGACGAAAAGTCTATAGGTATACTTTTCGGCATCTGAGAAATCTATGATTCCCCTTTCCTTCTTTTCGGCAGAAAACCTGTTTTCGACGCGGAATATAATGTCAAAAAGCTCGTTAAGAATATCAAGAGCATCGCGTGAGGCATCCTTTAAAACGCAAGTTTTTGCGTTGGCAAACACGCGGACAGTCTTTTGAAGCTTGGCATAAGCCTTGTTTCTCAAATCTGTGATCGAAGTTTTGAAATCAGCGTCATATTTTGCCCTGACACCGACGAGGCTTGATTTTGTAACGTCAAAAATTCTGTCGCAGACGTCATCATATTTCATGCCGCCACGAAGCTTTTCGCAAAAAGCAATGGCGTTTTCGATATCAGTACAAAATTTTGACACATAACCCTCAAGTTCAGGAATATCTTTCATTCGAAGACAAGCAGACTCAAGAGCGCTGATATATTCGTTGACCGATTCAAGGAGAGCATTTTTTGCAACAGCTCCGTAATTCTTTGTATCAAAAAAGTCGTCGCAAGAGATTATTTCTTCGTACTTTTCAAGCGCTTTCCGGCACCACCCTTGTGGGTTGGGATCAGAAAAAATTTTGCCGTGTAGTTTAAAAATCAAGTCGACAAACCTATCGTCGTTTTTATCACCAGAGAACATCTCGACAGCGTCAAAAAACAATGCACCGTCCCCGCACGAGTCATACTTTTCCTCTATGACGTACAAGATAGCCTGTCTTTTCAAAAGATCGCGTTCTGCCTCGTCGCATATTCTGATCTTTGCAGGAAGTCCGAGATGTTGAAAATGTTTTTTTACAACACTAAGGCAAAAGGAGCTGATGGTAGATATATTAGCATATTTGATCTTTGCGAGTTGACGAACGGCTTTTCTGTTGGTGATATCTGCGGCAACACACTTTGACACGGCACGCTCGATCTTTTCGGAAAGATCTTGTGCCGATGCGTTGGTAAAGGTTACAATAAGAAAATCGTCGATCTCCGCTTTGTCCGACGGATCTGATATTCTTGTTATAATTCTTTGGGCAAGAGTGGACGTTTTTCCGCTTCCGGCTCCTGCAGATACAAGAAGGCTGGAACCGCGGTGATTGACACAGTTTTCCTGCTGAACAGTCATATTCATGTCAAAGCACCTCCTCCCAAGAGTATCTGATGTTTTCGTTCTTTCTGTCAATTCTGCAAACAGATTTGTAATCGCAATGTTCGCAACTTGACATTACTTTTTTGTATGGATTGGTCTGGATATTTCCGTCATACATAAGGCTGGCAAGTTTACCCGAAACCTGAGCCGCGCGGTCGAGCAACTCACCCATTTTTTCAAGGCTTTCCACCTTCGAGCGCATTTTATTAAAGCCACCAGTGCTTGACAGCACCGCAGGAACAAATCTTCCCGTGATACCTTTGTCCATGGCGTTCAGAACGTCAAGGTCATCAATCAGTATGCCGTCGCCCTTAAAAGCTCCGCGCAAGGCGGTCTCGCCCTTCTCGGCGATATCATCACCAAGAACCGCGTCCTTTACCTCGGGTTTCCTGACAGGAATATAAAGCACTCCTGCAGGAACAACATTTTCGCCGTATTTTTTTGTTTTGCTAAGCGCAATGCAATAGAGATACAAAAGCATCTGAAGATTGAAACCGTATGCCACGTCATCCTTTTTGAAGCTTTTTGGTCCCGTTTTATAGTCGATAATGCGAACATAGGTTTTGCCGTCTTTCTGATAAACATCTGCCCTGTCCACCTGACCGACTATTCTAAGTTCTCCGCGCTTTTCACCATCTTCCCCAACAAGATCGATCGGTACCGATTCTATGGTGTCCTCTGATAGTCCTATATTTACTTCGAAATCGGCAGGAACAAATTCCGATTGGGAAATATCATCTGTCAGATGCACGGCAAGAGCAGACAAGATAACAAACAGTCGATTGTACAGATAGGTAAAACGCTTTGAAATCGAGTCATTTTTCGAAGAAGAGTGGGTGATTTCTTCAAAATGTACGTCTAGAAGCTCTTTTATTCTCTCTTTTGATTTTTCGTGTGAATATACGTTTCCCGAAAGTTTACTTTCTGCAAGTTCTTTTACAAAAAGCTCGAGAATTTTGTGCGAAATAAGACCGGTTCGCAGGCTATCAAGCTCTGCCTTTGTTTCAGGCATGATCTTAAGAACGTACCTGTTGAAATAACAGAAACGACAACGACTGTAGGTTTCAAATCGAGACGGGCTTGAACAGACAGTATATCCGAAAAGCTCACCTGTCTTTTCGCACGACAGTTTCCCATTGTAAAAGTCGTTTTCTTCTTCAGAGAACAGGATTTTGTATTCCTCATCGTTGGAAAGCAGATCTTTTGCCGCGCACACAAATCTATCGTCCCCAATGTCGTACATTTCATCACCGAGAGAAGAACGGTTTGTGACGTTAGAGAAAACGTTTTCAAAGGGATATACTACTTCACAATTTTGCGAAAAAAGAGAGTCTATCATATCAAGGAGAACAGATCTTCTCAAAGGTTTTCCGTCAAGATCTCCTTCGGAATACAAAAGGCAAAGTTTTTCGTATGGATCGCAAAAAATATTGTAGGCAAGGAAAAATTCATCGTATGTGCAATCTTTGGACGGAGACGAAACACAAATACCAACGTCGCTGAGTATATTTTTTTCGTTGTCAGAAAAAATGTCGTTTTCGGGCATCTGCATGGGAAAGTATTCGTTGTTACAACCAAGAACAAACATATATTTGATCGTTTCGCTTCGGATAAGATCGACAGAGCCTATAAGAACGCTGTCACATTTTTCGGGAATATCAATAACGCCGTATTCGCCGATGACAGTTTTGAACAACTCTGAAAAGTCGTTTGCCGACATTTCGTCATAAGAATAAACACGAACTATTTCGTCAAGGGCTTTTATGGTGAGATTCCAAAATCTGGCATCGTCCTCGCACGAAAGATCGGCAGAATACGAAGTGTCGTTCATCAAGCGGTAAACGCACATGGCGATATCTTTGCTACACTTAGAATCGGAAATGTCCTCGGCAAATTTCATAACCAACGCCATGACAACCTCTTTTGCGTTATTCACCTTTTCAAGAATTTCTGCATCTTTTTCCGAAAAGACAGCAGAATACCCCGAGGGGTTCATGTACCACTCGGTTTGAAAAGCTTTTTTTCCGTTTATGTCCCAAGTACGAACATAGTTTTCAAGCAGTGCCGCATCTTCATCTTCGATCTTCACAAGTCCGGTTTTCAGAAGTGTGATGAAGCTTTGCTGCTTCCAGCAAGAAATAAAATCAAAGTTTGCAAGTATGTATGAAATGATCGGCTTTGTAAAAAGATCGTCTTTTGCAGAAAAAGAATACGGAACATCGGACTTTTCCAGAAAAACGTCAATAATTCCCGAATAAGAAGCAATATTTCTTGCACAAATGGCGATATCTCTGAAGTGTGCTTTCTTGTCGCGAAGAAGCGAATATATCATTGCTGATACTGCCTTTGCTTCATCGATCTGGTTTTTGCACCTGACAATTTTTATATTATCGCCGCTTTTTTCTGATTCCCAATCCGAAGTACCAAGGCAAACGTCTGCACAAAAACGTCGTTCGAGATAGGAAATATCATCATCAAAATCAGGGCGTTCAAGGCAAATATCCTCGATGTTGATATTGTTTTCAACCGCAAGTTTTTTTGCATAGCTTGCAGCCTCATAAGGTCTTTGAAACACGGGGTCTGTGTCATCTCTGTTGGTGCAAAATGTAATATAAACATCTTGAGCCTGTCTTATAATTTGTTTAACAATCTTTAACTCCTGCGGTGTGAAGCCATAGAAAGAATCAATAAACACGACACAGCCCGAAAAAAAGTCGTTTTTTGACAACACATCGGCCAACATATCAAGACTTTCGCCGTCGGTACCGTAGATCGACTTTAGTTCGACCCTGTACGCCGATGAAATGAGGGCAATGTCCTTAAGTTTTGATGCCAGTGATTTATTTTTTTCTTCGATGGTTGGAATTGCTCTTTCGATATCGGCAGACGAAACATTATACGATGCAAACTCGTGGACCATTCCAACCGCAGTTGCGGCAAAACTCATATCAGAAACCGACCCCGAGTATTCATGCAGCTCGCTCTTTAACGATCTGAGTACTCGAGACATACACAAGTTCTTGCCAACTGAATCAAGGAAGCTGTTTGATATGCCGCCGTATGTTCTGAAAACACGGTTGCAAAGACGGGTAAAACTTAAAACTTCAACAAAAAGATTTGCCCTGTTTCCAATGGTGGAGGTAACCATTTTTTCGCACGAAAAAGTAAACTGTTCGGGAACGATATAATAGCATCTTCTTCCAACGTCAACACATTCAGACATTTTTTTCATGCAAAATGAAGTTTTTCCGTATTTTTTTCTGCCGAAAATCCTCTTGAGCATTTTTTCCTCCGTTATTTAAAATCCAAACAATTCGAGCAATCGAAAACGAATCTTATACTTTTCATCATCACAGATGTACGAAGCTGTCTTTTTCGAAACACCTGCACTTTCAAGCATTTCGGGCACTTTTTCGGATGCCTTATTGCATATTGACGGATAAAGCACACACCACCAGTTTTTCCCCTCGCCTTTTCCAAGCATTATCCTCAGAGATCTGTATTTTCCGGCAGGGAAAGAAAACCCATCATAATATCTGACCGGATATCTTTCTTCTGAAAAATCTATCTTCACATCGTAATCATATCCAAGATCTTTTGAAGCTTTTTTTGTAAAAGATTCTATGTTCGAAAGGTTTTTTTCAATCATGGCGACGGCATCGCCGACATTTGCTGCATTTTCTGTATAAGATGATATATGCGCAACGACATAATCTTTTATGGCTATTTTGGCCTTTTGGTCATATTCAGAATCAGAATTGGCAAGAACGTGAAGTCTGATGACGTTTTTATAAAGATCTTCATCAAAGCTTTTCTGCATTTGCGAGAGAGACAACGCCTCAATAGCAATGCAAGAAAACAAAAAAGACAAAAACACAATACACATAATTCTAACCGATTTTTTCAAAATAACACCGCCTTTCACAGCAGGTTATTGTCAAAAACAGGCAAATTATTCAGTAACAGTTCTGCATTCAAAACATTTTTTATATTTTTTTGTAAGCTCTGCCTTACACGCATTAAGGCTTTGGGCATCGTTGAAGAAACCAAAAACAGAAGAACCGCTTCCTGACATGCTCGATGCGTTTGACCCATGCGACGTCATTATACTTTTAATATGCGAGATGTCTGCACATTCTTTTTCGCATATAGACTCGAAAGAATTAACGATGTGTGAAAAGACAGTTTTTGTGTCCTTGAACGCAAGAGCGTCTTTTACAACACATGACGGATTATCTTCAAAAAGAATGGGAGAAGCGTCGAAAGCATTATATATATCCGATGTTTTCATACCCAAATCCGGAACGCAGACAAGAACATTTTCCCACTCAAAAGGTGTGCATTTTTCCAGCTTGATACCGCGATCGGTGCAAAGAGCACAGCGGTATTTGTCAAGGCAAAAATTGATATCCGATCCCAAAGATGCTGCAATTTCTTCGACATCCGAGTAATCGAGAACGCCGTATTTTTCATACAGGCAATCAAGCACACAGGCACAATCGGCACTGCCGCCTGCAAGGCCGGCCTTGTCGGGAATATTCTTTTCTATGTAAATATGCACTCCAAAGCTTTTATTGCTTTTTTCTTTATAAAGCGCAAGATATTTTTCTGCAGCTTTGTAAGCAAGATTGTCACGCATATCGCAGACATTTTTGTTACACTCAAGGCTTATTCTTTCTTCATCAAAAAACTCAAATGTCAAAACGTCGCACAAAGATATTTTTTGCATAATCGAACGAATATTGTGATACCCGTCGGAACGTTTTTCAAGTATCTCAAGGGTCAGATTAATTTTGGCATATGCCTTCTTAGTTATTTTCTGCATAATTCTTCCATTTCAGAAATTCATAAAAGGATTTCTTTTTATCTCAACAGCTTTCATAGGGCAAAGTTCCTGGCAACAATAGCATTTGATGCACTTGTCGTATTTGATAACGGCTTTTTTATCGACAATATCAATGGTTTCGCGTGGGCAGCATTTTGCACATTCACCGCAACCCACGCATTTTTTCTTTTTGATCACAGGACGGGGTTCGAGCCACTTGCGAAGTCTGCCGCCAAAAAGTTTCGGCATTTGCTTTATGAGTCCGCCTGCTGAACTGTCGGGTCGCTTAAAAGGAGAAGTGTACTTTTTAATATCCTCGCCTACCACATCTACATCTTCCCTGTTTTCGGGACAAAGACCGCGAGAAACTGCGTTTTTCACGGTGAGCACCTCGTCGATCTCAAAGCCCATAATACCTGATGCACACAGATCAAGGACAAAAGGATTTGCTCCCGAAAGCACAAGTCCTACTTTTTTTGGTGTTCCACCTGCAGGACCGTTGCCCTCCATGGCAATTACTGCATCGATGACGCTGATCGACGGCGAAACCGCGCAACAAAGATCCACAAGATATCGCGAAAAGTCCTTTTGTGCAGGAAACCGCGCATGCTGTTCGGCTTTCATAAGGCCGGGGATCGAGCCGTACATATTCTTGACAGCAGCAGACATATTGCAAAGTGCATGGGTCTTTAGTCTGCAAAGGTTTACTATAAAATCAGCACTTGCAAGCGGATTGATTACACTGAAAGATTTTGAAACCTCGCCATCTTTATTTGACATTTCTGTATGTCCCATATCAAAATTAAGCTCAGCACCAGACTCGTCTGCCGCCTGTTTCATCATACAGACATTGTATATGCCCGAGATAGATGCGGTGTTATAAACACCCCCGGGGCTGTCGCATATAACAACCTTTGCACCTTTATTTAAAAAATACTCCGCAGCGGCTCTGACAAAATAAGGATGGGTGGTAATACCTGCATCGGGATTTCTTTTTGCAAGAAGATTTGGCTTTAGAGCAACTTTTTTTCCATCAAAATCAAAATCTTTATATTGTTCGGAAATTATCTTGTCAAAATGGTCAAATACTATCTCTTTAATCCGTTCGCGGTCATAAGACTCGCAGGAATCGGCATACGCTTTTGCATTTTTTGAATATGACATATTAATCCCCCGATATCGTTTTTTATTATTGTACCACAATACGGGAAAAATTTAAAGTGAAATATTAAAAAAACTGAAAAAATGTCAAAGATCGTCAACATCCTGGACGACATTTTCAAAAGGTTGCTCCGAAACACCTGTGTAGCTGCCCAAAGGATCTGTTTTTGACCGTGTGTTTTCGTCATTCAGCACTTTTTCTATCACTGCATCAACTTTCTTTACTTTTTCAGATTTTTTGCACCGCTTGTCATTTTTCTTGTTTTTCATCATATCACCTCGTTGATATGATATCCCAAAAGAAAGATTAAATACAAAAAAGTGACAAAGTCTTTGACCTTGCCACTTTTGTTTTTTAATTATGCTTCCTGTTCTGCTTCTTCAGCTTCCTTTTCGGGGTCTGTCATAAGGAAGCAGATAATGGGATCTTCCTCCCTCATTACGACGCGAAGCTGAGTAACTGCGCTTCCTGTGAAGGGCTCTGTCTTGCCAAACATATAGCCGAGAGCACGTTCATAATACTGAACGTAGGTATTGTTGCGGAAGTTGATCTTTCTGTCTCCGCCTTGATTGTATCTGACAATACTACCCTTGGAATAAGCAAATATGTTATCTTCAACGAGATAATTGTTAACTTCATCAATGATTTGGAAGCTGTTGTGGAGAGCAGCACCGCCTTCACGGCCAACACTGCCCCAACCGTATGCGCCATACAAAGTCATGTTGTCGTGAACGTGAACGTTGTTAAGGCAGCTGCCGGGCATTTCGCCTCTGTTGTAGTATTCGATCGACCAGTGGCAAAGTTCAACAAGATTGCCGCGATATTCGATGTTTTCCATTTTAATGATCTTGTCATTTGTGGAATACTGATGGGTAATACCTGTATCATAGATCTGGTAGATCCAGTTGTCGTAAACGTAATAACCGTTGCATCCACCGTATACTTCAACAGCGTTACCATACCGTGTAACGTTTGCGCCGTTATATCCCTTAAGGATAGAACCGCCAATCCATGCGAAGATACAGTTCTGAACTGTTCTGTTTTCAACAGTACCGGTACCAACACCATGAGAACCGCCGAAGATGATAGTAAGGTTATCAACAACTACATCTTTTTTGGATCCCTGGAACATATTGCCGCTCTCAGCGATTTCGATGGATTTGAAACGAGAACCGGGATTACCCTCTGCGCTGTAAAGATAGAGATTGTTATTTGAAAGGTTGGAATAGAACTCGAGATCTTTTGTCAGATCTGCATAACCTGTAAATCCACCTGCACCCGAAACACGAAGCTGACCTACGAGCTCATCATAATTACCAATCTCGCCCGAATAGTCAAATACGATGTTACCAACGTTTTCAAGAGCATACGAGCACTTATACACATTCTTAACATCAGTTTCAGTCCAAAGAGCAGGATCGGCAAAGTTACGCTTGGAACCATTAATGACAGGCTTAGGTCCGTCGCCATAAGAAGAATATGTTACACCTGCAGATTCCTTGACCTTACCGCGGAATTCATCGCCGCGTCTGAAAAGAACAACGTCGCCGTGGTTGAGACCGATGATGTTCAATTTAGAGATCGTAGCAATAGGCTCTTCAGGAGAAAGACCGTTGTTGCTGTCAGAACCGTCGTTGGAAATGTAGATTATCTTGTTTGTCGAGCCTTCGGGAAGAGTTGTGAACATATTGGGAGTGTTTTCAATATAATCACGTCTTTTCTGCGCCTTGCGATCGATTTCTGCAAGAAGTTCTTCATCGTCAAAAAGAATACCCTTGTCGTCAGCTATTGCAGAGCCTGCTTCGATAGTGATTTCAACATCTGCGTTTTCCGGAACAGTTGCAGGATCAAAATACTTTGCCACAAGCGCTGAGAAAGGAGCAGTGGGATCAGCAAAAGGCCCAAAGCTGTATATTATATTGCTTCCCTCGACAGTTATCCTTGATTCGGTATATTCCAAATCTTCGTAATATTGGGGATACTTTTCTGCGTCGGGAACAATTGTGATAAGGTTCTGTGTACCCACCTTTACAGTTCTTGCGCTATCTACATCATAACCGTAATTATTGTGAACATAGCTCTTTATATCGTTGACATAGCTATCATAAATTGGGTCGGTATACTGAATTGTATAATCGGCAATATCAACACCGTTGATCTTAAAGGAATCAATGGGATAATCGAAAGAAATAGTTTCTGAATGACCGGGATCTACAGCAACAGAGCAGGTTTCTGCATCAACGTAATTTTCTATGAAATAATTTACTGCATCTTCAACGTAAGCATCACTCTTTGCAAGAATAGCAAGTCTTGTACCTTCCTGAAGAATAACAAAATCGCGCGCTCTTTCAACAATCTTTGCAGCGCTGTCTGTTTCCTCGCGGTTGGTATGACCAATAAGAATTTCGTGGTCCTGGCGCTGAAATTCGGGGTGACCCGCCTTTTCAAAGTCGGATTTGACTTCGAGTTCAACACCTGTCACGTCAAGAATTGTATTTTTAAGGTTCATACAAGCATTGAGAACCGATCCGGGTGCGTTTTCGGCGCGGACGATAGTGTACTTTGAAGTACCGTCTGCATCGATAACATTGAACTTTGTCTCATCGATCTCGTAGTTGAATCCTTCCCCGTCCCCCGCATTCTGAGGTCCGCAAGCAGAGAAACTTCCTGCAACGCAAAATGCAGCAAGAAGAAGGCTTAAGATTTTCTTTTTCATACAAAACTCCTTTATTTTTTATTGAAATTATTAAAAACGTTTTTTATGCGTGAGCACAAAGCTCTGAATTTCAGCACAAAATAACGGATAAAAAAGCATCTGCACCAGAAGAAAACATAGATCTTGTATCCAAAAGATTTCTCAAAATCTATCGTTCTCCCGTTTCTGACAATTCTTTTAACAACTGCTATAACGTGTGCATCGCTAATACCTTTTTCTATAGCTAGTTGATTGTCGCCACAGATATGATATCCGTCGGGATTAACCTTTAACACTCTGTGAAGAGTGAACTGTCCGCTATCTCTTTTATACAGAGGGACATCATATTTATGCAGGCGTCCGCTGGGTTTTGCCAGAACTACTGTATCTTTTCTGTTGCGCAAAAGCGGAAGCATACTTGTGCCGGCGGTGACGAGCGAAAACTCCCCACCACTTTCAACAACCTCGCGGATGATGTTTTCGAGCTCTAACAAAGGCGCTGTAAAATGCGGTGCGCTGTCGCGTTCGTTACTCTTCGATGACACCTGCAGACCTCGCCTTTTCAAGAAAAGCTCTTACATCGCGGGATGCAAGCTCTGTATCTATGCCGTATTTTTCAGCCATGGCGTCAACAATTTCTTTTTCATCCGCCTGTTTTTCAAGCAAAGACCAGATAAACGCACCTGTGGAATTGAGGTTTATCATAGCATTAAATTCAACAGAAGCCTTGCCAACTGCAACGACAACTTCGCTTCCGCCAACGTTTCTTCTAACAAATCCTTCTTTTATTTTCATAAACATACTCCTTTTATCGACTCATAAACTGGTACGAGGTCAAAACCGCATCGTCGCTGATATTACAGAAAAGCTCATACACAGGAACGCTTTCAAGTACTCTTCCGAGAATACCCAGTGCAAGATCCATAAGCTCGGGATCCTGCGGTCTGTAAGATTGGTTAAAAAGCTTTGGTACTGCAGAAACCCTGTCGGCAACGCGGATGCTGTTTTCAACTCCGCGGTTGAGAAGACAAATACCTTTGACAGGAACGATAATATTTGAATTAAGCGAAGTTTTCCCGGAAAAAGGTGTTCCGCAGGCGCAGACTTTGCCATCCATAAAACGCAGAGCCGGCTTGTCGTCATTGACATACACCGCACGATCGCCAAAGTGCTCTTTCCACAGCGAAGTGTGGGTGCTTTTTCCGGTTCCGCTGGATGCGGAAAAAAGATAAGCCTGTCCGTCTACAGCGATACACGACGAATGAAGCATCATTCCGTCAAAACGTAGAAGCCTTTTATAAAACTCATAACCGTACCAAGCGTATTCGCAAGCCTCTTCCGACATACCGGGGGTATTTTTTGACTTTGCAGAAATTGCAGCAAGCGGAATATCTATTGAAAAATCCGCTTTATCTGCGGTATCGACCGAATACATATGTGCTCTTTGGGAAAGAAGAGGAAACTTCGGTTCCATCTCAACCAAAAGACCTGCGATATTATATTTTTCCATGGTACCTCTCAATCAGTAATACGTCGTTTTTTTACAAATTCAACGATGCGAAGAATGATAAAGCATACGGTGCAGGCAAAGATACCGCCCGAGCAATCGATAAAAACATCTGTGAATCTGCAAGCTCTTCCGGCAGAGAACGTCTGAAGAGTTTCGTCTGCTATGGCGACGAAAAAAGTTATTGTCATCGAAAAAGCAAAACTCTTTGTCTCGTTATCCTGTCTAACGAAAAAGACAAAGAACAAAAGCGAAGAAAGAATTGCAAACTCGGTAAAGTGAGCAAGCTTTCTGACAAAGTTTGTCACAAAAGCCGCAAAATCGACTGTCAATTTATCATCGGGCACACAAAGGATGCTGTCGATGACAAAATCTACAATACATCCGCTTTGGATAAGAGAATCATCTGCGTTTTTCAGAGAATTTGAAAAGATAAATGCAGTCCACACCAAAGAAAGAACTGTCAGAACCCAAAAGAATACACTTCTCTTTTTTGTCAATGAAGACCCAAAGCTTCGCACTGCAATATCCTTTCGTAATCGTCGAACTCAATAAGCTTTTCGAGTTTTTTCATACCCTTCTCGGCGTCTGTGATCCTGAAATCGATCTTATGGGCGTCTGTACCCGTAATAATATCGACACCGGCGTTGTAAAGGTTTCTGAAAAACCTTCTGCTACCCATTTTTGCCATCGAGAAAAGATTGACTTGAAAAACCAATCCGTCAAGAGAAAGAATATCCGAATAATCTTCATTACTGAAAAGAGCATCGTATCTTTCAAAATGAGCAACTACAGGGGTAAGTCCGTGTCTGACCTTGATATCAAAAAGTTCTTCCGCAAATCGCGATGAGTACTTTTTCATCGGAAATTCCACAAGAATACGGTTTGTACCGGGAATAGCAAGTTTTGCAAGATCGCACTTCTTTGACACGCCCTCTTCAATCGCAACCTCAGCTGCTAGAAGCACATTAAGTTCCTCAGGGAAATCCACCTTTGTGAAAGCCTCGTTTCTTCTTGAAACAAATTCCTCCACGGGCTCCTTGTGGTTGTAATAGTGCGGAGTGGCAATAACCGTGCCAAAACCTAACGAAACGAGTTTTGATGCAATACTAACAGAAACAGTTTCGTCCTTTGCCCCGTCATCAATGCCGGGCAAAATGTGGCAGTGGGAATCGACATAACTCTTCATACTCATAATATGTTATTTATCTGACGAATAGTAATATCCGCCGACGCGAGTTGTCGACTGATCTTCCTGACCGACGATGGCAGCGCCGAGTATCGGAAACTGAGCGAACTTGAGCTTTTCAACGGTTTTGGCAAAATCGCTATGGGAAGTTCTCTTGTAACGGCAGGAAAGCAAAACACCTGCGGCTATATTAGAAAGCATCAGCGCATCGGATACCGCAAGAATAGGCGGAGTATCGATGATGATATAGTCATAGATCTTTTCAAGCTCCGCAACGAAAGAAGCAAATTTCTTGGAGCTGAGAAGCTCAGAAGGGTTGGGCGGAATTGTGCCTGCAGGCAAAAAGTCGAGGTTGAGACCGGGAATGCCGACAATGGCGTTTTCGACCGACTTGTTAAGAAGAATGTCGGAAAGTCCGCAATCGGGCTTGATGCCGAAAATTCTGTGAAGAGTCGGACGACGAAGGTCTGCATCGATAATGATGACTTTATGCTGAAGCTTTGCAAGAGAAATTGCAAGATTTGAACTTAAAGTGGATTTGCACTCCGAAGGGCAGGCGCTGGAGACAACGACTGCTTTTTTCTCGTTGTCAAGACCTGCAAGCGAAAACATCACGTTAGTACGGAGATTATTGTACGCTTCGAGATAGTCAAAGGGAGATTCGTTGTTAAGTTTGAAGACAGCCGATGAATGAGTGGGACGTGCAATTTTTTTACTTGCCATATCTGTTGCCGCCTTTCTGCTTTATAGTGGGATTGGGAATATTGCCGAGAACGGGAAGACCGTACTTTTTGGATATATCATCTTCCTCGGCGATCTTATTGCTGAAAAATACAGAAACCGCAACTGCAAGAAGTCCGAGTATTGCACCTATGATGCCAAAGCGGATACCCGAGCTTATGGGAGAAGCTTTTCTTACATATTTTTGCGGAACGCCCTGCGCCTTGAGCTCGGCATAGCCGAGACCGTCACTGACACGTGGGGGTAGATATGTATCTACCGCCGAAGAGATCTCTTCAGATAGCTTCATATCCCTTGTGGTTACAAGGATAAGCATGATCGGAACGTCCTTGTCAACCTGCTGTACAGAGATCGACGACGAGAGAAGACGCGTTGATATCTTGTCTGTATCGTCTCTCGTTTCGTTCATAAAATCCGCAAGACCTTCGATTATGTGGGGAAGGTCAATGTAGCTTTTATAGATGTTGGTCAGATTTGTTGCAACAGTCATATCATTGATTGATGTGACCTTGCTTGAATCATCATTTGAGTAAGTTGCGCTGTTTTTGATAGAATACGCTCTTGAAACCTCATAAACGGGGCTCGAGAAAAAAGTTGCACGGCAGAAACCGATGATGAATGCAACGAGAATGAAAGAAACAATCAGCTTCCAGCGCTTAAAGAAAACCGATATATCAATTGTGTTCTTGTTTTCCATTGAAACCTCCAAATTTCGCATCATGGTACAGAATACATTGTACAATTTTTAATAGCAAAAGTCAAGTGATTTTGGACAAATAACTAAAAAAGAAAAGCAGATACCGCAAAATCACGGTATCTGCCACAAAATTACGATAATTTATTTGCTTGCTTTCTTTTTTGCAACCACAGAAGCGACCTTGCATGCAACGCAACCTGCGATACCCGCAACGGCGTATGCGGCGATTCTGATGATGAGAGAAAACTCAACCGGCTTGAGGAACGAAATGAGGTATGCCGGTATATCAAGGGCAAGCGGCACCGCCATATAGGCAAGGTAAATAAGTCCCAGGAAAACCGCAACAACGATAGATACAATTCCGATATCCCCGATTGCGATGAAGAACTTAAGCTTGTTTGCAAGAAGAATGAGAAGTCCGAAGAGAACGCAGATAACGATCATGCAGATGTAGAAGAACTTTTCGGAAAGGATGCGGATATAAACCGTGCTGACAGCAACATCATCGCTGATGTTTTCAAGCGAAATATTGTCAAAGAAGGTCTGAGCAAGCTCTTCTATATACACTTTCGCTTCATCCGAGAATACAATCTCGACATCAACATCTTCACCGACCGCCTTTGTGATGGCATTTTTGTTGTCATCGATAATTTCAGTGATGACACTTCCGTCGAGGACAGGTGGTGTTTTTGTAAATCCAACGAGATAATTGACATAAGGCATGATGACTTTTTTGACAATATGTCCAAAGTCTATCGCGTTTACAATTTCGTCAACCGTGCCTCTGTCAATGCCGAGAGAATCAAGAGCTTCCTCTGAACAATTATCGTATACAATATCAGCAATGCTGTCACCGTCAATCGATATATCTTCGATGCCGATTTCTTCAATGCATTCAGCAATGTTTTCAGACACAACCGCACCTCTGACAACGCCGAGAAGCGCAGTACTCAAAACAACTGCGAAAAGAAGAATACTGAGAACAACAGACAGAATTCTGAAACCAACTCCGATCTTGCCTGTTTTTTTAACCTTTGCAGGCTTGGGCTCTTTTGCTATCTTTTCGGTCTTTTGTTTTTTCTTTTTTTCCTTCGCTGTTACAACAGGAACTGCGATAGGAGCTTCCGCCACTGCAGGAGTTACTTCAACTACAGGAGTTTCTTCAACCGCAGGTGTTTCTTCAACCACAGGAGTTTCTTCAACCGCAGGTGTTTCTTCAACCACAGGTGTTTCTTCAACCACAGGTGTTTCTTCAACCACAGGTGTTTCTTCAACCACAGGTGTTTCTTCAACCACAGGTGTTTCTTCAAGCACAGGTGTTTCTTCAACCACAGGTGTTTCTTCAACCACAGGTGTTTCTTCAACCACAGGTGTTTCTTCAACCACAGGTGTTTCTTCAACCACAGGTGTTTCTTCAACTGCGGGAGTTTCTTCAACCACAGGTGTTTCTTCAACCACAGGAGTTTCTTCAACTACAGGTGTTTCTTCAGCCACGGGTGTTTCTTCAATCACAGGAGTTTCTTCAACTACCGCTTCCCTTTCGATATCCTCTACTTTTGTGCCACAGCCGGTGCAGAATTTTTCACCGTCATTTATTTTAGTTCCACATTTAGTGCAAAACATACTATCCCTCCTTACAGGATTTACATACTCAGTATACATCAAACATTTCTTTCTGTCAATAAGACAAATATCAAAAAACAACATTTTTTAGCAATTAATGAAAAAAACTCTTGACAACACAGTGACGCGGTGTTATAATTATTCAGTAATGTTGTTACACACCAATATAAAGGCGACGACGAAGAGTTCGCACTATTTGTTCCCTGCAGAGAGATGGCGGTCGGTGCAAGCCACGGGAAGAATTTTGCGTTTGTAGCTTCTGAGCCGGGAGGAAGAAAGCTTTTGCCGGTAGAACCTCCCCGTGATTTCTGCGTTAATGTATAGGGATTGTTTGATCCTGAGAGTGGCGATTATATCGCAATTTGAGTGGTACCGCGGGTGAAATGATTACGCTCGTCTCAAAGTATTTTTCAAAAACTTTGGGACGATTTTTTTGTCCCGCAACGGAGGAAAAAGACTTATGGAAAACTTCAAGGAACTTGATCTGAAGATCAAAGAAATGGCGGGGCGTATTCGCGAGCTCCGAGAGATTGAGGGTATTTCTCCCCAATCAATGGCAAAAAACACAGGCGTCAGCGTAGACGAATATCTTGCCTGTGAAAGCGGAAAAAGCGATCTCAACTTTGCTTTTATCTATCGCTGTGCCCAGACGCTTAAAGTCAACGTAACCGATATAATCGAGGGTTACAGCCCTAATCTTAAATCATACACAGTAACCCGTGCAGGCGCAGGTCAGCAGATCGCAAATGCCCACGGCATGACCTACTATAACCTTGCTTACGCCTTCAAGAACAGAATTGCAGAGCCCCTTTACGTTATCAGCAACTACGACGAAAAGGCACAGAACGGCGAGATTGAGCTTACCACCCACGCCGGTCAGGAATGCGATATCGTAATCGAAGGTAACCTGATGGTTCAGGTCGGCGAACATAAAGAAGTTCTCGGCCCCGGCGACAGCATCTACTACGACAGTGACACTCCTCACGGTATGATCGCCGTAAACGGCAAAGACTGTAAATTCTATGCCATCGTTCTAAAAGCTGACGAAGACGACATTGAAGATGCTCAGTCCACTGATATCATTTCCAAAAAGATCATCGGCAAACTCCACACGGTAGAAAAGGACAGAATATACAATCAATTCATCGACATCGAAGAGGACGAGGACGGCACTCCCCTTTCGATCAAATTCAAGAATACTGACAAATTCAATTTTGCATTTGACCTTGTCGACAAGCTTGCAGAACGCGAGCCCGACAAGCTTGCTCTTATGCATGTATCGCGCGACAAGACAGAACGCCGCATTACCTTCTCGGACGTCAAGAAAGCGTCGAACCAGTGTGCAAACTACTTTGCTTCTCTCGGCATCAAAAAGGGCGACAGAGTTATGCTTGTTCTCAAGCGTCACTATCAGTTCTGGTTTGCAATGATCGGTCTTAACAAACTTGGCGCAGTTGCAATTCCTGCAGTAAATCAGCTTCAAGAGCACGATTTTGAATACAGATTCAAGTCTGCAGGTGTCAATACCGTCATCTGTACATCCGATGGCGACACAGCGCATCAGATCGACATCGCCTCCAAAAATTGCCCCGAACTTATAAACAAACTGATCGTCGGCGAAGAACGCGAAGGCTGGAGAAACTTTGACGAGGAATACAAGAGATTCAGTACTCATTTTGAACGTACAGAAGACTCACCCTGCGGCGACGACCTTATGCTCATGTACTTCACATCGGGCACATCGGGCTATCCCAAGATCGCAGCGCATAACTACAAATATCCCCTCGGCCATTTCCACACTGCAAAGTACTGGCACTATGTCGATCCCGATGGTCTCCATTTCACCATTTCTGACACGGGATGGGCAAAAGCAATGTGGGGCAAGCTCTACGGTCAGTGGCTTTGTGAAGCTGCAATCTTCGTATATGACTTCGACAGATTCGACGCGGCAGACATTCTTCCTATGTTTGCAAAATATCACATCACTACTTTCTGCGCGCCTCCCACAATGCTACGCATGATGATAAAACAAGATATTTCGCAGTATGATTTTTCGTCTGTCAGACACATGACAACAGCAGGCGAAGCTCTTAACCCCGAAGTTTACCGCCAGTTTGAAAAGGCAACCGGGCTTCAGATACTCGAAGGCTTCGGCCAGACTGAAAGTACCATGATCATCGGTAACATGATCGGAAAGCCGCACAAGATCGGTTCTATGGGTAAACCCGCCCCAATCTACGACGTTCAGCTTGTTGATCCCGACGGAAACCCTGTTAAGACCAGTGAATCAGGCGAAATCGTTGTTAAGGTTGCCGACGGTGCACCTTGCGGACTCTTCACAGGTTATTATCGCGACGAAGAAAAGACCGCAGAAGTATGGCACGACGGATATTACCACACAGGCGACGTTGCATGGCGCGATGAAGACGGATTCTATTGGTATGTCGGCAGAATCGACGATGTTATCAAATCATCGGGCTACCGCATCGGTCCGTTTGAGATCGAAAGCGTTATCATGGAACTCCCCTACGTTCTCGAGTGCGGAGTTTCTGCTGTTCCCGATGAGGTCAGAGGTCAGATCGTCAAAGCGAGCATCGTTCTTGTCAACGGCACAACACCTTCCGAAGAACTCAAAAAAGAGATACAGGCCTACGTCAAGGAAAAGACTGCTCCTTACAAGTATCCGAGAATTGTCGAATTCAGAGAGAGTCTTCCCAAGACAGTCAGCGGAAAAATTCAGAGAAATAAGCTTTAATTTACCACAAAGACGGACGTCAATGTCCGTCTTTTTTGATAGTATAGTTATCTTTTTCGATAGAATTTTGCATTGTATAGCACCAAACACTGTGCTATAATTTCGTTTGAACAGGAGGAATTCACATGGATTTTAAAAACAAGACAGCCATCATAACAGGCGCTTCTGTGGGCATCGGTCGTGCTGCAGCCCTTCTTATGGCACAAAAAGGAGCAAACCTCATTCTGGTTGACATCAACTATGAGGCACTTGAAAAACTGAAGTGTGAACTTTCGGAATATTCCGAAAATGTTCTCATTTACAAGTGCGACGTTTCAGACGAAAATGGCGTAAACAACCTTGTCAATGATGCAATATCACATTTTGACAAAATAGACATTCTTGTAAACAACGCGGCTCTTTGGCGTGATTCAAGACCTTTTTGTGAAGTATCCTCCGAAGACTGGAAGAAGTTTTTTGACATCAACGTCTTTGGAACGGTGTATTTTACAAAAGCCGTACTCCCCGGCATGCTGGAAAATAAATACGGAAGAATAATAAATGTTGCATCCGTTGCAGGAGTATACGGAAACGCAAACATGGTCAATTATTCTGCCACAAAAGGTGCCGTCATTGCCATGACAAAAGCTCTTGCCAAGGAAACAACCGGATGTGGTGTGACGGTTAACGCAGTCTCTCCCGGCAGCGTCAGCCCATCTGACAATCCAGACATCGACTATTATCAAGAAAGCGCTCTGTCGTTTGCCGGACGCACAGGCACCGGCCGCGAAAATGCAGAACTTATCTGTTTTCTTGCAAGCGATGACTCGGCATATATATCCGGTCAGAATATACAGATCGACGGATGCAGAAAAAAGATGTAAACATAAAAAAACGACTTCGAAAAGAAGTCGTTTTTTGTTGGATATTCAGTTTGACTTTTTGTTTTCCCAATCATGCATGAATTTTTCAATTCCGGCATCGGTAAGAGGATGTATTGCCATCTGAAGAATGATTTTATATGGAATAGTGGCGATATTTGCGCCGTAACGTGCGGCATCGATAACGTGCAGAGGATTTCTTATGCTTGCTGCAATGATCTCTGTTTTTATATCGTGCATCGAGAAGATCTCAACAATCTCTTCGATCAGTTCCATTCCGGGCATTCCGATATCGTCAAGTCTGCCGAGAAAAGGACTTACATATGATGCACCTGCGCGCGCTGCAAGAAGCGCCTGCGCCGCACTGAATATAAGTGTTACATTGGTATGAACGCCTTCTGCCGAAAGAATTTTTACGGCCTTGAGTCCTTCGAGAGTCATGGGTATCTTGATAACGATGTTCTTGTGTATCTTGACAAGCTCTCTTGCCTCGTCCACCATGCCTTTACAATCGAGGCTGATCACTTCTGCAGATATAGGGCCATCGACGATCTCGGTAATCTCGGTTACCACCTGCTTGAAATCGCGACCTTCTTTTGCAATAAGCGAAGGGTTTGTGGTAACGCCGCAAATAACACCAAGCTCGTTAGCAAGCCTTATCTCTTCAACGTTTGCCGTATCAATAAAAAGTTTCATAAATCATATTCCTTTCTTTAAAATACTGTCAGCATATATTATACCACTCTCAACAATTTTTTCTTACAATTTTTATGCAGATGTTTATTGTTTTTTCGGATCACGGTTGATTTTTCTTAAAAAGTGTAGTAATATGAAATAAAAAACTTTTTGGTACGGTAAATATGAAAAACAAACAAAACGCAACCATGTGGAACAAAACCCGTGAATTCAATAATTACGGCTTTAATATTGTCAAAAAGCATGACCTGTCATTCAAATGGGATCTTCATTGGCACAACAGCTGGGAGATAGAAATAGTAATCGATGGAAGTGGATATCAATTGCTAAACGGCGCAAAACACGATATATCTCGAGGTTCTGTTTACATTTTGAACCCCACAGATTTTCATGAGGTAGATATAAAGGAGCTTGAGGTATATAACATTTCATTCAGCGACGATTTGCTTTCCGACGAATTTATAACCGCCTTTTCGGGCAGCGGCGGAGGCAGAACAAAACATCTGACAGAAGAAAAGCTTATACAGCTCACAAGCATATGCGAAATGCTTTTGTATGAATACAACAATTCTCCGAAATATTCGGATAAAACGACAAAATGTCTTCTGGATCTTCTGTTTATACACCTTCTTCGTATTTTTGATATTGAAAAAACAAAACAATATGACACCAAAAAAACGATGATAAACAATGCCGTGTCTTACATCAACATTCACTTTAGAGAAAATCCTACTCTTTCTGACGTAGCATCAAATTTGGGCATAACGCCGAATTATCTGAGCGAGCAGTTTCATTTGGTGACAGGCAAAAAATATAAGGAATACCTAAACGACGTCCGCCTCATATATGCAAAAAAGTTGCTCGCGTCGAGCAACCTTTCTGTGACCGAAATATGCTTTGCCAGCGGTTTTTCGTCGCTGTCAAATTTCTTGCGTGTGTTCAAAGAGCGGTTCGGAATGTCTCCGCAATCGATGCAAAAGCAGCTTTGAATCACGCATTGAGCAGATAACGCTCGAGTTTTTTTGCAATAAGCATCTGTCCCGCGTCGTTTGGATGTAGTCCGTCGGGGCAGAATTTTTCCATAAGTATCCTGACGTTTGGCTGGATTCCCGATTCTGCATAAAGATCGCAGACAGGCATCGAATAGTATCTTGCCACTTCAAGAATTATATCAACATATTTTACAAGAGTCGGTGCTTCAGCATTCGGCTCTTTGTTTATTCCGGGAGAAAACTCGTTTGTCCTGTGAAGAGGAGTCATGATAATAATAGGTTTCCCGGGATACTTATTGATGAGCCTTTCAAAAAGATCATGGCACGCGCCATAAAATGTATCGGGAGTTCTGTCGGTGAAGCAACCAAGCTTTGCATCACCGTGACCATAATCGTTTGTACCGCCAAACACAACGACAGCATCCGCATCGGGATCCATATCGTTTACTCTGGAGGCATAGTATTTATCGCAGTCGGCACAATCGCAATTTTGCTGACGAGCAATTCGTGTGCCGCCGATGCCGTAATTAAGAGCGGTAAAAGCGTATTTTTGAGCAAGAATATTGCAGTAAATATTATCTTTGCAACTTACCCCGTGTCCTTCTGTTATGCTATCACCGAGAAAACATATTTTTTTGCCCTTAAGTTCCATTGTACCTCTCCTTTTATTTATCAATAACAACCATGCCGTGAAGTATAAATTTGTCAACAGTATATGTCAGAATTCCGTTTTCATAAGAAAAATCGATATCACTGCATTCTGGTACCAAATATACCCTGCTGGGCTTATTTTTGAGCCTTATAGATACTTTCGTATTAAGTGTGATAGGAGCATCTTCGATCACCTCTGTTGCTCCGCGAAGCTTGGTGACTGCATACAGAAGATGGTTGACAAGTCTGTTTTCGTTATTTTGCTCCATAAGGGTTACCACGCCATTTGAACCGAGATTGGTAACAAGAGTTTTGCAGTCTCCGAGCATCTTGTCTATCATATCACAAACGATCTGTTTGTGGTGGAACGCACCGTGAACTCGATACTCGTCAAAGATGTTCCATGCGATATATCCGACGTTTCCGGAAATCACGGCACCGGGCATGAGGCTTTCTGGATCATTGGGCGTGTTTTTGTGTGAGCAGAAGCGACGGAAGCTACGGTTGAAATAAGAGTCCTGCATATGTGCCACAACTTCGACGCCGTCATTTACCTTAACAAGATGTCCGCGTTCATACATCAGGTACGCCGCAACACCGTTGGGCTGCATATCGTAGCAAGGAACGAGATAGCTGGCATCTATCTGCGAACGATCAATATATTTAACACCGAAATCACGGAAGAATTCGCCGTTTTCACAAAGTCCGCTGGTTCCCGAAAGCAGAATCTTGCCTCCGTTATCGATATATTCATTGACTTTTTCAGACAGTTTTTCGTCAAAAACAGCGATGTCGGGAAAAATGATGAGTTTATAGTCCGACAGATCACATTCGGCGTCTATAATGTTGTAAAGGTACTTACCCTCAAGCATCATTCGGTTTGCGCCGATATCCGTGCTTGTGAACATAGTCTCATCGGTATATGTAGAAAATATTGCAATATCGGTAACCGCAGTTACATCAGAGCACCACTTTTCACGTTTTTCCACCTCGGCGTATGCCGAGCCGATGAGCTTATATGTTGCCTCGTCAAAGTTTCCATGCGGATGGAGCTGATCTCCAATAGAACATTTTGCGCCGTTTGCAAGAGAAAGGGCAGTTTCATATATAAGCGCATTGGGGTGCTTATATCCGCCAAACTCTCCCCATGTCTTGTGGAATTTTCCAGTCATACCCAAAAATTCACGTCCAAGCACACGAGTATATGCCGCAGACATCGGGAAATGATCGTATCCCCAACCACCGGTAGGCAAAGATTCCAGCTCGAGATGAGCAGTATTTGAAAAAACTATGCTTCTGTCATCGCGCGGTATGTTACCAAGATTATAAAAAACGGGCATGTCCTTGTTATACTTTGCAACGACAGCATTCAGGCGCTTGGTATAGTTGTGATAAACAATTTTTCTGTGTTTATTCACGTCGTCATCATTTTCGGGATCAAGCCCAAGCTTCAGCATAGATTCTATACAGCAAGAGCAAACACAGGCCGTAGGATAGCAGATATCAACAAAAACCCCGTCAAAATGACCATTGTAACGCTGCATAACTTCTTCGACTTCCGATAGAAGTTGAACGATATATTCCTCGTTGTTAAGGCAAAGACCGTGCCAATGGGCACCAAGAAGGGTGTTGTTGCCACTTCTTGAAACGTTTCGAAGGTGAGGATATTTCACAGCTTTGCGCTCGTCAAGGCCTGCGGAAATATAGATCTGGGTACGAACACCAAGTTCTTCGCACACTGCGAGTTGTCTGCCAAGCAAATCCGTTTTAAGGGTTGGGTGCATCTCGTTTACACTTGTGGGATGGTAACTCCAGCCATGATGACACTTCGAGAAAAGAGTAATTGAAGAAATATGTCCATCGATAAGAGCCTTTTTGAAATTTTCTTCCGAAAATCTGCTGCCTACGTCTGGCATAAGCTCGGATGTATGAAAATCAAGATGTACTTGTCTGAAAGGTAATTTGTCCATAATAATCTCCTGAACATAAATGAAATCACACAATAATTATAAATCAAAACAGCAAAAGATTCTTGTATAATATTAGACATTTCTATAACAATATTCATATTTTCTGTAAATATTGCATTTGTTTTGAAAGTGTGTTATAATTAACAAAAAACAGGAGGATAAAACCATGTCAAGTAAAGTAAAAGAATATATCGCCAGCCACTGGGACGAATGTATAAAAGAAAACAGAAACGACTTCGACACCCTTGTCGGACTTCCCTATCCTTATATAGTGCCCGCAGTCGGTCACTTCGACGAAATGTACTACTGGGACACGTACTTTACAAATATCGGTCTCATACTGGCAGGCCGCGCCATGCAGGCAAAATTTAACGTAGACAATATGCTGAATCTAATTTCGCGTTTCGGCTTTATGCCCAACGGCAACAGAAATTACTATCTCACACGATCTCAACCTCCTTTTCTGTCATATATGGTAAGCGATATTTTTGATTTCTTTAAAGACAAGGCTTGGCTTGCAGGAGCGTTTTTGATGCTGGAAAAGGAATACAATTTCTGGATGACAAAGCGCATAACAAAGACGGGGCTTAATCAATACCGCGATGACTCGCCAAAAGACGAACTGATAAAGCTTTCTTATGATCTCGAAGAAAGAATGGGAAAAAAGCTTGCAGGAGACAGAGAAAAGATAGGCCTTCACTATCTCGTAATGTGCGAAGCGGGATGGGATATAAACACAAGATTTGGACTTGAAGGATATAACTATATTCAGGTCGACCTGAATTCTCTGATGTACGGTTTTGAGAAAAACATGGCACGCTTTTCGGAAATTCTTGAAAACGGCCAAAACGATGTATGGAACGAGAGGGCGGCAAAGAGAAAAGCTCTTATGCTTAAGATTCTTGATTCGGGCGATGGGCTTTTGGTCGATTACAATTTCGTGACTGAAAAACATAGTTCTAATTTTGCGTCTGCATCTCTTTATCCCCTTTTTACAGGCGTCGCCGATGACAGAAACGCCGGGGCAATAATGAAAAATCTTTGCCGTCTTGAGGAAAAATACGGCATTCTCTCGAACGAGAAAAATGACGTCGAAGGTTCGTTCCAATGGGGATATCCCAACGGATGGGCTTGCCAGCAGTATATTGCCATAAAGGGCTTTGACAGATACGGATTTAAGGCCGATGCGCGCAGGATCGCCGAAAAGTACATCGCCGTTGCCGACAAAGTGTTTGCCGAAACAGGCAACCTTTGGGAAAAGTACAACGTGGTCGAAGGTAGCAGCAACGTATGCGACGAATATAAGATGCCCGCAATGATGGGTTGGAGCGCAGGAGTTTATCTTGCAGCGGAAAAATACCTTGAAGGCAACGAATAAACTTCAAACTCAAATATTTTAGACCGACATTTGCCACTTTTTGTTTTAAAAAGCTTGACAAAACGCCCCTTTTGTGCTACAATGCTCTTGTTGCAAATATTTCGGGGTGTGGCTCAGCTTGGTAGAGTGCTTGGTTCGGGACCAAGAGGCCGGAGGTTCGAATCCTCTCACTCCGACCATTTCAAAAACCTCAGACAGTTTTTAGCACTGTTTGAGGTTTTTGTCTTTTTCTTGCCGTTTTTTAAGCAAAAATGTACAAAAAACAAAGTTATCTTTTTTCGTTTGTCGTGTTTGACGGAAAAGACATAAATTTATACTGCAAAACGCCGAAAAAGTGTGAATGTTATTGACATGTTATAATATATATGGTATAATTATTTGAATAAAAATGCGTTAATATTGATTTTACATACACAGAGGTTTGCAATGAAAAAGTTTGAAAACAAAGTGTGGCTTTCAACCCCCACAATGCACGGAGAAGAACTAAAATACATAAAAGAAGCATACGATACCAACTGGATGTCGACCATCGGCGAAAATATCAACGAGATTGAAAAGCAGATGAGTGAAAAGCTCGGATGTAAATACGCCATTGCTCTCTCATGCGGTACGAGCGCCCTGCACATGGCAATGAGGCTTGCAGGTATTGCACCGAAAGAAAAAGTGTTCTGTTCTGACATGACCTTTGCTGCCACTGTCAATCCTGTGGTCTACGAAAAAGCAGAGCCTGTTTTTATTGACACCGAGTACGATTCGTGGAACATGGATCCCGAATGTCTTGAAAAAGCATTCCGTGAGTACCCCGAAGTTAAAACGGTAGTTGTGGCAAATCTTTATGGCACCCCCGCCAAACTTTCTGAGATCTGTAAGATTGCTCAGAAGCACGGTGCATGCGTTATTGAAGACGCCGCGGAATCTTTAGGCGCAACCTACAACGGCAAACAGACAGGAAGCTTTGGAAAGTACAATATCATATCCTTTAACGGAAACAAGATCATTACCGGCTCCTCTGGAGGAATGCTTCTGACAGATGACGAGCAGGCTGCGGCGAAAGCGAGAAAATGGTCCACGCAGAGCCGTGAAAGCGCACCTTGGTATCAGCACGAAGAGCTCGGATACAACTACCGCATGAGCAATGTTATTGCAGGAGTTGTCAGAGGCCAGATACCACACCTTGAAGAACATATAGCCTTGAAAAAAGCAATATTTGAAAGATACAAAAACGGTTTCTCCGACCTGCCCGTATCGTTAAATCCTTTTGACTCCGAAAAATCAGTGCCCAACTTCTGGCTTTCGTGCCTTCTCATAAACGAAGAAGCCATGTGTCGTCAGATAAGAAACGACAAAACATCAGAATTTGTCAGCGAAAAAGGAAAAAGCTGTCCCGACGAAATACTTTCTGCCCTTGCAGAATGCAACGCAGAAGGACGTCCCATTTGGAAACCTATGCACATGCAGCCGATTTTCTCGGATTGCGCATTCGTTTCGATCGACGGCAAAGACGTCGGAGCTGATATTTTTAATCGCGGACTTTGTTTGCCCAGCGACATCAAGATGACACAAGACCAACAGGATGCAATCATCGAAATCGTCAGAAGCTGTTTTAACTAAACTTACGAGGTTACATAATGTACTCAAAATTTTTCAAAAGATTTTTCGATCTTTTGGCATCGATAATTTGTTTTGCAATACTGTTTCCGATCATTCTTTTACTTTGCGTTATCGGCGTTATAGCAATGAAAGGAAACCCTTTCTTCTTCCAGCTTCGTCCCGGGAAAAAAGACAAGAACGGAAATGAAAAAATCTTCCGTCTTATCAAATTTCGCACCATGTCAAACGAAAAGGACGAAAACGGAAATCTTTTGCCGGACGAAAAAAGACTTGGTGCATACGGCAAATTTTTGCGTTCCACTTCTCTTGACGAGTTGCCTTCTCTTATCAACATCATCCGCGGAGATCTTTCTCTTGTCGGTCCCCGTCCCCAGCTTGTTCGCGACATGATCTTTATGACATCCGAGCAGAGACGCAGACACGACGTTCGTCCCGGACTTACAGGACTTGCTCAGGTGAACGGCAGAAACAATATAACCTGGGAGCAGAAATTCGAATACGATCTTCAGTACATAGATGACGGGATCACCTTCCTTGGTGATATCAAGATTCTTTTCAAAACAGTTTTAAAGGTTGTGAAAAGAAGCGACACAGTGCGCGAAGGAACAGTATCCGACCTTGACTTTGGAGATTGGCTGATGCTTCACGGAATGGTCACCGAAAGCGAGTATAACGAAAAGCAGGCACAAGCAAAAGAACTTTTGAAACTTTAACAACAAGAGGTTTAGCTGTGAAGAAAAGTATATTTCAGAAAATCCGCGCTTTTTTCAGAAAATGGATGAGTGCAAAGATTATTCCACATATGGTTCTTAACGGTTGGAGAATTTTTTTCTACCGCAGATGCGGATACAACATAGGCAAAAACGTATTTATCGGCATGCGCTGTTATCTGGACGACCTTGAACCGAAAATGTTCACTGTAGAGGATGACGTTATCATCTCATACGGCGTCTTCTTTGCCTGCCACGGAAAAAATCAACAGCACACCCCCATCACTATCAAAAAAGGCGCGTACATTGGAATGAGAGCAAACGTCATATCAGGAAAAACCGGTGTTACCATCGGCGAAAACGCGATAGTCGGAGCCTGCACACTTGTTAACAAGGACGTACCTGCAGGCGCCACCGCCGTAGGTGTTCCCTGCAGAATTATTGAAAAGAACGGTGACAAAAATGAATGAGCTTGTATCGATTATAATGCCGTCATACAACACAGCTCGTTTCATCAAAGAAACGGTCGATTCTGTTTTTGCACAGACCTACAAAAATTTCGAGCTTATTATCGTAGACGACTGTTCTACCGACGATACAGACGATGTAGTTGCGCCATATCTTAGTGACGCTCGTGTTAAATACATCAAAAACGAAAAAAACAGCGGTGCCGCAGTTTCGAGAAACAGAGCTTTGCAAGAAGCTGCCGGAAAATGGATCGCTTTTCTTGACAGTGACGATCTGTGGGACCCCAAAAAGCTTGAAAAGCAGATCGCTTTTATGAAAAACGGCGGATACCATTTTTCATACACAAACTATGTTGAGATCGACGAAAAGTCTGCACTTCTTGGCAGAAAAGTTTCGGGTCCGAAAAAGATCACAAAAACTGGTATGTACAATTTTTGCTGGCCCGGTTGTCTTACTGTTATGTACGACGCCGAAAAAATTGGTCTTGTACAGATCGAGGACATCAAAAAAAACAACGACTATGCCATGTGGCTGAAAGCTATCAAGAAAGCAAATTGTTATCTTCTCGACGAAGAACTTGCACGCTACAGAAAGAGAAGCGGTTCTATCAGCAACCACAGCTATACAAAACTTATTAAATGGCATTACAGACTATATAGACATGCCGAGAAGAAGAACCCCGTAAGTTCATTTGTTCTTACTTTGAGAAATCTCTTTTTCGGCGTTATCAAAAAAATCATTTACGTAAAGGGATAAATAATGAGTAAGAAGAGAGTGTGTGTCCTCGGGCACTTCGGAAACGGTCTTGAGCTTTTAAACGGCCAAACCGTGAAAACAAAGATAGTTACCGAAGAGCTTTGCCTAAAATTCGGTGAAAACGAAATTCTGAAAATCGACACGCACGGCGGGGCGAAAACTCTGATAAAAGCGCCGCTTCAGGTCATAAAAGCGCTTAAAACTTCAAAAAACGTTGTGATTTTCCCCGCGCACAACGGGCTTAGAGTATACGCGCCGATGCTTTCTTTTTTCAAAAAGTTTTTCAGCGGCACAAAACTTCATTATGCCGTAATCGGAGGTTGGCTGCCCGAATTTATCGAAAAAAGGAAAAGTCTTTCAAAACATCTGCAAAAATTTGACGGCATCTACGTTGAAACAAAAACAATGAAAAAAGCATTGGAAGAACAAGGCTTTGACAACATAAGTATCGTGCCAAACTGTAAAAGGTTAAATATTCTTAGAGAAGATGAACTGATCTATGACAACCGTCCGCCTTTTCATCTCTGCACTTTTTCGAGAGTTATGAAAGAAAAAGGCATTGAAGATGCAATCAATGCTGTAAAAGCTGTTAATGAAAAACGTGGACAAGCCGTGTACACCCTTGACATTTATGGACAGATCGATTCTAATCAAACCGAATGGTTTGAAAAACTGAAGAGCGAATTTCCCGATTATATTTCGTACAAAGGTTGCGTTGACCCAACGAAAAGCGTTGAGGTGCTGAAAGAATATTTTGCACTGCTTTTCCCGACTTATTATCAAGGTGAAGGCTTCGCAGGCACCGTCATTGATGCTTTTTCAGCAGGTGTTCCCGTTGTGGCAAGCGATTGGAAATACAACGCCGAAATAGTATCTGACGGCAAAAACGGTTTTATTTTTGAAACCCACAATGTACAAAAGCTTGCAGATATCCTGCAAAAAGCAATCGAGAACCCTGACATTTTCAATTCTCTTAAAACAAACTGTCTTTACTGCGCACACAGATACGAACCCGAGAAAGCTCTTGAAGCGCTTTTTGACAACATAAACTGAGAGGTACCGATGGGCATATCTTTTTACAAAATCAAAAAATGGACCAACATGCTTCGAGGAAAAAGCGTACATCATGTCGATCAGCGCGAAGGACAGATTTATTCGGTTTCTGAAGTCAAGGGCTACTACAACGATCTGACAGAAAAGATTACCCGTTTCGGTCTTGAAAGTGACGAAGTTCCAATGTCAACTGTTGATTCGGGAAAGCAAATGTACTTTCCCATCGAGATTTTTCAATACGGACTTGCTGCATACGACCTGTATCTTTTGAACAACGACGAAAGTATGTTGAAAAAAGCGATTGCCTGCGGCAAATGGGCGATAGACAATCAGCAAGATAACGGTGGATGGGTTACTTTTGCCCACAAAAACAAAGACCATCCCTATTCCTCTATGGCACAGGGCGAAGCCATGTCGCTGCTTGTGCGTCTTAATATCGCCACGGGAGACAACGCATATCTTGAAAGCGCAGAAAAAGCAAAAAACTTTATGCTTTTGCCAAAAAGCGATGGCGGCGTTTGTGAATACGCCGATGAAGATATGATCCTTTATGAATTCACGGCTATACCCGTTGTTCTTAACGGATGGATCTTTTCGATCTGGGGGCTTTATGACTATTATCTGCATACAGGAGACGAAAGCACAAAAAAAGCTCTTGACACAACTCTTTTGAGCCTAAAAAGGAATCTGCCCTCATTCGATATTAAATACTGGAGCAAATATGATGCAGGTAAGAACATATGCTCCCCTTTTTATCACAAGCTCCATATTGCTCAGCTAAACGTAATGTACAATCTTTTCGGCGATGAAATATACAAGGAATACGCCGAAAAATGGGAAAAATATCAAAACAGCTTCTGGAAGCCCAAAAAGGCTTTTATAAAAAAGAGTCTGCAAAAGATTTTTGAGAGGTAAACATGAAAAGATTGCTATGCATTGTCGGCGGCATGAACGTAGGCGGTGCCGAAACATTTTTGATGAAGGTGTTCAGGCGCCTTGACAAAACAGAATACTCCATGGATTTTGCCGTGGCAGAAAAAGGTCGATGTGCCTACGACGATGAAATCGAAAGCCTCGGCGGGAAAATACACAGAATCACACCGAAGAGCGAATCTTTTTCGAAAAACTTCGGAGAAATCAAAAAGCTCGTACGCGATGAAAAATACGATTACGTTCTTCGCACGTCGCAACATTCTTTGTCTGCCCTCGAACTGTACGCCGCAAAACAGGGCGGCGCAAAAACGAGAGTGTTCAGATCCAGCAATTCCGACACGGGAGTTGCCGGTAAAAAGAGCGTTATTCTTCATAAGCTGTGCAAATTCATGCCTCGGCACTTTGCAAACGTACGGATCGCACCGTCAACCGAAGCCGCAGACTTTATGTACGGCAAAGGCAGCGTTGAAAAAGGAAAAGCGCATCTTCTGAACAACGGCATCGACACCGATATTTTCAGATACAGCGAGGATGCACGAACATCAATAAGACACGAGTTTTCCATCGAAAACGATCTTGTTTTCGTTCACATCGGCAGATTTAACTATCAGAAAAACCACAAGTTTCTTTTGGATATCTTCGCCGAAATAGTAAAACTCAGACCTTGTGCAAAACTTCTGCTTGTAGGCAAAGGCGAACTTGAAGAAGAAATCCGAACCACAATAGACAAACTCGGTCTTTCAAACAATGTTATAATCACAGGTGTGCGCTCTGACGTTCCTGCAATCCTTTCTGCCTCAGACGCTTTTATTATGCCATCTTTCTTTGAAGGTATGCCCAACACCATTATCGAAGCACAGGCAACAGGGCTTCCCTGCATCATTTCGGATTCGATAACCAAAGAAGCAAATATTACGGGGCTTGTGAAATACCTTCCCCTTTCAATTTCTGCCGAGCAATGGGCAAACGAGTGCCTTGCTGCGGTAGCAAGTGAAAGAAAAGACACAAAATCAGCGTTTATTAAAAACAAGTACGACATTCAAAGTGTTACTGATGATTTTGTCAACCTAATTTTTGATTTCAAATAATCAAGTAATAGAAAAATAAAGGAGATATAAATGGCTGCTTATATAGGCTATTTGCTTTTAGCCGGATTGCAAATCCCTCTATTCAGAAGCAAAAATAATATAGAAAACAATCATTTTAATAAAAAAGCATATTTACGCTTGTGTTGCTTAGAATTGATTATATTGGCAGGAGTTCGAGGATATACAATCGGTGCCGACACAGCAGTATATTTGGACGCATTAGATTATTATAACGGTTTGTCATTACGGGAAGTATTTACAGCTGAATTGGTTTGGATGTTTGATTTCGAATGGGGATATTTCACCTTAACGAAACTGTGTGCTTGGGCAAAAATGGGAAAAACCGTATTTTTATTTGTTATTGCTATCATAATATACGTTCCTATTTTTGTGAGCATAAAAAAATATTCGGCAATACCCTATATCAGTATTCTGTGTTATTTTGCATTTGGAATGTTTTCATACAGTTTAGGCATATTCAGGCAGATGATTGCTATATCCATTCTACTTTGCGGTTGGAATTATATTGTAGAGCGCAAATTTTGGAGATATGCTGCCTTAGTTGGCGTAGCGACACTATTTCATACAACTGCAGTATTAGCAATATTGCTATATGCATTATACGGTATCAAATGGGAACGTGTAATATGGTTTGTATTGGGTTTGGAGTTTGTTCTGCTGTTATACGGAAGAAATATTATAGATTTGATAATCTATTTATTCCCACAGTATGCCGGATACATTGGTAGCGAATTTGATTTGCAAGGCGGATCATATGCAATGCTTATATTGCTGAATATAATTCTGTTCACAAGTGCTCACTTCAGTGATAAGGACAACACACAGGAACGAATGACAATTTGCGCGTTGACTCTCGCTGTTTTGTTGCAAACAATTGGCTATTCGATGGGAATTTTCGGCAGAGTCGTCCCATATTTTTCAATTTATACTATGTTTGCAATCCCTAATATTGTTGAAAAGTCTAATGAGAAATGGAAAAACTTGGTGACATTGACAATGGTGCTGATTTTGTTTGCCCTAGTTTATTTGCAATTCAACGACAATGAATATGTAACACCATACTATACAATCTTTAGAAATAATCAGTTAGAATTCCTAAGAAAGATGGTATACTAATATGTTCAAAAAGGTCAAAAAAATATACAAGTATGTAGTCGACAAAAACTACCGCAACATCATTGATCTGAACCGAGGAAAATATGATAATCTCTCTGACGAAGAATATATAAAGCTTGCTTTTAAAATAAAAATGGGTAAAGATGTTAATCTGAAAAATCCCAAAAGCTTCAGCGAAAAGCTTCAATGGCTGAAACTTTTTGACCACAAGCCCGAATACGTGCCTATGGTCGACAAATACGAAGTTAAAAAAATCGTAGCAGACAAGATCGGCGAAGAATACATTATTCCAACGCTCGGCGTCTGGGACAGCTTTGACGAAATCGACTTTTCTGCTCTCCCCGATAAATTCGTCTTGAAGTGTACACACGATTCGGGCGGCATATCTTTTTGCCGTAACAAAGCGGAATTTGATTTTGAGGCTGCAAGAAAAAAGATAGAAAAAAGCCTTAAGAGGGACTACTTTCTCAATGGTCGCGAATGGCCTTACAAAAACGTTAAGCGCAGGATTATTGCCGAAGCTTTTATGGAAGATGCATCCGGTCCGGATCTTAACGATTACAAGTTTTATTGCTTCAACGGTGAACCGAAATTTTTGTATCTTTCTCAGGGGCTTTCGGATCATAGCACCGCAAGCATCAGTTATCTGAATCTTGACTGGACCATAGCACCCTTTAAGAGAACCGACTACAAGCCTTTTGAAACACTTCCCAAAAGTCCCAAAAACTACGATACCATGCTTGAATACTGCAGAGTATTGTCAAAAGATATACCGTTTTTAAGAGTTGATTTTTATGAAATCAATGAAAAACTCTATTTTGGCGAACTGACCTTCTTTCCCGGATCTGGATTTACAAAATTCGATCCCGATGAATGGGACGAAAAGATCGGCGAATGGCTGATTTTGCCCGAACAAAAACACGAATAATATCACCTTTTAAAATAGGAAACTTTACAATGCAGAACGATCTCAACAAAAAAATTGTTAATGCTTCGAAATGGTCAAGCATCACAGAGATCATTGCGAGGCTGATATCGCCTGTTGTCAATATATTTTTGGCACGCCTTTTGGCGCCTGAAGAATTCGGTATTGTGGCAACCATCACCATGGTCATCACCTTTGCCGAAATTTTCACCGACGCAGGTTTTCAAAAATATCTGATACAGCACGAGTTTAAGGACGAAAACGAGCTTGACAAAAACACCAACGTCGCCTTTTTGACAAATTTGGGTCTATCGCTCGTTATATGTGCCCTGATCTTCTTTTTCCGTGACAAAATAGCAACAGCAGTTGGCAGTCCCGGACTTGGAGATTCCATAAGCATTTCCTCTGTGCTAATAATCATAGCGGCGTTTTCGAGTATTCAGATGGCGCGCTTTAAAAGAGCTTTTGATTTCAAAACTCTCTTTTATGCGCGTGCAGGAGCATCTCTTATTCCCCTTCTCGTCACAATACCTCTTGCAATCGTCATGCGCAACTACTGGGCTCTGCTTATCGGAAACTTTACAAGTCAGCTTTTCACAGCTGTAATACTTACGATAAAGTCCAAATGGAAGCCGTCTTTTTATTTTAGATTACATATCCTTAAAGAAATGTTTTCGTTCAGCGCGTGGACTCTGCTTGAAAGTATTTCAATCTGGCTTACAAGCAATATCGGCATATTTATCGTAGGAAACACCCTTAACGAATACTATCTGGGCATTTACAAAACGTCTATGTCCACAGTAAACTCCTACATGGCAATAATCACGGCGGCACTGACGCCGGTTCTGTTCTCGGCACTGTCGAGATATCAGAACGACAATGACGGCTTTAAAAAGACTTATTACGGTTTCCAAAAGCTCACAGCAACACTCATATTCCCCATGGGTGTCGGCATTTTTCTATATAGAGATCTCGTCACGGCGATACTTCTCGGCGAACAATGGAAAGAAGCAGCAGGTTTTGTGGGACTTTGGGGTCTGACCAGCTCTTTCACCATCGTTTTCTCACATTTTTCAAGCGAAGTATATAGAAGCAAGGGAAAGCCAAAAATATCTTTGTTTGCCCAGCTTTTGCATCTTGCATTCGTTATACCAGCCCTTATTATCAGCACAAATTACAGTTTCACCACACTTTACACCGTAAGATCGCTCGTTCGCATACAAGCAATATTAACAGCAATAATAATTATGCGCGCGATTTTTAAATTCAAAATACTTGACGTTTTCAAAAACGTCCTGCCGATGATCATATCTTCGGCAATAATGGGAGCGTGCGGATACGGACTTCAGATGGTAAGCCAAAACATCGTTTGGCAGATAATCTCCGTGATAATATGCGTGATCATATACTTCGCGGTGCTTTTGGTTTGTTTTCCATCCACAAGAAGAGAACTTCTTAAAAATCCGCAAGTAAGCAAATATTTGAAAAGATTTCAAAAATAAACAAGAAAGGTATACCAATGAGAGCACAGAAAGCATTTGAAGAGCAATACGGCAAGCAGCCGGAACACACAGCCTTTACCCCATACAGAATCTGCCCCATTGGCGCACACAGCGACCATCAGCTGGGCAAGATCACCGGTTTTGCCATAGACAAAGGTATCCATATCGCATATTCGGCGACCCCCAACGGTGTTGTGGAAATATCGTCGCTCCAGTTTGAAAAACGAGCTCAATGGCATGTTGTTTCGACCCCTGCAACTAAGGCAGGTGACTGGGCGGATCACTTGAGAGGTGCTACCATTTCTCTCAACGAAAGATATCCTCTTCGCGTAGGTCTTTGTGCTGTTGTGGACGGAGAGTTGCCGATCGGAGGTCTTTCGTCGTCTGCCGCAGTTATAATCACCTTCGTCACTGCACTCGCCAAGCTCAACGGCATAGTTCTTACCGAACCCGAGCTTATCACTATTTCAAAAGAGGCAGAAAACAAATACGTTGGCGTATCGTGCGGAAAGCTCGATCAAAGTTGTGAGATATACTGCAAGAAAGACCACCTTCTTTACATGGATCTTCTTGACGACAGTCTTGAACTTATTCCCAAGCCATCCAACATGAAAAATCATGCAATTGCAATATTCTTCTCGGGTGTCGAGCGTACTCTCACAGGCTCCAAATTCAACATGCGTGTCGACGAATGCCGCAGTGCTGCCTATGCCCTGAAAGCATACGCAGGTATGGAATACGGCAAATTCGACGAAACACATCTGCGTGATGTTCCGCGCGAAGTATACGACAAATACAAGGACAAACTTCCCGAAACCTGGCGCTTGCGCGCTGAGCATTGGTATACCGAATTTGAACGTGTCGAAAAAGGCGCGCAAGCTTGGAGACGTGGAGATATCGAAGAATTTGGCAGACTATCATTTGAAAGCGGTTACTCATCAATATACAATTGGGAAACAGGATCTCCGGAGCTTAAAAAAATGTACGAAATCATGCGTGCGACCGACGGAATCTACGGCGGAAGGTTTTCGGGTGCAGGATTTAAGGGTTGCTGTATGGCGCTTATTGACCCTACCTTTGAAGAAAGCATCAAAAGAAAGATGACCGACGAATACACAGCCGCATTTCCTGCTCTTAAAGAAAAATTTTCAATTCACATCTGCCACAGCGCAGACGGAGTGAAGTTGTCATAAGTTATAAATCGGAGAACAAGCTATGAAATGTCTGATACTTGCCGCAGGATACGCCACAAGGCTGTATCCGCTGACAGAAAACTTTCCCAAGCCCCTTTTGAAGGTGCAGCACAAAACCATACTCGACTGGCTGATTGATGATATCGACGCCGCAGGGAAAATTGATGAATATATCGTTATTTCAAATCACAAATATGCCCACCATTTTGACGATTGGGCTAAAACAAAAACACAAAAAATCACCGTTGTCGATGACGGAACCGAATCGAACGAAACAAGGCTCGGCGCTGTCAAGGACATTCAGTTTGCTATAGAAAAACTTTCACTTGATGATGATATGCTGGTTATTGCAGGTGACAATCTTCTCGACTTCAGTCTGACAACATTTGTGGATTATGCAATCAAAAAACAGACAAGTTGCATCATGCGTTATTACGAGGCAGACGAAAAGCGTCTGCTTAAATGCGGAGTGGTAACAATCGACGACAACGATCTTATTCTTGAAATGACCGAAAAGTCACCTACCCCTGCCACTCATTGGTGTACCCCTCCTTTTTATTATTACACAAAGGCAGATGCAAAGCTTGTGAAAGATGGCATAGCCTCGGGGTGCGGCACAGACGCCCCCGGAAGCTACATTGCATGGCTGTGCACAAAAACCGCCGTGCACGCCATGGAGATGCCGGGCCATAGATACGACATCGGAACCCTTGAAAGTTACGAAAAAGTGCAAAAGGAGTACAAAGGAATATGCTGACTCCAAATGTAGACCTTAAA
Source organism: Oscillospiraceae bacterium (assembly GCA_015063785.1). Lineage (GTDB taxonomy): Bacteria > Bacillota > Clostridia > Oscillospirales > CAG-382 > UMGS1052. The sequence goes on from SVTM01000002.1 coordinate 73,382, forward strand.
AATAAAACAGTTCTTGTCACAGGTGCGGCTGGATTCATAGGTGCAAACCTCGTTTGCGAACTACTTGACACTATAGATGCCATAACTATCGTAGGCGTTGACAACATGAACGACTACTACGACGTGTCGATAAAAGACTATCGCCTTTCTGAGATAGAAAATAAAGCTCAAGAAAAAAGCGATTCAAAATGGATCTTTGTAAAAGGAAATATTGCCGACAAAGTTCTTATTGAAAAACTATTTACAGAATACTCATTTTCCGTCGTCCTTAACCTTGCCGCACAGGCTGGTGTGAGATATTCTATCACCAACCCCGACGTATATATCGAAAGCAACATAATCGGTTTTTACAACATTCTCGAAGCCTGCCGAAAGCATCCGGTTGAGCATCTCGTATACGCATCAAGCTCATCCGTCTATGGCACAAACAAGAAGATCCCCTACTCCACCGATGACAAAGTGGATAATCCGGTATCACTTTATGCAGCTACCAAAAAATCAAACGAGCTTATGGCCCACGCATATTCAAAGCTTTACAATATCCCCTCTACAGGACTTCGGTTTTTCACTGTTTACGGACCTGCGGGTCGCCCTGACATGGCGTATTTCAGCTTTACAAACAAGCTGATCAAGGGTGAAAAAATCAGTATTTTTAATTACGGAAACTGCAAACGCGATTTCACCTATGTTGACGATATAGTAACAGGCATCAAACATGTATTGCAGAATGCGCCCGAAAAGCAAAACGGAGAAGACGGGCTCCCCATACCACCATACAGAGTTTACAACATTGGCAACAACTCTCCCGAAAACCTGCTTGATTTTGTCAGAATTCTCTGCGAAGAGCTGACAGATGCAGGTATTCTTCCCAAAGACTATGATTTTGACAGTCATATGGAGCTTGTACCCATGCAGGCAGGCGACGTTCCGATAACATACGCAGATACCTCTGCTCTTGAACGCGACTTTGGTTTCAAGCCATCCACAAGCCTGCGCGACGGACTTTCAAATTTTGCAAAGTGGTATCACGATTTTTATCAGAAATAAAAAACAGAGGTAACAAATGAAGCACATATCCGAAATAATGTTTTCCATCATAACGAACGAGATCTTCTCCCCTGTGGAAAAGGTCTCTTCGCTCACGCTTTCGGATGAGCAGGCTCAAAAGCTTTATGCTCTTTCAAAAAAGCATGATGTTACTCATATTATCGGACAGTTTTTGCTTAAAAACAATATTCCTCTTTCCGCTGAAGCAAAAAAAGCCTTCGAAAAATACACATTTACTTCTTTAAGATATTTTGAAAACCTCAATTACGAGCTATCGGCACTTGTTGAATTTCTTGAAGAAGAAAAAACTCCGTATATTCCGCTGAAAGGATCTTCTGTTATACGAGATCTGTATCCTCAACCGTGGTTGCGATCTAGCAGAGACATAGATATTCTCGTGCCCGAAAACGATACGGAAAGAATTGTAAAAAAGCTGATTGATGAGCGTGGATATACAAAACAAAGAGAAAACACCCATGACATTTCTCTCAAATCCCCTTCCGGCGTAAACGTAGAGATCCACTTCACCCTGGTTGAAGACGGCATTGCAAAGGAATCGTCGGCTATACTCTCATCTGTGTGGGAAAGCTCAGCTTCGACAGATAAAAACTACCTGCGCAAAATGAGCGATGAAATGTACTATTATTATCACATCGCACACATGGCAAAGCATTTTGAAGAAGGCGGATGCGGAGTACGCCCATTTATCGATCTTCTGCTTCTTGATTTACAGGCGGATGCCGATGCGCAAAAGCGCAACGAGCTTCTTGAAAAAGGCGGTCTTCTCACCTTTGCAAAAGCATCGCGCAAGCTTGCCCATGTATGGTTTTGCGGTGCCGAAAAAGACGAAATCACCTCACAGATGGAAGAATATATTCTGCGCGGAGGATCTTTTGGAACTAATGTCAACCGTGTTAACGTTCAACAACAAAAAAAGGGTGGAAAACTGTACTACGCCTTTGCAAAGGTGTTCACACCTTACGAAAAACTGAAGCATTATTATCCCATTCTTAAAAAGCACAAGTGGCTCATGCCCTTTATGCAGGTACGCAGATGGTTCAAGCTGATATTCTGCGGTCATTTGGGACGCACCACTGCCGAAATGAAATATAGTATGAACATCGCAAAAGACGATGCAAAAGCCATGGAGATTTTTTTGAAAAATATCGGACTATAGTTTTGTGTTTTTCTGATATAATCCAAGAAAAAGAATACTATCTTTGCTATAATAAAGCAAAAAATCAAGGAGAACACTATGAAAAGCATTACATATAGCGGCGCAAAGACCCGTGAAATATCCTTTCCTCTCGGTGGTATCGGCACGGGTTGTATTGGTCTTCTCGGTAACGGCAGACTTGCGGATTTCGAACTTTTCGGCACGCCGAACAAAAAGAGCTCTGCAGGTTTTACTTTTTTTGCCGTCAAGGCTGAAAAAGACGGACATCTCGTTGATGCCCGAGTGCTTAACGCAGATTCCCAGGGTACTCGTAGCGGATTCGATCATTATACCGATCCAGGAACATCCTTCCACAGCGGTTACGGATATGGTCCGGGATCTGAAACAATGGCAGGTGTCCCCCACTTTCCCACCGGCGATTTTTGCGCATCATTTCCGTTTGCAAAAATGGATTTTTTGTATGAAAAATTTCCAGGCAAAATTTCTATGACGGCGTTTAATCCTTTCATTCCCTTCAACGTTCCCGATTCGTCAATTCCTGCCGCTTTCTTTGAGTTTGAAATAGAAAACACCACAGAAGAAAAACTCGATTACACCCTCTGCGGAGTTTTTGAAAATATGCTGTCAAACGGAAAAAACACCTTTGACGGCGACATGAAATCAAATATGAAGTGCATAAGATTTGAGTCGCTTGATTGCAAAGACGACGACGGAGCTCTTGATTCAACAGTCAACGTCCACAGTCTGTGCCTCGGCACCGATTGCGAAGAAGTTTCGTATCAGGAATATTTGTATCGCGGCACTTGGTACGATTCACTTCAAGTATTCTGGGATGATTTTTGCAAATCTTCCGTCTTTAAAAACAGACACTACGATGATGCGCATACAAAAAGCAGCGGTCTTATGGCCGCGCACGTTTCGCTTGAACCTCACGAAAAGAAAACCGTTCGTTTTATTATCACGTGGTACGTGAGATTCCTTATGAACTATTGGTCGCCCATTCCTAAAAACGACGGCGAAAGCGACGAAGATTTCCGCGTGAAAAACAGCTGGAAAAACTATTACTGCAGATACTTCTCTAGTTCGTTTGATTGTGCGGCGTATTGCTTTAACCACTGGGACAGGCTTAAGGAAGAAACGACGCTTTTCACAGAAACACTCTTTTCATCAACTCTTCCCGATGAGGTCATGGATGCAGTAAGCGCAAATCTTGCCATTCTTAAATCCTCAACCATCGTACGTCACAGTGACGGAAACCTTATCGCATTCGAAGGTTCACAGCGTCGTCATGGTTCTTGCGAAGGCAACTGCACGCACGTATATAACTACGCATACGCACTTGCTCACCTTTTCCCGGATCTTGAAAGAGGTCTGCGTGAAACAGAATTCCGATACAGCATGAACGACAAGGGGGCAGTTCATTTCAGAGCTCAATCTCCTTTGGGCAGACGTCCGCTTGATTATTTTCCATGTGTTGACGGTCAGATGGGCGGTATATTCAAGAGTTATCGTGAATTCAAGATGACAGGAGACGTAGAATGGCTTTGCAGAATGTGGCCATACATCAAAAAATCTCTTGATTTCACCTTTGACCCGGAAAATGATTTCAAATGGGACCCCGAACACACGGGTATTATGAGCGGCAGACAACACAACACGCTTGATACCGAGCTTTACAGTCCCAACTCTTGGCTTCAAGGTCTTTATTGTGCGGCTCTCATTTCGGCTGCCGAAATGGCAGAAGTTGTTAAAGACAAAAAAAGCGCAACAGAATATCGCGAGCTTTTTGAAAAAGCCAAAAAGTATCTCAACGATGAGCTCTACAACGGCAAATACTTCTATCAAAAGATCAACCTTACAGACAGAAGTTTGCTTGAACCCTTTAAAGGAAAAACTTACTTTGACGGAACCGACGTTTACAACTATTATTGGAGTGACGAACATTCAGAAATAAAATATCAGGTTGGCGATGGCTCATCGGTCGATCAGGTTCTCGGTCAGTGGCACGCAAACAATATAGGCCTGGGCGAAATATTTGATCACGACAAGCTGATGTCAGCGCTTGACACGTTATACAACGTCAACTTCAAAAAGTCCATGCGAGATTTCTTTAATCCCTGCAGAAACTTCTGTATAAACGATGAAGCTGGTGTTACCATCTGTACCTATCCCGAAGGTGCAAATAAACCGAAGATACCCATTCCCTATGCCGAAGAATGCATGAACGGTTTTGAATACCAGGCAGCGTCTCTGATGATACAGAACGGCATGGTAAAAGAAGGCCTTGAAATCGTTGCAGCAATACGTAAGCGTTATGACGGCGAATATAGAAACCCTTTTGCTGAAATGGAATGTGGCTCGTCATACGTCAGATCACTTGCAAGCTACACACTTCTTGCATCTATGAGCGGTTTTGAATATGACATGTACGAAGGTGTGATCTCATTCAATCCCTATCTTGAATATTCCAAAGATGGATATTTCAAGTGCTTCTTTGCAGTAGGAGAAGCATATGGAACGGTTGAAGTGGGACCCAAATACGTTGAATTGCAGGTTCTCAGGGGAGAACTTAAAATCCACAAATTCGGAATCTTTGCAGAGCCTAAGGTTGCTTACTGCGGCGGAAAGAAAGTGGATTTTGATGCCGAAGGCAACTATGCGGTATTTGGCGCAACCATGCAGTGCAACAAGGAAAAAAACATTACTCTAATTTTCGATTGACATTTTGAAAGGTATATAATGCAGACAGAACAGAAACTGTTGTTATCAGACTATTATTACGATCTACCCGAAGAACTTATAGCCCAGGATCCTGCGAAAAAGCGTGATGAATCGCGTCTTTTCGTGCTTGACAGATCGAGTGGCGAATATGCACACAAGCATTTCTTCGACATCAAAAACTATATAAAACCTGGCGACATTCTCGTTGTAAACAATTCAAAGGTAATCCCTGCGAGACTTATCGGAAACCGTTTCAAAAAAGACGCATCCGGTGTATATACAAAAGAACTTGGATCGTCTGTAGAGCTTTTGCTTCTCGAAAGAAAGAGCGATAATACGTGGGAGGCTCTTTCTCGACCCGGACACAAGACACCTGTGGGAACAAAGCTTTCTTTCGGAAACGGAAAGCTTCTTGCGGAAGTTATAGAAGTAACCGAAGGCGGTAACAGGATCGTCCGCTTTGATTACGAAGGCGAATTCATGTCACTTCTCGACGAGATCGGCGAAATGCCCCTGCCACCGTACATTCACAAGAAAGCCGAAGACAAAAATCGATATCAAACCGTATATGCCCGACACGACGGCTCTGCGGCAGCCCCCACAGCAGGACTTCATTTTACAAAAGAGCTTTTGAAAGAACTTGATGATATGGGAGTTATTATCGTTCCCGTCACCCTACACGTTGGACTTGGCACCTTCCGCCCTGTAAAAGAGAACGATATAACAAAACACAAAATGCACAGCGAATTCTGTACAGTTTCGGCAGAAAGCGCAGAAAAGTACAACTGCGCACGCAAAGCAGGCGGAGAAGTTTTTTGCGTTGGCACAACCTCGTGCCGAACCCTTGAATCCTGCGCTGATGAAAACGGATATCTCTCGCCTTGCGAAAAGTACACCGATATATTCATTTATCCGGGATACAAGTTTAAGGCTGTGGATCACCTTATAACAAATTTCCACCTTCCCGAATCAACCCTTCTTATGCTCGTCTCTGCCCTTGCAGGACGTGAAAGGATGCTGGATGCGTATAAATGCGCCGTTGAGGAAAAATACAGATTTTTCTCTTTCGGCGACGCAATGCTTATATATTGAACCACTTCATAAAGGCAAGCTTTTTGGCTTGCTTTTATTTTTTTGCAAAAAAATGTAAAATGTACTTGACATTTTTGTTTTATACATGTATACTATAAATGTAAAGTGCACTTTACAAATATACAGGAGGTAATCAGTTTAAGTTGAACAACAAGATAAAAGATTTGCGCAAAGAAATTTCTATCACTCAAGACGAGCTGGCAAATGCAGTTGACGTGACACGACAAACTATTATTTCTCTCGAAAACGGGAAATATAATGCTTCGCTTCAGCTCGCATACAAAATTTCAAAATACTTCGGAAAGACAATTGAAGAAGTATTTATATTTGAGGAGGAATAATATGGATTTTGAAAAAAAGCTTAAAATCAGACTGTGCACTTCAATAATATGTGCAGTGCTCGGTGCAATTATGATAGCAGCGGCTATATTCACAGAGTATGAAAACAATGCACTATCGTCGTTTGGTACAGGTATGATTGTGTTTGGAATTGCTAACGTAAAAAAATACTTTTATATCACAAGTAGCAATGAAAGACTAAAAAAACAACAAATAATGGAAACAGACGAAAGAAATGTTGCTATTGCAAACAAAGCAAAAAGCATAACCTTTACAATTTCAATCATATTAGCTTACGTTACAGTAGTTGTTCTTTCCATCTTAAATATGCATACTGCGGCAGAATGTATTACCTATTCCATTCTGGCGCTTATTGCTATATACCTTGTGACCTACTACGCAATACGCAGAAAATCGTAAAAACCATTAACATTATATTTAAGGTTGATTTTATGAAGAATGTGTGATATAATAAAAGAGTTGTATGTGTTTTTTCGACACAACACAGCCATAAATTCACATATTGATCGGAGAACTTTATGAAAAACAGAAGAGACGGAATACGTGTGCCCGAAACCGATCCCATGCACGCCGTGATGCCTTATATGCTCCCCAACAGAGCAGACAACGAGGCATTTATAAGCGAAGAAATCGACCTTTCCGCCATCACCAAATATCTTGAAGAAAAAAACGCGAGCAATCCTGAATACAAATATACTTTTTTCCACGTTATTTGCGCGGCTATTGCCAAGATATTCTATCACCGCCCTCATATGAACAGATTCTATGCAGGCTACAGGCTTTACGATCGCAAGGAAATCACCCTTGCTTTTGTTGTAAAACGTCAGTTTGACGACAAGTCTGACGAGGTTCTTTCGATTGTCAAGATTGACAAAGAAAGCGACGAATCCCCCATCGAACAAATACACAGCAAGGTACAGAAGATCGTCTTTGGGGTCAGAAAAGAGAATAAAACCGACGGCGCAACAGATACAATGGCAATACTGACAAAGCTTCCGCGTCCCATATTGAAACTCGTCGTAAAGATTCTTAATGCACTCGACTACCGTGGACACTATCCCAAATCGCTCGAGAAGGTTGACCCGTATTTTGCCAGTGTATTTCTTTCCAACCTCGGAAGCATAAAGATGAATGCCGGCTATCACCATCTGGCAAACCGCGGTACAAACTCTGTTTTTGTCGTTATCGGCGAAAAGAAAAACACCCCGATATTCAAAGAAGACGGAACTTTTGAAATGCGTGAGACGTTGCCTTTGGGACTTACCATTGACGAAAGAATTGCCGACGGATACTATTTTTCAAAAACCATACGCTTGCTGAAAAAACTGGCAGAAAACCCTGAGCTTCTTGACAGACCACTTAGTGAAGAAGTTGAATTCTGATACAGAAAGGGCAATAATATAATGGATATCAAAACAGAAACATCCTTTTCCGCCGTCAAAGCCCCATGGCTTAAAAACTACGGCGATATCCCCGCAACACTCGAATATCCCACAACAACAATGTTTGAACAGCTTGAGATCGTTGCAAACAAATATCCAAATCAGATAGCTTTCGATTTTATGGGTAAAAAAACCACCTACAAGACTTTTATCTCTCAGGTACATATCTGCGCCCGCGCTCTTAAAGCAATAGGTACCCGTCCCGGCGACAAGATCACCATATGCATGCCCAACTGTCCTCAAACTGTTATTATGTTTTATGCCGTAAATGCAGTAGGCGCTATCGCGAACATGATCCACCCCCTATCAAGCGAAAAAGAGATTGAGTTTTACATAAAAGAATCCGAATCTATAACGGCGGTTACTCTCGACCAGTTCTACAACAAGTTTGAAGCAATACGCCAAAACGTAGAGCTTACAAACGTTATCCTTGCCAGCATCAAGGACGAGCTTGCACAACCCATCAAGGCAGGCTATATGCTCACCGAAGGCAGAAAGATAAAGAAGATACCCAAGGATGCTCCTATTACAAGATGGAGAGACTTTATGGCATACGGAATGCGATATCACTGGAAATATCTTTCCAAAAGAAGCATTCACGATCCTGCCGTTATTCTTTACAGCGGCGGAACAACAGGTGTAACAAAGGGCATTCTTCTTTCAAATTACAATTTCAACGCTCTTGCAACACAAGTTATTGCCACAAACCCCATGTTCCGCCCCGGAGACAAGATGCTCGCAGTTATGCCCATGTTCCATGGTTTTGGCCTTGGCGTCAGCATTCATTCAATGCTTGCAAGCGGCGGAAGATGCATTCTTGTTCCCAGATTCACGGCAGAAAGCTATGCAAAGCTTCTTAAAAAACACAGGTGTAATTTCATTGCCGGTGTCCCAACTCTTTATGAAGCGCTTCTTCGTCAGCCATGTATGGAAGGTGTTGACCTTTCGTGTCTGAAGGGAGTTTTCTCGGGCGGCGACTCTTTGTCTGTTGAGCTGAAAAAGCGGTTTGACAAGTTTCTTTACGATCACAACGCCTCAATCCAGGTACGTGAAGGATATGGTACCACAGAGTGCGTAACTGCAAGTTGTCTTACCCCTACCCACACCTACAAAGAAGGCAGTATCGGTCAGCCTTTTCCCGACACTTTCTACAAGATCGTAAAGCCCGACACTACAGAAGAGCTTCCCTACGGCGAAGAAGGCGAGATCTGTATCTCGGGACCCACAGTTATGCTCGGATATCTCAAGCACCCCGAAGAAAACGCAAAAACGCTTAGAGTGCACGAAGACGGACGTACTTGGGTTCACACCGGCGATCTTGGCTCTATGGATGATGAAGGTTTTATCTACTTCAAACAGCGCATCAAGAGGATGATCATTACCAGCGGTTACAACGTATATCCCTCTGCCCTTGAAAACATTCTTGATGCCCACGAGCTTGTCCATATGAGCTGTGTCATCGGTGTTCCCGATCCATACAAAATGCAAAAAATCAAGGCGTTTGTTATGTTGAAGCCCGGTCTTGAAGCCAATGACGAAAAGAAGCAGATCCTATTTGAGTACTGCAAGAAAAATATCGCAAAGTATGCACTCCCCTACGACATCGAATTCCGCGATGCACTGCCAAAAACCCTCGTCGGAAAAGTTGCATACAGAGAGCTTGAACAGGCAGAGCTTGAAAAGATTAAAAACGAACAGAAAGCCGAATAACCAAAAAAGAACTCCCAAAACGGGAGTTCTTCTTTTGTTATATTTCATCATCAAAGATGGTTTCTATCGTTTTTTCACAGCAGTCGGGAGAATATTTCCAATAATCTATGTGTTCTCTTTCATCAAAGTATGTAAGCTTTCTGTTGACGTTTTCGCACGAGTAACTATCGACGGTTACAAGCTTTATCTTCATTTTCTCGGGAATTATACTCTTGATAAATACAGCTGCACACTGTCCGGGCACTATGCCGTCGCGCCACTCAGCAAGTCCTGCAAGATTTGGCGCAAGCTCGATAAATATTCCGTACGGCTCAACACTTCTGACTATTCCCGCAACTGTTTCTCCTTGCTTAAAAAATGCAATGTTTTCTTCCCAACTGCCAAGAAGCTCTTTGTGAGTAAGCGAAATTCGTCCGTCGTGGCGAACTGTACGCTTCACTATTGCGCGGATATACTGTCCTGTGAAAAAGCGCTCTTTAGGATGCGAAATGCGCGAAACCGAAATGCAATCTATTGACAAAAGCGAAATGATGCCGCAGCCTATATCACAAAAGCAACCAAAAGGCTCTTCATGAGTGATCTTTGCGTCAATAACGTCGCCTGCATTGAGGTTTTTGATATATTTATCATAGCACTCTTGCTGCGCAAGTCTTCTTGACAAAACAATTTTTGGCATATCACCGCTTCTGTCGACCGACAACACCTTGAAACAGACAGGTTTTCCGACTCTTGTGATAACGGCGATTTCACGGGATTCTTCGCATGGCAAGGTCATCAGAGCTTCGTTTCGTGGTATGATACCATTGTATTCTCCAAGTTCTACAACGAGATTGTGCTCGTTATCACACATAATAACGCGAGATTCAAGTATCTCCCCACTATCAACCGCTTTTTCAAGAGCAGACAAAGAGCTTATTGCTTCCATATTCTCCCTGCTTGAAATGTTAAATCCTTCGGGCATAAATTTATCTGTCATAATATCCTCCGTTTTGCTATACAAATTGCTTTAATAAATGATATTATTTCAGATTCAAAAGTATTCTGATTTTCTGTATAAAAAAACACGAAAAAACGGACTTGAAAGCCAAGTCCGTTGTTATTTCAACCTTTGTGAACCAGATATTTTTTTAACAGTGTGAAAAAAGCAAAACCTAAAACTATTCCTGATGCTATTCCTGAGGAATCAAGCATTATATCGGCGATTTCGAAACTTCTACCGTCAACAAAAAGCTGGTGTATCTCGTCACCAAGCGCATAAAGCCAACAGAAACACGCCGCAGGGACCATAATAGCACGCGAAGTTTTCATCGCAAGCACAAGACACAAAAGCATAACGAAAAACGAAAGCGATAGATACTCGAGAATATGTAGATAAACACGCAATCTCGTATTGTAACGGGCAATTGCAGCCTCGCGCTGTCTTTCTTTGCGTGCGACATCTGCTTTTTCTTTTTCTTCGCGTGCTTTTTTTTGCTCAGGTGTTTCATCTGTGTTTTGTGCCGAAGAAACAGGCTCGGCGCTTGGTTTTTTGTTATCGGGTTTTATTGTTTCAGTGTGGTCATATATGCTCGAAGCAATTTCTTTTGTCATTTTTCCGGAAGTCGTGGATTCAATAGAAGATCCGTAATATATTGCACCCATATTGACAATGATCAATATGGACAAAACCACTATCACTGCGATCCTTAAATGTGTTATCTTCTTTTCCATATCAATAGAAAGTTGCAATCACATCGTCGGGGGCATCACACTTTTCAACAGAAAGAACAGAAAGAACAGGGCCTTTTCTGCGATAAATCTTATGATATTTAACATCAATCTTTGCTTCAAGCATGATCCACTCGCCATCCGAAAGCTTTTCTGTATCGGCATACTCACAGATATAACCCGCAAAACGTGTGTCGTCCACGCAACAAGTCATAACCTGACGACCGGCAATAAAAAGCTTCTTTTCTTTGGGATCGCGTTTTATACAAGCCTTGAATCTAACCGTCTTTCCATCATAATTTTCGATCTTTTCGGTTGTGTCGCGGTACCAAACGGCGTAATCCTCATCGTTTATCACGATGACAGGAGCATTTATGTCAAAGGGCAACGGGTCTTCGATGTCGTCGTAATCAACGCTTCCGTCGCAATATTCATATGCAATATCACAACGGCGGTTTGTCGTGCGAACTATCTTGTGCAGCTGCATTTTATCCACATCCTTGGGACAACGGTTGAAAACGGTGAGCTCGCAGCTTGTAAGCTTGTCCACCACAAGAGAGCGCATATTGTTATTATACGACAAAAATGAAGTGTAATCGACAAAAAGCATTTCCTGATAGACCTGCCAATGTTCCGGCAGGCGCTTATAAAGTTCGTCAAGCATCCACATACCGTTGTATTCTATAATAACTCGACAAAAATCAAGCTCATCCTCGAGTTTTACAAGAAATTCGGGAGTGATCTCTTCTATGTCGTCAACATTTCTAATATAAATATCCTTTTGAGGATACTTTTCGAGCTGATACTCTTCGATTCCTTCCTCGCAAACAAGAACAAGGGTTACATCGCCGTTTGAAAAGCGCGGATCCTCAAGAGTTTCGTGAATAAACTTTGTTTTTCCAGCTTCAAGAAAGCCGGTGAAAAGATAGATCGGTATCTCATTTCTGTTTTTCATGATTTATATTCCTTGTTCTATCAGTGGATTTTGAAAAGTTCCTTGACGGCATGCTCATTGATGTTTGAACCGATGATGCATATACGTCCGATAACACCTGCACTGCCGCGTCTTACATCGACCTCTCCGGGAACGTAATCAAAATGGATCCATTCGCATTCTCCCGAATCAACGATTCCCTTTGCACGCAGAACTATGCCGTATTTTTCCTCGTTGCAAAGAGACGAAAGTATCTCTTTGATCTGATCTTCGGTATATTTTGCCGCAGTCTCGCCGCCACAGCTTACAAATACTTCATCGGCGTGATGGCGGTGATGATGTTCGTGTCCGTGGTCGTGTTCGTGGCAACCGCAGGTACAGTGCTCATCGTGATCATCATGGTCGTGGTGGCAATGATGGTGTTCGTGTTCATGATCATGGTCATGGCAACCGCAGGTACAGTGCTCGTCGTGGTCGTGATCGTGGTGATGATGCTCGTGTTCGTGTTCATGATCATGGTCATGGCAACCGCAGGTGCAGTGCTCGTCGTGATCGTGGTCGTGGTGATGATGCTCGTGGTCGTGTTCATGATCGTGGTCGTGGCAACCGCAGGTGCAGTGCTCGTCGTGGTCATCATGGTCATGATGGCAATGATGATGGTGATGATGCTCTTTTTCGAGGCTGTCAATATCGTTTTCTATCGAGTCAAGATGCTCCATTGCATCGAGAATAGCTTTGCCCGAAAGCTTGTCCCAATCAGTGGAAATGATAGTTGCCTTTTCGTTCTTTTCACGAAGCAGAGCGATCGATGCAGCAAGTTTTTCTTCCGACATACCAGCTGTTCTCGAAAGAACTATGCAGTTGGCATTTTCAATCTGGTTGTTATAAAACTCGCCGAAGTTTTTCATATACATCTTGCACTTTGTGGCATCTGCAACGGTTGTAAAGCTGTTGAGGACGATATCCTTGTCGTCGATATCCTGAACAGCCTTAATAACGTCGCTGAGCTTTCCTACGCCCGAGGGCTCGATGATGACTCTGTCGGGAGAATATTCGTCAAGAACCTTTTTTAAAGCTTCGCTGAAATTACCGACGAGGCTGCAACAGATACAACCCGAGTTCATTTCAGTAATTTCAATTCCGGCATCCTGAAGAAATCCACCGTCAATGCCTATTTCGCCGAATTCATTTTCGATGAGCACGAGTTTTTCGCCTGCATAGGCTTCTTTTATGAGTTTTTTAATAAGTGTTGTTTTTCCTGCGCCAAGAAAGCCGGAGAAAATGTCGATCTTTGCCATTTTGTAAATCCTTTCTGTTATTTAATTTATCATATTCTTAAATACTTCAAATATTTTATTTGGGTCAGAATACTTAGGATCGGAAAAACCGCAAGTCATTCTTTCGGGGTGCCATTGCAAAGCTAGTATTCTGTCTGCCGCTATAGCTTCAACCGTATTGTCGCTGTGACGCTGGATAGCACGAAGCCCGTCTCCAAGCACAGAGCACGCCTGATGGTGGGCACTGTTTACAATCATACTGTCGCCATACAGCAAATAAAAAACAGAATCCTTCTGATTTTCCACAATATGCACCAAATCTGCATCGCAACCGCTCTTGTGAAAAGAATAAGTCGGCAAATGCTGAATAAGTTTGCCTCCTAAAGCGACGTTTATAAGCTGGCATCCACGGCATATACCGAAAATCGGTTTCCCGAGCGAAAAATATTTTTCAAAAAGTAGGAGCTCCGCCCTGTCGCGATCTATATCGGGAGGATAAGATCCGAGGTTTTCCTCGCCGTAAAAAGATGGGTCTATATCTCCCCCTCCGCAAAGCACAAGGGCGTCAAAACCGGTGTCGTTTGGCAGATAGCAGGCGAAAGGCGAAAACCCGTGTTGTTCGAAAGCGTCTATATAATTCTTCTCTGCACCAAGTGAAGTTGAAAGTAAAATATTAGGTCGCTCCATACTCACCCCATAGTATCTTAACATTGTTATTATAGTACAAACAGTTGGATTTTTCAACAGTTTACATAATTTTTTTAAAGAAAACAGGCAATCCGTTAATATATACACGAGAAGAATCTTGTTCTTTTTGTGTATGCTGGATCGCCTGTTTTATTATTTCGTTTTTTCGATTATCTTTATGTTCTCTGCAGGTATGCCCATTTCGTTCATAACGATCTCTCTGATCTGTGCCACTTCGTAGGTCAGAAGACCCGTTGTTTTTACAACCACGTTGATGTTGTCACCGTTTATCACCGCAATACAATCGTCAAAACCCTTTGCCTTTACAAGAGTTTCGATGTTGGTTTCTGCTTCCATTGCTGCGGCAAGCTCTGTCATATCCGAAAGAGCTTTATTTTTGGCATCGGGCATGGTTTCAGAGCTGTCAACCACCGTCTGCAAAAGCTCGATGGTTTCGTCTCTGCTTCTTTGGCGGTCGTATGCTGCAGAGGCAAAATAGCTTTCTTCGGCAACAGAATCCTCTCCATTGGCAGACACAGTTTCGTCCTGCACCGTTGAACCGACGTAGGTGGCCTCTCCAAGTATTTTGGCAGTGTCTCCCGAAACAGAAGAATTATAGATATATCCCGTTTTTTCGGACGCATCTTCCTTATTTTTGTTATAATTCCAGTCGGCATACACCGAAAGCCCCACCACCGCAACGCATGCAGCAAGTAGCATGGGCCTTATCACCTTTTTTGTCTTTTTCATTTCGTTTTTTGTGTTCTTTTCCAAGATCAATATCCTCCCGTCACATAGATTTTTGTTTCTGGTATATTCAATGCGGTTGCCGCCATGGCAGCAATGCTTGATTTCAGATTATTGTCTATTATCCCATCACATACTATCACAGCTCCCTTTACCTTAGGCGGTATTCTTTTTACCACAACGGGCATCTGATCGTCACCGACCGATCCGGTTAAAACCAGCTGCCGCTCACTTCGGATATCGGTTTTATCGGAAGTGACAGCTTCGTTTATGCTGGCATCGCTGACATATACGTTTTCGAAGGTGCTGTCAAGCGTAACCATTACTTTAACGTTTTCGCTGCCCGTCATACAAGAAACTGCGCTTTGCAAACCGCTCTCAAGCATTCCAGAATATACCGCTATCTCATCTGATGGGACAACGGGCACATCAACATTGTTTTTTCCATAAGATTTTGACAGAAAAGAAATAGCCAGCAATGCAACTCCTGCCGCAAGACATACCACAACTGCAGTTTTTTCATCAAAAAATCCCTTGATTTTTTTCATATCTGTTCACCGTTTTAGCTTTCATATATAATTTCTGCCGATACTCCGCACACAGATAGAACGTATTCCGATAATAGATCAAAATTGGCATCATCGGTAATTATTGTTATCTTTTCAAAAGAAAACTCTGTTGTATTTCCAATCTGTGTCATACTCAATTGTATGCTGCAATCCTTCACGATTATTCCGGTGTTTTCAAAGATGTTTGTTTTAAGTTTCTCTTCAAGATCCTGCGATATACCCTTTGACAATTCCTCATAATAGTTTTCTTTTGCTGATGATATATCATATTCGATCGTAAAAAAAGGCATATTAAAGGAAAAATCAAACTGCGAAACCAGTTTCTTTCCGCCACCTATCAAAGCACACAAAAAGCACAGAGATACTGTAAATCTAATATACTTTGACAAGTCGCTGTTTTCTTCCCCAAAAAGAGACAATACCGCAGATAAAATCCCCATGCAAACAACTGTCATTATTACATCTGTCATTTTTATACCGTCAAATAATATTTGAAACAAGGCAAAGCATAAGCAAAAAGCCCACCGAGGTTATTACAAGTCCAGCATTTAAAACATTCAGTATGCCACCTGCATCAGACAACATCAATCCTTGCGCTTGACACCCGAGTGTTTTTGCCAAAACAGAACTGATATTAAGTTCAATCTTGAAAACAATACATGCAACAAGCGGCGGAAGCACCGCAGATATTATTGCCGAAACTCCGGCGGCACCCGTTACTGTGCCCACAGCACGCATCGATTGTGATACTGTGCTCACGCTTTCACTAATAAGATTTCCGACGATTGGCACAAGATTTGTTGCGGCAAATCGCACCGCCCTGTTTCCGACACTGTCAGCCGCACGTGCAACAGCATCCTGAAAGTGAATAACCGTCACACATGCTGTCATAAGAAACGCCGAACAAAAAACTGAAAACGTTCGTATGGATGAAGAAAAGCTTCTTATATCAATTGTTTTGCCAACAATCGTCGAAACGGTTAACAAAACGAACAAAAGCTTTGCACAGGGCAAGACAAGCGATGAAACAAGAAATTCGATCACAGCGACAGAAATTGCTGCAGCAGAATTTCCCGATACAGCTGTCATCATGCCTTCGCTCATGCAGGACGCCACAACAGGCGGTAGGGCAACTGCGCAAATGTCACGCAGTTTTTCAACATACATTTCGATATGATCACAAAGATTCTTTATGATTGAAAAAAGGAATGCCGAAAAGCACAAAGAACAAACATATTCTCCCACATCGAACTTGTTAAAACATATGCCAAGAGTATTTATCACTGACGAAATTAGTACCATGCCAACAAGCCCCGAAAAGACAGGAATGGACGGGAAAAATGCCTGTTTTGCGCTGTTACATACCAAAGACATGATTTTTGGGAAAGAAAACGCTTCATAAACTTCTCTCGCTCTATTATCAAAGCCATTGATATCATCCGCCAACACGACGGATCCAAAAACAGCAAAGTAACACAAGAGAGAAAAAATTATAACTACTACCTTAACTTTAATTCTCATTTTTCAATTCAACATATCCTTTACTTGCTCGATAAGACTTTTAAGCACAGGCAGTGCACACAAAAGTATTGCCATTTTTCCTGCAAGCATTGCTTTGGAGGCAAATGCTGATTCGCCTGCATCCTTGCATATTTCCGCCGCAACTCCTGAAAGTGCCGCTATTCCACACACTCTAAAAAGAACAGACGCATACACCGAAAAGCTCGTCCCCTGCACCAAGGAATAAAAAAAATCAACAAATGGGATAACGCAAAAAACGCACAGACCCACAACGCATACAGATACGAAAATGACAAGAAGTGCAGAAAAAGACGGAGCAAGATTTTTTACCACAACACTTGCCATTGCTCCAAAAACACAAAGAGCAAGCAGTTTTTCTAGTTCCTGCATGGTCAAAACCCAAAAATTGATTTGATCGAGGCAAAAAGATTCCCGATCTTTTCCACCAGCAGCATAAGAACGACGATTATGCCTGCAAGATTGACAAGAGAGGCCTGATCGTCCCTGCCCGCCCTCGTCAGCACCTGACACGCCACTGCAACGAGTATTCCTATTCCTGCGATTTTTACAACTGTGTTTACATCCATTCCTATCTCCTTTGATTTTATATACACAAAACAAAAACAGAAAGAGCGCAGATCACTGCAAGCTTTGAATACAACTCTGAGCGTTTTTTGTCAGCAGTCCGAACAGAAGAAAGCTTTGCCTGCATATCGGAAATGTATCTGTCGCAAAGCGACACAGCTTCCTGTGCACAACAGCAAAACCCCACAGAACAAGCAAACTCCTTTGCACTGTCAAGAATTGTTGTTTCGCATTCTTTTGTGCTTATCTCACACAGAGCTTTTGACAAAGAATCGCTTTGCATTTGAGAAAGCAGCTCATAGAATCGTCCAATATCAAGACGTGCATCGTAAAAATCTGCACAGATATCGCACACCGGTGCCGAATGTGAAACTATTTTGCTCTTTATAAACACTACAAGAGAAATAATTGCATCTTCACAATCCATTTTTTGACGCAACTTTTTTGAAAAGCCGTTTCCCAGATACCAAACCGAAAGCGACATAAGCAGTACCCCAAAAGTCTTCAACATACCGTGTCCTTTGGAAATGTTTTTACAGAACAAGTATATTTGCCGTCAACGCAAGAAAGCTCGCAGGCAGTTGAAAAGACCTTATCCCCAAAAAGCTTTTGCATCATCGGCTTTTGCATCACATCAAATAAGTTTTTCCCGTGGCAGGAAGCTACAAAAGTTACTCCTTTCGTGGAACTCTTGCAAATCGCCTCGGCTTCTTGTTCATTACCAATCTCGTCACACACAATATATTCCGGAGACAGTACACGAGTTGCAAGTTCTATTGAATATTCTTTTGGCAAGTAGGTCAGAAAATCGGCGCAGCTATTTGAAAACGCGTCTTTCATGTATATTTCTGCCCTTTCGTCTATTACACAAACTCGTTTTCTGCACACTTTTCCACCATCCGAAAAAGATCGCGAAATGCCGCTTGTAAAGCTTCTTAAAAAAGTTGTTTTGCCGCCTCCCGGCGGAGAGATCACAAGTATCCCTCCAACGCTGTGGCTTCCTTTTTTTGATAACAGCGAAAAGAGTTGTTCTGCGCAGTTTTCGATATGCCTCGGAAAGCGGATATTCAGGGATGTATATGACGAAAAGCCAGACAGAGCACCATCTTTCATTATGGCGGCACCGCCGATTCCCACTCTCACACCGTTTTTTGTTATAAACCCCTGCTTTATTTGCTCCGAATATGCGTATACTGAACCCGAACAAAGAGAAAAAACGACTTTTTCTATATCTTTCCCTTCAAGAACCAGCGGCTCTTTGCATATAGAGAAAACCGACAGGTCTTTTGATATCACAAGTTCACGGCCGTCGTATAGAACCGTCTGAAGTCCGTTTGCGCGTAACCTTATTTCTGTTATATGCGTGCTGTCAAGCTTACATACTGCATTCGCCACTTTTTCCGGAAGACATGGTAAAATTTCTTTTAAAAAGTCCATATATTACCTTGACAACCTCATTTTGTTTTTTGTCTTTGTATGTAATTATACAGTTCAACTATTCTGTACCAAGTGTCCGAATCAATAACACCCGTTTCGTTTACAAGATACAGACGCTGAAATTCGAATATCGCGTTTCTTGTTTGAGAGCCAAAAATACCATCCTCAGAAAGTGTCGGCAGATCACCGTAGAACCTTGCAATCTCGTTTAGATAACGTTGGATAAGCCGCACCGATTCGCCGCTGTCGCCCTGTTCGAGATCTCCCGGAAAATACTGTTCGCCACTTATGGGAAGTACAGCTTTTACTATTGAATCGTAAACGGCGTATATCGTATACCACGTTTCCTCGGTGGTAATACCAGTTTCCGGAAGGCTGAATGCCCTTTGAAAAGACAAAAGCGAATCAAGGGTACTCTGTCCGAATACACCATCTACCCCTGTAGGTCTTACGTTTTTGTAAAAAATGCTGATGTATTCGATAAGATACTGCAGCGTCTCAACGTCATCTCCACGGTCTCCAAAACCAAGCCGAACCGAAACATCAACTTTTTTGAAATCAGAGCTTTGACCTTCGCTTGTCAGTTCGGCGAGTCTTTTGACGGACACGTACACGATTGAAACTCTATACCACGTCGCTTTACCCACAACACCGTCTGCTGTCAGATTGAAAACAGACTGAAACTTTCTGACGGCTGCGTCTGTATCTGTGCCAAAAACACCGTTGGTAAAAGCGATAAGCGGAATCGCCGGATAGTCCTGTCTAATGCGATTAAGCTGTCTTTGGATAACAGCAACGTCATCGCCCGAGCTTCCGATGGCAAGAGGAATTCCCGAATAGGTAGACTCAATACCCATGATATTATTGGTCGACACAAGCTCGATGTCCTGACCGTAGAAATATTTCAAAATAGCTGCAGGCGAGTACCCTTGGTTTGCAAGATCGAAAGATCCCCATTGTGTCATACCCGAGCAAGTAGCATTGCGCCCGTCACAATAGGTGGCAAAAAGCGGTTCTTCAAAACCCTTGCGCCTTATGTAAGTGTTAAATATCTCGTCAACAATCCGCTCGATGTTTCCGTATATATTACGTCCTTTTACAAAAGCCTGATCGTACGCCGTGCTGTTCGTTATTTGAAAAGGATACCCCTGGCTTACGTACCATTCTGTGAATACACGATTTAAGGCAATGGATATTTGTGCGTAAACATTGGCTCTGATCGCATTTTCGGGCCATGTGGGAAATATTTCGCTTGATGCAACATTCTTTATATAATCCTGAAACGGCAATGAAACATTTTCAGCGGCGGCAGACGGTCTGCCAAGATGAACCGTGATTGTCTCGGGCACATAAACCTCTGCAGCAACGAAGGGGTTTACTATATTGGCAGGGGTTTCTGCCGAAATTGCGTTTATACGTCTGCCGTTTACTTCGGGGGTGGGAATAAAATACACTATGGTATATTCTCCTGTTATAACCGAATTTACAGTTCCGTTATCAACAAGGCTTTGGGTGAAAGGCTCGAGATTTACCGGCAAAATACTGTCGCGGCGCGGAAATATCTGCACACCAAACAAAAGCGCACCAAAATATCCCGGGCTTTCAACGTACACGTCGCACACCGAATACGGTGTAACTGCGCTGTTTTCAGTGAAAGATGCTTCGATATCGGGGGTATCAAGTGCCACCGATTCTGTTTTTCCTTCATTGTTTGTGATAAGGCGTCTTGAATAATTGCCATTTCGCACGTTGTTTTCCGCCTCAAGTTCGTCATATCTTCCGTCTGCGCGGTATTGTCTGAAAAATATTCTTACATCAGCGCCCGTCAACGGAACGGCAACACCGCCACCCGTCACAACCACCGTCAAAAAACCTTTATCCATAAAAATCTCCCTGATCTTTTTGTTCTGTGTAAATATATGTCATGAAATTTTTTTATATTCATTTCATTTTCTGACAAAATTCACCGATAGACATATGGCATAATACAGACAAAGAAAACAGCAAAGGGGCCATGCCGTGGTTATTTATGCTGACATTTACGTGGCGATAAACTTTATCGCCGATTTCATACTGTTATACATAACGGGACATTTTATGAAATATGAAAAAAAGCTGTGGAGAATATCTCTTTCTTCACTAATCGCAAGCATTCTTGCTTTGTTTGCAGAAATATATATTAAAGACATCATGTCCGTAGTTTTAACAGTTTTGATTCCAGTACTTATGCTGTTTGTATCTTTCGGAAAAAAGAGGCAAATAGAATTTATTGAAAGCTTTATTATCCTGTACGGAGCTTCTTTTGTGGCCGGTGGAATTTTTGCTGCCATATATGAAAAAGGAATATCCGTTTCGAAGCCATTGCTCTTTGTTATCTTCTTTGCTGTGTTTGTATTCTGCTTTATATATTTCGATATTTTTTCACTAAAAAAAGATTGCGAAACGGTTGATATAACGATAACTACACGCTCGGGAGAAAATAAACTGAAACTTTTGTGCGACAGCGGATGTATGGCAAAAGAGCCGATAAGCGGTCTGCCGGTTATTTTACTTTCGCCAAAGGTATATGATAGCATTTATTCTCCTGACGAAAGAAAAAACAGCGATTTTATTGTAAAAAACAAAATGAGGCTTGTACCGATAAAAACTGCCGTTGGAACTGCAATAATCGAAGCTTTTATTCCCGATGCAATAATATGCAGTCACAAAGACAAAACAACGAAGCTTTGTGCTGCGGTAGGCAGAGGAAACGAAAACAGCTTTGCAGGAACAGACGGCATTTTTCCCACTACATTGCTTTAAAACACAAAAGGAGTGAAACCGCATGAACAAAAGCGTTTTGAATTTTGTTTCAAAAATCAAATCATTCATATTCCGTCTTTCCACACGTGGTGCAAACTATGTAAACGGACCGGACACGCTTCCTGCTCCGCTGACAAGCGCGCAAGAAGCAGCGATCGTATCAAAACTCGGAAAAAACCCGACAGAAGACAGAAAAATACGCTCGTTGCTTGTTGAAAGAAACCTGAGACTTGTGGTATATATAGCAAAAAAATTCGAAAATACCCATGTGGGAGTAGAAGATCTTGTGTCGATTGGAACAATCGGTCTTATGAAAGCCATAAACACCTTTGACCCTTACAAAAACATAAAACTTGCCACATACGCATCAAGGTGCATTGAAAACGAGATACTTATGTATCTGCGCAAAAACTCGTCGGCCAGATGCGAAATATCGTTGGATGAGCCACTGAATGTGGATTGGGACGGCAACGAGCTTTTGTTATCCGACATTCTCGGCACAGACGGCGACGAGATCGATAAAGAAATTGAAAGCCGCGAGGAAAAAAGATTGATTATTTCGGCGGTTAGCAAGCTTCCGGATCGTGACCGCAGGATAATATGCGAACGCTTTGGGCTTACAAACAACGGCAAAGAAAAGACCCAGAAGGAGGTGGCTGACCTTCTGGGCATTTCACAATCATATATATCAAGGCTTGAAAAAAAGATAATTGAAGATCTTAAAAAAGATATAATCTCGTTCTATTCCTGATGCTTTTTATCAATATCGGTTATCGCTTCCGAAACTATTCTAAATATTTCAGACGGATGGGCATTTCCCACACCGTTGCCATCGCAAAGTACACAAACTGTATACCTCGGAGAATCGGCAGGAAAAAAGCCTGCAAACCACGAGTGTATGACCTCTTTACCATCTCTAATCTGTCCGCTTTGAGCAGTGGCGGTCTTGCCTGCGGAAAACACCTTTTCGCTCCTTGCGCGATATCCCGTTCCATCAGTTACGCAGCCTGCAAGCATTAAAGAAAGCTTTTCCACAACGTGAGCATCAAGCACCCGTTTTTTATTTGTTGTGCCATAATAAACAGAATCACCATCAGCAACGGTCTTTTTCACCACTGAAGGTTTGCAATATATTCCGGTTCCACAGGTAGAAAGAATGCTTGCAACCTGTACAGGAGACAAAAGTATCTCTCCCTGACCCACAGACATATTTGCAACAGCACCATCTTCGGAACTATTTGGAAGCACACCTTCTGTGCAGCTTACAAGATTTATCGAGCTGTACTGTCCAATCCCCATATCGTGCGCCAAATCAACTATCTTTTTGTGCCCAAGCCTTAAGCCAAGGTCAATGAAATAAGGATTGCAGGAATTGATAAACGCTTCGTTCAGATTGACCTTTCCGTGGCCATAAACGTTATGGCATCTGATCTTCTGTCCGCATACCTCGATGTAACCTTTGCACTCGTATTTTTCGTATGGATCGAAGTCGGGATCTGACAATGCTGCAGCCGAAACAACAGTTTTGAAAACAGACCCCGGTGTGTAACCGACAAAGCATCTATTCACAAGCTCTCCCCTGTCCGATGTTAGATATTCGGACAGGGTTTCTTTTTTATATTGCGGCATTGAAACCATAGCAAGAATTTGCCCCGACACGGTATCCTGCACGACTACTGCACCCATATCGAGATGTTCGGAGCATATCCGTTCGACTTCTTTTTGTATATCAAGATCAATTGTCAGAAAAAGTCCTTCTTCATTCGTGTAGCCATTGTCAACGATCTCCACCTCTGTGCCGCCCGCGCTTTTTCCTTTGGCATCAGCAACATATCTTGCAAAAACAGAAGCAGAAGAATATTGCGAAAGAAATGCGTCATATGCCTGCATGATACCTGTGACCGCTTTGCCGTCGCCGTCGCGATAACCGAGAAGGTGACAAAGAACGTCGTATTTTTCATCGTATTTTGAAAAGCTTATCAAATTTTCGTCTGTGACATTTTCGTTAGTTTCGACAACAAACGGACGGCCGACAAGTATTTTTTCGAAATAAAACGATTGTGACTTATCAGATTCTTCCGAAAGTTTTTTTGAAAGATCGTATATCTCGTTTTCCGAAATACCTGATGGTAAAACCAACGTAAGGTACCCACTTTTGCAGACGTCAATGAATTCGCCGTTGCGGTCAAAGACAAATCCGTTTCTTTTCACCACATCCAGCCTTCTTGTATACTGTCCGGACAGAACCTGCGTTGCCGAAGAACTGCTGACAGCAATGACATAAAACCTTGCGGCAAGAAACAGCACAGTACAAAGAAACAAAAAATAAATAAAGAAAACTCGTTTTTTGTTCAATTTGCCAACACCTCTTTTCGTGCAAAAATATTATTCTCCTTTTTTAAGAAATTTAACAAAAAAATGCGTTTCTGTACTTGACGAAAAGTGAGTTTTTTTGTATAATATATATTGAAATTTAATTGCGGCTGCTACTGACGGATCAAAGCGAGTAAACGCTATGGAACAGTCTGCAAGTTATGCCGACCGTCTGGGCAGTTCTATCATTAAAAATAGCAAGGATAGAACTACCCTTTTTTGTTTTTTACGGAGGAAAAGCAATGAAAAAAATCGCAATCATCATGGGCAGTGACAGTGATCTGCCAATCGTAACAAAAGCTACCGACATGCTGAAGAGCCTTGACATTCCCTTTGAGGTTCACGTCTATTCGGCACACAGAACACCTGTAGAAGCCCGCGAATTTGCACTTTCTGCAAGAGAAAACGGATTTGGCGCAATAATTGCTGCGGCAGGAATGGCAGCACATCTGGCAGGTGCCATCGCTGCAAACACAACACTTCCTGTTGTCGGTATTCCCTGCAAATCCTCAAACCTCGACGGAATGGATGCACTTCTTTCTACAGTTCAGATGCCCACAGGCATCCCAGTTGCAACAGTTGCCATAAACGGCGGTGCAAACGCAGCGCTGCTCTGTGCACAAATCCTTGCCGTTGAGGACAAAGAGCTTGCAGCAAAGCTTGATGCAAAAAGAGCATCCGATGCCGCAAAGGTGCTTGAAAAGGATGCAGCAATTTCAGCTCAATTTTAAGCAAAAATATTTTTGAAATAAAAAGGAGAAAAAATCATGGAAAAGAAACTTGTTTACACAGGAAAAACAAAAGACGTTTTCGCACTCGACAATGGAAACTACCTTCTCAAGTTCAAGGACGATTGCACCGGCAAGGACGGCGTTTTTGATCCGGGTGAAAACTCTGTCGGTCTCACCATCGACGGCGTCGGCGATGTTAATCTCCGTATGTCCATCTATTTCTTTGAAAAAGTAAATGCCGCAGGCATCCGCACACACTATGTAAATGCTGATCTTGCAAACACAACCATGGAAGTTCTTCCTGCTAAAGTTTTTGGTAAGGGACTTGAAGTTATCTGCCGTCACAAGGCTGTCGGAAGCTTCTATCGCCGTTACAGCGACTATATTGAAGAAGGCGCTGACCTTCCCGCATACGTAGAAATGACATTTAAAAACGACGAAAAAGGCGATCCCCTCGTCACAAAAGACGGTCTTGTAGATCTCGGCGTCATGACAGAACAGCAGTACGACGACATGAAGGCTATGACCCAGAAGATCACCCAGATCGTTGCTGACGACCTTCTTGAAAAGGGACTTGTTCTTTACGATATAAAATTTGAATTCGGCTACGATCGCGACGGAAACGTAATGCTTATCGACGAGATCGCATCGGGAAATATGCGCGTTTACAAGAACGGCGAATATATCGATCCCATGACTCTCTCTGAACTTTTCTTTGCATAATTCCTTTTTCACAGACAATTTTACAGGAGGACAATATGGGAGGATTTTTTGGAATCGCCTCAAAAAATGACTGCATGCACGAAGTCTTCTTCGGTGCCGATTATCATTCTCACCTCGGCACACGCCGCGGCGGTATTGCAGCATACGACAAAGAAATCGGACTGCAAAGAGTTATCCACAACATCGAAAAATCTCCTTTTCGAACCAAATTCGAGCACGTATTTGAAGAAATGTGTGGCACGTCTGCCATCGGCTGTATCAGTGACAGCGACCCCCAGCCCCTTCTTATACGCTCCAACATAGGCACCTACGCCATCTGTACCATCGGCATCATAAACAACAGAGAAGATCTTATTGACCGCTATCTTTCGTTCAGCGGCGGACACTTCGATGCTATGACAGGTGGAGCAGTAAACTCAACAGAGCTTGTTGCCGCTCTTATAAACCAGAAAAGCAACTTTATCGAAGGTATATCCTTTGCACAGAAGGAAATTGAGGGAACCTGTTCGATCCTTATTCTCAAAGAAGACGGCAGTATCATCGCCGCCAGAGACCGTTTGGGACGAATCCCCGTTCTTATCGGAAAAAACGACTCGGGATACTGTGTTTCCTTTGAATCCTACGCTTATCAAAAGCTTGGATATGAAGATCACCTGGAGCTTGGTCCCGGTGAGATCGTCGGATTCACCGCTGACACCTTTGCTCGCCTTTCAAATCCCGGAAAGAAAATGCGCGTATGTGCTTTTCTATGGTCATACTTCGGATATCCGCCCTCAACCTACGAAGGCGTGAACGTTGAATGTATGAGATACCGCAACGGTGCCATTATGGCAAAGAACGACATGAAATCGAGCAATGTGAAAGACATAGACTATGTCTGCGGCGTTCCCGATTCAGGTACCCCCCACGCCATCGGCTATTCGGGAGCTTGCGAAGTTCCCTTTGCACGTCCGTTTATCAAGTACACACCCACCTGGACCAGAAGCTTTATGCCGTCAAACAAATTTGACAGCAAGACTATTGCTAAAATGAAAATGATTCCGGTTCACGATCTTATCAAGGACAAAAAACTTCTCTTCGTCGACGATTCGATAGTCAGAGGAACGCAGCTTAAGGAAACGGTCGATTTTCTTTATGAAAACGGTGCCAAGGAGGTTCATATGCGCTCTGCCTGCCCTCCTATCATGTACGGTTGCAAATATCTCAACTTTACTCGCAGGACAAGTGATATGGATCTTATCGCACGCAAGGTCATTATGGAGCTTGAAGGCGAAAGCGGTTTCAAATATCTCGATGAATACAGCGACGCAACAACAGAACGCGGCAAGAAACTGAGAGATGCCATCTGCGAAAAAATGAATTTTGCATCATTGGAATTCCAGACACTCGAGGGTATCATCGAAGCAATCGGTCTTCCGGAAGATCAGCTCTGTACATATTGCTGGAACGGCAAGGGCGAATAACGGGAACTTGAAAATAATGAAAGGAACATTTTAACATGAATACAATCTCCAAATCTGACAGCTACGCAGCAGCCGGCGTTGATATTACCGCAGGCTACAAAGCAGTTGAACTTATGAAAAAGCATATCGCAAGAACTGTTACAGAAGGATGCATATCCGGTATCGGCGGTTTTGGCGGTCTTTTCGAGCTTGACCTTCGCGGAATCACAAAGCCTGTTCTCGTTAGTGGCACAGACGGCGTTGGCACAAAGCTCAAGCTTGCTTTTCTTATGGACAAGCACGACACTGTCGGTATTGACTGTGTTGCCATGTGTGTAAACGACATCATCTGCTCGGGCGCACGTCCTCTCTTCTTCCTTGACTACATCGCTTGTGGAAAGAATTTTCCCGAGCGTATTGCAAGCATCGTTTCGGGAGTTGCCGAAGGATGCGTTATGTCCGGAGCCGCGCTTATTGGTGGCGAAACCGCAGAAATGCCCGGATTCTATCCTGAAGACGAATATGACCTTGCCGGTTTTTCGGTTGGAGTTGTGGACAAGGACAAAATCCTTGACAATTCCAAGATCTGCGCAGGTGACGTAATCATCGCCCTCCCCTCCAGTGGCGTTCACTCCAACGGTTTTTCTCTTGTAAGAAAAGTTTTCGACGTTGAAAAGGCAGATATCAAGTCTCCCGTTGCCGAACTTTCGGGCAAATCTATAGGCGAGACACTTCTTACTCCCACAAAGATATATGTAAAGCCCATGCTCGCTCTCTTTGATGAAATCACTGTAAAAGGCGTTTCGCACATTACAGGCGGCGGTTTCTTCGAAAACATTCCCAGAAGCCTTCCTGCAGGTTTCGGTGCGTCTATCTGCAAGAAGGACATACGTGTTCTTCCTATCTTTGATCTTATCGCCAAGGCAGGCAACGTTCCTGAACGCGACATGTTCAACACCTACAATATGGGCGTAGGCATGAGCATCACTGTTGACAAGAACGATGCAGACAAGGCTCTTGAAATTCTCCGCGCCAACGGCGAAGACGCTTACATCGTCGGCGAAGTTATCAAGTCTGACGAAGCTTGCATCATCAAGTAATAAAGGAACGGTATTGAAATGAAAACAGCAAACATTGCCGTTCTCGTTTCGGGCGGCGGCACAAATCTTCAGGCACTCATCGATGCTCAAAAAAGCGGAATTATCAAAAGCGGCAAGATCTCTCTTGTCGTATCCTCAAATCCCGGTGCCTACGCTTTGACAAGAGCGCAGAACGCCGGCATTGCAACAGCTGTGGTTTCCAAAAAAGAATGCGCCACAAAAGAAGATTTTGAAACAAAAATAATAGATGCTCTTGAAAACGCAAAGACAGACATCATCGTTCTTGCCGGTTTTATGTGCATCCTCAGCGAAAATTTTACAAAAAAATACGCTGACCGCATAATCAACGTTCACCCCTCCCTCATTCCCTCCTTCTGCGGCGAAGGTTTTTATGGTCTTCACGTGCACGAGGCGGCCCTCGGCTATGGTGTGAAGGTGACGGGTGCCACCGTTCATTTTGTAAACGAGATTCCCGACGGCGGAAAGATCATTCTTCAGAAAGCCGTTGACATTCTCGAAGGAGACACCCCCGAAGTGCTCCAAAAGAGAGTGATGGAACAGGCAGAGTGGATCATTCTGCCAAAGGCATGCGAGCTTGTGTGTGCCGATATAATCAAAAACAAATCGGAGGAATAACAAAATGGCTTTATATGATCTTGCAAAATTGCTTTCCGAAAACACATACCCCGGAAGAGGCATCGTGATCGGTATGTCGTCAGACGGAAAAAGCGCCATGATTGCATACTTTATCATGGGACGCAGCGAAAACAGCCGCAACAGAATTTTTGAAAGATTTGACGGCGGCATGAGAACCAAGGCCTTTGACGAATCCAAGCTTTCGGATCCCAGCCTTATTATCTACAATCCTTACCTTTCTCTTCCCTGCAGTGATATCATCACCAACGGTGATCAGACAGATACAATCTTCAACTACATAAAAAAGCACGGCGAAGACGGTTTTTCGTTTGAAAAATCGCTTCACACACGCGAGTTTGAGCCGGATGCTCCCAACTTTACTCCCAGAATTTCGGGCATTCTTTATTACGCTCCCGAGAAGACCTTCCAATATAAACTTTCCATTCTCAAGAGCAGCAACGGAAATCCCGACGTTTGCAACAGATACTTTTATAGTTACAGTCCCCTTGCAGGTATCGGTCATTTTATCCACACCTACAAGTGTGACGGAAATCCCATCCCGTCTTTCTACGGCGAACCCGAAGAAGTATCTCTTCCCAACACAGCGCGCGAGCTTGCTGACCTTGTCTGGGAAAACCTCAACGAGAACAACAAGGTTTCCCTTTTCGTCCGTCAGATTCCCCTTGACGGTTCGGAACCCACAGAGATCATCATCAACAAAAACGACTTTGATTGCAACAGCAACGATGGCTGGTCGGCAATATACCGTCCTTAATAACAAACAGAAACTTTGTATACTGAAAGGGAACATGTAATGAAAGAATTCGAACTTAAATACGGTTGTAACCCCAACCAGAAACCCTCGAAAATATATATGCACGACGGAAGCGAGCTTCCTATCGAGATCCTCAACGGCAGACCCGGTTACATCAATTTTCTTGATGCATTCAACTCGTGGCAGCTTGTAAAAGAGCTTAAGGACATCCTCGGCGTGCCCGCGGCGGCTTCTTTTAAGCACGTAAGCCCCACCTCCGCTGCCATTGGCACAATTCTTCCCGAAAAGCTTAAAAAGGCTTGCTTTGTTGACGATATTGCAGACCTTGATTCTTCTCCCCTTGCCTGCGCATACGCAAGAGCGCGCGGCACAGACAGAATGTGCTCGTTTGGCGACTGGGTTGCTCTTTCGGACGAATGTGATGCCATTACCGCAACTCTTCTGAAAAGAGAAGTATCCGACGGCGTTATTGCTCCCGGCTACACTCCCGAAGCTCTTGAGATCCTCAAGACAAAGAAGAAGGGCGCATACAACATTGTAAAGATCGATCCCGATTTCGTTCCTGCTGAGATCGAACGCAAGCAGGTTTTCGGTATCACCTTTGAACAGGGCAGAAACAACTTCAGAATAGACAAAGACCTTCTGACAAACGTTGTAACCGAAAACAAGAATCTTCCCGAAGAAGCGATCCGTGATCTGATCATTGCTCTCATCACCCTCAAGTACACCCAGTCAAACTCTGTATGCTATGCGGTTGACGGTCAGGCGATCGGTGTTGGCGCAGGCCAGCAGTCGAGAATCCACTGCACACGTCTTGCCGGCACAAAGGCAGACACATGGCAGTTGAGACAGCACGAAAAAGTTCTTGCGCTTCCTTTCCTTCCCACACTCGGCAGAGCAGACCGCGACAACGTTGTTGACGGATACATCAACAAAAACGAAGAAGACGTTTGCGCAGACGGTATCTGGCAGAAATACTTTACTCACCAGCCCGAAAGACTTACCGACGAAGAAGCGAAAGAATATCTTGCTTCCATCAGCGGTGTTTCTGTCGGTTCGGATGCTTTCTTCCCCTTCGGTGACAACATTGAACGTGCAAGAAAGAGCGGTGTTTCGTATATTGCAGAGCCCGGCGGATCCATAAGAGACGACCTTGTTATTGAGGCATGTAACAAGTACGGCATCGCCATGGCGTTTACAGGAATGCGCCTTTTCCACCACTGATAAAGCTTATTTTCTATAAAAATCATATTTCAAGGAAGATATAATGAATATAATGGTAGTCGGCGGTGGCGGCCGTGAACACGCCATAATCAAATCGCTTAAAAAGAACAGCGAGATCACAAAAATCTATGCTCTGCCCGGAAACGGCGGAATGAAAGACGATTGCGAATGCGTTGCCATTGGTGCAAAGGACATTGACGCCATTGCCGCATTTGCAAAAGAAAACAAGATCGATTTTGCTGTTGTTGCACCCGATGATCCTTTGGTTCTCGGATGCGTTGACAAGCTCAAGGAGCTTGGTATTCCCTGCTTTGGTCCCGAAAAGAAAGCGGCGATCATTGAGGGAAGCAAGGTTTTTTCCAAAAACCTGATGAAAAAATACGGCATTCCCACAGCTCAGTACGAAGTTTTTGACAATGCCAAGGACGCTCTTTCGTATCTCGAAACAGCTCCCATTCCAACGGTAATCAAGGCTGACGGTTTGGCGCTTGGTAAAGGCGTTATAATCGCCATGACACGTGATGAAGCAAAGAAAGCCGTAGTTTCCATGATGGAAGACAAGGTTTTCGGCGACAGCGGCAACAACATTGTTATCGAAGAATTTCTTGAAGGTCCCGAAGTTTCGGTGCTTTCGTTTACCGACGGAAAATGCGTTGTGCCCATGATTTCTTCCATGGACCACAAGCGTGCAAAGGACAACGACGAAGGTCTTAACACCGGCGGCATGGGAACTATTGCACCCAATCCTTACTACACAAAGGAAATTGCCGACGAATGTATGGAAAAGATATTCCTTCCCACCATCAACGCCATGAACAGCGAGGGAAGAACTTTTTCGGGTTGTCTTTACTTTGGACTTATGCTCACCAAGAACGGCCCCAAGGTAATAGAATACAACTGCCGTTTCGGCGATCCCGAAACCCAGGTCGTTCTGCCCCTTCTTGAAAGCGATCTTTTCACCGTTATGAAGGCGGTGGCAGAAGGAAAGCTTTCGGAAACAGAAGTTAAATTTTCTAATGGTGCCGCATGCTGTGTTGTTATGGCTTCCAACGGATATCCCGAAAAATACGAAACGGGATTTGAGATCACTTTCCCCGAAAAGCTCGAGGAAAACGAAGAGATCTACGTTGCGGGCGCAAAGCTTTGTGACGGCAAGGTTGTGACAAGCGGCGGACGAGTTCTTGGCGCTGTATCAAAGGGTGCATGCCTTAATTGTGCCATCAAGGGTGCATACGCTCTTTGCGACAAGATTTCCTTCCAAAACGCATACAAGAGAAACGACATTGGCAAGAAGGCTCTTGCCGTATACAACAAGGAGGTATAAGCTGTGGTTTACAGAGTATATGTAGAAAAAAGAGAAGCTCTTGCCAACGACGCAAAGGCTCTTCTTTCTGACATCAGACTTCTTCTCGGCATAGAAAATCTTGAATCGCTCCGTCTTATCAACAGATACGACGTTGAAAACATCGACAAGGATCTTTTTGATTACGCTGTAAAGACTGTTTTCTCGGAGCCTCAGCTTGATATCGCATTAGACGAGATTGAATACGGTGCCGATGATACGGTTTTTGCAGTAGAATTTCTTCCCGGTCAGTTCGACCAGCGAGCAGACTCGGCAGCACAGTGTATTCAGATCATCTCGCACGGTGACAGACCCACTGTTCGCAGTGCAAAGGTATATATTCTCGGCGGCAAGCTTTCTGACGAGGATATTGCAAAGATAAAGAAATACGTTATCAACCCAGTTGAAAGCCGCGAAGCTACTCTTGACAGATTTAATACACTTAAGGCAGAATATGCTCTTCCCGAAACTGTTGAAACTCTCGACGGCTTCTGCGAAATGAACGAAGAAGAGCTTGCATCTTTTCTCAAAGCCCGCGGTCTTGCCATGGACCTTGACGATCTTAAATTCTGCCAGAGCTATTTTGTTTCCGAAAAACGCGATCCCACCATCACAGAGATCAAGATGATCGATACATATTGGTCTGACCATTGCCGTCACACCACTTTCCTCACCACCATCGACAACGTCGAATTTGAGGACGATCTTCTGAAGAATGCTTACGAGAGATACGTGAACACAAGAAAAGAACTCGGAAGAACAAAGCCCATAAACCTTATGGACATTGCCACTCTTTCTGTTAAGCATCTTAAAAAGGCAGGTCTTCTTGACAAGCTCGACGAATCAGAAGAAATCAACGCATGTACTGTAAAGATAAAGGTTGAGATAGACGGAAAGGACGAAGACTGGCTTCTTCTCTTCAAAAACGAAACACACAACCATCCCACAGAGATTGAACCTTTCGGCGGTGCGGCAACCTGTATCGGCGGCGCTATTCGAGATCCGCTTTCGGG
>SVTM01000003.1 GCA_015063785.1 Oscillospiraceae bacterium
CTCCTAATGTGTTTTTATGTTCGACTGGCAGGTCTTCCATATTATATCACATTAGGAGGATTTTTTCTCATCGGTTAACCTCTTTTGAACCACGCGACTATCGCGTGGTTTTCTTGTAGACAAAAAAAGAGGAGATCGGAAGATCTCCTCTTTTTTCATTATGTTTTCTTTATATATTTCTGAAATCCTTTATCCTGTGGAAAGTCGAATAGTTGCTGTCGTGGAAGGTGGCGGCATTATTTATTGCTGTGCGCGAAAGATAAATAATATCGTCGCCGTCAAAGCTGAAATCAATATACTGTAGTCCCACCTTTTCAGGGTCACACTCTCTGTAATCAAAAAGCTCCTTTTCTATCTTCCAGTTTTCGAGATCGGGAGATGACATCAGCACGAGATAATTGCGCGCATAATCGGGGCACCCGTCGTAAAGCTTCGATGCGATCGTGTAGTACTTTTTTGTCCTATCATCGAATTTTATCATAAATTTTGAATATGCCACACCGATCTTCTTGATGCTGTGATACGAAAGGGGCGCTTCGTGGTCGAGTGTGTTCACCCGGTAGGCAAGGTTGTATCCTCGCTTGCCAAAACGCATGATGTTCAAAAACTTTCCGTCGGGATCTTCCACAAGTGTTCCCTCGATAGTCATAACAGGCTTTCGAAGATCCGCGATTTCGGGCACGAAATGGTCGAATTTCACAGGTTCGCTGAAACTCCAGTTCTCTGGCACAAGCAGATCGTCGTTAATATCGCACGACATGACCATGGCAGCATGACCGTAATCTTTGTTCGACCAGCTGCCCCATTCAAGGCTCTCATATATTCTTCCTCCGTGAACAATGAGATTCTGAGGATTTTTGTGAAATCCGTCGTTTCCGCCCTTGGCATTCGATCCACGAAGAAGAGTGACGGGAGCACCAAAAGTCTTGCCGCCGTCGACGGATTTTCCGATAAGAAGATCGCCGTATTCGGTGGAACACGAAAGCATATAAAGCTCGCCTTTATGAATGAAAAGCTTTCCCCAAAAACAGGGCATCAGCTCCGAGACGTAATGCCAGCTTTTGCCGTCATCGTCAGATCGGAAGATAAGGGTCAGATTCTGCGGAGCTCCAAGCTCGTAAACATCCATCGAAGCAAGAAGAAAGCCGTCGGGATGTCGCAAAAGCGACGGCGAACAAAGATATCTGCCCGAAAAAGAATATGCTTTGTCATCGGGGTGGAGATAGTTGACTACCGTGCCGATGGGATCTCCCGTGCGGGCAAGGCGTATACGGCTTTTCTTTTCGCCACAGGCAACATAAAATTCGTAATCGGTGTCTTTTTCAAGCCCGGTGATATCAAATACGCACTCGTCAGTCTCTGCCACCTTCAAAAACTCTCCGGCATCTCTCTTGCGGCAGAAAATTTCGCATCTGCCGTCTCCGCCAAGCCATTCGATGCGTATTGCCGTGCTGTCGGGCGCAATGCGGCAAACGTATACGTCCCCAACGCAAAAGTGCGGCGGACGATAGGGAGAATAGCTCCACAAACCGTAACCTTTCATTTTATTCCTCCAGCATTTTTTCAAGAGCATCGGTGGCAAGCTTCATCTGACGCATACAACTTCTGCCGTAATCGGTAAGTTCTTCGCTCTTTCGGTTTCTTGCGATATTTTCTGTTGCAAGACTGCAAAGATTCATGTGATATTTTGCCGTCAAAGGATAAGGCAGTCCCACCTCGGTGAAACCGAAGGTGCCGATCACCGACTGGACAAGATCTGCCTTTTCGGGATACTTTTTAAAATTTTCGCCCATCCATGCATAAAGCTTCGGGTGGAAATTGCACATGATGCCACAATATCCATCGCCGCCGTCACGCATACTTTCGAGAAAAGTCTGGCAGTTGGCGTTTAAAAGACGAAAACCCGAACCGCGAAGCTGTTCGCACCTTTCCTTTATCACGGCGGCATCACAGCAGGTGTCTTTCATGTAGGCAAATCTGCCGGTAGAAACGCACCAATCAAGGATTTTGGGTGTGACCAGTCTTTTGTAGGGATGGGGACATTCATAAAGTCCGAGTTTTGCATCTTTTGGCAATTTGGAGATAAGTTCTTCGGCATTCTTTATAAAAACGTCATCGCCCTCATTGTTGGGATCAAGTCTGTTTGTGATAAGAATCAGGGCGTCTGTGCCCGATTTCCAAACGGCACAAAGCTCGCGTGCCTGATCCTCGATGGTATCGGAAATATGTCCCGAGGATACCACGGTGAATTTTCTTCCGTTCTTTTTTTCAAGAGCTTTGGCGCGGTCGTATACCACCTTATTCAGCTTTACTCTCTCTTCGAGTGACAAAAAGAATATCTCGCTCGACTGGCAGATGGCAAAAATTCCCGTAAGACCGTTTTCAAAATACCAATCAACGTATTTTTCTGCGGTGGCATAATCCACCGAGCCGTCCTTGTTATATGGCGTTATCATTGTTGTAAAAATATCCATTTCACATTCCTCCAATGTATTCCATTAAGATTATACATATACCATCGGACTCCTTCAATATGCACCACGGACAAAAACTTTCACTTTTGGGACATTTATTGACATACACTCAATTTCATGGTAGAATAATTGCGTGGAGGTGAGCAAAGTTGAAAATTCTTTTCAAACAGCTAAAAAACCTGCAAATCCCGTCTGTTTCGGCATCAGTTATCTCGAACTGCTATTTCAAGGAGTTGTTTGGCGAGTCCGACCGCAAGATTATGAATATAAGAGCCCATCACCACACAGATTTTGAGATCCACGTCGTTTTCGACGGGCATCAAACCTATGAGTGCGACAGCAAAGCTATACGGCTCGACAATGGAGATTTTGTCATTTTTCCTCCGGGGGTGCGACACAAATCTGTCGAAAACAGCGAAGACCTGCACAAATATTCCTTCACCTTCAAAAGCGATTTTTTTGAATCTCCAAAAATGCTTTGCGGAAAAACCACCGATTACATCAACAAAAGCCTCGAATTTGTTGCAAGAGAAAGCTCCTGTCCCACCGTTTTTTCGGCACAGCTATGCATAAACAGGATATTTGAAACAACTCTTTTGCTTTTCAGACTTTGCGGTTTCAAAGAGCAACCGCAGAAAAAAATCACAGAGCGTTTTGACGAACGTCTTGCCCTTGCCAAAAAATACATTTCCGACAATCTCGAACAACCCCTTACCGTCAGTGACATTTCGAACTACTGCTATCTCAGCAACAAACAGCTCACCCGTCTTTTTGTCAGCAACGAGGGCATTTCGCCTGCCAAATACATCACTCGCGAGAGAATGAAAAAGATCTGCGAGCTGATTATCGACGAAGACATCAGTTTCAAAGAGATCAGCATACGGTTCGGATATGCCAACGAATGCTATTTTAGCACCGCCTTCAAAAAGCACAGCGGTGTATCGCCCGGAGTCTACAGAAAAATGCACAAAAAATCACAGTAAAAAAGGAACCCGTCGGGTTCCTTTTTTGTTTATGCATTTTTTGACGAGATATACCGGTCTATCGCCTCTGCCGCATTCTTTCCTGCGCCCATGGCGAGAATAACGGTTGCAGCGCCTGTTACGGCATCACCACCGGCATATATACCCTCGCGGGAGGTAAGGCCGCCCTCGTCGGTAATAATTCCGCCCCAGGTCTGGGTTTCAAGTCCGTCTGTTGTGGATTTGATGAGGGGATTGGGAGAAGTACCAAGTGCCATGATGACACAGTCGGCATCTATGAGAAAATCGGAATTTTCCTTGACGATAGGTCTGCGTCTGCCCGAAGCGTCTGGCTCGCCCAGCTCCATTTCGACACACTTTATGTCGCAGACGCTGAAGTTTTTTGGATCGCGGCGATCGTCCGGGTTGTTGTAGCCGAGAATTTCAACGGGATTGCAAAGAGTTTTGAAAATAATGCCTTCTTCGATGGCGTGCTCAACCTCTTCGTGACGCGCAGGAAGCTCATCCATGCTTCTGCGGTAAACGATGTGGACATTTGCGCCAAGTCTTTTTGCACAGCGCGCCGCATCCATCGCCACGTTTCCGCCACCCACGACAACGACGTTTTTTGCATCGGTTATGGGAGTATCTACACCGTCGCGGTAGGCTTTCATAAGGTTTATTCTTGTCAAAAATTCGTTTGCAGAGAAAACACCTTTAAGGTTTTCGCCTGGAATGCCCATGAATTTGGGAAGTCCTGCACCCGAGCCTATGAAAACCGATTCGAACCCTTGCTCATTTATAAGCTCGTCGATCGAGAAGGTGCGACCGATGACCGTGTTGGTGACTATCTCGACTCCGAGAGCTTTCAGCCCTTCGATCTCTTTTCTCACAATGCTCTTAGGAAGACGGAATTCGGGGATTCCATAAACCAAAACACCGCCTGCAAGGTGAAGTGCTTCAAAAACAGTGACAGCATAGCCACGCTTCGCAAGCTCGCCTGCACAGGCAAGGCCCGCAGGGCCGGAACCTATAACGGCAACTTTGTGCCCACACGATTTCGGCTTTTCGGGAAGATTGTTGCAATTCTTGTTGTGATAATCGGCAACAAAGCGCTCGAGTCTGCCGATGGCAACAGGTTCGCCCTTGATGCCGCGGACACATTTGCCCTCGCACTGATTTTCCTGGGGGCACACTCTGCCGCAGACAGCAGGAAGACAGGTGGATTGTGAAAGAATATCATACGCCGCGTCAAAATTTCCCTTTGCAACCTCGGCAATAAATTCAGGAATGCGGATCTTTACGGGGCATCCGGAAATACACGGTTTTGTTTTGCAGTTAAGGCATCTCTGTGCCTCGTCGATCGCCTGCTCGGGGGTGTAACCAAGGGCAACCTCCTCGAAGTTGGAGTTTCGTACATTCGGCTCTTGGGAGGGCATGGGATTTTTCTTAAGAGACATATTGGGCATTATTACTGCACCTCCTTTTTGAAGAGATTGCAGGTTTCTTCGCGCTTTTTTTCTTCAAACTCGCGATATTGCGAGCTTCGCGCTATCGCCTCGTCGAAATCGATAAGATGTCCGTCAAATTCGGGACCGTCAACACAGGCAAATAAAGTCTTGCCGCCGACAGTAAGTCTGCAGCAGCCACACATTCCCGTGCCGTCGATCATAATGGGGTTCATGGAGGCTATGGTCTTTATGGAATGCTCCTTTGTAAGGGCACAGACAAATTTCATCATAATAAGAGGGCCAATGGTTATGACCTCATCGTATTTTTCGCCCGATTCAATAAGAGCGCGTAAGGCATCTGTGACAAGCCCTTTTTCGCCGAAAGTTCCATCGTCGCTCATTTTCTTTACAAGTGTGCTGTTCTCGTCAAATTCTTTTTCGAGAATAACAAGATCACGGGTGCGGAAGCCTATGACAGAATGCACCTCACATCCAAGCTCGTGGAGTTTTTTTGCCACGGGCAATGCAATGGCACAACCCACGCCTCCGCCGACAACTGCAACTTTTTTTAGGCCTTCGGTGTGGGTGGCACGTCCGAGAGGTCCGACAAAATCACAAACCGCATCTCCCTCGTTGAGATGCGAAAGCTTTTCGGTGGTGGCTCCCACAATCTGGAAGATTATTGAAACAGTCCCCTTTTCTCTGTCATAATCGGCAACAGTAAGGGGAATACGCTCGCCCTCTTCGTCAGTGCGCAAGATTATAAACTGACCGGGCTGTGCCTTTTTTGCCACGGCAGGAGCATCGATCACCATGCGTACGACGGTGGGGTTAAGTATTTCTTTCTTGACAATGGTGTACATATATTTCATCCTTTGTAAATAGACATAGTAATATTTTATTCCCAAACGGCAAAAAAATCAAGGGGTTATTTGATACATTGCTAAAAAAACAGGAATATTACCACAAACACTCAGTTTTTTTCAAAAAATATATGCAAAAAGCGACATGTGTGCAATTGTTCTTGTCCTTTTTTACAAAATGTGTTAAAATGAAATCAGTATATTATTATGGAGGCAAGCATGGAAAAAATCGAAAACATGATCGGAAAACGCCTTTTTTCCCTTAATTTTTATAAAGACCTTAAGCTCCCTTTGGGCAAAATGAGCCTTACAAAGGATTTTGTCAACGAGACTCGTGGAGACATTTATCCCGTCATCGAAAGCTCCGACGGACTTTGTGAAAAGGTGTCAGGCGGAAAATATTCTGTCAATGGCGAAGTGACCCGACTTATCGGAAGGCACATTCCCTACTGCACCTATGAAATGACCTTTGATTCGCTTAACGGCGCAGGCGGTTTTTCCTTTATTCTTCCCGATGAAAAAATATTTGCAGGCCTTAAAAACGACGGCAAAAAGCTTTCGCTTGTTTTTTTTGACGGTTCAAAAAAAGAAACCTTTGAAACCGACCTTGCCTTTGCCAAGGGAACGTCTCTTTTGGTAACCGCAAGAAAAAAGAACCTCGATTGCTATATAAAGACAAACGGGTTCCCTCAATATTTCTGCACGTTCTGTTCAGACAGCTTTGAAAACATTGAATACAGTAAGGTTTTTGAAAAATGCTCTTCGTGTGTCAGCATTCTCGGCGAAGGTGTTCTTTCGGACGCAAGCTTTTATATCGACTGTGGTATATCCCAAGCGGATATCCGCCCCATAAGATACGAAAACGGCGAAATACTGATCGAAAACGGCAAGGTTTTTCTGACGGCTTCGATAAGAATGCAGGCAGAATGCTATCAGGGCATCTTTGCATGGGTGCCGGGAACTGCCGATTTTCAGCTTGTCGGCGCGCTCTTTTATGACGCAGGCGACGGAATGTGGGGCAACGATGTGGCGGCATCCATGATGTATGACCGCAACGAAAAGGTCTGGAAACTGTGGGTCTGTTCGTTCAGCCACGGACATATTCTCGGCCATGCGCGATTTGAGAGTGACGTCAGATTTGGTGTGAACCTGCTGGATATTTCGCTTATGGAAAAAATGGAGGACGGTGACGAAAACTCCTTCCTTAGCAAAATGAGCGATGAAGACCCGGATTTTATCTACGACGAAAAGAGCGGAAAATGGTATATGTCCATCTGCCGCGCCGTCACGGGACACGACAGTCGGGAATACCACTATTTCTTCTTTGAGTCGGACAACGCCTTTTCGGGTTACAGATTTATCGGCAGAACATCCTGCGGAGGCGCTGAAACGGGCGGCTCGCTTCTGATGATCGACGGCAGACTCATCTTTGCCTGCGGAGCATGCTTTGACAAGCGCGCGGAATACAGGATATACGATCTTTTTGACGTGGATCACTGCACCCGAATGCGATTTGACTATGACGACGGCGGTTTTCGCGGATGGGGAACAATTATCCCCATAAAATACGGAAACAGAGAAAGGTTTTTCCATCTCACCTTTGACAGAGCAGGCGGCAGTGATTATACCTGGAGCTACGGAAACATATACTGTTTCGAGCTTTTGGAAGAATAATTTAAAGTTTTTTCGAAAAAAGCCTTACATTTTTCAAAAAAATAATGTATAATAGAAACATAATATAATACAACAAAGATCACAACGCGCAGTTTGCATGGCGGAACGTAAGTCCGGTTGTCGCAAAATGCGCGTTTGTTTTTTACACGGCGAAGGGAGAACCGAATATGTATAAGACAGGCGACATCGTTATGTATCCGGGGACGGGAGTGTGCAGGATAGAAGATATTGTTACCCAAAAGTTTGCGCGGACAGAAGAAAAGACCTATTACGTTCTGCGCGGAGTATATGACAACGCAGGCACCACTATCTATTGCCCAGTGGACAACGAAAACATAAAGGTCAGAAAACTGCTTTCAAAAGAAGGTGTCTCACTGCTTATAAAAAACGCGAGCCGCGAAGAAAAGTTGTGGGTCGACAACGACAACGAGCGCAAAAAGATTTTTTCCGCCATTCTTAAAGAAGGCGATCGGACAAAAATCTTAAAGCTTATCATCGAGATCCACGAAAAACAGGCAGAAAAAGAAAGCGAGGGCAAGAAGCTTCATCTTTCCGACGAAAAGATCCTTGTTCAGGCAGAAAAAGCTATTCATGAAGAACTTGCCTATTCGATGGATATAAAAGTCGACGAGGTAGCAGCTTTTGTTATGA
This sequence comes from Oscillospiraceae bacterium, assembly GCA_015063785.1. GTDB lineage: Bacteria > Bacillota > Clostridia > Oscillospirales > CAG-382 > UMGS1052. Next base: position 8,076 of record SVTM01000003.1, read on the forward strand.
AAGAAATGAACGTTGAATTATAAATTACAAGGGGCCATGGCCGCGGTTGTAACTGTTTGTTTACAACCGCTTTTTGTTTTGTGATATCTCACAAAACGGCGTATATAACTTTGTGAAAGTTGTCCCTTTTTCAAAGCTTGCGTGAAATGTGAAAATATGATATAATATAGTGTGTCACTTTGTGACGGTACAAAATTATAAAGGAGTAAAACATGAAAACAACAAAGCTTTTATCGCTCTTGCTAGCTGTACTTCTCATCATCTGCGCCATTCCTTTCACGGTATCGGCTGCGGCAGAAGTAATCACAGTAAACGGCGAACGTGTTGCCCTCGTTAACTCTTTCGGTAAGATGAATTACGAAGGCAAAGCACACCAGACTTTCAAAACATTCGACGAAGCGTTTGCAGCTCTCGGCAAAGAGGGCGGCAAGATCATCTTTACAGGTAAGATCTCGCTTCCCAACTTCAAGGATATCGAGGGACGTGCTCCCATCACCATTCAGGGTATTGGAACAAAAGCCACAGGTAACCTTCTTGATTTTTCGGGCACAGCAGAAGCTCCCGTTTCGGAAGTGGTTCTTACTGGCGATATCACCCTTAACTTCCTCACCATCCGTCTTGCCCCCGGTGCATATCTTTACACCAACGGATTTGCACTTGAAACAGGCGACGGATTTGACACCTACAGCACCGAAAAGTATGTTGCAGGCAGTGACAACATCATCACATATCCCGATCCTCCGTCTGTTGCAGTCGGCGAAATCTCAAGCAGCGCTGCTATCGGCCTTACAGCAGGTACATACGAAACTCTTGCCGCAGGTTCTGTAAACGGCAAAATCGTCAACGGTAACACCTCGGTTTCTCTTGCGGGCGGCACAGTCGGCACAGTTGTGGGCGCAAACGTCGGCAACGGCACAATGAACGGTAACGCAAAGCTTGTTATCGGCGAAGGCAACATCACAAAGCTTGTAGCAGGTTCTTCCGGCGGTACAGTTAATGGTAATGTTTTCGTCGAAATCGGCGGCGGTGTTATCAGCGAAGCTGTTATCGGTGCAGAAACAGGCGCCACCATCAACGGTAACGTTGTGGTTGCTCTCAACGGCGGCTCGTTCAGCGGCACCATCGGCGCAGGCGCAGGCACTGTTACAGGCAAAAAGGTAGTTATTACAGGTTCAGACGCCACAGCCAACCTTGCAGACGGCGCGGCAAACGTTGTTATCAAGCTTGACGGCGGCTTCTGCGAGCCCAAGTTTGAAGGCACAAACATTACAGGCTATCTCTTCACAGACAAATACGGCATTCCTGCCACCTCCATCAAGCTCAACGGCGCTGACGTTGCTTCCGAAAGCGGCATATATCAAATCCCCGACGGAACTTCCAGCGTAACTGTTACCTCCAAGGTAGACGTTAAGGTAAACAAAAACGCAAACTACGTTGCAGGTTACGAAGACGGAACATTCCTTCCCCAGAACAACATGACAAGAGCAGAAGCCATCACCCTCCTTTCGAGACTTGTTACCGACGAAAACAACATCAAGGGCAAAGTTTCGGCAGACTACGAAGACGTAGCGGCTGGCGCATGGTATGAATCCTACATCGGCTTCTTGCAGAAGCTCGGATATCTTGACACCATCGAAGTAAACTACGGCATGGGCATCGCACCCACTCAGAACATCACAAGAGGCGAATTTGCAGAGCTTCTTTACAACATTTCTGCTCTCGGCGAAGCACCCTCGTCCATGAAGGTAAAGAGCTTCTCTGACGTTAAGAGCACCCACAAGTATATCAAGGCTATCAACTTTGCAGTTGCCAACGGCATCGTAACTGGTTATGAAGACGGCACATTCAAGCCCGAAAACAACATCACCCGTGCAGAAGTCGTTACAATGGTAAACCGCTTCCTCGGCAGAGTGCCCACAGGTGTGGCAGGTGCAGTTTCCTTCTCGGATACAACAAGCCACTGGGCAAACGGTCAGATCCTTGCAGCATGTAACCCCGAAGGCGTTGCATGGACAGCGGCTGCAACAGATGCAAAGTACGTTGTGACAGGTACATCCGCAAAGGATTACATCCCCGCACTTTACGAACAGTCTGCAACTCTTGCTGCTCCTGCCATTCGTGACGGCGTTGCCCAGATCGCAGAGCAGATGAAAAAGGACATTCTTAACACTCCCAACACCGAAGAAATCTACGGTGACAGAATGACAGGTCAGAAATACTACATTTCTGAAAAGAACGGTAACGATGAAAATGATGGTAAGACTCCTGCAACCGCATGGAAAACTCCTGCTGCCATCGCAGCAAAACTGAGATTCCCCAAAGCAGGAACAACAATCCTCTTTGAGCGCGGCGGCGTCTATCGCGGACAGGTAACATCCTTCCACGGCGCCATCTACGGTTCGTACGGCGAAGGCCCCAAGCCGCTTCTTCTTCAGTCGGCAAAGAACTATGCAGACCCTGCACTTTGGGTAGAAACCGAATGGCCCAACGTATGGAAGTGTACCGAACAGCTCGTAAACGTTGGTATCATCGGCTTTGACCATGACCTTCAGGACTATTCAGACGCAACATACGACGAGCTTTACGGCCTTATTATGAACAAGGACACACGCGGATTTGACGGTCCTCACGAGCTTTGCGGCGACCTTCAGTTCTACTCTGAGCTCAACGGTTCCACCGGCAAAGCAGGCGACCTCTTTGTTTACAGCACAAAGGGCAACCCCGGAAGCAGATTTAAGTCCATCGAACTTGGTGAAAAGATCGACATTTTCGACGGTTCTCCCAAGAACATCGTCATCGACAACCTCTCGCTCAAGTTCACAGGCGGCCACGGCATCGGCTTTGGCACCACCTCCGACGTTACAGTTACAAACTGTATCTTCTCGTGGCTCGGCGGCTCTGTTCTTAAGATCAACGAAAACAAGACGGCTACAAACTATGGTAACGCCGTTGAAATTTACGGCGGCTGCGACGGCTATTTTGTTGAAAATAACTGGATGTATCAGATCTATGATACAGCCGTAACTCATCAGAGATCGGCAAACACAGGCGACTGTATCCAGAGAAACGTACGCTACACCGCAAACCTTATGGAATACGTATACTGGGGTATCGAATTCTACAACGCTCCTCCCACAGCAGATCAGCTCGGCGGCAAGAAGGATAGCTACAAGAGAATAACAGAAGACGTTATCTCGTCCTACAACCTTCTCAGACTCGGCGGCTACGGCTGGGGCTCGATCACAAGATACAGAGGCTGTTCGCTCTACTGCGGTTCTACCCTCTCGGACAACAAGGATTGCTCGGCTATCTACAACATTTACGACAGAGGCTACGGCAACCTCCTCTCTCTCCCCGCAAACGCGACCGAAATACAGGACAAGAACATCTACATCCAGCATCTCGGTCAGCCTTGGGGCAGACTCAGAGGAACAAGCTTCACTTGTGACTACACCTCTGCTTCTGTCATCAACGATAAGTGGGGCGATGAAAACGCAGTCGTTATCGTTATCGACCCCGAAAGAGAACCTATTGTACGCAATATTCCCGAAGGACTTGCTCCCGCAAACCTTAACGCGTAATCACAAAACAACAAGCGGACGCTTTCTGGCGTCCGCTTTCTTTTTTATTATCGGTGGCTGTCATCTGTCGGCAAAACGTTGAATCTTCAAAACTTCTTCGGTACAGGAAAGAATTCCGTCTGTGCAGTTGTTCTTTCCGTTTATATCGTCGATGAGGTCGTCCAGGTTGTTTCGCGTGCTTTCAATGCCGTCACAGAGTATCACACCGTCCTGCGTTTTCTTGTAAAGCTCGACTTTTTCGGAATAGATCGCAAAAGATATCATTCCCTCAGTGCCCCAGATCTTGAAATCCCAATAATAGGGCAACGAGTATCCCACCTTGTCAGGGGCGGTATACGAAACGTCGGCAATAAGTCCTGCTCCGTTTGAAAGAGTGAGCATAAACTGTCCGCTCTCTTTGAAGCATGGTGCTTCTTTTGCAAGCTTGTTCCAGGTGCGCGCGGCGCAGATCTCCTTCACGTCAAGCCCCAGAAGATTTTTCACGATGTCAATGCCGTGGATAGAAATGTCGTTGATTGTGCCGCCGTGCTTGCCATCCTCAAAATACCATCCGGGTCTTGTGCCGTAAAGCAACGGGTGCTGACCGCCGAAATATATGTTGTTTATCTCGCCGATCTCGCCCGAATCGACGAGTTTTTTTGCAGCAAGCACATTTTTGTTATATCGCATATCGAGCATCATGCCGATCTTGAGATTCTTTTCTTTGGCAAGTCTTCTGATCTCGCAAAGCTCGTCAAGGCTTGTGCACAAAGGCTTGTCGGCAATAACGTGCTTTCCTGCCTCAAGCGCTTTTATGGCAAGACTTCCGCGCCTGCCATAATAATCACCGATGGCAACGATATCGACCTTTTCGTCAGATAGCATTTCGTCAAGACTTTTGCAGTTAAAGACAACTCCATTTTCGCAGGCGGCATTTTTTGCTTCTTCGTTTTCTTCCCACGCCGAAACCACGTTTACGTTTTCGTTTTTTGATGCCGCATCGTAAAGTCCAAAGATATGCCCGTGGCGAAAACCTGCAAAGGCAATGCCGTATTTTTTCATTTATCTTCCTCCTCAAAAATGTTGATACTGCTACCGTAGTTTTCAACCTTTTTTGACACAAGACCGTTGTCGATCTCGTACTTCACAAGCTCGTCGAGATTGTCAAGTATCTTCCTGTATGCCAGCGCATACTGTCGCACGACCTTTTTGTCCTCGGTCTCAAATCTGGGGGCGATCATAAAAGCTGTGTCGGCAAGCTTTTCGGTGACCTCAAGCTTTCGGGCAGGGGTGTATTTTTCGCCGTAGTGAGGACAATCAAAGGGGCATCCGTGGCCATAGGGGCCTTCGCCGTTGTAAAAGGGGGACAGATGCAGCTTTCCGTATCCGCAGCTTCCGCAACAAACGCCCTCTTCCGACAAAGCCTTAAGAAGAGTGAAGGTGGAGATTCCGCCGAGCTTTTCGGGGAGATACTGAACGTAGTTGTAGCCGTAAACTCTCTGCGCCTTGTCATAACTTTTGAGGAATTTTATATACCCCACGTCCGAAAGAAGTTCTTCGAGATATTCGGCATTTTCGGTTCTTATTCTGTTGAGCTCGTCAAGTCTGTCAAGAGCCGCGTCGGCAATGGCAACAGCAAAGGGGTGGATGCGGTGCTTATATCCAAAGCCCGTGAGAGCGTATTTTTTGTATGGCGAATCGTCGGGAAGCCACGGCAATCTTTCGTAATGACCAAGAGCACAGGCTCGCTCGTAATACTCACGAGAGTTTGTTACCATAACTCCGCCCTCGCCCGCCGCAAGAAGCTTTGAGCCCTGCATCGAGAAGCATCCGACGTCACCGATGCTTCCGACCATTTTGCCGTTGTATTTGGCGCCGTGGGCGTGCGAGCAATCCTCGATCACCTTGATGCCGCGCGCTTTTGCAAGCTCCATGATGGGGTCCATGTCGCAGGGGTTGCCCCAAACGTGTACAACAACGATAGCCTTCGTCTTTTTTGTGATGCATCTTTCAATCGTCTGCGCCGTGACAGTCTGGGTGTCCTCGTCAATATCGGCAAAAACAGGAACGGCGTTTACCGCCGCCACGGGACCTGCCGATGCCCAAAAGGTGAAGGAAGGCACAACGACTTCGTCGCCTGCCCCAACACCCACAGCAAAAAGAGCGTCCTGGATGGTAGTTGTTCCGTTGTTGCAACAAAGCGAATAGTTTACGCCGATATATTCGCAAAACTTCTTTTCAAACTTTTCAACTATCGGGGAGGAGGATATCTCGCCCTTTATCATCATATCGTTTATTGTCTTGTATGCCGCCGGGGCAACGATGGGGATCTGGGTGGTAAGATTCGTATCTACAGCTCTCGGTCCGCCGAGCAATGCCAGTTTTTCTGCCATGATTATTCTCCTTTTTCATCGTTGAGTTTTTTGAACGACGTTGTAAATCCTTGCACCAATTTTTGGTCAATTCCCTTTTTGAATGGGCCGATCAGACGATATTCGAGATGGCAATCTCGTGCCTCATATCCGCCCTCGTCGAGCTGGAAATCGCTGACTATATAGGTGGAACTGTCTGTGTAACCGACAAAGAAAACCTGTTTTTCTCCAAAGCACGACGTTACGATCTGCTTTACCCGGTATGTAGGTTCACCGCCCATGGCGGCGATATAAAGGTCGTCCGAAAGCTTTATTGTCTGGCAATAAAGCGGAACGCTTTTTTCAAGCTTTTCATATCCGCCCTCGTTCACGATGTATTCGGCGTTAACAGAAATTATATTTCCCTCGCCGTACTGCTTTGCATCCTCCACCTTTGCAACAAAAAATTCAAAGCTTTGTGGGTCCATGGGAAACTCTTTGCAGAAACAATCCGACGAGATCAAAAGGTCTTCTTTTTTGTGCGGCTCCTTTGCACGGGCAACAACCTCATCGGCTATTGAACGGGCAAAACCGTCGATCGTATCAAAACCAAACGGCTTTGCGAAGTCGCCGTCCACCACTGTTGCCGCAGGGCGCACGTCGCCGCCCGCCGATTGGAGATACAAGGAAACGCAACCGTAAAAGTTTGCATCCACAAGCTGACACACTCTTGCAGGGAATTCGCCGCTTACAGAATTTGGAGACGGATAAAAAACAGGATGGCATGCGTAATTCATTACCACAGACCTTATATTTTCCGAAAGATCCTTGACCACAAGCAAAGAAAATTCTGTATCCCTTGGGCTGTCGGGAGAAGCGAAACTGCCAAAAACGCCGTTTCTGTATCCTCGGCGGCTCATATTGAAAAATGCATCAAACGAGGTATGCTCTAAAGTACCCTCAAACATCGAGCACATGGCGCGGTCAAGGCAGGATTTTGCGCGATCCAAAAGAAAAACTTCATACTCGTCGCGCGCGTATATCTGACTGTATCCCTTTGACGCAGGAGAAACGTGATCGTGGGTAGCTCCGACGATGAAGGCGGACTCTTTGACGCCGTATTTTTCTTTTGCATATGCTTCGAGCTCAAAATTCAGGCATCTGTCGTGGAAAAGCAGATCGAACGCCATAAGTACCGTCTTGTTTTTTCCATCGTCCATGACAAGACAGCGGACAAAAACGTCGTCATGAATGTATTTGAAATCTTCCATTTTTCCATATGGGCACGAAAGAGGCATGGGAAAAGTGGGGGTTATTATATCCTTGGCAATACCAAAAAGCATAAAAACAACTCCTTTTGCGATAATCTCGTTATGAATATAGTAATCCAACTTAAATCAAAAATCAATACACCACAATGCTTTTTATATGGACAATATTGCTCTGTTTTGCTCGTTTTTATGACGATTTTGGGAGAATTACGGCCAGATATTGTTTTTTGCGCAAAATTGTGTTAAATTAGTTTGTGAGAGGAGATGTTTTTTGTGAGATCATTTTTGCTGATGGGACAATCAAACATGGCAGGCAGAGGAAATTTTGGCGAAGTACCTGCCATAGAAAATTCCCTGTGCTTTATGCTTAGAAACGGAAGATGGCAACAGATGGGCGAACCGATAAACCCCGACAGATGGTGGAGCATATATAACGGTGTAGGTCTTTCGGCAAGCTTTGCGGACGAATGCGCAAAGCATTTTGGCGAAGAAATCGGGCTTATCCCCTGCGCCGACGGCGGCAGTGCCATAAAAGAATGGCAACCGGGAGAGGCTTTGTACGATCACGCCGTATTTCAGGCAAAACTTGCAAAAAGAAGCTCAAAGATCGCAGGTATTCTTTGGCATCAGGGCGAGAATGACAGCTACGAAGAGCAGGACGCAGAGCTTTACCACGAAAGATTTATGAATATGTTCACCACCCTGAAAAAAGATCTTGATCTTCCCGACGACATTCCCGTGCTTATCGGCGAGATAGGTGATTTCGTTGAGTTTCACGACAATGGAAACTGCAAGTATTTCAGAAGAATAAACGAGATTTTAAAACAGTTGAGCACGGAGCTTCCCGGCGGCGCTTTTGTCAGCGCCAAGGGACTTTGCGGTCAGGCGGACAACGTTCATTTTGATTCAAAATCCTATCGCGAGTTTGGAAAAAGATATTTTGCGGAATATCTGAAAGTCAAAAGACTATAAAACAGCGGCAGACCGAAACGGTCTGCCGCTTTCTTATCTTATGACTTATAACGAATCTATATATCTGCACGCCGAAATTGCGGCAACTGCGCCGTCGGCGCAGGCTGTTGCCACCTGGCGAACTGCCTTTTTGCGGCAATCACCTGCAACAAAAACACCCTTTGTCTTTGTAGTGCAATCCTCCTGTGCATCGAAATATCCGACAGCATCAAGTTCTGCAAGATTTTCAAAAGGTCCGTTTTCGGGTTCAAGACCGATGGCAACGAACATACCGTCAAGACTGAGCTCGCTTTCGGTGCCGTCTGCAGTTTTCTTGATGGTAATACCCGAAAACTCGGGGGTGTCGTTGATGCCCGAAACAACGGTGCCGGTGATTATCTCAACGTTTCCGCGCTTGCGAAGAATCTCTTCCAGGCGCTTTTCACCGGTGAGAAAATCGAGATTCTGCACGACGTAAACCTTTTTACAGCTTTCGGAAAGAAGTATGGCTTCCTGAAGCGCCGAGTTTCCGCCGCCGATAAGAGCAACCGTTTTGTTCTGATAAAAAGCACCGTCACAAACAGCGCAGAAGGATATGCCGTCGCCGATAAATCTTTCTTCGTTTTCAAGGCCAAGGTGTCTGTGCTTTGCGCCACAGGCAAGAATAACCGATTTGCACTCGTATTCGTTGCCGTCCTCTGTGATGACCTTTTTTGTATCGCCGTCTACAATTTCGACAACGTTTTCTATCTCGACCTCTGTCCCCTGCGAAAGCACCTGCTCGACCATTTTGTCTGCAAGCTCGCTGCCGCTTATCGATTCAAAACCGGGATAGTTTTCGACCTTGGGAGAAAATGTGATCTGACCTCCGAAAGCGGCTTTGTCGAGGATAAGAACTGTTTTATTTGCACGGCGCGCATAGACCGCCGCGGTGAGTCCCGCGGGGCCTGCGCCGACGATTATGATATCATGCATCAAAGTTTCCTCCGCCTATCAGTTGGCAGGCTTTACTGCTGTGATAAACTTTTTGATGTTGGGAACAGAAACAAACTTTTCTGCTTCGCCGCCGTTGATGCTGACAAGGGTGGGAGCCTGTCTGATTCCAAACGATTCTGCAAGAGAAACGTTTTCTTCAGCAAGGATCTTGGTGTATGCAATGTCTGCCTTGGAAAGCAGAGCTTCTGCGATCTTACAGTTGGGACAGGTTGCCGAGGCAAAGAGATATACACCGTCCGAAAGAGTGCCTGCACAGCAAGCGTCATCGGATTTGTTGCCCATAACGGGTCCTTCGTGAGTGAGAACCGAGTTTGCGATGTCGTAGGTCTTTCTTTCCTTGTATTCCTGCGCCTTACCGTCGTTCCAGTTCTTTACAGGGCGATAGTAACCTGTGATACGGCTGTAAACTTCGGTTTCCTTGCCGCAGTGCGGGCAAGAGAACTGTTCGCCTGCGAGATAGCCGTGTTCTTTACATACAGAGTATGTGGGAGAAAGGGTGTAGTAAGGCAGACGGTAGTTTTCTGCGATCTTGCGGACAATGGATGCCGCAGCCTTCCAATCGGGAAGCTTTTCGCCGAGGAATGCGTGGAAAACAGTACCCGAGGTGTAAAGAGTCTGGAGCTCGTCCTGAACGTCGAGAGCCGAGAAGATATCTTCTGTGTAGCCAACAGGGAGATGAGACGAGTTTGTATAGTAAGGCGTTCCGTCAGGTTCGCCTGCGCAGATGATATCGGGATAGCGCTTCTTGTCATGCTTTGCAAGACGGAAAGCTGTGGACTCTGCAGGGGTCGCTTCGAGATTGTAAAGGTCGCCGTACATTTCCTGATAGTCGGAAAGACGCTCGCGCATGTGGTTAAGAACTTCCTGCGAGAACTTCTGTGTTGCATCGCTTGTCATATCTGCCTTGATCCAGCAAGCGTTAAGACCTGCTTCGTTCATACCCACAAGACCGATGGTCGAGAAGTGGTTGTTGAATGTACCAAGGTATCTCTTGGTGTAAGGATAAAGTCCTTCGTCAAGAAGTTTTGTGATGATGGTACGCTTGATCTTGAGCGAACGTGCCGCGATGTCCATCATTCTGTCAAGACGGGTAAAGAATTCTTCCTTTGTCTTGGAAAGGTATGCGATTCTGGGGATATTGATGGTAACAACACCGACAGAACCTGTGCTTTCTCCGCTTCCGAAGAAGCCGCCCGACTTTTTGCGGAGCTCGCGAAGGTCAAGACGGAGTCTGCAGCACATACTGCGCACGTCAGAGGGTTCCATGTCGCTGTTTACATAGTTGGAGAAGTAAGGTGTGCCGTACTTGGAGGTCATTTCAAAGAGAAGCTTGTTGTTCTCGGTTTCGGACCAGTCAAAATCACGGGTGATGGAATATGTGGGGATAGGATACTGGAATCCGCGGCCGTGGGCGTCGCCCTCGATCATGATCTCGATGAATGCGCGGTTGACCATGTCCATTTCCTTTTTACAGTCGCCGTACTTAAAGTCTACGCGCTTGCCGCCGATGATGGCATATTCATCCTCAAGGTCATGGGGAACGGTCCAGTCAAGGGTGATGTTAGAGAAGGGAGCCTGTGTACCCCAACGGCTGGGAGTGTTTACGCCGTATATAAACGATTCGATGCACTTCTTAACCGCGTCGTAGCTGAGGTTGTCAGCCTTTACAAAGGGAGCAAGGTAGGTATCGAACGACGAGAATGCCTGTGCGCCTGCCCATTCGTTCTGCATGATACCAAGGAAGTTTACCATCTGGTTGCAGAGAGTTGCAAGATGCTTTGCAGGGGCAGAGGTGATCTTTCCGGGAACACCGCCGAGACCTTCTTCGATAAGCTGCTTGAGCGACCAACCTGCACAGTAACCTGTGAGCATCGAAAGGTCGTGGAGGTGGATATCTGCGTTTCTGTGAGCCTGTGCGATCTCATCGTCATAAATTTCGGAAAGCCAGTAGTTTGCGGTGATGGCACCAGAGTTGTTGAGGATAAGTCCGCCGACCGAATAGGTAACGGTGGAATTTTCCTTTACACGCCAGTCAATGCTCTTTACATACTGGTCAACCAGCTCCTTGTAGTCAAGGATGGTGGATTTGAGGTTGCGGAGCTTTTCGCGCTGGCGGCGGTAGAGGATGTATGCCTTTGCAACGTCGGCATAGCCTGCCTGAACAAGAACTGTTTCAACGCTGTCCTGAATGTCTTCGACGGCAACAAGCTCGTTTTCGATCTTGGGCTCGAAATCAGAGGTTACCTTGAGAGCAAGGAAATCGATGATGTTGTCGTTGAACTGGCGTTCGCACGCTTCAAAGCCTTTTCTGATGGCGTCGGATATTTTTGCAATGTCAAAATCGGCAATTTTGCCGTCTCTTTTTGTAACGCGATACATAAAGTTTCTCCTTTTTTATGTTATTATTTTCAAAAACTTATTCTTTTCCCCGCAAAGCCGCCCGGGGGACACGTTTTTTTACTTTTTCGAGAATTTTTTTCAGCTCGTCACCCTCAAAGGGAGAGCAGATGTCTGAAAGAATGTTTCCCGAATCGACAAAACACTGGATAAAATACTGTTCATCGGGATGAAGCAAAAAGGAAATTTTTTCGAAATCGGAAATTTCGTGTATTCCCTTTGCCGCGGTGGTGCGGAATTCGTATTCGACCCCCGAAGCGCGGATTATCTCCATACTCTTTGCAAAGGTGGTAAAGGGAATTTCGCTGCCGCTTGCCTTTTCGTAGCCTTCGGGGGAGGATTTTATATCCATCGCCACGTAGTCCACAAGGCCGGCATCAAGGATCGTACAGAGCTTTTCGGGCAAGCTTCCGTTGGTGTCAAGCTTTACCGAATACCCCATTTCCTTAAGCTTTGAAAGAAATTCTGAAAGGTGGGGCTGCAGAAGAGGCTCGCCTCCCGTGACGCAAACGCCGTCGAGAATGCCTTTTCTTTTTGAAAGGTAGGAAAGAAGCTCGTTCAGCATATCTTCGGTTCCCGTGGGGTCCCTTACGATGCCCGCATTGTGACAAAAGGGGCAGCGCAGATTGCATCCGCCCGTAAAAACGGTGCAGGCGACCTTGCCGGGATAATCAAGAAGCGTCAGCTTCTGATAGCCTTTTATGCTGATGTTAAGCTTTTCGTTTTCCACTTTGCTCACCTCCCAATTTCCGAGTTGCCTTGTAAGTATATCATACATTTTGTGATAAGTCAATAGGAAAATCACAATATATTGTGTTTTTTCTTGTATTTTTCACAAGATATTGTGTGCCGCACCCCTTCAAAAACCATTGTATATCAAGGTTTTTGTTGGCTATGACAAATTGGATGGGAAATTTTTGTGTATATTGACGAGGCAAAAAATCAGGCCTGCCCACAAGGGGCAGACCCGTAGTTTTTGTTATTTCAGTCTATTCCGATGCCGATTCCTCAGCTTCCTCCACCGCCTTAAATGCCTCCGCGCTTACAAGCCGACGCTTCAGATCTACATTTTGGCTCTGATCTGCAATCATTTCAGGCGTGGCAAAAGTGTAAAATATATCGGAAAGTATCGGAGAGTCGAGAACCTCAACGCCATTTACCTGAATGGTTTTTGGCGAACAGAGATAACCGACTTCAAGAAGGACCCCGTTTTTTCTGCTTTCAAGAAAGTAACCGACAAAGGCGTAGAGTCCTCCCCCCGACTTGTACGGCACAAGAGCTGCTCCCTTGACCTTGTAAAAAAGATCAAGATGTTCTGCAAGAGCATCGCCCGTTATTTCTTTTTTGTATTCATAATTTCCTCGGAGAACATTCATATCGGGAGGTATGCGGAAGCGTACACCGTTTTCGATGGTGTAAATGGAAAGCACAAGATCGTCGATGTCTTCCTCTGCAAGGGCTTTTTCGAGATCAAGATCAAGGCGCTGCGCGTTCTCGGGGTCGGCAACGCGGAAAGGATGGCGAATATTATCAAAATCGTCCCTGTCGATAACTGCCTTGATCTGTTCGCCCAAGTAATCGGTAAATTCGAACCTTGTGTATTCGGGATCGAAGTTATCTGCGATCTTGCCGACAAGATCGGGGCCGTCTGAATACCTCGGGTCAATATCGCGAATGACAAAATAATAGTGCAGATCGGGAATATCGAAAACAAGCGACGCTTCTGAAAGTATCTGCGAATAGGATATTGCCGTATTTGACGGGTCAACGTAGTCAAGAAACACAGTTGCAATTCCGCTACCGAAAGCATTATCGGCAAGCACCTGTAATTGATGACAGGCGGTATTTGTCAGGAGAGTGTCTTTCCAGATTCTGTAATCGGATCGGGAAAAATATACATCAAACGGAAAAGAAAGCTCCTCGGTTATCACGGTGCCCACATTCTGATCGGCGTTGACACTTAAATTTATACTCTCAAAGGAGCTTACCGAAAGTCCGTATGTGTCCTTGACATATTCGGTTATCGCCTGTTTCGCATTTTCCTTTTCAAAGGGAGCGCCTGTTATAACAAAGAATATCGCCACTGCGGCAAGTATCAGTACAATAACCGCGGATAAGGTTATGGCAAGCTTCTTTTTCATCGTGTTACCTCCTCAAAAACTCCGGTATCTCATCGGTCAGATGTTCGATATACTTCGACCAAAGATAGTTGTCTTGTTCGTCAACGAAGATATATTCGATCCCCACAATCTTTTCGGCTGATTCATCAACTGTGTGATAGGTGGGAATTCCAAGTCGGCAAAGGTCATATATCTTTGCGACAGTTTCGCGGTCGGTAACGCGAAGTCCCGTTACCTCGCCAAAGCCCTTCGCTATCTGTTCACTGTACTCCACCGCCGACTCTTTGCGAGAATCATCGAATCTCACAATAACAGCGCCGATATTTTCGAGATCTTCATCGTACACTTCGGGAACACCGATCATTTTCAAAACCTTAAGGGTTTCGGTGAAGTTTTGGTTGATATATACCGAACGGCGTGTTCTGTGCTCCATCTTTTCGTCGTTGGTGAGCTTGCGCTCAGGATACGAAACATAATAACCTGGAACGTAATACTCGACCGAAATATAAAGGTCGCTTGACGAAACCAACTGTTCGTAGGGCAATCTTTCCAGATCCTTTTTTATCGCCTCAAAGAGCGCCTGTGCCTCGCTGCTTTGTCCGCCAAAGTAGCTTTCGTGGCGTTTTATACGGTCATCAACCACCGTCACAGACAAAAGCTCCTTGTCGGTGGTGTCGATCAGCGGATAGCGGTCTGCCTTGATCTCGTCGATATTGAGGACAGGGATCATATATTTCTCGTAGTTTTCGTCAGAAAGGAAATTGTACACTCTTTCAAGGGTCGAGCCGTTTTTGAGGTGGTAGGTGAAGATGAAACTGTCCTCAACATGGTACTTTTCTGTTGTTCTGTCGAAGTTTTTGTCCGAAATATACGCCTTGTGCAGAGCACGGAGCTTTTCGATATCCTCGGGATCTTCGATCTGATAATCTGCCTCTGTGAGGCGGACAAAGTTGTCATACGTGCTGTAATAGTGCGGATAAACAGAAACGTATTCCACTTCGTTCGCTTTTGGCACGCGTTTTTCGATGCCGAAAATGTCAAAGGCAAAGGTGGCCGAAACGGCAAGCACCGCCGCCGTAAAGACGAGAACATATTTCAGCGTTCCGCGCAGATTCACGCTCTTTTTTGCGATCATGGTCGAAACGACAACGCCGATGATGCCCAGCGGCAACATTCCCACAGGATTTTTTATCTCCATAACTCCGAAGAAGAAAAGATAGCTGATCATGCCGCAGACCAGTCCGACGGCGTAGATAAAAAGTCCATGGAGCTTTTTGAAGGCAACTACCTCCTCGCAGTTTTCGAGCGGACGGAATTTGTAAACGAAAAATCCCGCCACAAGAAAAACGAGCATAAAGCCGAGATACACGGCAAAACGCCACGGGAAAAGAGCTTCGGGGAAAACGTAAAGAAATTCGATGATCTTTTCGAGTATCCAAGCATCCGAAGTATAGCCGTAGATGTTGTTATGGCAAAGTGCGAAATAAAATACCAGAAGCGCCGCAGGCATGATGGCGATTGCCGACGAAAACAGGGTGGATACCACCACGTTTCCGCACACCGTCATGGCAAAGCAGGCAATGGCAAACGCAAGAAAAGCATAGATGAGAAGAATGCCCATGTACGCGGAGATATAACCGCCCGAAACATAGACGTTTCCCAAAGAATTAAGAGAAAGCACCAGTGTCGAGACAAAAACGGGGGTTGCGATAAGGACAAATCCCGAAGCAAGCCGCGAAAAATAAAGCTTTCTTCGCGAATAGGGCAAACCGTGCATGCACGAAACCGAATTCGGTTTGTTGAGATAGGAAAAAAGTCTTGTGCCCACAAAAAGTCCGAAGAGCAGAGCAAAGAAGAAAGAAATGCCGAAAAACGATATAAAATAGGTATATTGAGGTTTGAAATAAGAATAGCCGTAGCCTTTAGGCAGACTCATTACGTTGAGAATGAGAACAACGAAAAACACCGCCGACCACATCCAGTTGTTGCGGATATCGGCTTTTATGAGAGCTTTTGAGAAAATTCTGTCAAATAAGGATGTTTTCGAATTCATAACCCATACCTCCCAATTCATAGATAAATACTTCTTCAAGTGTCAGGGGGATAATATCCAAAATTGCAGGCGAGGTGGCGTATATCGTTTCCTTCACCTTTTCGGTGTCCCCTTTGATGATAAGGCACGAAACGCTGCCAATGCGGCTTTCGTGGAGAATATCCAAAGACAAACGTATCTGCTCCAGCTTCTTTTCGTATTCGCCGTCGCTGAGGTTATATGCAAGCTGGATCTTATGGATATTACCCTTTACGTCGTCAAGAGATTTTTCGATCACCGTCTTGCCCTTGAAAACGATGCCCACATGATCGCACACATCCTCGAGCTCGCGCAGGTTGTGGCTGGAGATAAGAACCGTCATTCCGCGCTCTGCCACCTCCGACAGAATAAGGCGCCAGGTGTTTCGGCGCATAACAGGATCAAGCCCGTCGATCGGCTCGTCGAGTATAAGCACCTCGGGACGGCAGGAAATGCCGATCCAGAAGGCAACCTGCTTCTGCATACCCTTTGAAAGTCTTATCACCTTTCGCGACAGATCGATCTTGAATATCTCGCCCAGCTTTTTAAAAAGCTCACCATCCCAATTAGGGTATATCTCGGAATACATTTTTGCTGTCTGTGCCACAGTGTAGGCGGGATAGAAGAAAAGATCGTCAGATACGTATACTATCTTTCTTTTTGCATTTTCATTTTCATATATCCTTTCGCCGTCAAGCATAATGTCGCCATCGTCGGCACGCCACACGCCCATAAGCACTTTGATAAAGGTGGTCTTTCCTGCGCCGTTGGGCCCCACAAGACCGTAGACAGAACCCTTTTCAACGTTGATCGAAAGTCCGTCAAGGGCGATATTGTTTCCAAAACGCTTGGTCACGTTTTCAGCAGTTATCATTGCCATCGTTTGTTCCTCCTTTGTAGATGCTGTTTATAATGTCCGAAAGCTCGCTCTTTGTTTTTCCAAGGTACATAAGCTCGCGTACCGTGTCGGAAAATTTTGCCAGAAGCTCGGCGTTTTTGCCGATATCGGTTGATTCTCTCGGGGTCACAAAATATCCCTTTGCCGCCATCGAGTAGATATACCCTTCGCTTTCAAGCTCTTTGTACGCCTTCTGTATCGTATTGGGGTTTATCGCCATGCTGACGGCAAGCTCGCGGACAGAGGGAATCTTTTCGCCTTCCTTCATGGCGCCCCCGATGATCAGAAATTTCATTTTTTCCTTTATCTGCTCATAGATCGGTCGGCGGTCTTTGAAATCGAGCTGAAACATATCGCTTTCTCCTTTCCGTGTATTAACTGTACTACTACAGATAATACAGTATAATACAGTATTTGTCAATAGCTTTTCCGAAATTTTTCAAAAAAGTATTTTACATCTTAAAACTCGCCATTTTTACTGTTTTTGCGTATTATATAAATACAAATATGTAAGTTTTGTCGAAAATAAGATTTTTTTCGTTTTTCCTCTTGCTTTTTTCTCTCTTAGGTTGTATACTAGACAGCGTACGAAATTTTGCAAAGAAAGAGGATGTTACTTTGAACACACTTTTATCTGTATCTATTGCACTTATCGCAGGTCTTCTGATGACCCGTGTTTTCAAGCCGCTCAAGCTTCCGTCGGTAACGGCATATCTTATTGCGGGCGTTCTTGTCGGTCCTTATTGCCTCGGCGCATGCGGAATCGAAGGTCTGGGCTTCACATCGGCAGACGCCGTGCACAGCCTTGCTCTTATTTCAGAAGTGGCTCTTGCCTTTATCGCTTTTTCGATCGGAAACGAATTCCGTCTTGACGAGTTGAAGCAAACGGGCAAACAGGCTCTTATAATCGGTATTTTCCAGGCACTTGCCGCAACACTTTTTGTTGACCTTGCCCTTGTGGGACTCATCATGCTTTTGCCCGGAAAGCTCTCCCTTGCCCAGGCTCTTACCCTTGGCGCCATCGCCACGGCAACAGCCCCCGCGGCAACCCTTATGGTCGTTCGTCAGTATAAGGCAGACGGTCCTTTGACCCGACTTCTTCTTCCCATCGTTGCTCTCGACGATGCCATCGGCCTTATCGTTTTTGCCGTTTCGTTCGGTATTTCAAAGACCCTTGTTTCAGGCACAGTGGATATAATCTCGATTGTTCTCAATCCTCTTATCGAGATCGCTCTTTCGCTTATTCTCGGCGCAGTTATGGGCTGGCTTCTCACTCAGCTCGAAAAGCTTTTCAACTCCAACACCAACCGTCTTAATCTTACCATCGGCATGGTGTTTATCACCGCGTCCCTTTCGATGTTAGAATTTCATATCGGTTCGATCGAGATCTCCTTCTCGTCGCTTCTCACCTGTATGATGCTCGGCACTGTTTTTTGCAACACCTGCTCGCTGTCCCACGATCTGATGGCGGCATCCGACAAATGGACCTCGCCCCTTTTCGCCGTTTTCTTCGTTGTCAGCGGTGCAGAACTTGAGCTTTCGGTCTTTGCCGACTGGGCGATCGTTGTTATCGGCATCATTTACATTCTCTTCCGTTCTCTCGGAAAATATTGCGGCACCTTTGTCAGCGCAAAGGCGGCAAAGTGTTCGCCCTCTATCTGCAAATATCTCGGTATTACCCTTCTGCCCCAGGCGGGTGTTGCGCTGGGAATGTGTACCATCGCCGCAAGCCAGCTGCCGGGACAGGGAACTCTTATCCGTAACATAACACTTTTTGCGGTACTTATCTATGAGCTCTTTGGTCCTATGTTTACAAAGATGGCTCTTACCGCCGCAGGCGATATCAAGCCCATGTCCGAAGAGGTCAAGAAGCGCCGTGAAGCAAAGCTTGCCGCAGTGCAGGAGAAAAAGAACTGATGAAAGATCTTCAAAACTTGCACACCCACTGCCGCTATTGCGACGGTGCCGACTCGACAGAGGAAATGGTGCTTGCCGCCATTGAAAAGGGTTTTGATTCTCTCGGTTTTTCCTGCCATTCACCAATGTTCTTTTCGCCAACGGTAGGGGTTTCACCCACAGGCGTTTTGCTTTATCGCGAAAGTGTGGCGCTGCTCAAAAAGAAATATGCAGAAAAAATAAAGCTTTACTGCGGTCTTGAGGTCGAAATGCTTTCAAATCCGCCCATGGACGGATATGATTATCTCATCGGTTCGGTGCATTATTTTAAATTCGGCGACAGATACGTTGGTTTTGACCGCAACGCTCAAATGGTGAAAAAGGTCATTGACGAAGAATTTTCAGGCGACGGCATGAAATACGCCGTGACCTACTACGAATATCTCTCGCAGCTTCCGCGGTACGGCAAATTTGACATCATCGGTCATTTCGACCTTATAACAAAACATTGCGAAAACGAAAACTTTTTTGACACAGAGTCAAAAATCTACCGTGATGCGGCTCTTTCTGCCGCCCACGCCCTTGCCGGCAAAATCCCGTTTTTCGAGGTAAACACCGGTGCTATTTCAAGGAAATACAGAACAACACCCTATCCGCAAAAATCCATTCTTAAAGAGCTTAAAGCTCTTGGATTTGGTGCGATCATATCTTCGGATTGCCACGACAAGAATTTTCTTGACTGCGGTTTTGACGGAGCTCGTGAGCTTCTTGCAGAGTGCGGTTTTACCGAAAGATACATTCTTAAAGATTCCGGCTTCTGCGCCGTAGAATTATAAAAAACGAGGTTATCAATGAATATTGTGACAGTTATAATGGCTCTTTTTTCGATAATCGCAGGCTTCGACCGCATTATCGGAAACAAAATGGGTCTTGGCAAAGAGTTCGACAAGGGCTTTATGCTTATCGGAAACATGATGCTTTCGATGACAGGTATGATAATCATATCCCCCTTTATCGCCGATCTTCTCGAGCCTCTTTTTGACGCGATATATTCGGGACTTCACATCGACCCGTCGATAATCCCTGCATCCCTTTTTGCAAATGATATGGGCGGCGCTCCCCTTGCCGCCGAGGTGGCAAAAAACGAGAGCATCGGTCTTTTCAACGCCCTTGTGGTTTCGTCTATGCTCGGCTGTACCATTTCATTCACCATTCCTTACGCCCTGGGTGCCGTGGACGAGGAAAACAGAAAAGAGCTGCTTGTCGGTCTTCTGTGCGGCATGGTCACCATTCCCATCGGCTGCTTTGTTGCGGGACTGATGGTGGGACTTCCTGTTATTGTGATACTTATCGACCTTGCCATTCCCTTCGTGCTTTCGATGATAATTGCGGTGGGACTTCTTCTTGCCCCGAACGTTTGCGTAAAGATTTTCAGCGGCTTCGGATTTTTTATGAAAGCCATCATAACTGTGGGCCTTGTGGTCGGCGGAATCGGTTTTCTCTTTGATTTTCCCGGCATGGTTGCGTCGGAAAACGAAACTGTCCGAGCCATCGGCAACTTTATGATGCCCTTTGAAAACTTTTTGTCGGGACTTGAAACGATGGAAAACGCCGCCATGGTATGCGTCAACGCCTCTATCGTAATGAGCGGCGCCTTTCCGCTGGTACACATCATATCAAAGCTGATCTCCAAACCTTTGAAAAAACTCGGTGGCGCAATGGGGATAAACGAGACTTCCGCCATGGGCTTTGTTTCAAGCCTTGCCACCAGTGTTACCACCTATGAAATGACGAAAAAAATGGACAAAAAGGGCATTGTGCTCAACTGTGCATTTACAGTCTCAGGTGCCTTTGTGGCGGCAGGACATCTTGCTTTCACCCTTGCCTTCGATCAAAGATACATTTTCCCCATGATTGCAGGAAAACTGATCTCGGGTATCACGGCAGTTGTTGTGGCGGTCTTTATCTACAAAAGAATATACGAAAAAGAAAATGCATAAAGAAGCACGTTCTTTATGCATACCTTCTTTTTGAAAAACAAAAAACAATACAAATCGGGGACGGCAAATGCCGTCCCCGCAAATTTTATTTTTCGACTTTCAGCCATGCGTGATATACATTTACCGCCGCATCTCCTGAATAAAGGTCGGAATATTGGATGAGAAGACGGTTTGAACCGTCCTTATCCTTCAAAACGATGTTGTTTGAATAATAGCATCCGCCGCGGCTTTGGCCGATATATGTTCCATCTTCCCAAATTGACCCATCCTCGGAGGAGTAAAGGGCAAATCCGCTGACATTTTCGGCTCTGCCGTGGAGAATGAAGATACC
This sequence comes from Oscillospiraceae bacterium, assembly GCA_015063785.1. GTDB lineage: Bacteria > Bacillota > Clostridia > Oscillospirales > CAG-382 > UMGS1052. The sequence continues at coordinate 28,918 of SVTM01000003.1, forward strand.
ATCAATTATGGCAACCTGTGGATTTCTTATACCGATGGAAAGATAACAGGTGGAAGGCTCGTCCCAGGTGATTCCGCAATCGTGGCTTATGATGTGGTCCATATGGCGCTCGTCGTTTACGTTGTAGGCATAAACATGAAGATCGTCCTTTTCGTCGAAGATCATCGCGCCGTAGCCTCTGCCCATGGAAGGAACAGGAACGACACATACTTCTTCAAAAGTTATGCCGTCATCAACGCTTCTGTAGATGCGGTAAACGTGTTCTTCCTTTTCGCCGCAGAAAAATCCGTCTCCGGGGTTGCAAAATTCCAGAAAGTATATGATACCCTTGTGATATACGGCGTCATAAATTCTGCCTGCATAGGGCGATATTTCATAAGGTTCGCTCCACGACTTTCCTCCGTCGTCGCTGTAGACAGCGGTTGGAGTGTTCCAAGGCTGACACACCGAAACGGGATCGTTGCGAAGACAAAGCGCTACTATTCTTCCGTTGTCACAGCCAACGGCTTTTTCGACCGAGATCATCTGAAGACCGTCGGTAAAGCTTTCGTAGGCATAAGGAAGATCGTGTATCTCGGAAAACGTTTCGCCCGAGTCCTCGGAAAGTCGATATTCCACCCAGCCGTAGGTCGAATGGCCATTGTGTCTTACCGCGGAGCAGTTGGCGTTGAAGTCAATGACCTTGCCGGGGGCATATTCCACCATGGCGTGTGTCATATGTCCGCTTCTTTTGCGGCTTTCATTGTCTACGTAAAGTATGGGGTCGGAAAGACGAACTGTGTAATTTTTTCTTTTGATCTCAAATGCCATAAGAATTTCTCCTTTCAATCGTTGCCGAGGTGATATTTGCGAAGATTGTTCAGGTTTTCGCAGCCCTTGTCATAAACAAAGTTCCAGTCGGCGCCTGTTGTCATCATATCGGCTCCGAACTGCGACCAATAGCGTATTGTCTCGGGGGCATGACCCACCGCAAGCCCGACGTATTTCTTGTGATCGCGAAGTATCTTTATTGCTTTTTTTACCACCTGCGTAACCTTTTCGTTTGTCACGTCGCACATAAGTCCCATAGATCCCGAAAGATCATTTGGACCGATAATGTAGCCGTCGATGTAGGGGTTTTTCACCGCTTCCTCAAGATCGTTTATAAAATCAATGTGCTCTATCTGCACAAAGCGCACAAGATCAAGGCTTATTTTATCGGTGTATTCCTTTGCATCGACAGCGCCGTATTTTATGGCACGCATGGGACCGAAGCCGCGGTTGCCAAGTGGCGGATAAAGGGTCATCTTAATAAGTTCTTCTGCCTCTTTTGCCGAATGTACCATCGGAAAAATAATACCGTCGGGATCCATTTCAAGTATCTTTTTTGTGGAGGTCAGATCGTTTTGCGGAACGCGCACGATGGCGGGAGTTCCGGTGGAACGGGCGGCGTTCAGATGGCAAAGAACTTCTTTGAACGAGGTGTACGGGTGTTCGGTGTCTATCCAGATATAGTCATATCCGATGTTACCGAAAACCTCGCACAGCGCAGGATCGGTGAAGCTGACGATGGTTCCGCACAGCTTTTCGCCTTTTTTCATTCTTTCGCGCAGTATGTTCAAAAAAATCACGACCTTCAGTGGATGATAATTATATTATAAATTGCAATATTATATAATACAATTGCAATTTTTGTCAAAAACATTGTAATTCTTGCAAATATGAGTTATAATACACGGCATAGAGTAAAATGTTAAGCAAAGGAAAAAATATGGCTGATCTTTTCGAAAAATATATCTTTGCAGACGGATGTCATTTCAAATACGCCAGAGGAAAGCCCGCTGTCAGCGGAAAAGAGTTTCATGACTATTACGAAATTGTGCTTTTTCTCGAAGGGCATTCGGAACTTATTTCCGAAAAAATACGCCTTGTACTTTCCCCCGGCACTGTGGTTTTTGTGCCGAAGGAAACGTTTCATCAATTTCACGTTACCGATAGCGACAGCTATCTCCGCTGTATTTTGGGATTTACCGAAAGCGACGGGGTGTCGCATCTTGTACATGACGTGATGAGCGAGATAATGGTTTTCCCTCGGCCGTCGGAAGAAATCCTTTCTGTATTTGCGACCCTGCGAAAAGCTTGTGACGGAGGGCTTTCGCAAAAAGAAAAAGAAATTTTGCTGGACAGCGCTGCAAAACAGCTGCTTATAGGTCGAAGACTTGAAACGTTTGAACCCACCGAAAAATACACGGAAGTTTCTGAGCTGACACAAAAAGCAATAACATATATCGACGAAAACCTTTCGGGAGAACTCAGCCTTGCCGCAGTGGCAAAGGCTTCGAGGGTATCGGTCTCATCCCTGTCTCACAGATTCAGACAAGAGCTTAATATTTCTGTCTACCGTTATATTACCGAAAAAAGGATGTCCCGGGTGAGGCAATATATCCGAAACGGAATGTCGCTTGCCGATGCATCTAAAATGAGCGGATTCTGCGATTATTCGGGTTTTTACAGGCTTTACAAGACCATGTACGGGCAAAGCCCTTCGACGATAAAGAACAAATAAAACAGCGGCAGATGGTAAGATCATCTGCCGCTTGTGTTTTATTCTGCCAAAAGAGTGCTTACGGGATATGCATTGGTATATGCTCTGTAAATACCGTTCACCACTTCAATTCGGACGTATTTGCAATCGGGATGGATAGAAAAGCTTGCATGATCCTCGCCTCTGACCAGCGAAGCGCGTCTGTGACCGGTGACAAGACGGATGATGTCGCATTTTTCTTTGGTTTCAATGTGGATCTTGCCGTCCTCGACGTAAAGAGAAGTGATCTCGGGGCCTGTGGAGCAATAGAAATTGCCCTTGTCAAAGGCGTCGATTATAGCTTCGTGGGTGAGTTTTTCGGCGCAGAACATGGTAAATCCGCCGCACATATCATGGGGACCGTGGTTGTCGTCGGTGGCAACGCACTTTATCATCTTGCCCTCGCGGAGAAAATCGTCATAAACGTGACCGCAATGCTCGTCCCAGCCTCCAACAAAACAACCGTGGTTGTAAACCTCAAGGTTGTCGATCTCGGTATATCTTATGTACTTGGGATAATTCTCGACAGACCAGCAAGGGTGGTTGTATGTGACAATAAAGTTTTTGTCACGCAAAATCTTGAGACAAGCGTTAATATTTTCTGCAGAATAATCGCCTCTGTTAAAAGCTTCTCCGTCGGGACGCATGAGGGCACGCTTGTCCTCGTCCACCGACCAGCGCATCTTGGGAACGCGGTAGTCTACGTCAAGACCGGGCTGGGTAAAATTTTCGCGGTCTCTCGGATAGGCACAGAAATGGGCGGTCTCGCAGTCAGCATAGTCATTGCCGTGGGGACGGTTGAAATCCACCTCAAAGCCCGTTATGGTAAGAAACTCTTCGTCGTCAAGCTCGTAATGGCTGAAAAGTCCGTTGTGGTCTGTGAAAGAAATGACAGAATAGCCGTTGTCCTTATAAATCTTCTTCATTTCCTCGGGCGAAACATATCCGTCTGACCAACTGGTGTGGCTATGGAGATTTGCTTTATAAAAATTACAATTTTCAGGCAACAAAAATTTTTTCATTTTTCTACCTCCTAAGGAAATTTGTCTTCCTTTTATAGATATATTTAGATTATATTACCATTCCAAATCCTTGTCAACATCTTTTTCTGTCAAATAAAAGCCAAAAATATAAAACAAATGTGAATTTTTAAAAAAATATCGACTTTTTACTTGACAAATGCCGTTTTGGATGATATAATAATCGACATAATTAAGCAAGGAGATTCCAAAAATGATGGCATCAGCAACCGGTTTCGGCATAATTTGCAACGGTCTTATTATCGCTATTATTATTGCATACGGAGTGATTATTTCCAGCAATACTCATAGCGCTATTTGTCGTGCATAAAACCGAAAAAGTTACTTGTGTCTGTCCCTTGCGGATAAAAAGTAATTTTTAAGGCTTGCGGCATTTAGCTGCAAGCTTTTTATTATTTCGGAGGAAAAAAGAATGATCGATATCAGAATCGAAAAAACAACTACCCCCAAGGCAAAACCCGCCGACGAAACGAAGCTCGGCTTTGGCAAAACTTTTACCGATCACATGTTTGTGATGAACTACACAGAGGGACAGGGCTGGCATGATGCCCGCATCGTTCCCTACGGCCCCATCAGCCTTGATCCTTCCGCAATGGTATTCCATTACGGTCAGGAAATGTTCGAAGGTCTCAAAGCTTACCGTGGCAAGGACGGCAAGGCTCGTCTTTTCCGCCCCGACATGAACGCAAAGAGAGCTAACGATTCCAACCAGCGTCTTTGCATTCCTCAGATCCCCGAAGACGTATTCGTAGACGCCATCAAGGCTCTCGTTAAGGTCGACGAGGATTGGATCCCCACTGCAGAGGGTACATCTCTTTACATCCGTCCCTTCGTTATTGCAACCGACGAGTTCCTCGGCGTTGCTCCCTCCAAGACATACCTCTTCATCATCATTCTTGCTCCCAGCGGAGCATACTATGCTTCGGGTCTTGCACCTGTTGGCATCTGGATCGAAGATGAATATGTAAGAGCTGTAAAGGGCGGCATGGGCTTTGCAAAGACAGGCGGCAACTACGCCGCAAGCCTTATTGCACAGGTAAAAGCTCACGACGACGGATATTCTCAGGTTCTCTGGCTTGACGGTGTTGAAAGAAAGTACATCGAAGAAGTCGGCGCCATGAACATCTTCTTCAAGATCGACGGCAAGATCGTAACTCCCATGCTCAACGGCAGCATTCTTCCCGGTATCACCAGAAACTCGGTTATCAATCTCTGCAAGTCCTGGGGACTTGAGGTTGAGGAAAGAAGAATCTCTGTTGACGAACTCATCGAAGCTCAGAAGAACGGCAAGCTCGAGGAAGTTTTCGGCACAGGTACTGCTGCTGTTATCTCGCCCGTTGGCAAACTCCGTTACAAGGACGAGGTTATGACCATCGGAGACGGCGGCATCGGCAAGACCAGCCAGAAGATCTACGACACAGTCACAGGCATTCAGTGGGGAACAGTTGAAGACCCCTTCGGATGGTCGGTGGTCGTTGAATGAGCGCAAAAAGAATAACTATATTCGCAGGCCATTACGGCAGCGGAAAAACAAACGTTGCCGTAAACTACGCTCTGCTTCTTTCAAAGGAAGGAAAGAAGGTATCTCTCTCCGACCTTGATATTGTAAACCCCTATTTCAGATCAAAGGACAGCGAAAAGATCCTTGATGATGCAGGCATCCGATTTATATCATCGGAATATGCAAATTCCAACGTCGATATGCCTGCTCTTCCTGCCGACGCCTATTCGGTGACGGCCGACAAGGAAAGATTTGCCGTGGTCGATGTGGGAGGGGATGACAGAGGTGCTCTTGCTCTTGGCAGATACGTTCCCGACATCGTTGCCGAAAACGACTACGAAATGCTTTTTGTCATCAACAAATTCAGACCTCTGACCCGTGATGCAAAAAGCGCGGTCGAGGTGATGCGAGAGATCGAAGAAGCGGCAAAAATGCGCTTTACCGCCATCGTCAACAACTCGAACATCGGCGAGCTGACAAAAGCCGAAGACGTGCTTTCTTCTGTTTCGTACGCCAACGAGGTGGCACAGATAACAGGACTTCCCATCAAAATGACAAGCGTTCATTTTGATCTTGAAAAAGAACTTTCGGGAAAGATCAAAAATCTTTTTCCCATAAAGCTCTACATCCGCCAGACCTGGAAGGCGGAATAAACACCGAACAACAAACATAACATACCGAAAGGAACAAAAGCTATGGCAAAAGTTACATTTGACGAAAACCTTTGTAAAGGCTGCGGTCTTTGCGTTGGCGCTTGTCCCAAGAAAATTGTGAAGCTTAAGACCTCTCTCAACGCCAAGGGTTATCACCCTGCGACAGTTGAAGATCAGGCATCCTGCATCGGCTGTGCTTTCTGCGCAACCATGTGTCCCGACTGTGTTATCACCGTCGAAAAGTAATATGGGAGGAAAAAGAAATGTCAGATAAAGTCTTGATGAAGGGCAACGAAGCCCTTGCAGAAGCCGCTATCATGGCAGGTTGCCGTCACTATTTCGGCTACCCCATCACACCTCAGACAGAGGTTGCGGCATATATGTCCAAAAGAATGCCCAAGATCGACGGCGTGTTCCTTCAGGCAGAAAGCGAAATCGCCGCCATCAATATGGTCATCGGCGTTGCCGCCACAGGCAAGCGCGTTATGACCTCCTCGTCGTCCCCCGGAATCTCGCTTAAGAGCGAAGGTATCTCCTACCTTGCAGGCTGCGATCTTCCCGCTCTTATCGTAAACGTTCAGCGCGGAGGCCCCGGTCTTGGCGGTATCCAGCCTTCTCAGGCTGATTATTCCCAGGCAACAAGAGGTGCAGGTCATGGCGACTTCCATCTTCTCGTTTTTGCTCCTGCATCGGTTCAGGAAATGGTAAACCTCACTTTCAAGGCATTTGACCTTGCAGAAAAATACAGAATGCCTGCAATGATCCTCTCTGACGGCACCATGGGTCAGATGATGGAACCCGTAAGCCTCGAACAGGGCGAGATCAACGAGCACGACAAGTCCTGGGCACTCACCGGCACAAAGTGCGAAAGAAAGCCCAATATCGTAAACTCCCTTTGTCTCCAGCCCGAAGCTCTCGAAAAGCTCAACATCGAACGCTACGAGAGATACAAGATGGTTGAAGCTAACGAAGCTATGTACGAAGAATACCGCATGGAAGATGCAGAAGTTTGCATCGTTGCTTTCGGTGTTGCTGCACGCGTTTCCCAGAACGCCATCGACAAGGCAAGAGAACAGGGAATCAAGGTCGGTATGATCCGTCCCATCACCCTTTGGCCCTTCCCCAAAAAAGCTCTTCTTGACGCTGCCGACAAGGTAAAGGCGTTCGTTTCTGTCGAGCTTTCCATGGGTCAGATGATCGAGGACATCGAACTTGCAACACGTTGCAAGAAGCCTGTGCTTCTCTGCTCGAGAGTGGGCGGTATGATCCATACCACAGACGACGTTCTCTCCAAAATCAAGGAAGCCAACGAAATCGGAGGTGCTAACTGATGGCTACTGTATTTTCAAAACCCCAGGCGCTGACAGATGCGCCTCTGCACTACTGCCCCGGATGTACACACGGTATCATCCACAGACTCGTGGCAGAAGCTATTGACGAACTCGGCATCCGTGGCAGAACCATCGGTGTTGCCTCTGTCGGATGCTCGGTTCTCACATACAACTACTTCAACTGCGACATGGTTCAGGCGGCTCACGGCCGTGCTCCCGCTGTTGCAACCGGCGTAAAAAGATCCGATCCCGTAAACAACATCGTATTCACCTATCAGGGTGACGGCGACCTTGCTGCTATCGGTACCGCAGAAACAGTTCACTCTGCAGCACGCGGCGAAAACATCACCGTTATCTTCGTAAACAACGCGATCTACGGTATGACAGGCGGTCAGATGGCCCCCACAACTCTTCCCGGTCAGATCACACAGACTTCTCCCTACGGACGCGACACAAAGACCGTTGGTTTCCCCATCAAGGTCTGTGAAATGCTCTCGCAGGTTGACGGCGCCACATATCTCGAAAGAGTTGCCGTAAACAACGTAAAGAACATCCGCGCCGCAAAGGCCGCCATCAAGAAGGCTTTCCAGAATCAGGTTGAAGGCAAGGGCTTCTCTCTTGTTGAAGTTCTTTCCACCTGCCCTACAAACTGGGGTCTTACACCTGACAAGGCTCTCACATGGCTTGAAGAAAACATGCTTCCTTACTATCCTCTCGGAGTATATAAGGATAAATATGCTGAAAGTGAGGTAAAGTAAGATGGCAACAACACAGATACTTTTTGCAGGCTTCGGCGGACAGGGCATCCTTTTCTCGGGAAAATTCCTTGCATACGAAGGACTTCTTGAAGAAAGAGAAGTCAGCTGGCTTCCTTCCTACGGTCCTGAAATGCGTGGAGGCACCGCAAGCTGTAGTGTTATCCTTTCTGACACAAAGATCGGTTCTCCCATCGTAAACGATCCTGATTGTCTTGTCGCCATGAATCTTCCCTCCCTTGACAAGTACGAAAGCACAACTGTTTCGGGTGGCAAGATCTTTGTTGACAGCTCGCTTATCGGCAGAAAGGTCGAAAGATCAGACGTTGAGGCATATTACATTCCTGCCACAGCTCTTGCTTCTGACAACGGACTTACAGGCCTTGCAAACATGATCATGGTCGGCTATCTCATCAAGAAGACGGGCATCATTCCCTTCGAAAACATCGACCGTGCTCTTGCAAAGGTCGTACCCGCAAGAAAACAGGATATGCTCGGCGCCAACAGACGCGCGCTGGAACTCGGCTATAACTACGCCGAATAATCTACGGTAAACACAGGTTTACATAAAAATACTTTAAGGAGGCTGTTGCAATGAACGATCAGCTCAAAGACATTGGTATGCGCATTGCGTGCATACGAGAAGATTGCGATATGACAGATGTTGAGCTTGCCGAAAAACTCGGCGTTGACATTGAAACCTATCGCTCATATGAAAAAGGCGAAATTGACTTTTCATTCAGTTTCGTATATAACGTTGCCGAAAAACTCGGCGTGGATGTGCTGGATATTATTAGCGGCACGTCTCCCACTCTTTCTACCTGCTGCGTAGTAAAGAAAGGCAAGGGCTTTTCTGTCACCCGTGACGACGGATACGACTACAAGCACCTTGCATATACCTTTAAAAACAAGAAATCCGAGCCCTTCCTCGTAACTGTGAACCCCGACGACAAAACTCCAGTGCTTCACAGCCACGAGGGTCAGGAATTCAACTATCTCCTTTCGGGAAAGCTGACTTTCTATATCGGCGATATTTCATACGAGATCGAACCCGGCGACAGTGTATACTTTGATTCAGGCGTGTCCCATGCTCTTAAAGTGACAGGTGACGAGCCTGCACAGTTTATTGCCGTCGTTGTAAAATAAGTTTTCTATTTACGAAAGGACGGTAATACCCAATGCCAATATATGAAAGATTTGTTGGCGCCCACAGAGACGATTTTCTTTCCCTCAAGGACGCTCAGAAAAACTACAAGCTCACATGGAGCGAAGATTTTAACTTTGCCTATGACGTCATGGACGTTCTCGGCACTGAAAAGCCCGACAAGCTCGCTATGGTCTGGGTTTCAAAGGATGGCGAAGAGATAAAGTTCACTTTTGAAGACATGATGAAGATGTCCAACAAGGTTGCAAACTATCTCCGTTATCTGGGTGTGAAAAAGGGCGACCGCGTTCTTCTTGTCATGAAGCGCAGCCACTATTTCTGGCACACTGTTCTTGCTCTTCACAAGATCGGTGCCGTTATGGTTCAGGCAACCTTTATGCTCACCCCCAAGGAATACGTTTATCGCTGCAACAAGGCAGGTATCAAATATGCCATCTTTACAGGTGACGGAAACTGCACAGATCAGTTTGACGAACGCCAGGACGAATACGAAACAGTGCTTCGCAAGATGGTTCTTGGCCACAAAAAAGCCGACGGTTGGCTCGACTTTGAAGAAGGCGTCGCAAACGCTTCCGACGAGTGGGTTCGACCCACGGGCAAAGATGCCATCTATGCCAACGACACATCTATCCTCGGTTTTACTTCCGGTACAAACGGATATCCCAAGATGGTGCTTCACGATTTCCGCTACCCTCTCGGTCACATCATGACAGGCGTTTTCTGGCACAGAGTTGTGGACGGAGGTCTTCATTTCACCATTTCCGATACAGGCTGGCTCAAATCGCTTTGGGGCAAAATGTACGGTCAGTGGTTCGGTGAATCGGCGGTTCTTGTCTATGACTTTGACAAATTCGACGCCGTAGACATTCTTGAAAAGCTCGAAAAATACCGCGTAACTACCTTCTGCGTACCTCCCACGATGTACCGTCTGCTTTTGCAGCAGAATGTGAAAGATTACGATCTTTCGGCTTTGACTCATTGCTGTACTGCCGGTGAGGCGCTTAGCCCCGAGATATTCAACAATTGGAAAGAAGCCACAGGTCTTGAGCTTTATGAGGGCTTCGGTCAGACCGAAACCACCCTTTGTATCGCCACCATCTACCCTTGGACAAAGCCTGTCCCGGGCGCCATGGGACTTCCTGTACCGGGCTTTGATGTACATATCCTTGATGAAGAGGGCGAAAATGCTGCTCACGGCTCAAACGGCGAGATCTGTATCAGAACATTGAGCACCGACCGTCATCCCTGTGGACTTATGCGCTCGTACAACGCAAACCCCGAGGACACTGAGCGTGCCATCTATCGCGGATACTACCACACAGGCGACGTGGCTTACCGCGATGAATTCGGACTTTTCCGCTATGTGGGCAGAAATGACGACGTTATCAAGTCGTCAGGCTATCGAATCAGCCCGTTTGAGATCGAAAGCGTTATGCTTGAGCATCCCGCGGTATTCGAAGTTGCGGTAACGGGCGTGCCCGATCCCGTGCGTGGATTTGCCGTCAAGGCAACCGTTGCTCTCAAGGACGGATACGTCGGCTCTGATGAGCTTACAAAAGAGCTTCAGACCTACGTCAAAAAGAACACCGCTCCCTACAAATACCCTCGTGTTATCGAATACGTTGCAGCTCTTCCCAAAACCTTCAACGGAAAGATCCGTCGTGTTGAGATCAGAAACAACGACAAGCAGAAATACGACGAGAATAATAAATAACATAAAAAGATCCGTCCCCAACGGGACGGATCTTTTTTCGCTTATCAAAATTCAACAGTTGCCATAATTGGTGAATGGTCTGTGGAGTCAAGAGCGCACTTGTCATCGATGACAAGATATTCTTTGACAGAAACCTTGCCGAGGGCAATTATGTGGTCGATGGAATATTCTATTTGACGGCTGTCCTTTTCGCCGCGGTATTTTCCGTCCTCGCCAAGAGCGGGGTCTCCGTGACAGGAAGCTTTGCCCACGACCTTTTCTGCAATGTCCGAAAGATGGGTTATGCCATATTCCTCATACACCTCAAAAATGCCGCCGTATCTATCACAATTCATATCTCCCATGGCAAAAACCGGACATTCGTAGTGCTTTTTAAGATATTTCATAAGCTCACAAAGCTGACGGGCATTCTTTTTGCGGATAGCGTCGTGTTCTTCGCCCTCCATCCACCAAAAATGGGTATTACAAAAGCCAAATTTTTCTTTTTCGCCATTTTCAAAAACCGCCCAGGTTATCGCCTTTGAAAGGTCGGGGGTTTCGGAAAGAAGCTCATATCCTTTGGCAATATATGAAAGTCCAATCGACTTTTTGAAGACGAATGGCACATAGTTTTCGCAGCCGTCAAGCTCTGTGCCGACAAAACGGTAGCTTTTGGGAAGATATTCCGAAAACATTTTTCCTGCATACCATCCGCCCGTGACCTCCTGAAATCCAATGAGGTCGGGAGAATGTTTGCTGTAAGTCTCGACAAGGCCGCCTTCGCGCGCAACCACGGGGTTTCCGAAATAGTCGCCCCAGATATTGCTTGTCATAAGTTTCAGTTTCACGTTATCTCTCCTCCCTTTATAAGGCGATAATCGCCGCTTTTAAGCACTTCCATAAGGTCTTTTTGATTTTTTATCTTCTTTTCGCAGAAAATACCGCCACGGCCGAGCGCCGCAGGGCTGTGAAAATCCGAGCCCGAGGTCATTGCCTTTTCGTAATGAGAAGCGAAGATTTCTGCCATCTCATTGCGGAAAGCTTCGGTTCCGCCGTTATATACCTCGATACCGAAAAGCGGCGTCGGATCGCAAACAGTCATCTTGTTGCGAAATGGGTGCGCCTGGACAACAAGCGAATCCTCGGGCAAAACGCTTTTTAACTCTTCGAGATTTTTAAGTCTGTTAAGAACGGGACAAGACAGAAAAAACTCCTCGTCTGCTCCGTAGATGAGATAATCGTTAATCGTGCCGTCAAATCTGACCTCGGCACCGGGGAGAACTGCAAAACCCAACTTTTCGCCTTCGTTTTTTGCTTCATAATATCCCTTGAGTCTGCGCTTTGCAATATCTCTTGCCGAAATGCCTTTCAGCTCGTCTGCAAACCAATCGTTGAAAAATTCGAAGTAGTGATCGGTTACAACAAGACCGTCATAGCCTGCATCGTGATATAATTTTACAATATCGGCGGCGCAGGATGCCGCATAAACATCACATTCTTTGGTGTGAACGTGCAATTCAAATTTTCCCATGAAGATCCTCTGTTCTTTTTTATTCTGTGATTATATCCTTTGCCATCAACGCCTTAAGGAAAAATCCGGCACTCTGCACGAAGAATATGATGGCAATAACCTTATTTATACCAACAAGATCGTCAAGAGGCTTTATCATCGACATTCCGCCCGACAAAAGCTCGACAGCGCCGATAAAAGCAAAGCCCATCCAACATCTCAATTTTTCCGCCTTCAACTCTGCAGAGTCCATTATCTTAAGAATTCCCGACACAAGCTCCCACACGCCGAAAAAGAAAGGAATCACAAGCGGCTGTGTCATTTGATTGAAAAGCGGAAAAAGCGAAAGAAATACCGCCACAAGACCGTCTGCCATAAGCCAGTGGGCGCCGTGGAGTTTGCGGTTTTTGCCCTCGCAGACAGAAAAATTCAAGAATCCTGCGGCAAACATTATGCCGCCAAGTATTCTGGATGCCGAAACGAGATTTTCTTCGTGTCGGGTAACCGAAAAAATTCCCCCTGCCAGAAGAAGCAGGGCAATAACAAGCCACAAAGCCCTCACCCAGGCGGTGTTTACGGGTCTGTCGTGCAAGCGAATTTTCATAAAAGCCCCCTTTGCCCGAAAAACAGGCACTTTTTCTTTAATTATACATTGAAATCTGTCAAAAATCAACTTTTTTCGTCAAGAGGACGCAAAAACGGTTTAATTGCTTCTTGTTTTTTTCTTTTTTTCTGATATAATTTAGATATCAAATCACAAGTTTTTTACAGGAGGAAAAATGAGAGAGTTTATAATCGGCACCGACTGGTGGACAGACTGCGATGATGCGGTTGCCATGCGCATTGCCGCAAGAGCACACAAAAACGAAGAAATAAAAATTCTTGGCGTGGGTATCAACGCATGCATGGAATATTCTGTGTCATCCCTCAAATACTTTTTTGAAGCAGAAGGCGTTTTTGACCTTCCCTACGGCATAGATCACGATGCCACCGATTACGGAGGAACTCCATCGTATCAAAAAAATCTTTCAAAGCTTTCCGACTCCAATTTTTCAAATTTCGATGCGATGTCGGCAGTGGGACTTTACAGAAAGCTGCTTTCGGGCGCCGCAGGCAAGGTGGAGATAGTTGAGATCGGCTTTCCCCAGATACTTTCGGGACTTCTTTTAAGCCATCCCGACGGTTTTTCGCCATTAAACGGATACGACCTTGTGAAAGAAAAGGTTTCGAAAATCTGGATGATGGCAGGAAAATGGGACGTGCAGGGTGGACGCGAGCACAATTTTGAAAAAACCTCCCGTTCGCGCAATGCCGCCGAAATATTTTGCCGTCTGTGCCCTGTCCCCACAACTTTTCTCGGCTTTGAGATCGGCGTTTCTGTGATCTCGGGAGGCGAGCTTGCACACGACGACCTTTTGTACAAGGTTCTTTGCGATCACGGATCGAAAAACGGAAGAAGCTCGTGGGATCCGATGCTTATGCTCATGGCGGTTATCGGTGACGAAGAAAAGGCAGGCTACAACATGACCGTGGGAAAAGCAAGAGTAGACGCCGCCACGGGAGAAAACTTCTTTGACGAAGGCGACGGTATGCACGCCTTTGTAACAAAAAAGCACTGCGACGAATATTATAAAAATGCCATCAATGAAAGAATAAGCAGTACAAGAGGTATATAAATGGAATACGTTTTTTTGACGGCAATAGGTGTGGGTGGCGCCACAATAATCGGTGCACTCATCGGATTTGCCTTTAAAAACCTGTCACACAAATTTTCGGACATAGTGCTGTCGTTTGCAGCAGGCGTAATGCTTGCGGCGGCAATTTTGGGACTGATCCTACCGTCCCTCGAATATGGTGGAAAATGGGGAATTATCATCACAGTTGTAGGAATTTTTGCAGGAGCTTTAAGTCTTAATCTTATCGACAGACTCGTTCCGCACCTACACAAACTTGCAGGGGCAGACATTGAATCGCACGGAAACACAAATCTTGGCAAGGTCATGCTGTTCGTTCTTGCCATCGCCATCCACAATCTACCCGAGGGAATTGCCGCAGGTGTTGGTTTTGGCTCGGGCAATGCGTCACAGGCATTTCTTATTGCAGGAGGAATTGCTCTGCAAAATGTTCCTGAGGGCATGGTCATCATTGCGCCGATGCTTTCGGCTGGAATAAAACCCGGCAAAACCTTCTTTATCGCCATGATGACCGGCCTTGTGGAGGTGGTGGGAACACTGCTCGGATATTTTGCCGTCAACGTGGCAGCTGTCATTCTTCCCTTTGCTCTTGCCTTTGCGGGAGGCACGATGATATACGTTGTCAGCGATGAAATGATCCCCGAGACCCACGCCCACGGAAGCGAACGAGGCGCAACATATGCCCTTCTCGTCGGCTTCTGTCTGATGCTTGTAAGCGACGTTTTGATAGGATAAAACGCTTGGGATACAAAAAACGCGGATCGTACGATCCGCGTTTTTGTTGTAATCATTTATTTAATTACGGAAGTCTTGCAGGTGCAAGGCCTGCAGGTTTGTTGATCACGACGGGCTCAAGTGCAGGGTCGATGATGATGACAACAGCGTTGCTGTCGCCCATGCTGCTTTGCACTTCACTTGCCGCATCATAATCGCAAACAGCATCATGTCCCTTGAGTCTGCCAAGATTCATTCCCATGGTCTGAACATAGATGTTCTTGTCGTGTTCTTCTGTGGCGTTGGAAGGCAGATAGATAAGACCTGTCCACTCGGCTTCACTGATGGCTCTGTCGAAGATGTTGTATTCCGTCTTACAGTTCTTTTGATCAGAAAGAGTGGAACCGCAATAGAGCTGGGACGCACGGAATCTTGTGATCGATCCCCAACCGTAACCGCCAAGGCGGAGAACGTTATATCTCGAAATAACATCTTCTGTTATTCTTGTGTAGATATCCTTGCCGCCGCCAAGCATATCTGCCGTGGGAGGAGAGTTGTAGAATTCGATACCCCAGAATACGTATTCCATAAGATTTCCGGTGTATCGAACGTTTTTCTGGATACAGTTGCCGGTTGAAGCCGATCTCTGATGAGTTGCAGCTGTGTCGTAGATCTGATACATCCAGTTGTTTTCAACAAAATATCCGTCGCATCCGCCGTAAATTTCAACTGCGTTGCCGTAATTTGTAACTGCTCCGCCGTTGTTTTGGCTGAGAACAGAGCCGCCGAGCCACGAGAAGATGCAGTTTGTAACGGTTACGTCGGAACAGGTGCCAAAGCCCACGCCGTGGCCGCCTGTGAACTTAAAGGAGATGTTGTCAATGGTAACGCCAGCGGGCGAACCTGCGATGATATTAACCCTTTCGCCAATCTCGATCGACTTGAATCTTTCGCCGGGATTTCCTTCTGTGCTGTAAACATAAAGATCGTTTACGTTATATCCTTCGCCCGGCAATACAGAATAGAACTGAAGATCGCCGCAAAGCTCGTGGGGACCGTCAAATCCGCGGGTGTTCTTATTCATGATAAGACCATAAAGCTCGTCGTATGTGGCATCCGAGAAGTCATAGATATCGTGGTCAAAGGCGATGACGCCGACGTTGGAAACTGCTTCTGTGCACTTATAAACGTTCTTCCATTCAGTCTCCACCCAAAGGGATGGGTCGGCATAGTTTCTCTTGGACTGCATAAGAACAGGCTTTTCGCCTTCGCCGTAGCTACCAAAGATGATCTGCTTGCCGCTTGCCGAAAGGTTGCCGCGATAAACGCCGCCACGCTCGAAAAGGAAGCTTGTGCCGGGCTTGGGGAATCTGTTTACCTTGTTAAGACCAGCAATAGTCTTAAAAGCTGTTTCGGGAGTTTTTCCGTCGTTTTCGTCGTTACCGTTCTTTTCGGAAATGTAATATGTGACACCGGTCATTCTGTCGGCATAAAGATCTGCCGTGTTGGGAGTGGCGAGCAGATCCTTTTTCATCTGATTCGAAACGGTGTCGATACCGTCACGAATAGCCTGCGCAGAAAGGTTTGCGCTCTGCTCGTAAAGTCCTTTTACGTAATCTTCGGTCTTTGTACCCGAAAGAACGTACTTTGCAGGTTCTGTTTTTGTCCATGCCACGCCTTCGGGATTGCACGCGGCAAGAATCTGACCATTTGCCCAGTGGTTTGTGCTGTCAGAGAAAGAAACTGCGCCGGCAACGCCTGTGGGAGTTCTGCCGAGGAAACGGTTTGCCATGGTGACAACCTCGGCACGGGTGATATTGTTGTCGGGCTTGAAAGTGTTGTCCTCGTAGCCTGTTACGATGCCGTTGCCTACTGCAAAATAGATGGCAGGAGCAAATTTGTCAAACTTTTCGACGTCAGAAAATTCGCCGGCTTTAATGGAAGCCGAAGGATCGCCGTATACGGCAATGCGATAGATAAGCTCTGCAAATTCTGCTCTTGTGATATTCTGTGTGGGAGAAATAGTCGAGCCGTAGGCAATGTTATCGATGACGCCGATGTTCTCAAAGAAGCCGATGTACTTTTCATACCATGCGCCCTTGGGGACGTCGGTATATGAGCTTGTAATGCCCGCAAGATTTGTTTCGTCCACGATAAGACGCGAAAGAAGAGTGATCGCCTCGGCACGTGTCATATTGTTCTGAGGACGGAAGGTACCGTCTTCATAACCTGCAACGTAGTTTGCATTCTTGTTGACCGCAAGGGTGATGTTTGAGGTAACGACAACGTTCGAAACCCCGTCCGAAAGAGAGTAAACACCGTTGTCGGAAGTTACTGCCGCGCCGTTTATTGTAGCCGACTTTGCAGGAAGGCCGCAGCTGTCGGTGATAAGATAGCCTTTAAGGGTTGCGCCGTCAAACTGAGGAACACATTTGCCGCCTGTAACCTTTACTATGACGTTTGCCGCATTGTCGGCGATCTGTGCATTTTCGTTTTCTGCCATAACAACGATCTTTTTGCCTGTAACTGTGCCTGCGCCTGCGGAGATCTTGTTTGCCACAGATGCTCCGTCAAGATAAAGAACAGCGTTTCCGTTGATGGTAGCACCTTCTTTTGCACCGAATACGACGTCGGTGATCTCACCGCCTGAAAGTGTGGTGATCGAGTTACCGTTTATTGTGCCGCCTGCCGAGCCTGCAACAACTGTTGTTACAGAGCCTCCTATAACAGAGAGGTTGGTGTTGCCGTTAAATTCACTTTCACCAACATTTCCGCCGACAGCGGTGGCAACGTTTGCGCCGTTGACCACGGCATAGATGTTGGCAGTTATCTTCTGACCATTAACTGCACCCGCAGCAAAATAGTCGTAAGTACCTGCGGTGATGCTGAGAGCAACGTCACCAGTGACGTTACCTGCCGCTACCGAAGGGGGATTGGGATATGTGATGATATTGTAATCGTCCTGTCTGAACTGCTCTTCGCTGTATGTATCAAAGCCGTTGCCTGTGACAAAATTGTATCCGTTGGTGTAAAGAAATCCTCCGGGGGCAAGACGAAGAGTGACAAAATCGAGGATAAGGTCGCCCTTGATGTTAACTTCCTTCACAGGGGCTTCTTCTGTTCCGACAAAGCTCAGGCGGTTGCCTGTTGCCTTGGTGCCTGTGCCTTTGAAGGTGATGGGGCCACGACCTTCGACATCAACAAAATTCGAAAGATCGAGGTTGCCCGTGAAGATGATGGTTCCGCCCTCTTTTCCAAGTGCATTGAAAGCATCATCAAAAGTTCTGAATGTTTTATATGCCTTGCCTTCGTAATTCATTTTGCCAAACGAATTGAGAAGCGCGATGCGTTCGCCGTTTTCTACTATCACAGCGGGATCGTCAGCCGAAAATACGGCAAACTGAACCGATGACATAACGAGAAGGACAGCAAGCATCAGCGATAAGATTTTTGCTTTTTTCATATCAAAAGCTCCTTTCGTACAACTCCCTGTTTAGGTGGGATATTTTCAATTATATCATAAACAGAGCTTTTTTTCAATAAAAATAATCTGTGACATCCGACAAAAACGCACCCCATTTTTATGCTTAATAAACAAAGATCTCCCGTGTCGGGAGATCTTTGTGATATATCAAAGAGAAGCTTCAAGATTTTTTCTGATCGAAGCAATAAAATCTGCTGAATTTACGGCTTTCACTTCGTAGCCTTCGCTGACAAGACCCACAAGGTCTTTTGTCATAACGCCCGAATCAAGGGTTGTGATGCACGCTTTTTCGAGCTTGTCAGCAAAATTGCAAAGATCGCAAAGTCCGTCGAGCTCGCCTCTTTTTCTCAAAGCACCCGTCCAGGCAAAGATCGTCGCCATGGGGTTGGTGGAAGTCTCCTCACCCTTGAGGTAGCGGTAGTAATGGCGTGTAACCGTGCCGTGTGCCGCTTCGTATTCATACTTTCCATCGGGAGAAACAAGCACCGAGGTCATCATGGCAAGCGAACCAAAGGCGGTGGAAACCATGTCGCTCATAACGTCACCGTCATAATTCTTGCACGCCCAAATATAGCCGCCCTTGCTTCTTATTACTCTTGCCACGGCGTCGTCGATGAGGGTGTAGAAATATTCGATACCGAGTTCTTCAAACTTTGCTTTGTATTCCTTTTCGTAGATATCCTCAAAAATAAGCTTGAAAGTCTGGTCATACTTTTTGGAGATAGTGTCTTTTGTTGAAAACCAAAGATCCTGCTTTGTATCAATGGCATACTTGAAGCATGAATGTGCAAAGGAAATGATAGATGAATCCTTGTTGTACTGGCTTTGGAGAACACCCGCACATTCAAAATCGTAAACAGTCTCGCGGAAGGTCTCGTTGCCGTCCTTGTCGGTGAAAACAAGTTCTGCCTTGCCCTCGCCGGGAACGCGGTATTCGGTGGATTTATATACGTCGCCGTATGCGTGACGGGCGATAGTAATGGGTTTTTCCCAATTCTTCACAACAGGCTTTACCGAATCGATAATAATGGGAGCACGAAAAACTGTGCCGTCAAGAATGGCGCGGATAGTGCCGTTGGGGCTCTTCCACATTTCCGAAAGGTTGTATTCCTCTACTCTCTGCTTGTTGGGGGTGATGGTGGCACACTTTACGGCAACCCCGTACTTTTTTGCGGCATAAGCCGAATCGTATGTGACTTTGTCCTTTGTCTTTTCTCTTTCTTCAAGACCAAGGTCGTAATATTCTGTCTTCAGATCAACAAAGGGAAGAATAAGCTCGTCCTTTATCATCTTCCACAGAATTCTTGTCATCTCGTCGCCGTCCATTTCGACCAGCGGCGTTTTCATCTGTATCTTTGCCATTTTTATTCTCCTTTCGTATAGCCGAGAAGTCCGCCTGCCTTAAGAATCGCTTTCTGACGATCAGTGAACGAACAGGCAAGCTTTACGCATATGTTCTTTGTCTTGTTGCAAAGGGTGATCTTGCCCGAATCCATGCCCTCAAAAATTCCTTCCATGCAAAGCTCGTCGTTCTGGTCGAGCTTGTCATAATCTTCGGGGTTTTCAAAGGTAAGGGGCATGATACCTGCGTTGATGAGGTTTGCGGCGTGAATTCTTGCAAAAGATTTTGCAATGACGGCGCGTACTCCGAGATAAAGAGGAACAAGAGCCGCGTGCTCACGGGACGAGCCCTGACCGTAGTTCGAACCGCCGATGATAAAGCTCTGACCTGCCGCCTTGGCATTTTCGGGGAATTTCTCGTCGCAGACAGTAAAACAAAACTGCGAAAGGAAGGGAATATTTGAACGGTAAGGCAGGATCTTTGCGCCTGCAGGCATGATATGGTCGGTGGTGATGTTGTCGCCTACCTTCAGCACAAGCTTTGCCGAGATCTCATCCGTAACAGGGTGAGAATCGGGGAAAGGCTTGATGTTGGGGCCACGCTTTACTTCAAGATTCTTTGCTTCATCAGCAGAGGCAGGTTCAATCACTGCACTGTCATCTATCGCATATTTTTCGGGGATGGTGATAACCGGGGCTTCGCCAAGCTTTCTGGGATCGGTTATCTTTCCGAAAACTGCTGCCGCAACCGCTGTTTCGGGAGAAACAAGATAAACGTTTCCATCTTTGGTACCGCTTCTTCCAAGGAAGTTGCGGTTGAAGGTACGCAGGCTCACACCTGCAGAATTGGGCGAAAAGCCCATGCCAATGCAGGGGCCGCAGGCACATTCAAGAAGACGTGCGCCCGAGGCAAGAATGTCTCCCAAAGCACCGCTTGATGCAAGCATCGAAAGCACCTGCTTTGAGCCGGGAGAAATCGAAAGGCTGACCGACGGATCGATTGTTCTGCCCTTTAAAAGTGCCGCAACCTTCAGCATATCCGAAAGAGACGAGTTTGTACACGAGCCAATGCAGACCTGATCCACCTTTGTGTCCTCAACCTCAGATACCTTAACCACGTTATCAGGGCTGTGGGGACAAGCAATCAGAGGCTCGAGGGTTGAAAGGTCAATATCGATTATTCTGTCATATACAGCATCGGGGTCGCTTTCAAGCGGAACAAAATCCGCTCCTCTGCCCTCAGCTTCAAGGAATGCTTTTGTGATCTCGTCAGAGGGGAAGATGGAGGTGGTAGCTCCGAGTTCTGTACCCATGTTGGTGATGGTGGCGCGCTCGGGAACCGAAAGAGTCTTTATACCCTCGCCGCCCCATTCGATGATGGCGCCGACACCGCCCTTAACAGAAAGTATGCGGAGGATCTCAAGGCTTACGTCCTTTGCAGTGACAAAAGGATTGAGCTTTCCGGTAAGATTTACCTTGTACATTTTGGGCATTGTGATGTAATATGCTCCGCCGCCCATGGCAACCGCCACGTCAAGTCCGCCTGCACCCATGGCAAGCATACCGATGCCGCCGCCCGTGGGGGTGTGGCTGTCCGAACCGATAAGAGTTTTGCCGGGTATGCCGAAGCGTTCAAGATGTACCTGATGGCAGATGCCGTTGCCGGGACGCGAGAAATAAATGCCGTGCTTTTTGGCAACACTCTGAATATAAATGTGGTCATCGGCATTTTCAAAGCCGCACTGTAACGTGTTGTGGTCGATATATGCCACAGATCGTTCGGTTTTTACTCTGTCAATACCGATGGCTTCAAATTCAAGATACGCCATGGTGCCGGTGGCATCCTGGGTAAGAGTCTGGTCGATCTTCAGCGCAATCTCGCTTCCGGGAGTCATATCTCCCTCGACGAGATGATTTTTGATTATTTTCTGTGCTATGGTGAGACCCATTTTAAAAAACATCTCCTTTTATGATGTGAATTATTCATCGAAATTTTTGAGTATATTGTCTCTTGCGTTGGCGATATGCTCTGCCGCAAGCTTTTCGGCAAGCTCGCCGTTATGCGCAGCAAGAGCTTCGTATATTCCACGGTGTTCCTCCACCGCTTTTTTTGCACGCTCGGGGTTTTGTATCGAAAGCCTTCTGTATTTTTTTATTCTCTTGTGCAGATTTGAGAGCACCGAAAGATAGATGTTGCTGCCGCAAACTGCGTATATCTTTTCGTGAAACTCGCTGTCGGTGTCACGGATCTTTTCTGAAATCCCCTTCATAGTGTAAAACTCCTGAAGGTCAATAATATCGCACAGCTTTTTCAGATCCTCGTCGGTTATGGTCTTTGCGCTTTTCTTTGCTGCAAGTCCCTCGATGCGTCCGCGTATCTCATAAATGTCTTCGATATCCGACCGCTCGATGCCAAGAATCTCGACGCCTTTGGTAGTGATATTTATAAGGTTTTCCTGCTCAAGACGACCTATCGCCTCGCGTATCGGCGTGCGACTTACTCCAAAGATCTCCGAAAGCTTTGATTCAGTAAAGGTTTCGCCTTTACGATACTTTCCCGAAAGTATATCTGCCTCAATTCTTTCAAAAACGCTGTCGGCAAGAGAAACGAATTTAAGTTCACTGTTCATATATTTCCTTCACACTCATTTCTCCCGGATCAGAATTTTCCGTTTGAAAGTTCTGTTATCATCTCTTCGAGCTCGCCTGTGGAGATGGCGTTCTGTCTGCCGTTTTCGTATTCGGCATCTACCCATTCCTTGATGGTTACTACCATAGGATCACGCTTGCCTATCTCGTCGGGGGTACCAATCAGCTTGTAGTGCTGGTTGATCCAGTAAGCGATACCTGCAAGACCCGATGTTTTTGTTATCATAACGGTGGCAGGGCGATTGAGGATAGTTTCTGTATCGAATATATTGTAGATCTCTTCGTCCTTCAGAAGTCCGTCAGCGTGAATGCCTGCACGGGTGACA
The DNA here is from genome assembly GCA_015063785.1 of Oscillospiraceae bacterium. Lineage (GTDB taxonomy): Bacteria > Bacillota > Clostridia > Oscillospirales > CAG-382 > UMGS1052. The sequence goes on from SVTM01000003.1 coordinate 51,337, forward strand.
TTGAAGTTTTCGCCAACAAAGGGTGTCATGGGAGGAATTCTATAGCCCATTTCTTTTTCGAAATATTCGGCGATCTCGGTGATAACGGTGGGATCCATTCCATCAAAAGTGCCTCTTAACGAAGCGTATTCAAACACCATTGCTTCAAGCGGAATATTTCCCGTGCGCTCGCCTATGCCAAGCAAAGAGCAGTTGACGGCAGATGCGCCGTAAAGCCACGCGGTGGAAGCATTGGCAACCGCCTTGTAAAAGTCATTGTGACCGTGCCATTCAAGGTTTGAGCTTTCAAGGTCGGAATAGTGCTGAAGACCGTAAACAATGCCGGCTACGCTTCGGGGAAGGGCAACTTCGGTATACGGCACGCCGTATCCCATGGTGTCGCACGCGCGCACCTTGACGGGAATGCCTGCCTTGACAGAAAGCTCGTGCAGCTCGTTTACAAAAGGAACGACGAAGCCGTAAAAGTCAGCTCTTGTGATATCCTCGAAATGACAGCGTGGGACAACACCCGCATCAAAAGCATCCGAAACTGTGGCAAGATAATGATCAAGCGCCTGACGACGGTTCATCTTGAGTTTTTTGAAGATGTGATAGTCGGAGCAACTGACAAGAATACCCGTTTCGCGGATGCCAAGATCACGCACAAGCTTAAAGTCTTCGCGGCTGGCGCGAATCCACGTGGTAATCTCGGGGAACTGAAGCCCGAGTTCGCGGCATCTTTCAAGAGCTTCGCGGTCTTTTTTGCTGTATATAAAGAATTCTGTCTGGCGGATAATGCCGTTGGGGCCGCCAAGACGGGACAAAAGCTTGTAAAGGTGAACTATCTGATCGACGGTATATGGTTCCACCGACTGCTGACCGTCACGGAAGGTGGTGTCGGTTATCCAGATGTTTTCGGGCATATTCATAGGTGTTCTTCTGTGGTTGAAGGGCACCTTGGGAACCTCGGTATAGCTGTAAACGTCGCGGTAAAGATTGGGCTCGGCAACGTCCTGCAGTTGATACTTATAGGATTTTTGTTCGAGCAGGTTAGTCTTTTTTGAAATTTCGAGCATCTCGGAATCTCCTTTGCTATTGATGTATGGTTGTATAATTGTATACAATTATACAGAGCCGTTTTCCCTTTGTCAATAGCTTTTTGATAAAAATTGCAAAAAATCCCCTGTTTTCAAGCCTTTTGCTTGATTTATTCTTGAAAAACGTGTAGAATATTAACAGAACACCCCAAAAAGGAGAAAAGCATGGAACCGAAAGACTACATTCTGTCTAAAATAGAGGGAGAATACGCCTATCTTCGCGATACCGAAAGCGAAAACGAAATCTTCATTGCCCTTGCCCTTCTGCCCGAGGGAGCACAGATCGGCTCGAAGATACATTGCGAAATGTTTGCATACACTCTTGCCGAATAATTGAAAAGCGGTCTGCTTTTGCAGACCGCTTTTCAACTGATTATTTAAGGAAAGTTTTTCTGATATAGTCGGCACTCATAAACACGTGCTTTTCGTTTTCGGGGCCGGGGCCTTCTTCAACCACAAGCCACTGGTGATCGCCGGATGCCGCAACAACGCCGGGAATATCAACGATACCCGAACCTACTGCCGTGTCATCGGCGGTATCGGGGCCTGTGAGCTTTTCGATATCACGCATGTGCAGCACGGGAACTCTGCCGCAATATTTCTTTGCAAATGCCACGGGGTCTTCTCTTGCAATAACGATATGTCTGGGGTCAAGCTCCCAGAAAACGTTTTCGGGATCACAATTTTCGAGAAGGATGTCGATGATGTATTCGCCGTCAAACTTTTCAAATTCGTGGCGGTGGTTGTGATAGCCAAAGATTATTCCGCTGTCGTTGAACATCTTGCCGTATTCGTTGATCTGCTTTGCAAAGGTAAGCCATTCCTCTCGGGTCTTGCCGCCGAAGGAAGGAATAACAACGCTCTGGGCACCGATCTTTTTGGCATCTTTTACTATTGCCATGGGATCCTTGTGAAGATCCTCAAGGCTCATGCTGCCCCAACCGAGATGGATACCTGCGGTGACGAGGTTGTTCTTCTTGAGTTCTTCGTTAACTTCGTCCATAGTAAGGCCATGGAATCCGGCAAATTCAACTCCGTCATAACCTGCATCTGCAGCTATCTTCATAACCTTGCGAAGGCCGTCCTCTGTGTTCATAATATCGATAAGCGAGAAAAGCTGTAATCCGAGTTTCATTTTGTAACCTCCTGTCGTAAACCGACGTCAAATATATTTATTCACAATTTAACATAGATTAGCACGAATTTCTTGTGATATACTTTTACAGTCTATGAAATATTTGAAAACTTTGCGGAGGAAAACATGAAAGACGGTAAAAACGCGGCATCTGCGACCAAAAAACAAAGAAGCATCGTCGTTATGTGCTGCATCGTCTATTTTATCAGCTACATAACCCGAAAAAACTATGCTGCGATCATCGTTGAATTTGTCAACGACACCGGTATTGCAATCGACAGCGCATCGCTTGCCCTTGCAGGTCATGCCATATTTTACGGAGTTGGTCAGCTGTTAAGCGGATATCTTGGCGACAAAATAAGTCCCAAGCTTCTTATCGCCTGCGGACTTTTCACCACAGCTCTTATGAATATTTTTCTTCCTCTTTGCTCAGGGGTTGCGCTCCTCACCGCGGTTTGGTGTGTAAACGGACTTGCCCAGGCTATGATGTGGCCGCCCATTGTAAAAATCCTGTCGTCAACCTTTTCTTCGTCCGACGAGTACAAAAAAGCCACCGTCAAGATCAGCAACAGTTCGATGATAGCAACAGTGCTTCTCTATCTGCTATCCCCCGTGTGCATAACCTATTCGGGATGGCAGATAATCTTCTACGTGGCAGGCGCGCTTGCCGCTGTCATGGCTTTTGTTGTTTTGCTCCTTATGCCCGAGGTCAGTGACGAAACAGACGCCCGGCCTCAAAAAACAGATACCGAAAACAAAGCTCAGACAAGTCTTGGAATAAAATTCCCTTTCGTACTCTTTGGGCTCATAATGATCGCCATCGTGCTTCAGGGCATGATGCGTGACGGAGTTGCAGACTGGCTTCCCACGTATCTTGAAAACGAGTTTGCCATATCCTCGCAGGTCGCCATTCTCCTTGGTGTTGCACCCCCGATATTTGCCATGCTGTGCTTTGAGCTCGTTTCTTTTCTCAGCCGAAAGGTCGTGAAAAACGAAATGACCTTTGCCGGAGTGATATTTGCAGTAAGCTTCGTTTCGTCCTGCGCCCTTGCGGCATTTTCATCGTCGAGCGTTGCTCTTTCCACGATTCTTTCAACTCTCGTCACCGGCAGTATGCACGGTGTAAATCTCATTCTCATCTGCCTTATCCCCCCGTATTTCAAAAAAACGGGCAGGGTATCGCTGATATCGGGAATTCTTAATTCCTGCACTTATATCGGCAGCGCCCTGTCGGGCTACGGTTTTGCCGTACTCGCCAAGCTTTTCGGCTGGCGCGGAACAATCATCGGCTGGGCGATAATCTGCGGAATTGCCACAATCATCTGTCTTGCCCTTGTGAAAAAGTGGCAGAGTTTTAAAAGCTGCACTTGATTAACAAATAGTAAACAAATGGTAACCTAATTGAAAAGTTTGCGAACATCCGTTTACAAACAAATGTTTTTGTGATAGAATACTATCGTAACATATCATATCTGCACCCCCGTGCAGGTATCTTACGGAAAGAGGAATTATTATGGCAGAATTGAAACCGAAAGAACAAAGAGTTCTCGACTTCATCCGCGAATCCATTGCAAAAGAGGGTTTTGCCCCTTCGGTGCGCGATGTCTGCGCCGCTTTGAATATAAAGTCCACCTCCACAGTCCACCTTTATCTTCGCCACCTTGAAGAAAAAGGATATATCGACCGCTGTGACGGAAAAAGCCGCGCCATCCGCGTAAGCTCGGCGGATGTTGTTGCAAACACAGGCGAGCACAGCTACAAAGTGCCCATTCTCGGCCAGGTTGCTGCAGGTGTGCCGATTCTCACCATCGAAAATTTCGACGGTTACCTTGATTACACCACCATGAAAAAATACGAAAACGATTCGCTCTTTGCCCTGCGCATCCGCGGCACCAGCATGATCGAAGCAGGCATTCTCGACGGCGATTATGTCGTTGTCGAGCAGCGTCCCTATGCCGACAACGGAGATATCGTCGTTGCCATGATCGACGAAGAAGCCACCGTAAAGCGCTTTTTCAAAGAAAAGGGCAGATATCGTCTGCAGCCCGAAAATTCGATGATGGAACCCATTATCACCGACGAAGTGTCGATTCTCGGCAAGGTAGTCGCAAGTATCCGCTATTATTAAAACACGTCCCGCAGACTTTCAAAGTTTTGGTCTGCGGGATATTTTTTTGGAGTTTTTTATGAAGCCTTTCATTGGTATTTTCGGCATAACCCTGCCTACCTACGGCGTTATGGTGTCGGCAGGCTTTGTCGCGGCGCTTGCATTTGTTTTTGCCGTCTGCATGAGGCGGCGTTTTGAGGTGCATAAATATATCATCACCGTATGTCTTGCTGTGTTGGCAGGACTTTTTGGTGCAAAGCTTTTGTCAATATTCACCCTTTATTCTCCGCGCCGCATTGCACAACTTTTGCTTTCCGATCCGCTGCGGCTTGTGACAGACAGCGGTCTGGTTTTTTACGGCGGCGTCATTTCGGGGATTCCTGCGGCGTACCTTGCAGCAAAACTTTTGAAAACAAAAATTTCGGAATGTGAAGCGGCTCTTGTCCCTGCCATCCCCCTGGGGCACGCTTTCGGACGGTTGGGGTGCTTTTTTGCAGGGTGTTGTTACGGATTCGAATGTAAAAATTTCGGAGTGGTCTACGTCGATCCCGAATGTTTTGCACCGACGGGAATAAGGCTTTTTCCAATACAGCTTTTTGAGGCAGCTTTTGACATTTTTCTGTTTGCCCTGCTCGTTTTTCTTATTTTCCGCAAAAACAGAGAGTACCTTGCCCTTCCTATATATTTTGCAAGCTATTCTTTGTGGCGCTTCTTAGCAGAATTTTTGCGAGGAGATGAGATCCGTGGAAAGCTCGGATTCTTTTCCGTTTCCCAGTGGATAAGCCTTGCTTTTTTCTGCGCCGCAATAATTCTTTTTGTATTGCGCACAAAAAAGCAAAAACACAATTGACATACCGAAAAATACATAATATAATATATGTATAATTCGGCTCTGCCGAATATCACAATTTCAGATAATGACAAGGAGAAAGACATGAAAAGACTTATTTCCTTCGCAACCGCTCTCTTTATCTGCCTGTCACTGGCGGCGTGCGCAAAAGACACCGCAGACGAGGTGAACAACGAGAACGAGGTCAGCGAAAACGAAATCGTGAACGAAAACGAAGAAAACAAAGAAAGCGACGTCGAGGAAGGCGAAAAAGCTCCCGTTGAGGATGAAAAAGACGACGAAAAACAGCCCGAAGACGGCGACACGCCCGTTTCGAGCGAAACCCCCGACGAGGATATAACCCGCGACGAAGAAGTTGAGGCTGAACCCGAAGAACCTGCAGAGCCTGAAAAGCCTGCAGAACCTGAAAAGCCTGCTGAACCTGAAAAACCTGCAGAACCTGAAAAGCCTGCTGAACCTGAAAAACCTGCAGAACCCGAAAAGCCTGCTGAGCCTGAAAAGCCTGCTGAACCTGAAAAACCTGCTGAGCCCGAAACACCTGCTGAGCCCGAAAAGCCTGCAGAGCCTGAAAAACCTGCAGAACCTGAAAAACCTGCAGAACCCGAAACTCCTGCAGAACCCGAAACTCCTGCTGAACCTGAAACACCCACAGAACCCGAAACTCCTGCTGAGCCTGAAACACCCACAGAACCCGAAACACCGGAGGAAAATCCAACCATGGCAACTATGAGAACAGAATTTAACGAATACAACAACTACCGCAAGCCCCTCACCCATACATACAAGAAGCTCACCGAAGACAAAGAACTGACCGTCGTTTATTTTGGCGGCTCTGTAACCGCAGGCTACGGCTCGTCCGACCCTGCAAAATATTCGTGGCGCGCTCTTATCGGCAAGTGGCTCGACGAGCAGTTCCCCGAAGCAGACATTGAACACATAAACCGCGCCGTCGGCGAATCGGGCACCTATCTCGGCACCCACCGCGTTCAGATGGACGTAATCGGCCCCGAACCCGACCTTATTTTCCTTGAATATTCCATCAACGATAAATACTACGGCTCAACCTACGAAAAGGCGGCTTCCCAGTACGAAACCATCGTCCGTGAAGTCAAAAAAGCACTTCCCAAAACAGATATCGTGACTATTCTCGTCACAGACTCGGGTTGCTTCCTCACCAACAAGATGGGAAAGCTCCACACCCAGGCGCAGGCACACGAGGATATTGCACAACAGTACAACATTCCCACCCTGCACGTGGGCAGACTTCTCTCGAAGGTTGCAAATTATTCCAACGAAGAATGGAAACCCAAGTATGCCATTGATATCGTTCATCTGACAGACGAGGGCAACAAGGTATACTACGACTGTATCGAAGAGTTCATGTACAACAGCCTCTTCTGTACCGATTATTCGAATCTTTCGGACGAGCCCGAGGCTCTTATTCCCGTTGTCAGCGAAACACTTTTTGACGGCAACAGACAGCACATCCAGCCCAAAAAGGACGTGCTTACCGCATCCGAAGAAATGGGCGGTTGCGGCATATCCAGCAACCTCAACGCATATTCCGGAAGCAGCTATTCAAGAGGCACCTTCACCCTTGACAGCACAGACGATCTTCTCGTCTTCAAGTTCAACGGCACAGAGATCGCTCTGTGGTGTAACTACTACAAGGAAGACAGATTCCTCATCTCGATCGACGACGGTGAATATTTCAAAAAACCAGGCTCCAGCCATGCACCTGCCATCCTTGCAGAAGATCTCGAACCCGGCGAACACGTCATCCGCATCAAGATCGTTGATGCCGACAAGCCTTTGAAGATCGGCTCTATCTTCACCCGTGACGAATCGCTTGCCACAAAGAAGGGTGAAAACTGATGTACAAACGCTTAATTGCGACAAAAGACTCTTCTCTTGACCCTTTTCAGAACATCGGAAAGATAACAGACGGCATCGCATTCCGCCAAAAAACCTCGTGGCTTGGCGGTTGTAATGAAAACGGGTTCAAAGCCATCTGCCTTTTGACTCAAAAAAAGTTCTCCCCGGCACAGATGTCTCTCGACGAACGTTTATGCGCGATGTTTTTTGACGAAGAATGCACTAAAAGCATAAATTTTCACCTTGAAAAAGAACCGCATGCAAACCGCTGTTTTGTGTTCGGCTTTTCCTGCACTGTTGACACCGATGCACAGTTTCATCTTCTGGTTCTGGATATTATCGAGTATATCGGCAAATGCCTCGGTTCAAAATTTTTCGTTGATGATGCCACCGGCTACCTCGAACACCGGTCAGAAGAACTGCTTGAAAAGTATATAAAGGAACACCGCTGATCAAACTTATAAAAAACAGGACTCACCGATGAGTCCTGTTTTTTATGTTTATATCTGAAAAGCTTTTTTTACCTTTTCGAAGAAAGAAGATTTCTTCGAGCTGTTCTTTGCCTCGAGGCTTTCGTCAAACTGCTTTAAAAGATCCTTTTGCTTCTGCGAAAGATGCTTTGGTATTTCGACCGTTACAGTGAAATAAAGGGTTCCGAAACGCTCCTTGTCTGTCGAGCGCATACGCAGATGCTGGATACCCTTGTTCTTGATGGGAAAAGTTGTACCAGTCTGCGTACCCTCGGGGATCTCGTATTCGTAATCGCCCGTAAGGGTGGGGACGTGGATCTTTGCACCGAGAGCCGCCTCGGCGTAAGAGATGGGCACTTCGCAATAAATATCGTATCCGTCACGCTCAAATATCTCGTGCTCACGCACAGCCACCGTGATGAAAAGATCGCCGTAAGGTCCGCCGTTGCGGCCTGCGTGTCCGTATCCTTCGCGCTTGATGGTGCGGCCGTTGTCGATACCTGCGGGAATATTGACGTCTGCCTTCATGCTCTTTCTGACGTAACCCGAACCCGAGCATTCCTTGCAGGGGTTCTTTATGGTCTTGCCGCTTCCGCCGCAGGTAGAGCAGGCTCTTGTCTGCTGCATCACGCCAAAAGGAGTTCTGGTCTGAACGCGCACCTGTCCCGAGCCTTTACAAGCCGAGCAAGTCTCGGGCGACGTGCCCTTTTCGGCACCTGTACCGCCGCAACATTCGCATCTGTCGGTGCGGCTGTACGAAATGGATTTTTTGCAGCCGAAAGCCGCCTCTTCAAATCCGATGGTAACTCTGACTTCACAATCGGCACCGCGTGTGGGGGCGTTTCTTCTCTGCGATGATCCTCCGCCGCCAAAACCGCCGCCGAAAAAGCTTGAGAAAATGTCACCGATATCTCCGAAATCCGAACCAAATCCACCAAAGCCTGCTCCGCCTGCGCCGAAATTCGGGTCGACGCCTGCGTGACCGAACTGATCATAGCGTGCTTTTTTGTCGCTGTCCGACAGAACTTCGTAGGCTTCGTTTACTTCCTTGAAATTCTTTTCGGCCTCGGCATCGCCGGGGTTTAGGTCGGGGTGATATTTCTTTGCAAGCTTTCGGAAGGCTTTTTTTATCTCGTCGTCGCTTGCGCCCTTTTGTATACCAAGGACTTCATAATAATCTCTTTTATCTGCCATAAACTTACCTTGTGGTTAAAGTATTTTTTACCGTGTATGCCGAGAGAAGCCCTCGCTCCCCCCGGCATATACTTTCATTTTATTATATTCTCTTTGAGCAAAATCAGTTTTTGTCCTCAAAGTCGGCGTTGATGGTGCCGTCATCGTTCTGTGTGCCTGCCTGTGCACCGTCTGCCGCCTGCTGAGCCTGCGCCTGCTGATAAAGCTTTTCGCTGATGGCATAGAATGCCTTGTTGAGTTCTTCGATGCCTGCCTTGATCTCTTCGGTGTTGCCGCCTGCAACCTTTGTCTTAAGGTTTTCTTTGGCCGTTTCGATGGATGCCTTTTCTTCGGGTGTAACCTTGTCGCCAAGCTCGGAAAGTGTCTTTTCGCACTGGAAGATAAGCGATTCTGCCTGGTTCTTTGTGTCAACAGCTTCCTTCTGCTTCTTGTCTTCCTCTGCAAACTTTTCGGCGTCCTTAACAGCCTTTTCGATGTCTTCCTTGGACATATTTGTCGAGGATGTGATGGTGATGTGCTGTTCCTTGCCGGTGCCCTTGTCTTTGGCAGTAACGTTTACGATACCATTGGCATCGATATCGAAGGTAACTTCGATCTGGGGAACTCCGCGGGGAGCTGCGGGAATGCCGTCGAGAACAAATCTGCCGAGAGTTGTATTACCGGCCGCCATTTCGCGTTCGCCCTGGAGAACGTGCACTTCAACAGATGTCTGGCTGTCTGCCGCTGTCGAATAGATCTGGCTCTTCTTTACGGGGATTGTTGTGTTTCTGTCGATGATCTTGTTGAATACACCGCCGAGGGTCTCGATACCGAGCGAAAGGGGAGTTACGTCAAGAAGAACAACGCCCTTAACATCCTGGCTGAAGATACCGCCCTGAACTGCCGCGCCGAGTGCTACGCATTCGTCGGGGTTAAGTCCCTTGGAGGGTTCCTTGCCGATAAAGTTCTTTACAGCTTCCTGAACTGCAGGGATTCTGGATGAACCACCGACAAGAAGCACCTTAGAGATATCGGAGGGGGAAAGTCCAGCGTCAGAAAGCGCCTGTCTTGTGGGAACCATAGTCTTTTGAACAAGATCTGCTGTGAGCTCGTCAAACTTCGCTCTCGAAATTGTCATATCAAGGTGCTTGGGGCCTGTGGCGTCAACTGCGATAAAGGGAAGGTTGACGTTTGTGCTTGTCATGCCCGAAAGCTCAATCTTTGCCTTTTCTGCGGCTTCCTTAAGTCTCTGAAGAGCCATCTTGTCAAGGCGGAGATCAATGCCTGTGTCTGCCTTGAAGCTGTCTGCCATATAATTCATAAGCTTATCGTCAAAGTCGTCGCCGCCGAGTCTGTTGTTGCCTGCGGTCGAAAGAACCTCGATAACGCCGTCATCGATTTCAAGAATCGAAACGTCAAAAGTACCGCCGCCAAGGTCGAATACCATGATCTTCTGAGCTTCCTTGTCCATGCCGTATGCAAGAGCTGCGGCGGTGGGCTCGTTGATGATTCTCTTTACTTCAAGACCTGCGATCTTACCTGCGTCCTTTGTTGCCTGGCGCTGTGCGTCGGTGAAGTAGGCAGGAACGGTGATAACTGCTTCTGTAACAGTTGTTCCGAGGTAGCTTTCGGCATCAGCCTTGAGCTTCTGAAGAATCATTGCGGAAATTTCCTGGGGAGTATACTTTTTGCCGTCGATCTCGACCTTCTTGTCTGTACCCATATCTCTCTTGATGGACATAACGGTCTTGTCGGGGTTTGTAACAGCCTGACGCTTTGCAATCTGGCCAACCATTCTTTCGTCACCCTTAAATGCAACGACCGAAGGTGTTGTTCTCGAGCCTTCTGCGTTTGCGATAACAACGGGTTCGCCGCCTTCAAAAACCGCAACGCAAGAGTTTGTTGTACCAAGGTCAATACCAATAATCTTTCCCATAATAATAAATCCTCCTAATGATTGTCAAATAAAATATATATTAAAATCTGCCGAAAGCCTGAGCTTTCGAAAAATCAGTTTGCAACCTTTACCATTGAGTATCTGATAACTTTGTTTGAAAGCTTGTATCCCTTCTGGAACACAGCCGTTATCTCGCTTTCGCCCTTTTCGGGGTCATCCTCACGCATTACTGCGTTGTGGATGTTGGGGTCAAAAGTCTCGCCAAGGGCAGGTATTTCCGAAACGCCGAGCTTTTCAAGTATCTCGCGGAAAGAGCGAAGAACAAGCTCAACCCCCTGCCTTATGGCAGAATCAGCATCGCTGTCGGTGCTGCAGACTGCGGCGTGTTCAAGATTGTCGAGCACGGGCAGGAATTTTTCAACCACTTCTGCAGTCGTGTCAGAATATATCTTGCTCTTTTCATCAGCGGTGCGTCGGCGGAAGTTTTCATATTCGGCAAGTACGCGAAGGTACATGTCCTTCTGTTCGGCAAGCTCTGACTTTTGCTTTTCGTTTTCGGCAATCAGGTCGGCAATAAGCTTTTTTGCCGCATCATCGGCCTTTTCTTTTTTCTTTTTTGTAGCCTTTTCGGGCTTTTCTCCGGCAGGCTTTTCTTTTTCCTGCGCAGTTACTGTGTCAGCGGCGGTTTCGATCTCTTCGTTTTCGAAATTTGCGCCGTTTTTTTCGTTATTCATCTATGTCCTCCGTAGAATATTTTTTCGTATCTTTCTCCATCGCCCGTCCGAGGCTTTCGGAAAACTGTCTGAGGGTCGAAACGACCTTTCGGTAATCCATACGCTTGGGACCCAATATTCCGATAACCGATTCTCCGGCATCGGTGGGCAGGGTACAGAAAACAAGGCTTGTGTCGGACAAAGCCGAGGCTTCGTCCTCGCTGCCGATGTATACCTTCATGCCCGAGCCCGCCTCGAGGGGAACAAGTCCGCTTCTGTCACCGTTATCGTCGGTGATGTTTTCGGGGCTGGTGAGAAGCTTTTTGATGTAGCCCTTGCGTTTGTCAAAAACATCCATGATGGACTTCAGCTTTTCCACATCCGAAAATTCGGGGTAGGAAAGCAGGTTCGAAAGTCCGTCGATCTTTATGGTGCCGTCGTTTTCCGCCTTGGTGCAGTTGAAGACCACGCGGATGATTGGGTTGATGATGGGGGCAAGATATCCTGCCTCTTTTTCCATCTTCATAATGAGAGGCATAGTCACCCGATCGATCGAAAGCCCGGTCAGATTTTCGTTGAGTATCTGCTTTATGGTAGCAAGAGCCTGCTCGGTGAGAAAATAATCTGTCTTTATCTGTTCGCTTCTTACTTTTTTCGTGCCGGTTATCATAACAAGGAGAAAGCTTTCCTCGTCGACATACACGGTGTCAAACCGCGAAACGGTGTTTTCCGCCTGTTCTTTGCTGAACGAAAGAGTAACGCATCCCGTAAGCTCCGACATCACTTTGCCTGCCTGAGTGATAATTTTGTCAAGCTCAGTCGCCTTGAAGTGAGCAAGCTCGTTTATCACGTTCAGCTCCTCCATCGTGAGCCTGTAATTTTCCATAAGCTCGTCGACGTAAAGGCGATAGGCGTTGCTGGAGGGCACACGTCCGGCGGAGGTGTGGGGCTTGTCGAGATAGCCCATTTCTTCGAGCTCGGACATCTCGTTGCGGATGGTGGCAGGAGAAAGAGAAATGTTTCCGTGGCTGGTCAGATATTTCGATCCGACAGGCTCGCCCGAAGCGATATATGCATCTACCACTGATTTGAGTATCTGCTTTTTGCGGTCGTTCAATACCATATTTTTCACGGCTCTCTTTCTGAAAATTTTAGCACTCTGTCACTTCAAGTGCTAACATGATAAATTTACCACTAATTTTGTGTTTTGTCAATAGAAATGCGTGTTAATATTTTGTGAATTCATTGTGCACGCCCGTTAAAGCTCATTTCTAACGGGTTAGAAATAAAAAAATTACAAAAAACTATTGCATCCTGTCAAAAACGGGTATATAATAAAGACAGACAGAGTAGGTCGCCGTGCGTGAAGTGCCGGGGGAACGGGGAGTTGTCCTTCGGACGAAAAGAATTCTTGCGGTACGGTTTCCGCATCCCGCTGTCGCATAGTCATCTGAGCCTATATCCACTCTTTTGAAAATGCGGCATTTTCTGTCGCATTTTATTTCAAAGGAGTGTTTTTTCATGTCAAACACAAAAGCTTCCGACAACGTAAAGAAGCATTTTGGCAGGCTCATCATTTCTGCCATGTTTTTGGGTCTTGCTGTTGTCATCAACACCTTCACCGAAATTGCTATTCCCCTTTTCGGTGCTGACGGAATGCAGGTTAAATTCGGCGGAGTTTTCACCGCTTTCCCTGCCTTTCTTTTTGGTCCCGTATACGGCGGTCTTGTATGTGCCGCGTCGGATATCATCGGCGCATTCATCAAGCCAACAGGGGCGTATGTTCCGTGGTTTACAATCACGGCGTTCATTGCAGGATTTCTTAAGGGTCTCGTTTTCATGCTCGTTAAGAACAAAAACGTAAAATGGCTCAAAGCCGCCATTGCCGTCATGGTTGTGCTTACGGCGTTTATCGGAATTTTCAGTTTTGCATCCATCAAGAATGACAAAATATATGACGGAGCCTTTGCCTCGTCCGAAAACGTTCTTTCGCCTCAGGAAATACTCGACAACCGCGAAAACTATTCTCTCCCCACCCGCATTGCCGTAGAATATGCCTTCAGCAACGCAGAAAGACAGCTGCCTGCCATCAAGGACGGCGAAACAGAGGCAGAATATGCCGAAAGACTTCTGAAATACGAAACTCTCGACAACGGCGGCGAAGAAATGCATATTCTAAAAAGCAAATTCGCTCCTGCCCTTGCCTCGACGATAAACATCATCGCTCCCACCATGATCACCTTTGCAGTGCTGGGTTGCATTCTTCTCGTTTTCATGATGCTTGTCGAAAAGAAATATCAGCTCGGCGGCTTTGCGCCAAAGATCTTCCTTTCGGTGCTTGTGGCAGAGCTGGTGCAAACCTCCATCAACAGCGCGCTTCTCATCAATCTTTACACCGGATCTTATCAGAATTTCTCGTACGCCCTTTTCAACACGCCGCGAGTGCTCGAGGGCATACTCATGAGCATGATCCTTTCATATTTTATATATGTACTCTATCAGGTGTACGATTCGAAGATCAAAGGAAAACTCAAAATAATATAAAAAAACGGGACTGTATTTTTTACAGTCCCATATTTTTTGTCAGTCTATATCCACCCATTCGTATGCTCTTCGCGGATCTCCGTTGGCAAGATATATTATTCCGCAGTATGAAAAATCGTTTTTCAGTATCGCCCTTTGCATGGGAAGATTGTCCTTGTGGGTATCCACACGCAGGTGATTGTAATATGCCCGGGCAAATTCTACACATTTTGTAAAAAATCCCCTTGTCGTACCGTCGCTTGCCACCTTGTGAAGTGCGGCATACGGTGCATCCGACATCCATCTGCCGCCGTCTATCACTCCGTAGGTCGGATCCTCTCCCGGGATCATGGCAAAACAGCCGTATATCCTGCCGTTTTCGTCGTGCGCCACATAAAGATTGCCGTTTTCTATATCGACCGGAAGATCGCCTATGCCGGGATAGTCGGCGTTCCACTGGTTCATATTGCCGTTTTCACGCATGAAAGCGCGTGCGATGTCGTATATTTCAAGAAGTCTTTTAAGATCGTCTTTTGTTGCTTTCCTTATCATTTTGCCTCACACAAGCTTGTTTTTTCATTTCACCTATTGTAGCATAAGTAGTGCTGAAAGTCAATATGAAAAAGACAAAATGCACAAAAAAAAGGTTCTCGTTTTGTACGATGTTACAAAATGAAATAAATTACACAAAAGCACTTCCCAAATCATTTGTTTTTGTGTTAAAATGATATAGAATGCCGTAGTGTTGATAATACAAATCTTGCGGCAATGGAGGTAATATGAAAAAAAGTAACGGAATCCTTGCCCGTATCATGACACTTATTCTTTGCGTGCTCATGATCGCATCTGTTGTCCCTGTAACTTACGCCGCATCCCCCGAGGTCACAATGATCGGCGGACAGCGCACCGTATTTGTTGCGGGTTTCGGACGCATGAACTATGAGGGCAAAGCATACACGGCTTTCAAAACATTTAACGAAGCTTTTAACGCCCTCGGAAAAGAAGGCGGAACGATCGTCATTTCCGGCAATATCAACATGAACGATTTTATCGATATTGAAGGCAGAGCTCCCATATCGATCGTCGGCGTCGGCACAAAGAACACCGCAAACTCCCTTAAGTTTACCGCCGACAATCCCGTCTGGGATCTCAAGGGTGATCTCATCCTCGATTTTCTTACCATCGAGGCTGCCGAAGGTTTTGTTATCAAAACCAACGGACACTCTCTCAATTTCACAAAAGGCTACGACACACACTATGTGATTGCTGATTACAGAACCGGCGTCAGAACTTATCTCGCCTCGCCTTATGTGGCTGCAGGCGGTTCTGCCATAACCATCAATGAGGGTAGGTTCGCCACAGTAAGCGCAGCAGGTACAAACGTCAACTCCGGCACTCTCGTTGTTTTGAATGGCGGCACGATCGATACAGTTTACGCCGGCGGCTCGGGAGAAGCAGGCGTTATCAATGGTGATGTCCGCATAAAGATCAATGATGGAACAGTCGAAACAGAAGTTGTTGCAGGTTCAGAATCGGGCACCATCAACGGCAACGTTTTTGTTGACGTTTCGGGTGGTTCTGTTGCAAGTCTTATTGCAGGAAGCACAGTGCCTGACGCTCCCATAAACGGAAACGTCGTCGTTTCGGTAAAGAACACCTTTGTCCCCAAAGTCGGATCTCCCAAAAACTATTCGGTAACGGGAAAAATCATCTATATTTCCGACGGCGAGCTCGGTTTTGCGCAGGATGCGGCATACGACTACTTCATCAAGTGTACTAACGGTATCGTAAAACCCATGTTCGACGGAACAACTCTTCTCGGATTTGGCGTTTACGACGAAACGGGCTGCCCTGCAGACGAGATCAAGATAAACGGCACATCCACAACTCCTGCAAACGGAATATACACCATTCCCGAAGGAAAATCCGAGATTGAAGTTCTCTCGGGCGTTGGACTTGCCCTCAACGAATACGCAAAGTACGTTTCGGGTTATGAAGACGGCACTTTCCTTCCCCAGAACAACCTCTCAAGAGCAGAAGCCATCACAATGCTTGCTCGCCTCGTGATCGACGAAAACGCCATCAAAGGCAAGGTCAAATCCTCCTTTGCAGACGTTCCCGCAGGCGCATGGTTCGAATCCTACATCGGCCTTTTTGAAAACCTCGGCTATCTTGACACCATCGCCAAGAACGCAGGCACAACCATCGACCCAAATGCCAAGATCACCCGCGCGGAGTTTGTTGAGGTTGCAAGAAACATCATCAGACTCATGAACCCCAAAGATTTCGGACAGAAAAAGTTTTCTGATGTTTCGTCCTCCCATCCTTATGCAAAATCTGTTGGTGAAATCGGTTATCTCGGCATCATCGGCGGTTATGAAGATGGCACCTTCAAGCCCGACAACAACATCACCCGTGCAGAGGTTGTAACCATCATCAACCGTATGCTTTCAAGAAAAACCACAGGCGCCGCAGGCGGCACTGTCTTCTCCGACACTGTCGGTCATTGGGCACAGGATCAGATCCTTATGGCGGCGAATCCTGCAAACGTTGACGGTGCAGAGATCTGGAAGATCGACGGCGACGTTACCCGCGGAAACTTCAAGCTTCTTGAAGGCGACGTTACTCTTGACGAGCAGATCGTACACCTTTACGACGTGGCCCAGAAGGGTGTTGATTTCGATACCATCAGCGGCATCGACAGCGTTTCCGACTGGCAGATAGACAACATTGTCTACAGCGAATCCGACTATTCCACCATCACAGGCACAAAGTATTACATCTCTCCCAACGGCGATGACAAGAACGACGGCAAATCTCCCGAGACTGCATGGAAATCGCTTTCCAAAACAGCAGATCCTTCTGTTAAAGCAGGTGACGGCGTTCTCTTCGAGCGCGGCGCAGTGTTCAGAGGCAGATTCGTTGCCGTTCCCGGTGTAACCTATTCGGCATACGGCGAAGGTGAAAAGCCAAGATTCTACGGTTCTCTCAAAAACTATGCAGATCCCGAACTCTGGAAGGCAACAGAATACACGAACGTATGGCAGTGTACCGATATGTTCTCGCAGGACGTCGGCGTTATCATCTTCAATTCTGATTACCGCATGGGCAACTACAACGAAATCGCAGGTATGAAGCATGTTGATTCCACAGCCCGCGAGCCCGCGGCTCTCACTTCCGACCTCCAATTCTTCCACTATTTCGGCAGACTCTACGTTTATTCCAAGAGCAATCCTGGTGAACGCTTCAACTCGATCGAGATCGGTACAAACGGTTCTCTCGTCAATATCGCCGGCAACAACATCGTTATTGATAACCTCCACTTCAGATATCACGGCGGACACGTTATCGGAACAGGTAACAGAAAGAACATAACCTGCAAAAACAGCATCTTCGCATATACAGGTGGCTCGATCCTTTCGGGCGATACTCGATACGGTAACGCTTTTGAAAGCTACGGCGGATGCGACGGTTGGTATGCATACAACAACTGGATGTATCAGATCTACGACACAGGTGTTACACACCAGTACACCCCCACCACAGGCGAGTGCATTCAGAAGAACGTTGAATACATCGGAAACGTCATCGAATACTGCCACTGGGGTATTGAATACTACAACCACGATTCGACAGACGGCTCGAGAAGACTGGTCGAAAACGTTCAGATGTACAACAACATCGTCCGTATGACAGCATACGGTTGGGGCAGCCGCGGAAGAGCAGGCGGAGCAACAGCCTTCTGCTCGGCAGGCATCACAGAAAACACCTCGAACTTTATTGCACGCCGCAACATCATTGACCGTTCGCAGGGACGTGTTATGATGATCGACAGCCCCGGTGACAAATACCTCACTCTCGAACAGAACATCCTCGTTCAGAGAAACGGTGGAACATTGGGCGGATTCCATTCGGGATATCACACTGCCGACAAGCAGGTTGCAAAGATAATTGCAGAACACACCGTTGAAGAGCTTCCCATCGTCATCCTCAACGATGACGTTGCAGTAGTTGACAATATCAAAGCCCCCACAAGATAAAAAATATCGGCGGAGCGGAAAATGTTCCGTCTCCGCCGTTTTTTCTGAAAAGGAGAAATAATATGAAAAGAAAACTCCCTGTCGCAGCCTGCAAAGCTGTCAATGCCATCGACGACCTTAATGCATGCAACATCACCGAATATGCCGAATACAACCGCGGCATAGACGAGGTTGCCGAACAGATGAAGCAGGACATCATCTGTTCCGAAAGCGTTTATGACAAAAGCAAGAAAACCTTCTACGTTTCAAACTCGGGCGACGACGCAAACGACGGACTTTCGCCCGAAACCGCATGGAAGACCCTTGACAAGATCAACGACGCAAATTCTGTCTGCGAAAACTGCAACATTCTCTTTGAACGCGGCGGTCTTTGGCGCGGAATGATCAAAGTTCCCTACAGCGGCATCACGTATTCGGCATACGGCGTTGGTATGAAGCCCCGTTTTTACGGTTCGAGAAGAAACTACGCCGATCCTTCCCTTTGGCAGAAGAGCGAATATGAAAATGTATGGTACACCACCGAATGCACCAAAAATGTAGGCATGATTGCCATCAACCATTCGGACGTTATCGGAAAATACGACGAGATCATGTGCTATCGCCATGTCGTGGGGCTTGACGACTACGAAGGCCCCTGGCAGCTGAACAAGGAATTTGATTTCTACGGCCACCTGGACGAAGAAATAACATATCTTTACTGCGACAAGGGCAATCCCGGCGATGTTTATGACTCTATCGAGCTGGGCGAATTTTTCACCCTCGTTTCTCCCACAAAAAACGCAACAAGAGACCTTGTTTTTGACAACCTTTACATAAAATTTGTCGGTGCACACGGCATCGCAGGTCTTGGCGGAAGAGAAAACGTGACAGTTCAGAACTGCCTGTTCTGCTATCTCGGCGGTTCTATTCTCGACGGTCATTTGGGCAAGCGCGTTTCGGGCTTTGGTAACGCCGTCGAAGTTTATGGCTCTTGCAACGGATATTATGTAAACGGCAACTGGATTTATCAGATCTACGACACCGCCATCACCCATCAGTGCTCGTCGGGTCCTCGCGATTGTCACATGAACGACGTTGAATATGTGGGCAACCTTTGCGAGCTATGCCACTGGTCAATCGAATACTACAACAATCCCAGTGGAGGCGGACACAGAACCGTTTCCAACGTCAACGTTCACCACAACGTGGTAAGACGCGGCGGCTACGGCTGGGGAAGCCGCGGAAGAGCCAAGGGAGCTGCTCTCTTCAACAGCTTCACCCTTACCCCGGAAACCACAAACTTTGTTAACAACACCAACATATACGACGGTTGCGCCGGCGGTATCATCAGATTTATCGAAGGCGGCGACAGAAAGATAATCAACGTCAACAACACCTATATTCAGAAGCGCGACGGCTACCTTGGTCAGGCATACGGCGATTGGCACACCTTCGACGATGCACAAAAGAAGATCCTTGAAGTATGCCGCGAGCAAAATGCCAGATTCTTCTACGAAGGAGAATAAGCAAAAAAGCTTTGTGAAGGAGAAATAATTATGACAAAAAGAAATCTTCCGGTTGCCGCAAAAATGGCTGTTGGCGCCATCGACGATCTCAACGCCTGCAATATCGCAACCTACGCAGAATACGAAGAAGGCATTGATGAAGTTGCCGCAAAAATGAAGCGCGACATCACTTTTTCAAAAAGTGTTTACGATAAAAGCAGAAAAACTTTCTATGTTTCAAACTCGGGTGACGATGCAAACGACGGTCTTTCGCCCGAAACCGCATGGAAAACCCTTGACAAGATAAACGACCCTACATCTGTCTGCGAAAACTGCAACATTCTCTTTGAACGCGGCGGCATTTGGCGCGGAATCATCAGAGTTCCATACAGCAACATGGCATATTCCGCCTATGGCGTTGGAATGAAGCCCCGTCTTTACGGTTCGCTCAGAAACTACGCCCACCCATCGTGCTGGAAAAAGACCGAGTACGAAAACGTTTGGTACACCGACGAATGCACCGCAAACGTCGGACTTGTTGCCATCAATCACTCGGACGTGCTCGGAAAATATGACGAAATCATGTGCTCGCGCAATATCGTCGGTGTAAACGGCTTTGAGGGAGCAAAAGATCTTAAGGGAGAATACAACTTCTACGGCGACGTCGACAACCCCATCTGCTATCTCTATTGCGACAAGGGCAACCCCGGTGATGTTTACGAATCAATCGAACTCGGCGAAGGTACAACTCTTGTTGCCCCCACCCCCAATGCCAAAGAAGGGCTCTTCTTTGACAATCTCTGCCTCAAATTTGTCGGATGTCACGGCATTGCAGGTCTTGGCGGACGCAAAAACGTCACCGTTCAAAACTGCATCTTTGCATATCTCGGTGGCTCGATTCTCAAGGGCTTCGCAGGCGGAAACATTGTTGGCTTTGGCAATGCTGTCGAAACCTACGGCTCGTGCGACGGATATTACGTCAACGCCAACTGGATCTATCAGATCTACGACACCGCCATCACCCACCAGTACTCGACCGCAAACAACGATTGCCGCATGAACGACGTTGAATACGTGGGTAACCTCTGCGAGCTCTGCCACTGGTCGATTGAATACTACAACAATCCCGGCGGAGGCGGAAAACGCACAGTAGATAACGTTCAGGTACACCACAACGTACTTCGCCGCGGCGGCTATGGTTGGGGAAGCGCAGGAAGAGCAGGCGGCGCTGCCCTTTTCAACAGTTTTGTTCTTCCGTGGGAAACCGAAAACTTCAATTCTTTCTGCAACATCTATGACAGATGTGCCGGCGGTATAATCAGATTTTATGAGGGCGGTGACAGAAAGATCAGAAACTTCAACAACACATATATTCAGAAGCGCGACGGAATGCTTGGCGAAGCATACGGCGCATGGCACACCTTTGACGATGCCGCAAACAAAATTCTTGAAGTATGTAAAGAAGAAAACGCCAGATTCTTCTACGAAGAGTGATAAAAACAAAAATACGGAAAGCAGATGCTTTCCGTATTTTTTCTTAAACCCGATCGGCGGGTCTGACAGTTTTTTCAAGTACTATTGCCCTGAAGCCAAAGGGCGGTATGTCATCAAGCTGTACACTGTCGCCGCAAAGTTTTCCTTCACCGCACAAAATTTCGGCTTTTCTGTATTCTGCGCCCAGTTTTACAACAGGCTCGATCGCTTCGTCCTCGAAAAAGTTCCAAATGCCGATGACAAGTTGCCTTTCGTCCTCTTTGCACTGCATATAAAGGTTGGGGTGACCGTAACAGAATGCAGGAAGTTTTCTGCCGCAAAGCCATTCGGCATTTTCCGCAATCATTTTTGCGTTTCCCTGGTGTTTCAAAAGCCGCTCGCTGTCTTTTGCGTTGCAGTTAAAGACCAAAAATTTTTGTCTGTTGTCATTCTCGTACAAAAAGCAGAATGGAATATCGGCTTTTTCAAGATCGTTTGAACCATAGCTCAACACTTTGCACCGCGAATTTATATTTGTTCCGTACACAATGCAATTGTTTGCAATAACGTAGTTGTCTTCGTCGCAAAAATACTGATATTTGATCGGCATACCTGCACCGAAAGCGTCTATACCAACGTCAATTCCCTTGTCTTTCAGTATTTTTGCGGCAAGAGCGTCGATAACAAGTCCGTTTTTGAAGTTTTCTTCTCTTAAAGAATATGCATTTTCGCCGAAAGCGATACCCGGGCTTTCGCATCCGTCATACACCGTTGGTATAGCGTTTGCCGCAAGCATTCTTGCCGCCGACGAAAAGAAAACATCCTGCATATCACTTTGTCCGCCAAGGGCGTTTGGGATCTGCATTGCAGCAACCTTGTTTCTGCTTTCGTAAACTCTGATGCCCGTGGGTTTTTTGTTCAAAAAATGCTTCTCGATCTCGTTGTACACGGGTTTATTTTTGATGTATTGCTTCAGATATCCCTTTTCGTAGCCGACATTTGAAACGTAATCAACGCATATTTTCAGTATGCCGTCAAGCTCGCCCGAAGCACGAAGAGCAGTGTCAAAACCCTCGAGATAATTGGCGGCACAGTTGATTCTGGGACGAGGATAAGCGTCTCCCTCGGCGATCAATTCTATATCCGAAAGATCGTTCCACGAAGCTTCCATTCGTTCAAGCTCCACAACGTCCTGCAAGTTGTTACCCCAGGCTTTGCCCACCATCCAGTAAGGCGCGCCGATAAGTCGGAGAAGCGGTTTGGTTTTTCCCGCAAAGATTTTTGAAAGCCCGTACGCATCGCCGTCTATATCCCACGAGGACATACACGCGGCAAAGCCCAATCTGATATCGGGATTAACCTCATCAACGGCTTTTCGCATTTCGCGAGCATAGTTTTCAAGCGAGGCTTTGTTTGCGGCAAGAAAAGCGTCGCGGTATTTGTTCTTTCCGCCGTCAAGAATCCGTTTTTTCAGGTCCTCTTCTTCCAATTGCTCGCCCAAAAGATCACAGATCATTGCAAGATGGTTTTTGCACAGGCAACCAAAACCGTCCCACATACCGAAGCGAACGTCATCGTTGAGAAGAATGATGTCAACTCCCGTTTTCGCCACATCTTTAAGGCAATTGCCAAAGGTTTCGACAAATTGCGCATCCGATGGACAGGCGTAACCTTTTGTGTGGCTGCCCTTCAGGGTCTTGATTTCGGTAAAGCCGAAGCCTTCGTCAAATTTGAATCCCCAAAATCATGCGCCTACCTCATAGCCGTGCTGTTTGAAGAAAGCGCAGGCCTCGCCCATGTACGAGATCTGCCTTTGATATTCTTTGTTGTCATAAACAAGGATGTGACCGTCGAGATCGTCCTCGAAGTTAAGAAACACTCTGTCAGCGTCAAAAGCCCGCAACTCGTCAAGGATAAGCTGCTTGTCTTTTATTCTATGGAATTTGTTGCAATTGATCGGAATATTTGTCAGATACACGATAAAACCCCTTTTGAAAATTCTTGTTTGTCGATCAGATTATAACATATATCGCATCGATAATCAATGCTTTGTAAAGCAAAGCTGTCTTTTCTCTCTCGTGTTTTCCCGGAAACGACAATTTTAGAGGAAATAGAAAAACGAAAAGTGAAAAGAACAAAAAAACGACAATCTTCTGTCGAAAATTGTCGTTTTTTCTGGTGGGGGAAGGTGGATTCGGACCACCGAAGTCAGTGACAACAGATTTACAGTCTGCCCCCTTTGGCCGCTCGGGAATTCCCCCAAAACATTCTCGGCTACTGCCGAGAACCTGGAGCTGGTGAAGGGAGTCGAACCCCCAACCTGCTGATTACAAATCAGCTGCTCTGCCATTGAGCCACACCAGCACATTTGTTGCGTTCACTCGGAACGTATTTTATTATAACAGAACGGCAAGCGTTTGTCAAGCCTTTTTTTGATTTTTTTCAAAAAAATATTTTCCAATCATTTGTTAGCACCTTTATGCTCTAAAAGCGCGTTTTTTCGCCTTTTTATCGCACAATTTGCAAAAAAATTATAAACAGACACAAAAATTTCCGTCATACCCTTGACAAATCCGACATTATGTGATACAATACCGCCATACAAAAATTGCTCGCTGAACCCTTGGGAATTGCAAACTTGCAAAACCGAAGGCGGAGAGCTCTCTGGAGAATCCCGATAAACGGGTGCCGAAGGTGCAAGGTCGCACACTGTGCTGCCGAATCTCTCAGGCAAAAGAACAGGGTCATAGATCTTTTCCGGCAATGTCAGAACTTTTTGTTTTGCGTTTTGTCGGGATGTGCTGTTTTTTGTTTTTCAGAGCTGTCGTATTTCGGCGGCTTTTATTTATTTTCTTTCATTATTTTAAGGAGGGTTTTTAAAAACCATGGACGCACTTCTCAAACTCGTTCAAACGGCAAATGCTTATTTGTCGGACTACATCCTCATCGTTCTTCTTTTGGGTGTTGGTCTTTACTTCACAATCAGAACCCGCTTCGTACAGGTTCGCTGCTTCGGCGAAGGTATGAAAAAGGTTTTCGGCGGTCTTTCGCTTCGCGGCGGCAAGAATAAGAGCGGCCTTTCGTCGTTCCAGGCTCTTGCCACAGCGATTGCAGCTCAGGTAGGTACCGGTAACATCGTCGGTGCTTCAGGCGCTATCCTTGTTGGTGGTCCCGGTGCCATCTTCTGGATGTGGATCATCGCTTTCCTTGGCATGGCTACCATCTATGCAGAAGCAGTTCTTGCTCAGGAAACAAAGATTAAGACAGAATCCGGCGAAGTTCTCGGCGGTCCTGTTTACTACATCAAGAGAGCTTTCAAGGGCGGCTTCGGCAAGTTCCTTGCAGGTTTCTTCTCTGTTGCAATCATCCTTGCTCTCGGCTTTATGGGTTGTATGGTTCAGTCCAACTCGATCGCGGAATCCTGCAACACAGCTTTTGGTATTCCCACATGGATCGTTGGTATCATCATTGCCGCAATCGCAGCATTCATCTTCATCGGCGGTATCCAGAGAATCGCATCGGTTACAGAAAAGCTCGTTCCCCTTATGGCTTGCCTTTTCCTCATCGGCGGTGTTGTAATTCTCGCAGTTAACGTTAAGTCTATCCCCGGCACATTCGGCATGATCTTTAAGTATGCCTTCACTCCCAACGCTCTTATCGGTGGTGGTATCGGTTATGCTATCAAGACAGCCATCAGCCAGGGTGCAAAGCGCGGCCTCTTCTCCAACGAAGCAGGTATGGGTTCTACCCCTCACGCACACGCACAGGCCAACGTTGAAAAGCCCCACGACCAGGGTGTTGTTGCTATGATCGGTGTGTTTATTGACACATTCGTAGTTCTCACAATGACAGCTCTCGTTGTTATTTCCACACTCTTTGTAAACGGCCCTCTTGCAGGCGCTGACGGCAACACATACGCAGGCCTTCTCGAAGCAAGCGGAATCACAAAGACAAACGCAATGCAGACAGCCGCTTCCTCCGTATTCGGAAACTTCGGAAGCATTTTCGTTGCGATCTGCCTCCTCTTCTTTGCATTCTCCACTGTTATCAGCTGGAACTTCTTTGGTAAGATCAACGTTCAGTATCTTTCCAAGAACAACAAGGTTGCAACAATCATCTACTCGTTGATCGCAATCGTATTTGTATTCCTCGGCACAATCGCTTCCAACGACCTCGTTTGGGAGCTCACAGACTTCTTCAACTACCTTATGGTACTTCCCAACGCAATTGCGCTTCTCGCCCTTGCGTCGGTTGTTTCAAAGTCTGCAAAGGCAGGTATTGCCGCCAACAAGGAAAAAAAGAAGAACAAGTAATCTTGAAAACATACAAAAAGCCGCAGAGAGATCTGCGGCTTTTGTTTGCAAAAAAACACTGCACAAAAAATGCGGACCCGCAAAAGGCCCGCGTTTTTGTTACATATCGTTTCTTGTAATGTCCTCAAAGCTTTCGCGGCGGACTGCAACGTAATCCTCGTTTCCGTTCACCATAATGGTGGGAAGACGGGGGATGCGGTTGTAGTTTGACGCCATTGAGTAGTTGTACGCGCCCGTGGTCAGCACCGCCACGATATCGCCGCGGGTAACGCTTGACGGGAGATA
Organism: Oscillospiraceae bacterium; assembly: GCA_015063785.1. GTDB lineage: Bacteria > Bacillota > Clostridia > Oscillospirales > CAG-382 > UMGS1052. Next base: position 76,751 of record SVTM01000003.1, read on the forward strand.
AACGTTTTCTTGAAGGATATCGCCGCTCTCACAGCATCTGCCTACGACCGAACAAAGAAAATCGCTCTTCTCGTTCATTTTGTTGGCAAGAAGCACGGTGTAGGACGATTGGTAAAGAGCATATCTCGGATTGTCGGGCATTCCTCCGTCAACAGAAACGTAGTTTTTGTATTCGGGGATACGCTTTACCGAGCCTGCCGTATAAAGGGTAAGCCCTGCATCGGCAACAATGCTTCTTCCCGGTTCCATGCGGATGGCAGGGAGGTCAATATCCAGCTTTTCGCAAAGCTTTTTCAGCGTTTCCGCCACAAGCTTTATGTTTTCGGCAATGTCGATCACCGGATCTTTTTCGGTGTAGCGCACACCGTATCCTCCGCCGAGATTGAGCTGTTTTGTTTCAAATCCGTAGTTCTTTTTCATATCCGCGACAAACGAAAGCATTATTTCTGCCGCCGCAAGATAAACGTCCGAATCAAACACCTGCGAGCCAACGTGGCAATGGAAGCCACAAAGCTCGATGTTTTTCTTTGAAAGAGCGATCTTTGTAACACGCTCTGCCTCGCCCGTAACAATGGCAGAGCCGAATTTTGAATCAACTTTGCCGGTGGCAACCGCCTCATAGGTGTGAGGGTCGATGCCGGGGGTAAGGCGTATAAGTATCTTCTGGGTGATACCTTTTTTGACAGCAAAATGATCTATGGCACAGATCTCTTCTTCGTTGTCGGCAACAAAATATCCGATACCGCAATCAATGGCATATTCAATATCTGCGTCTGTCTTGTTGTTGCTGTGGAAATACGCCTTTTCAAGGGGAAATCCTGCCGATTTTGCAGTGTACAGTTCGCCCGACGAAACAACGTCTGTTCCCATGCCTTCAGAAGCTACTATGCGGTATATCTGCTTGAAGGAATTTGCCTTGCTTGCATAAAGCGGAAGAGCATCGTCGCCGAAATATTTTTTCATACTGTCAACGTAAACTCTGCAGTTGTGGCGAAGTCTTCTCTCGTCCATAAGATACAGTGGAGAGCCGTATTTTTTTATCATGTCAACGGTATTTGCACCGCCGAAAAGAAGAATTCCGTCAGAGCTTACCGAAAGATTTTCACATATCATTTTCAAACAATTCCTTTCGTGGAGATTATCACTTCACGATGTCTTTCATTGCATAAAGCCCCGCGGGCTTTCCGACAAGAAAATCTGCCGCAGCAATGGCACCCTCGGCAAAGAGAGCCCTGGTGTGCGCCTCATGCTTAAGCGTTATGGTCTGAGTGTCGGTGCCGATTATCACCTCGTGCTCGCCGACGATGTTGCCCATGCGAATGGCATGAATACCGATCTCGCTCTTTTCGCGCTTGCGCTGACCGCCTCTGCCAAAAACGTAATACGCGCCCTTTCGCACTGCGCTTATGGCATCGGCAAGCATAAGTGCCGTACCTGACGGAGCGTCGAGCTTTCTGTTGTGGTGCTTTTCGATTATTTCAATGTCTGCCTCGGGCATAGTCTTTGCCGCTGTCTTTGCCAGCTCGCAAAGAAGGGCAACACCCAGCGACATATTTGCCGAAAAGAAAACGGGAATATGCTCGGAAGCACGGCGGATGGTTTCGATCTCGCGCTCGTCGTGGCCTGTGGTGGCAACGACAACAGGAAGCTTTTCTTCAACGCAAAAGCTGAGAAGACTTTCGGTTACCGAATGGTGCGAAAAATCAATAACACAATCTGCCTTTACACCTGCCGCTTCCGAAAAAGTGGAAAAGCATTCAAAACCAAGCTCTTTGTTTTGCGCCATCTGATCGATACCGCAGACTATCTGCGCTCCGCGAAGGCCTTCGGATGCAAGTCGAATCACCTCGGATCCCATTCTTCCGCATGCGCCGTTTATGATAATTCTCATTGGAATATTCCTTTCAGATGGATTTTTATGCAAGCTTTATTCCTGCCGCGAGCATAAGCTCGATAAGCTTCTTTTCGTTCTTCTCTTCCATGGGAGTAAGGGGCAGACGGATGATGTTTTCGCCAAATCCCATGGCGGCCATAGCAGCCTTTACGGGGATGGGGTTTACTTCGCAGAAGAGGGTATCGATAAGCTCGAGATACTCAAGCTGCATATCAAGGCTCTTCTGAACGTCGCCGCGAATAAACGCCTTGCACATTTCGGATGTCTCGCGGGGGAGAAGATTTGAAAGCACAGAGATAACGCCCTTGCCGCCCAGCGACATAACGGGAACTATCTGGTCGTCGTTGCCTGAATAAATATCAAGCTTTTCACGGCAAAGCTGTGCGACCTTTGCGATCTGCGAAATGTTTCCGCTGGCTTCCTTGATGGCAACAATATTTTCGTGCTCGGCAAGGACTGCGCAGGTCTCGGGGGTGATGTTACAGCCTGTGCGCGAAGGAACATTGTAAAGAATGATGGGCTTTGTGCTGGCGTCGGCAACGGTGTTGAACGATTTGATAAGACCGCCCTGGGTTGCTTTGTTGTAGTAAGGAGTAACCACAAGCATGGCGTCTGCGCCGATGTCGCAGGCAAACTTTGTGAGATCAACTGCGTATGCAATGTCGTTGGAGCCTGTGCCTGCAATAACGGGAACTCTGCCTGCAACCTTCTGAACTGTGAAGTCAAGCAGCTCTCTGTGCTCGGCGTCCGAAAGGGTGGGGCCTTCACCCGTGGTGCCTGCGGCAACAATGGCATCGATTCCGTTTTCGATCTGCCATTCGATGAGCTTTTCGTAGTTTTTGTAGTCAATGCCTGTGTTTGTCATAGGTGTGACGATGGCTGTTGCAGCTCCGGTGAAAACCGTGTTTTTCATGGAATATACCTCCGTAAATTAAAAAAGATAGCTGCGTACAGCTATCCCAAAAAGTCAAAAGCACAAAGGGGGAAAATCCCTTTGAGATCACAAGATCTTTTGGATAGCTCTCCGCATTTCTGCGACAACAGGCGAAATCTTATTTTCGTCTGCCAGACCGATGCTTTGCCCTGCACCGACTTCGGCATCTGCCCCTTTCGCCACCCCGCTTTCGGCAAAAAGCTTTTTTGAGATGGCTACTATTGACACAATGCGCCTCTATCGACGAATACATTATAATATACTCTTTTCTGTTTGTCAACTTATTTTTCCCATTTTTCGCTTTTTTAAAGCATAATTTTACTCTTTGGCAATATTTTTTGCCGATATATCAAAAAAACTCTTTACAAACATGGTTTCATACTGTATAATATGTAAGAAGAAAATCGTTCGGGGCATTAGCGCAGTTGGGAGCGCACAACACTGGCAGTGTTGGGGTCATCGGTTCAAGTCCGTTATGCTCCACCAAAAAATCAAGCAACCCAAGGTTGCTTGATTTTTTTATCCGTTGCGAAAACAACGATGATCATTCCGGCAAGAGCACATCTTCCAAGAGCTGATTCCTTAATTTGTGTTGCAATATATGGAATCGTTTTTTGATGCTGTTCCCTCATTTTCATATTTTTCCATTAACGTTAATATTCAAGAAACAGTTTTGTACTATAATTATTGTAACACTCGTTGTTCGTTTGCAAAAAGGATGTGATAAAACTGAAAAAAACAAAAAAAGATACAAAGTTTACACCAAAAGACGATGCCATCGCAAAAGTTGTTCAAGAAAAAGCCAAGGTGAAAGAAACAGAGACAGAGCAAGCAAAAGACGCTCTCCCCGAAAAAGCTCCTTCTTCTGACGAGAAGAAAAACTTTCGAGGCAGAATGACGATCGAGTTCAACCGCCACACTGTTCCGTACTTTATTGCCATAATCACCTTTGCCATCGTACTTTATTGGGCCCTGAGTCACACAAAGAGCCTCAACATAGCCCTTTCGTGGATATACAATCTTTTCTCCCCTGTCATCGTCGGTGCCTGCATCGCCTTTGTGTTGAACGTTCCAATGAACGGCCTTGAAAAGATATGGAAAATGATATTTGCCAAAAAAGGCGGAAAGATGGCCGAAAAATTGCGCCGTCCCATATGCCTCGTTATGAGCATACTGCTTGTTCTCGGCGTTATATTTGCGGCAGTGTTCATGGTAATCCCCGAATTTGCAAGCTCTTTGAAATCGCTAATCAATTCGATCCCTCGGTTTGCCGCGAATCTTGAAGGCTGGTGGGACAACATTCTTGATTTTGCAGACGAATACGGAGCAATCCTTCCTGATTTCAAGGTCGATACCGACAAGATCATGAATATGGCACTCTCGCTTTTCAACTCTCTTTTCGGCAAAGGCAACAGCCTTTTCAATCAGACCATCAGTTTCACGGGTACGATACTTTCGGGTGTTGCAAGCTTTTTTGTTTCTTTCATTTTTGCTATCTATCTTTTGGCAGGAAAAGAAAAACTCGCGGCAAACTCCAAAAGGCTTCTCTATGCCTACGTTTCCGAAAAACATGCCGACAGAATAGTCGAGCTTTCCTCGATGACCAACAAAACCTTCTTCAGCTTCGTCACCGGCCAGCTGACAGAAGCGCTGATTCTCGGTTTTCTCTGTTTTATCGGAATGCAGATATTCTCGTTCCCCTATCCGATAGTGGTTTCGGTGCTGGTGGGCATCACGGCGTTGATACCCCTTTTCGGAGCGTTTATAGGAACCGCCATCGGCGCATTCCTTATCGTTCTGTCAAGCCCCATAAAAGCTTTTTGGTTCGTCGTATTCATAATAATCCTGCAACAGGTCGAAGGAAATCTGATCTATCCGAGAGTTGTGGGAAAATCGGTTGGCCTTCCCGGCATTTGGGTGTTGATCAGCGTAACAGTGTTCGGCAGCGCTTTCGGTGTTCTTGCCATGCTCGTCTCGGTACCCCTCTGCGCTGTGGCATACAGCGTTTTGCGCACGTCGGTATCAAACAGGCTTGAAAAAAGAAAGGTAGGAAAAGAAAAATTCTGTCCTTTCAAAGAACGGGAGAAAAATGAATAGTCACCATGTCCTTTTCTAAAAAACATTGAAATAATTTAAAAAATATGCTACTATAGGAATGTATCATTCTGAAAAAACATTTTTGGGAGGAAAATCAAATGAAAAGATCCAAGAGAATACTCGCCGCTCTTTCGGCGGGAATCTTCGCCCTGTCATCTTTTGCTCTGCATATCGGAGCTGCCGACGCGCAGGCTGTTGAAGTAGACGGAGTTATGACCTCTTTTGTGTCGAGCTTCGGAAAAGTATCGTACGGCGGCAAGTCCCGCGTTTCTTTCAAAACCCTTGACGAAGGTATTGCGGCTGTCAACAACGGAGGAAAAGTAGTCTTTACAGGTACGAGTGCGTTGTCTTCCGACACCCTCGGCACAGGCGGTCCTGTCATCATCGAAGGTATCGGCACAAAGGTTACCGGCAATTGCATCGCTCCTGCTTCCAGCGTTATAAACGCGGCAAACGACCTTACCTTCTCGAACGTTTCGTTCAAATTTGCCGGCGAAGGCGGCGGATTTGTTATGAACGGTCACAATTTCACCACCGAAGGTGAGATCGACACTTTCCACACAGTAAGCTATCCCTCGGGCGCAAAGAAATATTCGCCGCTTATGAATCTTTTTAGCGGAGACGCCACAGAGGATTATAAATACACCCTTACTTCGGGCACTTTTGCAACGGTTGCTCTTTCTTCGGGCAACGTTACAGCAAACTCCGAAATGGTCATTACAGGCGGTTCTTACGAAAAGCTCGTGGTTGGTTCGCTTGACGGCAAAAACGACGGTGATATGAAAGTTACCATCGCAGGCGGCGACGTGGCAGAACTTATCATCGGTGCCGAAAACGGCGCGATGAACGGCAACATCACCGTTGATATCACAGGCGGCAACATCGGCAGCATCAAAACAGGTGCTTACGGCGAAAATGCAAGCTTTACAGGCTCTGCCACCATCACCGTTTCGGGCGCCGCTGTCAACAAGATCGACGATTCGGGCAACGGCAAAACAGACGCCTCTGTCATCTATGTCAGCAACACCATATCCGACCTTGAGATCTCGGAAAACGCAAAATACAACTCCATTCTTTCGATCAAGGGCGGCTCTATTATTCCCGTTTTCGAAGGCGGCAAGCTTTCGGGCATCAAGGCTTATGACGATTTCGACTGTGAAGCAGAAAAGCTCTCGTCGGAAAGCGGAGATCTTCTCCCCGCAAACGGCATTTTCGCTCTTCCCGAAGGAAAATATTCGGGCAAGGTCGTCTCTTCCCTCAACCTCGGCATCAACGACAACGCAAACTATGTTGCAGGTTACGAGGACGGCACTTTCCTTCCCCAAAACAACATGACCCGCGCAGAAGCCATCACTCTTCTCACAAGAATCATTGCAGATGAAGCAACCGTGAAAAGCGGCAACTTTGAAAACAACTTTGCCGACGTTGATGCAAACGCATGGTATGCAAAGTACATTGGTTTCTTTGACAAAGCAGGTCTTCTCAACAAGATCGGAGACGGCGAAAACATCGAACCCTCCAAAGCCATCACCCGTGCGGAATTCGTTCAGCTGATCTACAATATCGAAAGACTTCTTGACGAAGACGGAATCACCTACTCTGAATATTCAAAGCTCGTGTACAACGTTTCGGCAAGCATCGAAAATGCCAAGAAATACAAGGAGTTTTCTGACGTTGACTATACTAACAAATACAGCAACGCCATCTACCACGCAGTGGTTAACGGCTATGTAAACGGTTATGCCGACGGCACCTTTGCTCCCGACGGAAACATCACAAGAGCCGAAGTTGTAACTGTTGTAAACAGAATGCTCGGCAGAAAACCTGCAGGCACTGCGGGCGCAGTTTTCTCTGATATCTCGGGTCACTGGGCAAGCTCGCAGATAGTTGCGGCAGCAGGCACCTACGGCACAGACTGGACAAGAAGTGCAGATGTTGGCACTGCCGCAGACGGCACAGCTATTCCCGAATACGTAAAACTTCTTATGAACGAAAAGAAGCCCACCGCTCTTGCAAAGGCAATTGCCACCCACATCTACAAGATGGGCACAGAAGCAACAGTGGCAAAGGATATCACCGCCGAGCAGAAGACAGCTCTCAAGGCTGCCATCGACGAGCTGAAAACCGAGGCAAGAAACAAGAACACCAGCGTCATCAACGGCTCGCCCGACGATCTTAAGACCTACATATATTCGCACTCGATCGGTCCGTACGTTCGCGAAGTTGTGATAGAAAGCAAAAAGCCAAACACAGACCCGGTTGAGATCGTTCAGACCTCCGACACCCACTTTAACCTTGTAAACGCTCTTGACGAAGAAGAAAAGAACCCCTCGGTCATGAGCACAAAGATCGGCAGAACCTGGCTTGCAAACGGTGTTTCCGTAACTCCCGTTGCAAGAGCTATGGAATATGCAAGATACTCCGACCTCACCATCGTCACAGGCGACATTCTCGACTATCTCTCGCACGGTTGTAAAGAGCTTACCATCAAAAATCTCTTCCGCGTTGACACAGACATCATGGCGTGCCTCGGCAACCACGACACCACCCGTGTAATGCAGGGTACAGTTCCCGACCCCACGTCCTACGAATCCCGTTTCGAGCTTATCGAAGAATTCTGGATCCACGACGCGTTATACGAATCACGCGTTATCAAGGACAAGGTGATGTGTGTTGTCGTTGACAATGGTACATCGAAGTTTGTAGAAGAGCAGGTCGACAAGCTCAGAGCCGATATCGAAAAAGCCAGAGAAAATGACTATGTAATCCTCGTATTCTTCCACATTCCGATCTCTACCCGTAACCCTGAAGACACAGAAGTGCCGACAATCACAGGCGATGGTGATAAAATAAATTATTACACCAAGCTTGGAAACAGCTCGGGCCCCACAAAGGATTTCTGCGATCTCCTCGTTTCTAACGGCGATATCGTAAAGGGTGTTTTCAACGGACACGAACACGGAGACTATTACACCGAAGTCCTTGCAACCTATAAGGACGAAAACGGAAACATCGTCGACACAGTTATCCCCCAGTACACTCTGACCTCCACCGTTTACGGCAACGTCGGACACGTTATCAAGATCACCGTTAAGTAAAATTAGCAAAACAAAACACGGTATTTCGTCTGAAATACCGTGTTTTTTGTTATTTGTAAAGTTTTTCGTCCAGCGGTGTTCTGTCGAAAAGAATCTCCACGCCGTTTCGCCTTTTGTCGCAAAGCTCGACCACTTCTTTCATCTTCCGCGCCGAGCACATCTGGACAGGTGCGTTTCCGATCATGCCGTCCACGATGCATCCGTGATATCTGAAGGCAGGCTCATAGTTAACATAGTTTGCCGAAACGTCGTGTATACCCTCTGCATGATGGCCGCGAGTATATACGGTGTGCGCCACACCGTTCTTGTCGACAACAGTGCGTTTGCAAGGGTTTTGAGCGAGACGATTAGGAACGTCTAACATTTCTTCCACGCAGTGAAGATAGGTGTTTTTGTTGTGTCCCACGCCCAAAAGCATGATGTGACCGTCCATTTTATATATTTTGCCATAGCATCCGTCGGGGGGCGCAGGGGATGTTGCTTTTTCCTCACCGCTCACAAACTCTGCCACAAGCTCTGCTTTTCCAAACGCCGCCATGGAATGAGTGGGGTGAAAAGTTCTCGTACCCCTCGGATCTGCCGCCGCAAGGGTTGGTAAAACACCGATGCAGGTCTCGTTTTTTGTCATATCAAGAGATCCCATTGAAAATGTGTGGGTAGGAACACAGAAAATTCCGTCGTTTTGGGTGAAAAAGTCGACAAGACAATCAAGAAGAGTCTGTCCGCCGCCCTCTATCTCGCCCACCGCCTTAAGAGATGTGTGTACAAGGACGGGTTTTCCCACTGCAAAGCGGAAGGTTTCGAGCTGTTCGTATATTTTTTCTTTTGTAAGCATTTTGTCACCTCAAAGCGTTCTGTAATATCCGTCGAGAAAATGGACAGGAACGCACCTTTCATGTTTATTAAAATCTATTATATCAAAAGCTTCAGCAAAAAGAGCCTTTGCATCATCACTCGGTTTTCTGACATCGGCAAAGCTTATCACAATACCCACGTTTGCAGCATCCTGCAAAACGAAAAACTCGTGCTCGTCGCCCCTTTCCGGCTTGAAAGCATCGGGAAAACCAACGTCAGCAAAACGTCCTGCGCCAGAAATATCCTTTCCGCACTCTCTGAAGGGCTTGTATGGGGCGTTGTAGTTGATGTGCGCTCTTAACTGATAAAACACCGCAGGTACGTTGCTTTCGGCATAATCCGCAACTGCGTTTGCAATATCCCCCAGTTTTTTGCACCTTTTTTCATCGGGATCGTACTTTTTGCAAACATAAATCGAAGCCTGCATCTGCTGGAGCGCGTACAGATGAAAATATTCTGTCATCGGAAGAGATCTTTCAATTCCCTCGTCAATGATAGCTTCGTATTTTGAAAGCCAGCGTATATCCGCACTTACTCCATACGCCGCGGCAAATATCATGGGCAAGCGAAGCATCTCGTGGTTGCCCCGTTTTTCGCCCCAGATACGGCTGACAATGCTTTTTCCGCCGTCGTCCCGCAGAAGATCGTAGTCGTTTTCTTTCAAAGGATTTTTTTCGGCACGTCTTGCCACCGAAACAAGAGTGTTTTTTATTCGTTCTTTCTCCTGATCTGTTGCAAAACCCGATTCAAAAAACCTTACCATTCCAAAGACGAACATGGTATATTGATCTATCGACGAGTCGGGATAATAGCTTTTTCCGTCTGTCGGGGTGACACCTCGGGGCACAAAACCTTCGCTTTTTGCGCACGCAACACAATCAAGCATTCCCGAAACGAGCAGTCTTGCAAAATCGACAGCACCGTCATCTGCCGTTTTTTCATATCTGAAAAGGCAGGCATCGACCATCGTACCGCCGTTTATCATTCCGTCCTCCATGCCAACGGCATATCCGCAGGGGTTGGGATATATCGCCGCCACCTCTTCGGCGGTTGGAAAATGCACCATATCGCAGGCGTGGGAATGATCGTATATAAGCCTTGTTGTTGGATTGAAGACACGTTTTTTTATGTATTCGTATGCAAGGTGTACCTGTGTTTCCACGCTTTTTGCCACATATATCACCTCCTTTACCCCATTATATCACTTAATCCGTGGATTTCAAGGAGTTTTTGTTGTTTTTTTGCAATTGGTATGATATAATATTTTCAATGAAATTCAACGGAGGAAAAAACATGAAAATAACAAAAATCGCAAACATCGCAGGCGGGCAGGACGGCGCGGTACACGGCGGTTTCCTTTTCCGATTTGACGAAAAATCAAAATGCCACGTATATGATACCAAAAAGCTGCTTTGCGCAGAAGGTGCTCAGGTAGAAGAAATATCGTCGTTTGACCTTGACAAATCCGATATACTGATGCCCCACAACAATGCTGTTATGTTCGGCAACTATTTCTCACCCGATGACGAATTTCCTCTTTTATACACCAATTTATATAATAGCTACGCAAACTGTGACGACAAGATGAAGGGTACCTGTGCCGTATATCATGTGACACGCAACGGCAACGATTTTGACACAAAGCTTGTGCAGATAATCGAAATAGGATTTACCGACGACACATCTCTTTGGGCATCCGAAGGAGGAGACGTGCGTCCTTACGGAAACTTTGTGCTCGATACCAAAAACAACGTTTACTACGGCTTCACCATGCGTGACGGCGAAAAAAAGAGCCGCTATTTCTCGTTTGACCTTCCCAAAGTGACCGACGGAAAATATGATGAAAAATATGGCGTAAACCGCGTTGTTCTCAGCAAAGAAGATATCAAAGAATATTTCGACTGCGATTATCACAGATACGTTCAGGGGGCGGTTTATCACGAGGGCAAGATATATTCTCTCGAGGGCTTTACCAATGATAACACAAACCTCCCTGCCATGCGCATCATCGACCCTGCAAAGAAGATCCAGCAGAAGCTTGTTCTCTTTGGCGATTATGGCATGACTGTTGAACCGGAATTTATCGATTTCTGCGACGGTATCTGCTATTACGCTGACAATTGGGGAAATCTTTACACAGTTGAATTCTGAAAAGAAAGGCAAAAAATGGAAAACGCATCTGCATTGAAAAAACTTCTTGAAAAGGAATACAAATACCGCATCGAGCTCCACGCCCACACGTCTCCCGTCAGCCATTGCGGACACAAATCTCCCGAAGAGCAGGTGGAGCTTTACAAAAAAGCCGGTTTTGACGGTATCGTTATCATCAATCACTTTTTAAGATACCCGTCGGAAAACGGCGAAGAATATCTTAAAGGATGCGACAAAAAGGAACGGCTCGATTTTTATTGCGAAGGATATGAAAGGGCAAAAAATCACGGCGACAAGCTGGGTGTTGCCGTATATTTCGGCGCCGAGCTTCGCTTTGACGATTCTCCGAACGACTATCTTCTTTTCGGCGTTGACCGCAAAATACTTGAAAAAGTTTACGATCTTTTGCCCTATGGCATCAAATATTTCAGAAAAGAGCTTGATCTTCCTGACAGCGTCCTCATCTGGGCCCACCCGGGACGCAACGGAATGGTTCCCTGTGACACACACCTTGTGGACGGCATCGAAACCTTCAATATGCATCCCGGCCACAACGGACGTATCGGAATTGCCGCCCGTCTTGCAAACGAGGCGCAGGTGAATATAAAAACCTGTGGAAGCGATTGCCACAACGACGTGGACGGCGTCGTCGGAGTTTCGGCACTCCGAACCAAAACACTTCCTCAAGATTCTTTTGAGCTTGCAAAGCTCTTGAAAGAAAACGATTATATCTTTGAGATCGGCGGCACCTCTATCGTTCTGCCGTAAGGTAAAAGGAGAAAAATGTACAACGGTTTTACAAATCCTTTGATTGTAACAGATGGCAACTGCGAAATGATTGCCGAAGTTGAGCGTGAAGCAAAAAATCTTTTTGATCAGCCCATAGCGGCTTTGCCGTATTCACAGTTCAAGCTTTTTGCAACCACGGGGAGCCGTGTGGAATATGAAGAAAGCTACATGGAGCACCGCAAGATGCTTTGCGCTTCCTGCGCCATGGTGTTGCTGCGCAAAGGCGACGAATGGCTCGACAAACTTTGCGATGTCATATGGGCAATATGCGATGAATACACCTGGGCGTTGCCTGCACATATCGTACGATGCAAAAACTGTGATGAAACAGTCACGAACATCGACCTTTTTTCTTCCGAAACGGCCTTTGCTCTTTCCGAAATACATTATCTTCTGCGCGACAAACTGCCGCAGGAGGTGAAAGCTCGCATTGAATACGAGCTTGGCAGAAGAATAATTACTCCGTATCTCGAAAAAAAGCCGAAATGGGGCAAAAACAACTGGTCTGCCGTTTGTGCGTCGGGGGTAGGAGCCACTCTCATCTATCTCGGACTTGATGAAAAGTTTGCTCTTGCAAAGGACAACCTTCTCTTGAACCTCAGTGATTTTCTCGAAAGCTTTCCCGACGACGGTTGCTGTCTTGAGGGCTGTCTTTACTGGTTCTACGGCTTTTCGCATTTTTGCTATATTGCGCAACTGCTTTATGAATACACGGACGGAAAGATAAACTATTTTGCCGACGAAAAGGTTGAAAAAATCGCCTTCTTCTGCAACAACATTTACCTTGCCGACAATTTTTGCATCCCCTTTTCCGACTCGCCCCACACCTACAACTACAACCCGGGTATACTTCACTTTTTGGCAGAAAAATACGATGGAATTACAATTCCGCCCACACAATACGCCGAAAAGTTTGAAAACTCGGCTCGCTACCGCTTTGCCACTTTTTTGCGCAACCTTTACTGGTGCAAAGATCTGCCAAAGGATAAAAAGATGCGCAATGACGTTGTGGTGTATCCCGATTCGGCATGGTATATCAACCGCAAAAACTCATATATTTTTGCCGCCAAAGCAGGCCACAACGACGAACCCCACAACCACAATGACGTGGGAAGCTTTCTTGTTTTTGACGGCGGAAAATACATTCTTGACGACGTGGGTTGGGCAAAATATGACAGCAAATATTTTGATCCCAACGAGAGATACAAGGGTACAAGCTGCACCACTTCCCTCGGACACAGTCTGCCGATCGTTGACGGCTGTGCACAAAAATTCGGAAAAGAATACTGCGGAAAAATAGTTTCCGCCACAGACGACAGGGCTGCCATAGAATATTCCGGCGCCTATGGGCTCGACACTCTGACAAAGCTCGAAAGATGCTTCGTGCTTCAAAAAGACCGAGTTGTAATAACCGAAAAAGCGACGGGCGATTTTGAAAATATCGTTTTCCGCTTCACCACCCGTACAAATCCCTTTTTGTGCGATAATGAGGTGAGGATCGAAGATTACATTCTTAAATGCACAGAAAAAGCAGACGTTTCACTCTCGCATTTCGATTTTGAACCGCGCTTTGCAGGCTTTGGCACCGAAAAAGCCGGCTACGAGCGCGTATATCTTATAGACTTTGACCTGAACGGCAAAAAACAGGCAGAGTTTATACTTGAAAAACAAGATAAAAATAACTTTTTTCTATAAAACTGTGGAATTTTTCTATTTTTATTTTCCTCGCCTTGCGCTATAATCAAATCATCCGATATCATAGGAGGTATTAGTATGAAAAAAGTACGCATTGGTGTTATGGGCGTTTATCGCGGTACCAGCATGCTCAATTATTGTCGTCAGGCAGACAACGCACAGATAGTTGCCATGTGTGACAAATGGGTCGAAGGGCTTGAAACTCAAAAGCAGATATACGGCGATGACAACATCGCATATTACACCGATTTCGACGAATTTATCAAGCATGATATGGACGCCGTTGTTCTTGCAAACTATGCCAACGAGCACGCCCCCTTTGCCATAAAAGCTTTGCGTGCGGGAAAACACGTCTTCAGTGAAGTTCTTCCTGTTGAAACTATGGCACAGGCAGTTGAACTTATCGAAACCATCGAGGAAACAGGCCTTGTCTATGCCTACGGCGAAAACTACTGCTACATGCCTGCCGCTTATGAAATGAAAAAGCTTTATAAAAAAGGTGTGCTCGGCGAGTTTGAATACGGTGAATGCGAATACGTACACAACTGCGAGCCCATCTGGCCGTCGATAAGCTACGGCGACAAAAACCACTGGCGCAACAATATGTATTCCACATTTTATTGCACCCATTCGATCGGTCCGATCGTTCATATAACGGGTCTGCGCCCCGTAAAAGTAACCGGCTTTGAAAGTCCGATGAACACGCGCAACCTCAGAATCGGCGCCAAGGGCGGCGCTTTCGGTATCGAAATGCTCGAGCTTGAAAACGGCGGTATCGTCAAGAGTATCCACGGCGGACTTTACAAAAACTCCATCTGGTATTCGATCTACGGTTCGAAGGGCAGAATGGAATCCGCCCGTGAGGATGCAATGGCAGGCGGTATGGAAAAGATATACGTCAACTGCGACGAATACGACGGACAGTACGGCAACGATACCCTCAAAGCATACGAGGCAAAGCCCTTTGACCACGACAGCGGAAGCTTTGGTCACGGCGGCTCGGATTACCATTCGATGTACAACTTTATCGAAAAAATACTCGGTGCAAAGGATGCCGATTCCATCGACATATATGAAGCGCTCGATATGTTCCTGCCCGGCATGTTTGCCTATCGTTCGATACTTGCAGGCGGCATCCCCATGGATATCCCCAATCTTCGTAACAAGGAAGAACGCGAAAAATACCGCAATGACACCACCTGCGTCACTCCCGCTGTGGCAGGCGATATGCTTGTTCCCACCTGCAAATCGGGCACACCCGATATTCCCGACGAGGTTTATGAAAAAATGTACCGCCTCTGGCGCGAGGAATACGAAAAGCAGGACGGCTACACCGCCGCGGCATTTAACCAGGGCAAAAAGAAAGACGAATAAAAAACAAAAGAGGCATGACAGCATGCCTCTTTCTTGTTTTTATCAGATCTCTTTAACAAGGATAAACGATTGATTTTCCATGTCAAATTCAAGTTTTTCGGTCGTTTCGCAAAGCTCGCCGTCATGGGTCGAATCAACGCGGTAGATCTCGAATTTTCCGCATCTTCCGATGTCGAGCGCAACTTTTTTATTTCCGAGGCTATCGTCATCGCTGTAATTTGTGACAACGCAGAGCATCTTGCCGTTTGCGTCAACGCCGCAAAGGGTGTAGACATTTTCAATCTCGTTTTGAGCACGCACTTCGTGCTTCATATCGTAAAACATTCCGTAGAAATAAAGTGCGTAGTATCCCTTGAGGGGATCGTAGGAGTAGTAGTCGAAGATTCCGCAGAAGGCAGAGGGTCTTGTGTCGTAGTACATAAGCATATCAATGGGTGCTTTCTGTGCTTCCGAGATGCACGCCATGGTGAAGGCTGCGCCCTTGATGCCGTGGATAGCAAGGATGGAATATTTGAAATCTTCAACCCATCCTCTGACGTAATTCCATTCGTTGAGGATGCTTTCGGTGCGGTCAAAGCCGTATTTTTTCAAAAGGGCGTCTACCTTTTTCGAGCGCTCAATAAGCGGAGCGGGCTCGGTACAGTAGATGTGCCACGAGAAAAAGTCAAGAGGCGCATTGCGCTTTTGCATTTCGGCAAGAAAATCTTCGCCCCAGGCCATATCGTGAGCAAGTGCGGGACCGCCTATCTTGAGGTTGGGGAAATTTTCCTTGAGGTGCTTTGATGCGGTCTCGTAAAGGTCGAAGAATTGTGCCTTTGTTCCGCCCCAGGTGCGCTTGTTTTTTGCATCATCAAGGTCGAGGTCGGGCTCGTTCCATATTTCCCAGTATTCGATGTCGGCATCAAAGCCGTCTGCCCACCCCTCGGTGTAATGGCGAATGATATGCTCGCAGATGACCGCCCATTTTTTGAAATCGGCGGGGGGAATGGTGCCGTGTTTTTTTATCTGATGTTCGATGGTCTGTCCGAGACGGAAGAAAGTCTTTGTGCCGACGGCGTGACAGCATCTAATCGCCTCGTCGGTGCAGGCAAAATCGTAGGATGCGGGATCGTAAGGATCGGCATCAAAACGGGGGAAAATGCAGGTGATGTCGTGGCTGTAAGGTCCTCCGTAAACTCCGTGCATCGCCGAGTCGTGATTTCTGGAATAAGGGATTCGCGCCGCTCTGTAAGCATCAAAATTAGAGCGGAGCTGGTCTACCACGTGTCTCTTGCCCCAAGGGCCGCCGTTGGTGGCGTTGAGTATCTTGAAAGTGCCGCCTTTTTTTGAAAGGTCAAATTTGATCGTATTCATATCTTCACCTCCGAAAAGTCAAAAGAGCAAAAACTCTCTTTTTCTCATTATATAACCGAAAAAAATACGTGTCAACCCTTTTTGCAACGAAAAATTTTCGACAAATCAAAGCAAAACGCAGTTGATTTTTGCCGAGGTGTGTGCTATTATTGTGTTAATACACCAAGGAGGTCGTGTCGTATGAAACTTGCAACCACCACAGGGGATTTTTCAAACTACACCGTCGAGCAAACAAAAGCTATGGAGTATTGCGCCACGGCAGGATTCAGATATCTTGATTATGATTTTGGCTCAGACTTTCGCCGCAAAAACGGGGCTTTTTCTAACGAAGATCTCGACGCATATGCCGATATTATAAAGAGAAAGGCTGACGAGCTTGGGGTAAGATTCATACAGTCGCACGCCCCCATGGGCGCACCCATTGCCCCCGACAACGCGCAGTTTATTGCAGACAACAAGCGCTGCATTGATTTTTGTGCAAAGCTCGGAATTGACAAGATAGTCATACATTCGGGCTACGAGCCGGGTCTTTCGCCCGAACAGACTTTTTTGCGCAACAGAGATTTCTTTTTGCCCCTCCTCCACCATGCCGAAAAATACGGCATAAACATTCTTGTGGAAAATTTCAACATCCGTTGCATCGAAAACCTCTACTGGATCGACAACGCAACGGACCTCCTGAAAATGATCGAATGTGTGGATCACCCTCTTTTCCACGCCGTGTGGGACGCAGGGCACGCAAATATGCAGAAAATGTCGCAGGACGAGGAACTCAAGATCCTTGGCAAGCACGTGATGGCGCTTCACGTTCAGGACAACATGGGCAACGACGATTCGCATGTTGCTCCGTATTTCGGCACCCTCAGCCTCGACAGCCTTATGCACGGTCTTATTGACATCGGATACAACGGATATTTCACCTTTGAAGCTTCAAACATTCTTCTTTCTGCCGACAAAAGAACTCCCTACGAAAAAGACAAGCGTGTCTGGAAAGCACCGCTTGATATCCGCATCAAGGCAGAAAATCTGCTTTACGAGATTGGAAAAAGCGTGCTTTGCGCTTACGACTGTTTTGAAGAATAAAAAGCAAAAGACTGCCCGAAAAAGGCAGTCTTTTTTTGATCAAAAAACAAGCTGATAAAACGATTCGAGTTTTCCTTGCGGAATAACTCTTTCAAGCGTTCGGGCATCTGTGCGTACACACGGATATTTCACTTTTTCCAAGGCCTCCTCGCACATATCGGTGCGATAAAAAGTCACCGAAACGGTAATATCTCCATCGATCTTATACTGTGATATCTTGTCATACCGCAAAAGCGCTTCTCGCGCGGCGTTTTCAAAGATCTCTTGCGCGTTTTCTGTCGGGGTACAGATGTTTCTCGTCTTTGCCGTCTTTACGGCAGCCGTGACGATGTCCGGAATATATTCCTTTGCCTGGGCACACGCGGCACCGTCGCCGCAGCAAAGTACCGTCGGCACACCAAAAGACGAGAAAAACACGGCGTGGGAAGAAAGCTCACTGTGAAGAAGGCCGTTTATTCTGTATTCAAAAATCCTTTTGGAGTTAAAGGTGTGATCAAGAAATCCACCCATTGTCCCTGCCCGTGCATGGCTTCCCAACTCAAGCACGCAGTCGATACGTTTTTCTTTCACAAGAGGCGCAAGATCTGCAACCGTAACTTTTTTGGCACAATCGCCGATCTCCTCTTCAAATACGTTGCCGCCGCCCGCGTGGCCGTCAAGATAATAAACGTCGTCGGCACCGCACTTTTTGCAAAGAGCTACTGCGCAATTTATGTGATCGGTAAGTTTTCTGCGGGCAAACGCATAGTTTTTGCTCGTTCTGTCGATCTCGTCAATATCAAAAATTCCGGGAATACCCTCAAGGTCGGTCATCAAAAGCAGGTTCACAAAATACACTTCCCTTCATCGGATATTATATCAAAATAGCGTTGCTCTGTCAACAGCGGTATTTTGCCGCGACAAAACAAAAATATCGCTTTTTGAATACCAAAACATATTGATTTATTGACAGAAAAAACGTATAATAAGAATAGCAAAACGTATCTTTTTACAATGCAGAAAGGAAAAAATCATGCTGTACAAAGAAACCGAAAAACTCGAAGACAAGCTTTTTAAAAATCCCACAGCCGAATACCGCGGAACACCCTTTTGGGCGTGGAACGGAGATCTGAAAAAAGAATATCTTTTCGATCAGATAGATGCGTTCAAAAAAATGGGCCTCGGAGGCGCACATATGCACGTAAGAACAGGCCTTGTACAGAAATATCTCGGCGACGAGCATATGCAGTGCATCAAAGACTGCACCGAAAAATTCAAGAAGGAAAAAATGCTGTCCTGGCTTTATGACGAAGACCGCTGGCCGTCGGGTGCCGCAGGCGGATACGTTACAAAGGAAATAAAGCACAGAATAAAATATCTTATCCTCACGGTGGGCGAGCGCCCCGTGGGTGAATTCAACACTCTTCTTGCCTGCTTTGACGTCGTTCTTGACAAGGACGGATATATCGCGTCCTACCGCTGCATTGACGAAACCGAGCAGGATATCAAGGGCACAAAATGGCGCGCATATATGGCAATTCCTCGCGGCGGCGATTCGTGGTACAACGGTCAGTCATACGTCGACACCATGAGCAAGGAAGCTATCAAAAAGTTCATAGACATCACATACAATGCGTATGAAAAAGCCGTCGGCAAAGAATTTGGCAAGACCGTTCCCGCCATCTTCACCGACGAGCCCAACATGGGATACAAAAAGATCTTTGCTTTTTCAAACAGCAAGCAGGACGTCAGCTTCCCCATAACCACCAGCTTTGCAAAGGAATACAAAAAGCTTTACGGCGACGACATCTATGACTACATTCCCGAGCTCTTCTGGGAGCTTCCCGACGGCAAGGTTTCGGTACACCGCTATCGTTACCACGATCTCGCGATCGAAATGTTTACACGCGCCTTCTGCGACCAGTGCGGAAAATGGTGCGAAGAGCACGGTATACTCTTCACGGGACACGTGCTTCACGAAGAATCTCTTCAAAATCAGACCGACTGCATGGGCGAAGCCATGCGTACCTATCGCGGTTTCGGTCTGCCCGGTATTGATATGCTCTGCAACTACCACGAATACACAACGGCAAAGCAATGTCAATCTGCCGTGCATCAGTACGGCAAGCCCGGTATGCTTTCCGAGCTTTACGGTGTTACCAACTGGGATCACGATTTCCGCGGCCACAAGCATCAAGGTGACTGGCAGGCAGCACTTGGCGTTACAACGCGAGTTCACCACCTTGCCTATTACTCGATGGAGGGCGAGGCGAAGCGCGACTATCCGGCGTCCATCGGCTATCAATCACCGTGGTATGAAAAATACGCCTACATCGAAGACCATTTTTCACGTGTAAACACCGCCATGACCCGCGGAAAAGCCGATGTAAAAGTGGGTGTCATTCACCCCATCGAAAGCTATTGGCTCCATTACGGACCGATGGATAATACAAGCGAGATCCGCAATCAGCTTGAGAGCAATTTCCAAAATCTCATTCAGTGGCTGATTTTCGGCACAGTCGATTTTGACTATATTTGCGAATCGTCTCTCCCCAAGCTTTGCAAAAAGGGAACAAATCCCTTTAAGGTAGGCGAGATGAAATACGACTGCATCATCGTTCCTGCCTGTGAAACTCTGCGCTCGACCACCCTCGAAAGACTCGAAGCCTTCAAGGCGGCAGGCGGAAAACTCATCTTTATGGGAAATGCTCCCACTCTGTGCGATGCCCTGCCCTCTGAGCGCGGAAAAGAGCTTTTTGATGCCTCCGAAAAGGTATTCTTCGGAAAGACAGATATTCTGTCTGCTCTCTCGGAGCTTCGCGATATTTCCATCATCCGCAACGACGGCGCCACCCCCGACAATTTCATCTATCAGATGAGAAAAGAAAAAAACGGCACCAAGTGGCTGTTTATCGTAAACGGCAAGGATTATACCAACGTGGATATTCCCACCTGTCAGGATATCACCCTCACCATAAAGGGCAAGTTTACCCCCACCCTGTACGATACCCTCACGGGTGATATATCACCCATCGCCTTCCGAATCGTTGACGGCAACACCGTCATCGACCGCAGAATGTACAATTACGATAGTCTGCTTCTGAAACTTGAAAAATACGAAAAGGGCAGCGAACAAGCCAAGGCGAAAAAAGCCCTCGAGCATATCTGCGACGTCAAATTTCCCTCGCAGGTCGAATACAGCCTTTCGGAAGACAACGTTTACGTTCTTGATATGGCGCAATATAAGTTAAACGACGGGGAATGGCAGGGCGAAGAAGAGATCCTTCGCATTGACGCCACCTGCAGAAATATTCTCGGTTGGCCCAAAATGGGCGGCCGCATGGTACAGCCCTGGCTCACCCCAGAGCCCGAGATATCCAATTTCGTCACTCTCCGCTATATGATAGAATCTGAAATCGACGTAAAAGCCCCCGTGCTTGCCGTCGAAAAGGCAGAAAACGTAAAGATCACTCTTAACGGAAAGACTGTCAAAAACGACGTTATCGGGTATTACGTCGACAGATACATCAAAAAGATTCAGCTTCCCGATCTCAAGAAGGGCGAAAACGTACTCGAACTCGTTTGCCCTCTCGGCCAGCGTACCGCCGTTGAATACGCTTATCTTCTCGGTGCCTTCGGCGTAAAGGTGATCGGACGCAGCAAGACGGTAACATTCCTTCCCGAAAAGCTGTGGTTTGACGATATCAGAAACCAGGGTCTTGCATTTTACAGCGCAAACGTCACCTATAAGTGCGAGGTGGAAACCGACAAGGACGGCGTGCTTTGCGTTCATGCTCCCGTTTGGCGCGGAGCACTCGTATCCATGAAGGTGGACGGCAAGGAATGCGGAAACATCGCCTTCTCGCCCTATGAAGCAAAGGCAAAAACCAAGGCAGGAAAGCACACCGTCGAGCTTACCGTTTACGGCACCCGTTTCAACACATTCGGACAGATCCATTGCCACCACAACGAAGCCTTCAAGTGGTACAATTCCGACTCATGGCGTACCGTCGGCGATATGTGGTCGTACGAATACGAAACAAAGCCGGCAGGCATTCTTCGCACACCTGTCTGCGATCTGAAAAAATAAAACGAATTGTTCCTCGGACAGGGGTTTGAACCCCCTGTCCGGGAAAGACAGACCCTGTTCCCGATGTCCCGAAGCTCGGAAAATGGGGAATGGATCTGTTAAAACAAACAAGAAAAGAGAGAAATATATGTCAGGCTACAAAGCTTTATACAGAAAATGGCGCCCTGCGATCTTCTCGGACATCATTGGTCAGGAACACATAACAAGCGTTCTGAAAAGTGAAATAATGTCAAAAAGCGTGTCCCACGCCTACCTTTTCTGCGGCTCGCGCGGAACCGGCAAGACCACATGCGCAAAGATACTTTCCAAGGCCGTCAGCTGTGACAATCCGCAAAACGGTGACCCCTGCGGAGTTTGTCCCTCGTGCCTTGCTGCAGAAAGCACTCTTGATATTTACGAGATAGACGCGGCAAGCCACAACGGCGTTGACAACATCCGCGAGCTTCGCGACACGGTGATTTATCCCCCATCCGAAATGAAGCGCCGCGTTTATATTATCGACGAGGTACACATGCTTTCTGACGGAGCGTTCAACGCTCTTCTGAAAACCCTTGAAGAACCGCCCGAACACGCACTTTTTATCCTTGCCACGACAGAACTGCGCAAGATCCCTGCCACCATTCTTTCGCGTTGCAAAAGATTCGATTTTCATCGCATCACCGCAGAAAAGATCTGCGAACGTCTGCGCATGATCGCAAACGAGGAAAATATAAAGATCACCGATGCGGCGCTTATGCTCATCTCCCGCCTTGCGGCAGGTGCCATGAGAGATGCTCTTTCGATGCTCGAGCTTTTCTATATGAGCGACCACGAGATAAGCGAGGACGAAGCCTCCGAACGCCTTGGTGTTGTAGGACGTGCCGTCGTCTTCTCTCTGCTCGATGCCGTTTGTGCCAAAGATTCGAGCCGCGCTCTTGAGGTCATCTCGGAAGCCTATGACAACAGCAAGGATCTGGGTGTTTTGTGCTCGGAGCTTTCGGACACACTGCGCGATATACTTGTGACAAAATACTGCAAGACACCCGAAAAGCTGATTGACGCCACGGGTTCTGACATCGACAGACTACGAGCTTTTTCGACACAGATTTCGGATGAAAAGCTGATATATTGCTCGGAATTGTGCGAGGATATGCAAAACAGGCTGTCCCGTGCCGTATTTTCGCGACGCACTATTATTGAAACGGGACTTATAAAAATGTGCGAAGAAAAACTGTCTGCAGACAGTTCCACACTTCTTTCAAGAATTGCAGCTCTGGAAGAAAAGCTTGCAAAGCTTTCGGCAGGCACTCTCGTCGTTACGCAAAGCGCGCCCGCGCATACAACCCCTGCCGCATCGCCTGCACCGACAAACGAACCACCCACAGCAAGCAAAAACGAATATGAAGCACCGCCCCTTCCCGACGAGCCTCCCATGCCGTCGGATGCCGATATGCCCTTTGACGGGCCTTACACCGAGTCCGAAAAACCCAAGACCGTGCCAAAGCCCATAGCCCCCCGTCCCCTTGCACCAAGACCGATTGCCGTGTCCGCCCCTGCAAGCAGCGCAGAAGAAGCATCAGGCGATCGCAGGCTTATGGATTGCTATGCCGAATTTGTGGAGGAAACCGAAGCCTGCGACAAAATGGCGGCGTCGATGCTTGAAGGCGGAAGAGGATATATCGTTGACGGAAATGTCTGCGAGCTCGAGCTCGTTAACCCCATTGCCCCCATGCTGCTTGCCCGCTCGGACAAGGCGGCGTGTATTGAAAACGCCCTTACAAAGGTGCTTGGATTTGCTCCTCGCGTAAAAATAAAATTCGTAAAGGGCAAAGAAGAGATCCAACGCCAGGATCTCTCGTCTCTACTGCCGTAACTGTACCGTTTTTGGGACAGATGTTGTGGTAGAATGATAGTGCGGAAGGCGGAAAAAGAAGATTTGTTCGAATATTTTTCGAAATCGGTTGACTTCTTTCGAAAAATATGTTATACTAAACAAAACAAATGTTTTCTGTTTTTCGTGGACCATATATGCGAAAAAAGAAAGGATGATCGGTTATGGCAAAGAAAGAAGTAAAAAAAGAAGCAGCAACCCAGGATAAGAACGCGGCTCTTGCCACTACCCTTGCAAGAATAGAAAAGGAATATGGCAAAGGCGCCATCATGAAGCTTGGCGAAAATGCGGCAATGAACGTAAGCGCAGTTTCCACAGGCTCGCTCACCCTCGACCTCGCCCTTGGTATCGGCGGTCTTCCCAGAGGAAGAATTATTGAAATATACGGTCCTGAGTCTTCGGGTAAAACAACTCTCACACTCCATGCAGTTGCTGAGGTTCAGAAAATGGGCGGCGAGGCGGCATTTATTGATGCCGAGCACGCTCTTGACCCTGTATATGCAAAGGCTCTGGGAGTAAATATTGATGAACTTCTCGTTTCCCAGCCTGACAACGGCGAACAGGCTCTTGAGATCACCGAGGCACTTGTTCGCTCGGGTGCCATTGACATTGTTGTAATCGACTCTGTCGCAGCCCTCGTACCCAAGGCAGAAATCGAAGGCGACATGGGCGAAAGCCACATGGGTCAGCACGCCCGTCTTATGTCGCAGGCGCTCAGAAAGCTTTCAGGCGCGGTGGCAAAGTCCAACTGTATCGTCATCTTCATCAATCAGTTGAGACAGAAGATCGGCGTTATCTACGGCAATCCCGAAACCACCACGGGCGGCGTTGCTCTTAAATTTTACGCATCGGTCAGAATAGACATCAGAAAAGGTCTTCCCATCAAGCAGGGTGCCGACGTTATCGGCAACAGAACTCGCTGCAAGGTCGTGAAAAACAAGGTCGCATCCCCCTTCCGCACAGCAGAATTTGACGTGCTTTACGGCAAGGGCATCTCAAAGATGAGCGAAATTCTTGACGTGGGACTCCAGCTTGAAATTCTCGGAAAGAGCGGATCGTGGATCTACTACGGCGAAGAAAGAATCGCCCAGGGCCGCGACAAGGCACGCGAATATCTCGAGCAGAATCCCGAATTTGCCGCAGAACTCGAAGAAAAGATCAAGGCAAAGGCACAGGACGTAAACTTTGAAGGTCCGCTTGACAGCGACGATGCTGACGGCGAAGGCGGAGTTGTGGTAACCGAAGAGTTCGGCGAGGAATAATTTTCCCCAAACACTCCCATATTTTTAACGGACGGTATTATGGACATACTGAACATAACCTTTACCGAATCGGGAAATCAGGCGACCCTGCGCACCGACCGCGGATATTTTGATATGACCCGCGCCGACCTTATGGAATTTTTGCAAAAATTTCTGGGCGAAGACGTTCGGTCTGCCGTGCGTCCGGGGGCAGAGCTTGATTTTCTCCCCCTTTTTGTCGATGACGACGCAGAGGGCGAGCTTGAAGCGCTGGCAGAAAAACTGAAGGCGATAAAATACGCCTCATACATTCTCGGCATCGGCGACAAAAGCGAAAAACAGCTCCGCACAAAGCTGAAAACCAAGGGGTATTCGACCCGCGCCATCAACGAAGCTTTTGACGTTTTGCGCCGCAACGGATATATCTGTGACGAGCGCACCTGCAAAAGAAAGTGCGAACTTCTTGCAAACGGCAAGCTTTTTGGCAGACGCAGAATAATCTCCGAGCTTATGGCAAAGGGATATCCATACAGCCTTTGCGAAGTGACTGTGGATGAAGCGGAAATTGATTTCGAAGAAAACCTTAAACTTTTGTATGAAAAAATTTCCAAGGGCGAAAATTTGCTTGATTGGGAACAAAAAAAGAAAATTTCCGACAAACTTATCAGATACGGTTATTCATATGATGAAGTAAACAGTCTTTTCGACGGAATTTTGTCCGAAGATTTCTGAACTGTTTATATAATATTGATAAGAGGTGATTTTTTTGGAAAGAATAATTATCTGGGCGGCCATTCTTGTAATCTCGGTCGTGGTCGAATGTTGCACCACAGCTCTGGTTTCGATCTGGTTTGCGCCGTCGGCGGCGGTGTGTGTTTTGCTCGAGCTTTTCGGAGTAAAGAACATATACATACAGCTTGCCGTTTTTATCCTGCTCACGGCACTTCTCATTTCCCTTTTGCGCAACAAGATCCGTGCAAGCTTTAATCGCGGCTCCATCAAGACAAATGTCGATTCTCTCATCGGCAAAACCGCCATCGTTGAAGAAAATATCACAGACGGGCTTGTCGGAAGAGTGAAAGTGGGCGGCATGAGCTGGGCAGCGTATGCCGACGAAAGCGTAACTGTCACAACCGGCGAAAAGGTAAAAATCCTTGAGATTTCGGGCGTAAAGCTTTTGTGCGAGCCCGTTTCAAAATAAAAACATATGGAGGTAACTTATTATGCCTGAATTTATTCAAAACGTATCGGTCGAAACATGGTGGATAATCGGAGGATTTGTTCTTTTACTCATTCTTCTAATATCTTGCATCAAGGTCGTTCCCCAAGCGCGCGCCATGGTTATCGAAAGGCTCGGCGCATACCACGCCACATGGAAAACAGGACTTCATTTTCTCATCCCCTTTATCGACAAGATTTCAAAAAATATGTCGCTCAAAGAGCAGGTTGCAGACTTTCCGCCCCAGCCCGTTATTACAAAAGATAACGTCCATATGCAGATAGACACCGTCGTATATTTTCAGATCGCAGATCCCAAACTTTATACCTACGGCGTGGAATATCCCATGGCAGCAATCGAAAATCTCACAACCACCACTCTGCGTAACATCATCGGTGACCTTGAGCTTGACAGCACCCTCACCTCGCGCGATATCATCAACACCAAGATGCGCTCGATCCTTGACGAAGCCACAGACCCCTGGGGCATCAAGATAAACCGAGTTGAGCTTAAGAACATCACTCCTCCCAGAGACATCCAGGAAGCCATGGAAAAGCAGATGCGTGCCGAGCGTGAACGCCGCGAAAAGATTCTTCAGGCAGAGGGCGAAAAGAAGGCAGCAGTGCTTATTGCCGAAGGTCAGAAAGAATCAATGATCCTGCAGGCAGAAGCATCCAAGCAGGCGGCGATCCTTAAGGCCGAGGCCGAAAAGGAAGCAAAGATCCGCCAGGCAGAGGGTGACGCCGAAGCTATCCTTAAGGTTCAGCAGGCAACCGCCGAAGGTATCAGATTGATAAACGAGGCCGCTCCCACAAGAGAAGTGCTTGCCATCAAGAGCTTTGAGGCTCTCGAAAAGGTGGCAGACGGACAGGCAACAAAGATCATCGTGCCCTCCGATCTCCAAAATCTCTCGTCGTATACCGCAGTGGTTAAGGAAACACTTGAAAAATAATAAGCTACGGGCAAGGTTTGTTCCTTGCCCGTTGTTTTTGCATATTCCCACCGCGACAAGTTGATAACAAAAACCTCCCTTTCGGGAGGTTTTTCGTGTTCTTTTATCTTTCGGTGTTCAAAAATCTATGAAGTCTTGCAACAACAGCCGCGGCTTCTGCACGGGTGATTCCGTCCTGCGGACGGAAATTTCCGTTTTCATCTCCCTGCATCAATCCAAGCTCTGCGCAAAACCCAACGCTTTCAACTGCAAACGCCGAGATCCTGTCTGCGTCCTTGTAGTCGCACGAAAGCTCTTCTGTTTTGGGCATCAGGCCCTCGAATTTCTTCAGATACCTCGCGATAAAAGCCGCGATCTGTTCACGGGTCACGTTGTAATCGGGGCGAAAATCGTCGTTGCCCATGCTTTGGGTTATGGCGTTGTCAAATGCCCAGGCAACGTATGGACCGTACCATGTGTCGGGCTCGACGTCGCCGAGAACTTTCCAGCTATAAGATGCAGGGTCTATCCCATGAAGCCTTCCCAGTGTTACCACAAACATGGCGCGTGTAAAGGGGGCATTCGGCGAAAAAGTTCCCTCGCCTGTGCCATTGAAGATGCCGTTTTCGGTGACATATTCCACATCCTTTGCAAACCATGCATCCGACGAAAAATCCGAAAATTCCGCGGCAAAAACAAGCGTCATCGAAGACAAAACAAAAAGTGCCGAAAGAAAAAGCAATGCGATCTTTTTCATTTTCATCCCTCCTTTGTGTATTTGACGAAAAAAAGCGATAAATGTTCCGTATTCTATCGAGAAAAGGGAGATCGGGAAGTTTCGTGTTTTTACAAAAAAGGGAAACCTTATGGTTTCCCTTTTTGATCCGTTATCACTGTTCATTGAATTCTACTATATCGGAGATATATCCAAGCGCCTCTTCTTTGTGGCATTCATAACCGTCTTCGCCCTCAAGCACAAACGCTCCCTTTGTTGAAAGAGTGTTGGTTTCGGTATTCCATGCAAAATAAAAACCAATCTGCCTTTTCACTGCAAAGTGCTCGGCATCTTCTTTTTCATTGGTCACATCAAGAAGATAAGTTACCGCCTTTTCGTTTTCTGCAAGAATATTCTTATCCGAAAGGAGTTGGGAATCCTGCCAACCGTCTACAGTTGATATAGCGTAAGAAAACTCATCTTGCGAATACACTCCTTCGCAAAAAGCCTCAAAAGCCTCGCGAAAAGGCTTATCCGGCAAAAGATCAAGGTGGGCAGAATCAAATTTTTCACTGTCGGTACCCTCATTTTTCGTGCAGGAAGCAAGACAAAAAACACATGCGAAAACCGCAAATACAAGGAGTAATGCTGTAATCTTTTTCATCTTCGGATTCTCCTTTCGCTGACAAAACAAATATCATGTATCTGATAATAGTATATCACGGCCGGAAAATTTTGTCAATCCAAAAATCACTTGCACGACTGCATTATAATATCGTGAAGCTTTGCTTCGTAGTCATAGGTATAAGGATTCTTTGCCTCACCCATAACATACGAATGGAATGCCTTGAACATATCGTCGTATCTGCCGTAATCACTAACGCGGTAGGTGGTGGAATTATCGTTCCACGCCCTGTCGTTATTCAACGTTTCGCGCCATACGCAGTCAAGTGTCCCGTTTGCATTGTTATACTCGATGGGTTTGATCTCAACCGTTCCCAGACTTCCGGTGATAACAGCCTGGCGTCTGTCGTATCCGTTTATTTCGGTGGCACAGCTCTTGACGAACGAAACACCGTTCTTGTACTTGTAAAGGCAAAAACCGTAGTCGCGGCTTTCATTTCCGTCAACACCCGTGTTGCAATTAAAGGGATGTACCTCGTCGGGGAATCCGCAGAACTGAACCACAAGATCGATAAGGTGGCAACCGAGGAAATAAAGCATTCCGCCCTCAAAACGGGACAGCCAAGCACGCTTATCGTTTTCATGGCGAACACTCATCTGTGCCTCAACGCTGAAGATCTCGCCATGAAAACGATAAGCGTG
>SVTM01000004.1 GCA_015063785.1 Oscillospiraceae bacterium
TAACAGCAGGCGCTTCCACGCCTGATGATATAATAGAGGAGGTAAAAATCAGAATGGCAAATGAAATCGTAATCAATTCTGATGCAACAACAGAAAACGAAAACCCTGTGATCAAGGACACTATGACCTTTGAGGAAATGCTCAACGCGTCGTACAGATCCATCAGAGCAGGAGAAAGGGTACAGGGAGTCATCACTTCGGTTACACAGACTGAGGTTCATGTCGATCTCGGCATCAAGCATACAGGTATTATTCCTTATTCGGAACTCAGCTTCGACCCCAGCTTCAAAGTTGAAGAAAACTTCAAGGTTGGCGATAAGATAGATGTTGTAGTCGTAAAGTTCAATGACGCTGAAGGAATCGTTTCGCTTTCCAAGAAGCGCATGGACGTTGACAAGAACTGGAACGAGCTTAAGGAAGCTTACGAAAACGCAACAGTTCTCGACGGTAAAGTCGTAGAGGCTGTAAGAGGCGGCGTTATCTTCCAGGCAGGTCCCAACAGAGTATTTGTTCCCGCATCCCACACAACTCTTCCCAGAAGCGAAAACGCTCCTTCCGAAGAGGATCTTGCAAAGCTCGTTGGCGAAATCGGCAGAATCAAGGTTATCGACATCAACGAACAGAGAAGAAGAGCTGTCGGCTCGATGAGAGCTGTTATCCGCGAGGAAAGAAAGGCTCTCCAGGCTAAGTTCTGGGAAACAGCAGAAGTTGGAAAGACATACAACGGTGTTGTTAAGTCTTTGACCGCTTACGGTGCATTCGTTGATCTCGGCGGAGTTGACGGTATGGTTCACATCACCGAGCTCTCCTGGAAGCACATCAAGCATCCTTCCGACGTTGTTAAGGTAGGCGATACCATCGACGTATTCGTTAAGGCTCTTGACGTTGAAAAGAAGAGAATTTCTCTCGGCTACAAGACAGAGGAAACAAACCCCTGGACAATCTTCAAGAGCAAGTATGCCGTTGAAGACGTAGCAGAGGTTAAGATCGTAAACCTCATGCCTTTCGGCGCATTTGCTGAAATCGTTCCCGGTGTTGACGGTCTTATCCACATTTCGCAGATCTGCGAACAGAAGATCCAGAAGCCTGCAGACGTTCTTTCTGTTGGCGAAACAGTAAGCGCAAAGATCACTGCTATCGACGAAGAAAACAAGAAGGTCAGCCTTTCCATCAAGGCTCTTCTCGTTCCCGAAGAAGCAGCTGAAGAGGTTGCTGAAGAAGCTCCTGCCGCTGAAGAAACAGAAGCATAAGCTAAAAGTTTATGACCATGGGCTGCTGCATATTCTGCGGCAGCCCGATTTTTTAATTATTTGAAATTGGAGAAGCTATGGCTCTTTTGATACCCGAACTTATTTGTGAAACAGTGTACGACATTCCGCTCTCGTTTTTCACCGACCGCGGAATAAAGCTTTTGTTGCTTGATATTGACAACACACTCGTCACCTACGACGACGAATATCCGATCGAAAAAAACCTTTCATGGTTTTCAGAGCTTGAAAAAGTCGGCATAAGCGTTGCCTTTGTTTCAAACAATCATAAAGAACGAGTGGAAAAATATGCTTCACGCACAGGATTTCCTTTTTTTGCCGATGCAGCAAAACCCTCGGCAAAATACTATAAGGAAGCCATGCGCAGCCATTCGTTACAGCCGTCAGAATGCGCGGGGGTGGGCGATCAGATATTCACCGACGTTCTCGCCGCACATCGTGCCGGCTGTATCGGCGTACTCGTTTCACCGATAAAGGACAAAAAAAACGCATTTTTCAGATTCAAAAGAGCTTGTGAAAAGCCGTTTGTGGCGGCATATCACAAAAAACATAAAAAAGAGGTGAAGAGCAAATGACAACAAAAGCAATGTTTGGACCGGGCGGAAACTCCGAAAGTTTCTATGCCGCAGGCTATAAAAGCACTGTGGATGCTCCAAAATTTGTGCGCGAATTCGGGCTTGATGCCTATGAATACGAGGCCGGCAACGGTGTTGCGGCATCTGTTGAAACCTTCAGAAAAATCGGCGAGGCCGCGCGTGAGCATGATATCAAGCTTTCAATCCACGCACCATATTACATATCTCTTTCCTCGGTCGATGAAGAAAAAAGAAAGGGCAGTGCGCGCTATATCGTGGCATCGGCACAGGCTCTTAACGCCATGGGCGGTGAGCTTATGGTTATCCACGCAGGAAGCACAGCAAAACTTGACCGTGCCGTTGCTCTTCAGTATGCCAAGGATGCCATCTATCACGCCCTTGGTGTTCTTTCCGAGAACGAGCTGTATGGCTTCAAGCTTGGCATCGAAACAATGGGCAAGGTCAACCAGTTGGGCACGCTTGACGAGGTTCTCGAAATGTGCACGGTCGACAAGACGGTTGTTCCCGTCGTAGACTTTGGCCACATGAACGCCCGAGAACAGGGCGGAGTTTTTCCGACTGCCGACGAGTATAAATCGGTGTTCGACAGAATTTCCTCTGCCTGTGGTGCAGAGGTGGCAGAAAATCTTCATTGTCATTTTTCAAAGATCGAATATACAAACGGCGGAGAAAAACGTCATCTCACTTTTGAGGATGTAAACTATGGCCCCGATTTTGAGCCGTTGATGAAGGCAATTGTGGATCTCGGAATTTGCCCCACCATCATCTGCGAGTCAAACGGAACGATGGCAGAGGACGCTTTGATGATGAAAAAAGAATATCTGAGATACGTCGGAAACTGAGGTGGCATGATGAACTACTTTGATTTGAGGATAGAAAAACTCAGAGAAAAATTACCGCCCGACACGGCACTTCTTGTCACCGATGATATATCCCGCCGATATTTTTCGGGATTTGCCTCGTCGGCAGGCTATATGTATATTTCAAAGAATTGTTGCGTTCTTGCCCTTGATTTTCGCTATTTTGAAAAGGCAAAAATTGCTCAGACTCAGGGGAAAATGTCAAAAGACGTCCAGCTCGTCGAAGCAAATATTTCGCGAAAAGAGATCGTTTGCAAGCTGATCGAAAAGGATAATACGACGCATCTGCTTTACGAAAACTGCAGAACCACCTGCAAGGCGTTTGAGGGCTTGAAAAACGATTTTGGAGGAGTGGCAGAGCTTGTACCTGCCGAGAACATGATCGAGCTTCTGCGAGCTCAAAAGGACGAGCACGAGCTTTCGCGCATTGTCGAGGCACAGAGAATAACAGATCTTGGCTTTGATCATATATGCCGCATTATAAAGCGCGGTATGACCGAAAACGAGATCGCTCTCGAGCTCGAGTTTTTTATGCGCAAAAACGGCGCTTCGGGGTTGGCTTTCAGCACCATCTGCGTTTCGGGCGCAAAATCGTCGATGCCCCACGGAGAGCCGGATGAAACTGTCGTTTCTGATGGTTTTCTCACCCTCGATTTCGGCGCAAGCTTCGACGGCTATTGCTCGGATATGACAAGGACGCTGTGCGTCGGAAAACCCACGGCGGAGATGCTGAGAATATATGACACGGTGCTTGCGGCGCAGGACGCGGCGTTTTCAAAAATTCACGGCGGTGTTGTCGGCAAAGAGGTCGATGCGGCGGCACGAGATCTGATCTACGGCGCAGGGTATGAAGGCTGCTTCGGTCACAGCACAGGTCATTCGCTGGGACTTGAAATACATGAATGTCCCAATTTCAGTCCCAGAGAAGAATCAAAAATCCCGTCCGGTGCCGTTTTGAGCGTCGAACCGGGTATATATGTCGAAGGAAAATGCGGTGTTCGCATAGAAGATATAGTATTTTTGACTGAAAATGGCTATAAAAACTTGACAAACAGCACAAAAGATATTATAATACTATAGTAATACTGTTATTGCTATAAGGCAGAGAATGCCAAAAAGCGATTTGAAAATATTTTTTTGGAGGAAACATAAATGATTTCAGCAGGCGATTTCAGAAACGGTGTAACATTCGAAGAAGACGGCCAGGTTCTTCAGGTCGTTGAATTCCAGCATGTAAAGCCCGGTAAGGGTGCGGCTTTTGTTCGTACAAAGCTCCGCAACGTTATCACAGGCGCAGTAATCGAAAAGTCCTACAACCCCACAGCAAAGGTTGCTCAGGCTTTCGTTGAAAGAAGAGATATGCAGTATCTCTACAACGACGGCGACCTTTACTACTTCATGGATCTCGAAAGCTTCGAGCAGATGCCCATCGGTGCAGATGCTCTTTCCGACAACTTCAAGTTTGTTAAGGAAAACGAAACTTGTAAGATCGTGTCCTACAAGGGCAAGGTTTTTGCAGTTGAACCCCCCATCTTCGTTGAACTCGAAGTAACCGAAACTGAACCCGGTATCAAGGGCGACACAGCAACCAACACTCTCAAGCCCGCAACTCTTGAAACAGGCGCGACAATCAAGGTCAGCCTCTTCATCAACATCGGCGACGTTCTTAAGATCGACACAAGAACCGGCGAATACGTTGAAAGAGTTAACAACAAGTAATTTAACCTTAATTTAAGAAAGTGAGGCGTGGTTTATGACAACAACAGAAAAGGTAGCACACCTTAAAGGCGTAATGGAAGGCATGGAGTTCGATACCACCACCAAGGAAGGCAAGCTTCTCTCTCTCATCGTTGACATTCTCGACGATCTTACAGCAGAAGTTTCCGAGATCGAAGACGATCTCGATACTCTCTTTGACTTTGCAGACGAGCTCGACGAAGATCTCGGCGACGTTGAAGCAGACCTCTACGGCGACGACGAGTATGACGACGAATTCGACGATGAATACGACGAAGACGAAGATATGCCCGAATGCTGCGTTGGCTGCAACGACGATTGCTCCACTTGCGGACAGGAATAATTTTCCCGTAAAACAAAATTACCGCCGACATTATGTCGGCGGTTTTCTTATATTATGCGCGTCAGGTAGTAAACGAGATTTGCGGCGAGGATAACGAAAGCCGCCGCTATCCACCCCTTTCTGTGCTTTCCCAACCTTTTGTTAAAAACCAAAAGCAAAAAAGCGACGAGAACAGGCAGTGCAAATGCGTTGTGGCAGAGATATCCCGAAAAATCAAGCCTTGCAAGCGAAACAAGGGCTCGTGTCATTCCGCAGGTCGGGCATCTGAAACCGAATATTTCGTAAATGACACAGTTTATCCCGAAAAGTTTTAATACAAAAATACCAAGCAGAACCCCGATAAATATAAAAACGTCGGAATTATGTTTTGTTGCGTTTTTCAACCGGTTAACCGATTTTTTCACTGCTTGTAGTTAAGCTGCTTTCCGCACGCGGGGCAAAAAGCAGTGTTTGACGGGATGGCGGCGCCGCAGTAGCCGCAGAAGGAAGTGCTTGTGGCGGTGTTTGCAGTGGTGTTTGCGCGTGCAAGAATGCTCTCGATGCTCGAAAAGTTGCTTTCTTTCGTCTTGTCGGTTATGGAAAACCAGTCTATTATCGCAAGTACTCCGCATACACCGCCCGTTAAAAGCTTGAGCACGCCCATGCCTATGTCTCCGAGCATAAATCTGTCCACTCCAAGATATCCGAGAAAAATAGAAACAATAAGCATAACCGTCGGATCTTTGTATTCTACCATGTTAAGAAGCATCAGCTTGTTTTCGTCGGCATAGAGGAGTTTTTCTCTTATGTAGGGGATTTTGTCAACGGGGAAGTATTTTTGGTGTGTCACCATAAACATATCTATTCTTTGCTGATCCATTGTTTGCACCTCTGATAGTTTTTTATATTTTCATTGTAACACGATATTTATGTTTTGTCAATAAAAAGACGCTTGGTTGCCGGTTTTGTGAAACTGTAGCACTTTTGGTAGAAAACAAACGAATTTCAACTAAACAAAATTGTGTTAGCTAAAACTCCTTGCAAAAGGAGTTATTCTGTTTTATAATGTTTTTGTTTACTTTTTGCAACCTTTTCCTCATTATTGTGTATATAGGGATGAGTAATAAAAACAGCGCTGATTTTTGTTACCGAAAGGAGGTTTCAAAAAAATTGATCGATGATATAAAGCTTTTGCGCGATCTGAAAAGCAAAAAAAGAAACTGTATGGACGAGATAATAAGGTCTTACACACCATATGTCAGTGTGGTGGTATATAACACCATTGGAAGGATAGCACCGCCGCAGGATATCGAGGAGGTCATTGCCGATACGTTTTTTGCGCTTTGGACCCATTCCGATTCTATCGAGGAAAAAGAGGGGTGCATCCGTGCATATATTGGAGCGATCGCACGGAATATGGCAAAAAACAAGCTTCGGACAGTGATATTGTGTGAGGAGCTTGACGAAAACACTGTTTCAGATATGTACGATCCGCAAAGTGATTTGATAAAAAATGAAGATAAAGCAGTTCTTTTGAAACTGATCCTTTCTCTCGGTGAACCCGACAGTGAAATTTTTATCAGACACTATTACTATGAAGAAAAAATTAAACACATTTCTAAGATAATGGGGATAAAAGTTTCAACCGTTAAATCAAAGCTTTTCCGCGGAAAAGAAAAGCTAAAAGACAAACTTTTTGAAGAAGGGGAGATTTTACTATGAATAACAAAAATCTGAAAAAGCTCAACCAAGAGCTGGCGCTCAACGATTATTCGCAGCTTCCTTGCCCCGAAAGGATCATGAGAAAGGTTGATGAAAAAATCGCTCATGATTCTCCTGAAAGGAGATTTTTTATGAAAAGAAGTGCTGTCAGAACTCTTGTCGCAACCATATTGATTCTGTCTGTAACAGGTCTTGGCGTACTTGCCGCAACATTTGGCTGGCACACAAAATTTATGGAGTATTTCGGCAATCCGTCTGATGAGCAGAGGGAGCTTGTGAACGGTTCTTTTGATGCTCCCATGTTATCAAAATCTGATAACGGATACACGGTAAATGTTCTCAACACCCTTGCGGACAAGCACATGATTTATGTGCTGTATGAGCTTATTTTGCCTGAGAAAACAGAGTTTTCAACAGAAGAGGCAGATTGGTATTTTAGGCACGAACTAATACATGGAGTATATCTTGAACATGATAAAAAAGGCGTTGAAAAAAGCGCCATGACGGCCGGAATTGGCGGTTATGATATATTGGCTGTTGACAAAAGCAAGATAACCGTCTGCGAATATATGAGCATCAACGCTGAAATATCCGACGAATGCCTTGTTACTCTTTCGGTGGGAAATAAGAAATATGTTGACGAAACCGAGATTTTCGTGGGGGATACTCAGATATTTAACCGCGAGAATGCGCAGATCGTCGGAGATTTCAACGTAACACAGTCGTGGAATTTTAAATATGAAGATACCGGAAAAAGTATCGATGTGAACAAAACTCTCGACTTGAACGGCTATAACACAAATACCCTTTCAAAGGTTGATATATCCCCAATCTCGGTCTGGATCATCGCAGAAGGCGATCAGGTTCCGACAGCACTTAACCCAATTATCAGATTCAAGAATGGCAGTGAAATAACATATAATTCAAAAGATAAGAACGCTCATGCCATGTTTACAAGCTATGCCGACGGCAGCGGAAAAGGATATTCAACCCTCGGATATGTTTTTGAAAAAATAGTTGATCTTTCGACAGTAGACTGCATTATAGTGGGAGATCAGACGGTAGTGATCAACTGAAGCGCTGAAGTGTCACATTTTATTCTGTTTCATATACTGTATCGAGAGCGCAAAAGCTCTCAATACCAAAAAAAGGATGTCACAGATGGCAACTTTCAACAACACAGCGACACTTTCCTACAATGGTCAGGTCACAAATTCCAATGTCGTAACAGGTGAGATCCTCGATGCGCTTTCGGCAACGAAAACGATCCTTGATTCAACCTACGGTGCAGGCGATACCCTGACCTACGTTATCAGCATCATAAATTCAGCATCGACTCCCATATCAGGCATCAGCGTCACAGACAATCTTGGCGCATATACCACAGACGAGGGTGCTACGGTTTATCCGCTTGACTATGTCGATGGCACGGTTCGTCTTTATGCCGACGGAGTGCTGACGACAGCACCTGCCGTCACACAAGGCCCTCCCGTCGTTTTCGAGGGCATCTCGGTTCCTGCAAACGGCAACGTTATTCTCATCTATGAAGCTTCCGTAAACGCCTTTGCACCCATCAGCGAGGGTGCCACCATTACAAACGTAGCTTCTGTCACAGGGGCAAACATTTCAATTCCCATCACCGCCACAGCAATCGCACAGGCGGATAGCGAGCCCGAGCTTACCATCTCAAAATCGGTCTACCCCGAAACAGTTTTTGAGGACGGTCAGATAACCTATACCTTCGTAATTCAGAATTCGGGCAACACACCTGCGACAACTGAGGACAACGTCGTCGTCAGCGACAACTTTGACCCCATTCTTTCAAATCTTGCAGTAACTCTCGACGGGCAGCCTCTTGCCGTCACCGATTACACCTACAACCAGGCAACCGGCGAGTTTGCCACAACGGCAGGATCCATCACAGTCCCCGCTGCCACCTTTGCTCTTGATGGTACCGGCAGATGGGTCACAACCCCCGGCGTTGCAATTCTCAGGGTTACGGGAACGGTATAAAAAGGATATAAAAAATGCGGCCTGCTTTTGCAGACCGCATTTTTGCTCTTTAATATCTTATGCCTTTTCGACAACTGCCGCTTTTTCTTCAACAGCAGGTGTCTTTTTGTATGCCGACCATATAACCTTTCTGGGACATACGCTTTCGCATACGCCGCAACCGGTACACTTGGTATAGTCGATCTCGGCAACGTTGCCGTTAACGGTGATGGCGCCGGCTTCGCACTTCTTTTCGCAAAGCTTGCATCCGATACATCCGATATCGCAGTATGTACGGGTAACTGCGCCCTTGTCTGCCGACATACATCCAACCCAATGGGGAGTGTCTGCAGGCACGATTCTGATGAGCTTTTTGGGACAAGCCGCAACGCAGGCTCCGCAAGCCTTGCACTTTTTGTAGTCGATGGAAGCAACGCCGTTTATAACGGTGATGGCATCAAACTTACAAGCAGCAGCACATGTGCCAAGACCGATACAGCCGTTGGGACACATCTTGTCGCCGCCCGAAAGACGGTTTGCCGCGAAGCAATCCGAAACGCCTTCGTAAAGAAACTTTTTCTTTGCAAGATCGTTCGTGCCCGAGCACATAACCTGTGCACGCATTCTCACGGTTTTGATATCACTCGAGATGCCCATGATCTCGGAGATAGCCTTTACACCGGCATCCGAACAACCGTTGCAGGCGTTTACGGGAGCTTTTCCTTCAACAATGGCAACCGCCAAAGCTTCGCATCCTGCATATCCGCATCCGCCGCAGTTTGCGCCGGGCAGATGTTCTTTTATTTTTTCAATTCTTTCGTCGGTTTCAACATAGAACACCTTGGATGCTATGGCAAGAACTATACCAAGCACCGCGGCGATGGCTGCAAACCAACCAAAAGCGGTTAAAATCTGAGACATTGTTTATACCTTTTCCTTTCTCGCTATCAAAATTCTTGCTTTGCCGTGGTCAGATGGTGATTCCCGAAAATCCCGAGAAAGACATTGCAAGAAGACCTGCGGTTACAAGAGCAATAGGAAAGCCCTTGAAAGCTTTCGGAATGTCGGCAAAAGCAACCTTTTCGCGGACACCTGCAAAAACAACGATGGCAAGGGTAAAACCGATACCCGATGCAAAACCGTAGATCGCAGAGGTGAAAGGATCGTAGCCTTCCTGAACACAAAGAAGAGCAGCACCGAGGATGGCACAGTTTGTTGTGATAAGGGGCAGATAGATACCGAGCGCCGAATAGAGGGCAGGTACCATTTTCTTCAAGAACATTTCGATCAGCTGAACCAGCGAAGCAATAACAAGGATGAAAGCGACCGTCTGGAGATATTCAAGATCAAATGCCACAAGGATGAATTTGTTTATAAGGCTTGTGATGAGGGAAGAAAGTGTCATTACAAAGGTAACGGCACAACCCATACCCAAAGCGTTCGAGGGGTTTTCGGAAAGACCGAGGAAAGGACAGCATCCGAGGAACTTTGAGAAGATATAGTTCTCGGCAAGGATAGCTGTGACGATAAGTCCCATAATAGCTGCAAAACTCATTTGTCATCTACCTCCTTGTCTTTTTTTGCTTCGGCTTTTTGTCTGATGGCTGTAACTGCCGCAACAAGCACACCAAGCGTGATGAACGCGCCTGCAGGCTGTACAAAGAATGTGATAGGCTCATAACCGAAACGGTTGAGAATATCAAAGCCGAAGAGTGTTCCTGCACCGATAAGCTCACGGATGCAGGCAAGTATTGTCAGAGCGAAGGTAAAACCGATGCCCATGAAAAGTCCGTCGAGAACCGAGGGGAGCACGCCGTTTTTCGAAGCAAAAGCTTCGGCGCGGGCAAGAATGATACAGTTTACAACGATAAGGGGAATGAAAAGTCCAAGCGATTTGTCAAGGGCGGGAACGTAAGCTTTGATAAGAAGCTGGATCGCTGTTACAACGCCCGAGATGATTACGATGTAGGATGCAATACGCACCTGCGAGGGGATAAACTTTCTCATAAGAGAGATAAGAAAGTTCGAAAGCATAAGAACGAGTATTACCGCAACACCCATGCCGACGCCGTTTGAAGCCTCGGTTGTGATGGCAAGTGTGGGACACATACCGAGAAGCTGAACAAAGGTCGGGTTTTCGGTGATAAGTCCGTTTTTAAACATCTTTTTGATATCAACCATTATTCAGCAACCTCCTGTCCTTCGTTTTCGTTTTCCGCTTCTGCATCTGCTTCGGCATTTGCTTCAGCATCTGTTTCTTCTGCAACTCCACCTTCAACAAGTCCCTGCGAGATGATACCCGAAAGAACTGTTTTTGCCGTCATAATCGACTGCGCCACGGGTTTTGATGTTTTTGTCGCACCCGAGATGATGTAATCGTTTGTTACTGTTTCGGGAAGAGTCTTTTCTTCTGTTTCAACAAATTTGCTTTCGTATTCGGGCTCATTAACTTTTGTACCAAAGCCCTTTGTCTCGTCGTTTGTGGCAGTAACATCAACGCCGATAACGCGTCCGTTGGGATCAAAGGCAGCAAGCAGATCAACCGCGCCTTTGAAGCCGTTGGGAGAAAGCTGAATACAATATCCGATATGCTCGGGGGCAAGGTCGGGATTTTCGGGGTCGGAAATCACGACCTTGCTTATCTTGTCAATAACTTTTGCGTGTTCTGCAGGAACTTCAAATGTGGTCTCGCCGTCTATGGCTGCGTTTTCGTTTGCAAAAAGTGCCTGGATTGCGGCGTTTCTTTCTGCTTCTGCTCTTCCTTCGATAACAGGCGCTGTCACAGAGTTGACAGCCGCAACGAGCAGGGCGATAATTGCGCAGATAACCACGAGAGGATACATTATCTTAATGATGTATACGGGTGTGGACTGATTATTTTTTGACATTTTTCTTTGCACCTCCGAATACACGCGGTCTTGTGAACTTGTCTATGTACCATGCAAGACAGTTCATGATGAGAATTGCGAACGAGACACCTTCGGGATATCCGCCGCAGTTGCGGACAAACATTGTGATAAGTCCGCAGCCGATACCGTAGATGATCCTGCCCTTGGCAGAAACAGGGCTTGTGGTGTAGTCAGTTGCCATAAAGAATGCCCCGAGCATAAGTCCGCCCGAGCAAAGCTCGCAAAGAACATACTGTACCGCATCCATGCCGCTGGCAGGAAATATGTAGGAAACCACGGCAACCGTTACGATATACGCCACGGGAATATGCCATGTGATGATCTTTCTTACAAGAAGATAAAGAGCACCTGCAAGTATCATAAGGATGGATACTTCGCCGATACATCCTGCGCGCTCACCGAGGAACAGAGTAAAGATATCTTCCGTGGGAGCAGCACCCTCAGAAAGGTTTGCAAGGGGAGTTGCAGAAGCCACAACGTCGGGAGTGAGGTTTACATTGCCAAAAAGGGGAAGACTTGCCTTCGGAATGGTGAAAGCAGAGCCGCCGAGCTTGTCGGGATATGCAAGAAAGAGGAAAACACGAGCCGCAAGGGCAGGGTTAACAACGTTCTTGCCGATGCCGCCGTAAAGCTGCTTGACAATAACGATGGCAAAGAAAGAGCCGACAACGGGAAGCCAGATCGGAACAGATACAGGCAGACAGAATGCAAGCAATACACCTGTCACTGCAGCCGAAAGATCTCCGACCGAGCAGGGTTTTTTCATTATCAGACGATAAAGAAATTCGAACAAAACGCATGATGCAACAGAAACCAGCGTCAAAATCAGCGCACGTGCGCCGAAAACTATTACTGCCCAGATAAGCGCGGGACAAAGGGCGATCAAAACGTCAAGCATTATGATGCGCGTTGAGTCCTCATGCCGCATATGGGGCGATGATGTGACCTTCAGAAAGTCCATAATATTACCTCTCAATTATAAAATTCACTGTTGTTTCGGCTTTGCCTTGATCTTGTCCTTTGCCTTGCGGATATATTGTACGATGGGCACGTTTCCGGGGCAGATAAAAGAACACGATCCGCATTCCATACAGCTCATAAGGTTGTAATCAAGGCACTTGTCAAGTTCGCCCGATTTTGCAAAGAGAGCAAGGTAAACAGGCTCGAGATGCATGGGACAGACAGACACGCACTTTCCGCAGTGGATACAGCAGGGGGCTGCCTTCTTTTCGTATTTGTCAGAGAAGAAGAGGAGTGCCGATGTACCCTTTGTTACCGTACCGTCAAGATCCCACTGGGTGTTGCCCATCATGGGACCGCCGTTGATAAGCTTGGAAAGCTTGCCCTTGATACCGCCGCAATATTCAATAACGTCGCGGTAGGAAGTGCCTAGAGGAATACGCAGGTTCTTTGATTCGGCAATACAGTCGCCGTCGATGGTAACAGTTCTTGCGATAAGGGGCATTCTGTCAACCACTGCGTGGTAGATGGCATCGCAGGTTTCTGCGTTGAAGATGACGCATCCGACGTCGGCAGGAAGTTTGCCCGTGGGGATCTGCACGTGATTGAGAGCGTAAACGATCTGGCGTTCGTCGCCCTGGGGATATTTGGTCTTAAGCAACTTAACCGAGAACATCTTGTCGTCAAGCAGGCTTTCTTCAAGCACCTTGGCGGCGTTTTTCTTGTTGTCCTCGATGGCAAAGGTTGCCTTTGAAAGACCCAAAGCGATCATGAGGATTTTTGCTCCGTTGATAACGTCCATGGGGCGCTCAAGAAGAAGTCTGTGGTTTGCGGTGATAAAAGGTTCGCACTCTGCACAGTTGATGATAAGTTCCTTGGCTTTGCCGACTGCCGATTGGATCTTTGCATAGGCAGGGAAGGTGGCGCCGCCCATACCCGAAATACCTGCCTCGCGTACGA
This sequence comes from Oscillospiraceae bacterium, assembly GCA_015063785.1. Classification (GTDB taxonomy): domain Bacteria; phylum Bacillota; class Clostridia; order Oscillospirales; family CAG-382; genus UMGS1052. The sequence continues at coordinate 13,327 of SVTM01000004.1, forward strand.
GGTCGATAACTTCATCGCAGGTGAGGTCAGTAACCTTCTTTTCAAGGGGGGTGATAGATTCGCACAGCTCGTACTCACCGTCGTTTTTGATGATAACGTACTCTGTTTTTCCTGCACCCATATAGGAATTTCTGGTTTCGATCTTTTCTACTGTTCCCGAAACGCTGGCGTGTACGGGACAAGAAAGCGCATTGTCGTTGCGTCCGATGACCTGACCCATCGTGACTCTGTCGCCGACGGCCACGGTTGCCTTAACGGGAGCACCTATGTGCTGCTGTAAAGGTAATGCAACAAATTCGGGGGCGGGCATATTTTCGATTGCTTTGGTTTTTGTGCCTTTGCATCCGTCAACATGGATACCGCCTGAAAATGTAATTGCCATATCTTTGCTTCCTTTCGTATGGATATTTATGTGTGCGGAAGAGGACAAAAAATTGCCACAATGCCGCATTTTTTTACTTGTATATTATACAACAAAAGCCGTCGGATTTCAACCGAAAAAACAATGATAATCGCTTTTTGACAGGCTTTTTGAACGAATATTTACACGTGATACAATATTTGTTCGTTAATTATTTTTTTAACAAATTGCGTGAAAAAATTAACAATTATAATGTGCATATCAGCTTTTCCATCCCCTTCCGTCTTTTCCTCAAATTGTGGAGTGACAAAAGGGCAGGGGACGTATTATAATGATAGTGGAACCAAAAACACAAAGGGGTATGAAAAGGTGGATTTTTTACTGATAAACAGTCGTAATATAAAAATTAGTCTGTCAAAAACAGAGCTCGATGAAAACTGCATTTCAGCAGACGGGCTTTGCTGGAACGACGAGAAAACCAGGTGTCTCATGCGAAAAGTTCTTGCTACTGCTTATGAAAAATGCGGTTTTGAATGGGAAAGCGAAAAACTTTCGGTCAGCGTTTTTCCATCTGTCGACGGTGGATGCGAGCTTTTTGTGACAAAGAGGGGGAATTCTTGTACAAAATCGGAAAATGATAGTTCTTTTGGCACAATATGCTTTTGCAATGGTGCAGAAAATCTGTTTTGTGCCTGTGAAAAACTTAAAGAAAAGGGCTTTTCAGGGCGATCTTCCCTTTATCTCAGCGAAAATGGCGAATTTGTACTTATCTGTGAAAACCGGCGAAAGCTGCCATCGTACATGAAAAAGATTGAAAACGAAAAAATAGACCTTTCGTTTATGAAAGAGCACGGTCGGGTATATGAAGCCACCTCTTATTCTGTGGCATATATCTGCGAGCATATGACTGCACTTGCAAAAAACGATGCGGTTTTAAAGATGCTCGGTACTTTTTAGTCAAACCCCCTTTCTTTTTGATCAAAAATAGTGTAAAATAAAAGAAACGAATAAGGAGGAAGGCAGAATGACTTTGGATATGAGTTGGCAGGAGCTTGAAGAGCGTTGCAGAGCATGCGACAAATGCTCGCTTGGCAAAACAAAAACCAACACCGTTTTTGGTGTCGGCAATAAAAAAGCAAAGCTTATGTTTGTCGGAGAAGCACCCGGGGAAAGCGAGGATATGCAGGGCATTCCTTTCGTGGGGGCGGCAGGCAAACTTTTTGACAAATATCTTTCTGCCGTGGGCATTTCGCGTGACGAGGTGTATATTGCCAATATCCTGAAATGCCGTCCGCCGAAAAACCGCGATCCCGAACCGGAAGAGGAAGAGGCGTGCATCGGCTTTCTGCGCGAACAGACAAAGCTTATCAACCCCTCCATCATCGTGTGCCTTGGCAGAGTTTCGGCAAAACGGCTGATAAAAGAAGATTTCAGAATTACAAAAGAACACGGCATTTGGTTCAAAAAGGGCGCTTTTCGAATGTGTGCCGTTTATCATCCGTCGGCACTTCTGCGCGATTTTTCAAAGCGCGAGGAAACGCTTCGTGATATGCTTGAGATCAAGCGAGCATATTCACAGCTCTGAATATCTCTTCAAAATTCGGAACTCCCAGTCCCGAACAGATATCAAATCCCATCTCGGCGGCGTATTGTCCAATTCGCCCTGAGGTGATATCAAAAAAGACAGGCGGTCTTTTGAACAGATGACATTTTTCGGCAAGCTCGTAAAAGTAGCTTGCCTTTTTTTGGAGGATTTTTTTGTCTTTTTCGGCAATGCAGGCGCAAAGTCCTGCCACAGACGGAGCACCGATGCTGGTGCCCACGCACCGTTCAAGCTTTCCGCAGACAAAAACCGGGCACGCAAGGTTTCCGTCGGCAAAAAAGCACATATCGGGAACAGATCTTCTGTATGCCGACTTTGTGCGGATGACAGAGTCGTTTGCCTGATGATTGGGAATCGCCGTGTATTTTGCAAGTCCGCATCCGCTTTTTTCAAACACACATTCCCGTCCGATGCATTCACCGTCGGGGTAAAAATATACGCTCGTTCCTCCGACCGACAGGGTATATTTTGACGATGCAGGGTAGTTTACTGCACGGTTGTTTCCCGATGCACAAACAAAAAGTGCCTTGCTTTCTTTGAAAAAATCTTCGTATTCCACGCTTTTTGCAAATTCTTTTTTTCCGAAGCTCAGCGACACGACGTCGCATTCCTTATCTGCCTTTTTCATCACTTCAAAAATGTCACTTATATCGTCCGACGGAGAAAAATAGCATCTCTTTTTAGCAGACGGGGCAAAAACGTGCGCCCATTGCAGATCAAGCGCCGTTTCTGTTGCCCAGCTTTTTCTCACGGTTTTGCGAGCTCCCGTTTTGTTATCTGGCAAAAAAACTGCTATTTTCGTATGCGGAAGCGAAAATTTCTCGCAAAAAAGATCAATATCCTCTTGCACCCCGTCATATCCAAAGGCGGTTACTATTCCTATCTTTATTCCTTCGCCTGTAAAGGTCTTTCCGTCGTAACGGTAGTGTGCTCTCAGGTGACGGGGATGTATATGCGAGCCTTCGCATTTTTTCAAATGATAATCGTTTGCATAATCCATTCCTTTTTCTCTGTAATACTCAAAATATGCGCCCTCGTAGTTGTTCATTGCATATCTCCCGGGGGGTGGTTATATCACATTATATGCAAAAAATATTCCGCCATTCGGAATAAGCTTTCAAAAAAGCCTGTTCCCGAGGCGGAATTTTCGTTATCAAAGCATTTTGCAAAGCGCCGCGGCGTCCTCATAAAGTTGTGCATCTGTATCGTCTTTTACAAATTCGATGAGAACGTTTTGCACATTTCCCTTTTGTGCCAACAAGAGATAGTTTTTCCATTCGTCGGTTCCGTGCGATAGCGGATGGCGCACGTTCTTTCCGTCCCAGGTCCAATCGAAACAGTGGATGTTTACAACATAGGGCAAAACTGTTTCAAGCTCAATGCAGTTTTCTTTGTGTGATATTTCGGGATTTGGCTGCCAGTAAAGGCGAATGTTTTCGCGGTCGATATCCCGGATAAGTTTTTTTGAAAAAACGGCAGACCGTGTAAGGGTGCCTCTGTGATATTCAAAACAGACGGTTATACCGTGCTTTTTTGCAATTTCAGATATTGTTTTTGCTTCGCTTATGCAATTGTGGTATTCTTCGGGGGTCACAAGATCGTGATCTTTGTTGTATGCCCAAATGCGCACAGTGTCAGTGCCAAGAAGTATTGCTGTGGCGCACACGGCGTCAAATTCGCTTGTGTTGTTTACACCAAGTCTGAAATAAGAGCCATAGGACGACACCGCAAGCCCTGCTTTCTTTGTCTGAACAAAGGCGAGTCTTGCGCTTTCTTCATCATTTGGGGGACAATGAATATCTCCGCCCCATTCGATTGAAGAAAGCCCTGATTTTTTCACAAGTTCAACGATCTCCGAAACGGTTTTATTCCTGAAGGTAATGGATGTAAGTCCGGGTGTCATATTCTTTCACCTCACAGTCGTCTCAAATGAAAACCGCCGTCGGCGTTGAATATCTGCCCCGTCGAAAAGTCAAAAGCACCTTCGGATATGGCTTTTACTATCTTTGCAATGTCGGAGGGATCGCCCCATCTCTTGGTGGCAGAAGCGGCACCCGATGCAATGAGCTTGTCGTATTTTTCCGTAACCGCGCTTGTCATATCCGTCTTTATGATTCCGGGGCGTATTTCAAAAACGGGAATATCAAATTCCGCAAGTCTGTCGGCAAAAAGTGCCGTCACCATCGAAACCCCCGCCTTTGATATGCAGTATTCTCCTCGGTTGGTGGACGAAACATATGCCGACATGGATCCCACGTTTATTATACGCGGTGTGCAATCGCCGCAGTTTTTCTTGGCTTCGATCATATAGTTTGCGCAGATTTGAGTCATAAAGAAAACGGCTTTCAGGTTCGTTTCGATAACAATGTCAAAATTTTCTTCTTTGGAAACGAGGATATCTTCTCTGACAGGCGGTGCGATGCCTGCGTTGTTGACAAGAAGATCAAGCCTTCCGAGCTTTTTGGCCGCATCCACAAGGGCACGGTGGGTATCGCGCTGTTTTATATCCCCCCACACGTAGGTGTGGTTGTCGCCAAAAGCGGTTTTAAAGGCGGATTCTGTTTCCTGCCTGTAAGAGGAAGAATTTACGATTACGTGGTAGCCCATCGAGTGAAGAAATTCGGCAACCGAAAACCCGATTCCGCGGGAAGAGCCTGTTATAATTGCAACGGGTGTTGTATTCATTTTGAAGTAAACTCCTTATATATATCTCTGTAAAGCTTGTTTCTTATGATGCATCCCGACAAAAGTCCGTTTTTCTTAAGCGTTGAGCATCCCGAGCAGGCAATGCAGGCCTTCTTTGGATCAAATTCTCCTGCAAGAATGTCGCGCGCAAGGTCGGGATAGGCAAAATTCATTCTGCCAAAGCCGACAAAATCGGTCATATCATCGTTTATCATACCTGCCGCGGCAAGGTGAGATTTTGCACAAAGCCCGGATACTCCCGTGTTCACGATGGGAAGATCAGGAAACGTCCTGTGTATCTCGCAGGCGCCCTCAAAAAGACGGAAAAGGGCAGACAGCGCGTTGGTTTTCGGTATATCAATGCCTGTCTTGTATGGACGCGAAACGTCGGGGTTGACGTATGGACTGCCCATTGTGACATTCAAAAGATCAAGACCTAAAGAAATAAGCGTATCTATAAGCTTTTTCGGCTCGTCAAGGTTATATTTTGTATGATCGTTCATGTCTGTTCCAAAGCTGTACGGGGTGTTATATCCGTCGTAAATGTTAAGACGGCATGAAAGAATGGTATTGTGCGAAAGGACGCTTTTGCAGGCGCAGAAGGTGTCGCGCAGAAGTCTTGTTCTGTTTTCAAAGCTTGTGCCGTATATTCCTGCTCTTTCGTATGCCGACAAAAGCTCGGAATAAAGATATCCGTGACAGCATTTAATATCCACCCCGTCTAAGCCTGCTTTTTCGCATAGATACGCATTTTCGGCAAAAACTTCGGGCAGCCTTTTCAGATATTCGTCGCTTGCAAAGGTGTAAGATAATTCGGGCTTGTCAAAAAACTTGTTGCGCATGGCAACGATGGGTGCAGGCACTCCGCAGGGTTTTGAATACCTACCCGAATGATTCAGCTGGAGAATAAATATCGGTTCATAACCGTTGTTTCTCACGCTGTTTTCCTTTACTGAATCCACCAGCTTTTTATAGGAATCGAGATTTTTTTCATTTATCATCAGCTGATGCGCATTGCTTCTGCCCTCGGGAAGAACAGACACCGCCTCGAACCACAAAATTCCTGCGCCGCCTTTTGCAAGACGTTCGTATCTTTCAAAGGTGAGATCGGTGGGGTTGCCGTTTTCGTCGGCATCCTGTCCTTCCATTGGCTGATAACAGATGCGGTTGTGGGCAATCTTGCCCTTAACAACCTTTTCTTTTGCCAACACAGTCGTGTCATCACAGTAAGGAAGATGAAGCTGCGGAAGAGAAAAATGGGTGTTTTTTAAGATGTCTGCATAAAGCTCTGTATTGCAAAAATCTGTTTTGTTTATTTCCATCTTGTATTTCCTTTCGGGAAATGATATAATATTTCAAACGTGTATACTCAGATTATAAATGATTTTTCGCATTTTTTCAATAATAAGGAGATACAGATGCAAAAAAAAGCAGATATTTGCAATATCGGATCGGCAAAAGTGCAGATTTTCTTGTATAAATCGGTCATTGTCGGAGGCGGATGCGCAGGGCTTAACTGCGCCGACACCCTTTTTGATCTCGGCGAGAGGGATATTGCCCTTATCACAAACAGTCTTTCGTTCAGCACTTCCATAAACACCGGCTCTGACAAGCAGACCTACTATAAGCTTTCGACGGCAGGCGGCGAACAGGACAGCGTTTATGACATGGCAAAAACTCTTTTTTCGGGCGGATGCACCCAAGGGTTTCATTGCCTTACAGAGGCGGCAATGTCGCTGAAATGCTTTTACAAGCTGATCCGCCTCGGCGTTGATTTTCCGCAGAACGAATATGGAGAATATGTGGGATACCGCACCGACCACGATCTGCGTCGCAGAGCCACAAGCTGCGGACCGCTGACGTCAAAATTTATGGCAGAGGCACTGATAAGGTCAGTAAAAAGCAAGGACATAGATATCATTGAAAACAAGCGAGCCGCAAAACTTATCATAGAAGACAAAAAAGTCCGCGGAGTTATCTGCGTCGATACCCAAACGGGGGAAATTTCGGTTTATCTTTCGCCAAACGTCGTGCTTGCCACGGGAGGCCCTTCGGGGATATATCGCGCCAGCGTTTACCCTGCCTGCCATTCGGGAGCATTAAGCCTTGCTCTTGAGGCAGGGTGCGAGGGAGTGAACCTCACAGAATGGCAGTATGGTATTGCTTCCACAGAGTTCCGCTGGAATCTTTCGGGCAGTTACATGCAGGTCATACCGAGGTTTGTTTCTGTTGATGAAAACGGAAACGAGTTCGAATTTCTGCAAGATTATCTGGGCGACGAAAGATATGATCTTGTTTTCCAAAAAGGATATAACTGGCCCTTCTGTCCCACAAAACTTTCGGGTGAAAACAAGAGCTCTCTTGTTGATCTTGCGGTTTTTCGCGAGGTATGCAAAGGTAGAAAGGTATATCTTGATTTCACAAAGAACGACAGTCTTTATGATAAAGCACTTCTTTGTGATGAAGCACGCGAATATCTTGAGAGAAGCGGAGTTCTTGAGTTTGATACCCCCATAGACAGACTTGTTGCGATGAACGAGCGTGCCTACAGGCTTTACCTTGACAAGGCAGGAATAGATCTGAAAACCAATCCTCTTGCCATCGACGTCTGTGCTCAGCACAACAATGGCGGTATAGATTGCGACGTAAACTATCAGACGTGTGTCGAAGGACTGTATGCTTCGGGCGAATGTGCAGGAATTTTCGGAATTGCCCGTCCCGGCGGCACAGCGCTGAATTCCACCCAGGTTTCGTCGATGCGCGCGGCAGAACATATAAAAAAGAGCAAACGACAGCTTGTCAAACTGAACGACAACGACAAAAAGACCATATTTGAATTTGTGAGCCTTTGCGAAAAGCTGACTGGCGGAAACAAGACAGCAAGCGATATATATTCTGCCAGAAAAGATATCTCCGCAAAAATGAGCGAATGTGCCTCATTTGTCAGAACAGCAAAAAATATAGACTTCGTAAGTTCCGAAGTTGACAATGCGCTTTCTTGTTTTGAAAACGAAAATGCCGTAGCAGACAAAACTCTGCTTTTCGAGGTGCTGACAAACAGAGATATTTTGATTTCGGCAAAAAGCGTTCTTGCTGCCATGCAGGAATATGCGGCACAGGGCTTCAAAAGCCGCGGAAGCTATCTCGTCCTTGAAAAAGAAAGTGATATCGAGGATCCCGAGAAGATAGTGCCCGAAGAAGATGTTGAAACGCTTATAAAGGTGTGGCTTGAAGACCGAAAGGTAAAGACCGGGCTTTCAAAAGTTTCGCCTATCCCCGAGAGTGAGCAGTGGTTTGAAAAGGTTTACAACGCGTATTATGAAAAATAAAAAAGAAAAAGGTGTGCGTAGGCACACCTTTTTGCGTTCAATATCCGTATTTTTTCATAAAATCCTGACCTTTTCCGCAGATCACCTTGCCGTCAAGATATGCAAGACATCCCGAATCTGTGGTGAAGTGGAACTCGACAGAGTAGGAATAGAGCGATTGATAAAAATCAAGGCTGTTTTTCGAGTGGACCTTTCCGTATTTTCCGTCGCCAACAAGAGGATGACCGTAATATGCAAGATGTGCCCTGATCTGGTGAGTGCGGCCGGTTATGAGGTCAACAAGCACCAGCGAGTTTCCATCCTTTTCACCCTTTACGGTGTATTTTGTGATAACTGTTTTGATGTCGTCATCGTATTTTATCTTCATTCTCCGCTTTGCTTCTTCGCGGCTTTTGAAGATGAAAACTCTGTTTTGCGCTTTGTCCTTGTAAAGGAAGTCCGAAAGAGTTGTGCTCTTTTTGTCAAAAATGCCGCAGGCTTCGCAGAAATAAAGCTTTTTCAGCTCGCGGTCGCGGATTTTCGCGTTCATAATACGCAGACTTTCGGCGTTTTTGGCACCGATGACAAGACCTGCTGTGTTTCTGTCCAAACGGTTGCAAAGGGCAGGACAAAAACTGTTTTCGTTTTCGGGGAGATATTCTTTTTTCTTGTAAAGATATCCCAGCATTTTGTCGACGAGATATATCTCGTTCCCACCCTTAGACGGTTTTTCGTCCTCGGTGTTGGGATGGACAGTTATCCCTGCCTTTTTGTCGATGATGATGATATTCTCGTCCTCGTATGCGATCTCATCGGGCGAAAGATCAAGGGAGGGACGGGCGTACTTGTCAAAACCCTCGATCTCCTTTACGGGGAAAAACTCGTCGCTGATAAAGAGGGTAAAAACGTCGCCCACCGAAAGCATGGTGTTTGCTTCGCAACGCTTGCCGTTAAGCTTTATGTGCTTTGTGCGAAGAAATTTGTAAAGCAGAGATTTTGGGAGATTGACAAGCGATTTGGTCAAAAATTTGTCGGCGCGCTGTCCCGCGTCGTTAGAACCTACCTGAAGTTGGCGCATAACCTTCTCCTTACCTTATGCCGCAACTTCCGCTGCGGGGACGTCGGCAGGGTAGAGGGACAGACAGTATTCGTCTTTTATAAACTGCTTGTCAATGGTATCTGTGATTATCTTGTTAAGGTAGTTTCTCGAAATATATCCGTCATATTTTCTGCAGCCGTGGTTATTAAGCATATCGTCCGAAAAATCCTTGTAAAGATAAAGGGTGGGCTCGGAAAAACCGGGCTTGTAATAGTTCATATATGGGATCATTTCGGGATTTTCAATAACAAAGCCGTCGTCGGTCTCGTTGATGTCAAAGGTAAGAATGGCACCCAGCATGTTGCGGCTGTACATCATGGTCGAAATAAGGTTTCCCAGCGAGTATGCGCAAAGGGTCTTTTTTCCGTCGGGACGGTCAAGCCATTCGATGGGCTGCAAGGTGTGCGAATGATGACCGATAATAACGTCGACTCCGTTGTCTGCCATAAGACGGGCAAGGTTTTTCTGATTGTCAGAGGGCTTGAACCAGTCCTCGTGTCCCCAATGCATCGAAACGATAACAACGTCTGCCATGGCGCGTGCTTCTTTTGTCTGACGGTCGATCTCGTTGTAGTTTTCGAGAGGGATCACAAGCGCGCTTCCTGCAGGAAGGTTTATGCCGTTGGTGCCGTAGGTGTAGGAAAGGAATGCAATCTTAACGCCGTCGTGATCAAGCACGCGGATAGTGTTGTAATCCTCGCGGTTTTTAAATCCGCCGAGAAGAAGAACTCCCCTGCTGTTCCAAAAATCTATATTTCTTGCATATCCCGTCGAGCCCTTGTCCAGCATATGGTTATTGGCAATGTTTACAATGTCAAAGCCTGTGTCAAGCACGGCATCTGCGATTTCGTCGGGGGTGTTAAAGGTGGGATATCCCGAATATCCGCGGTCTTTTCCTGCGCTGGGGGTCTCCTGGTTTACAAAGGCAAGGTCGGCGGAGGAGATTATGTCCTTTATATTCCTGAACATGGGCTTAAAATCATATTCCGCATCTGTTCCTGCCGCCAACTGAGAAGCATATTTGTACACGTTTGTGTGCACAAGGATGTCGCCTGCTGCCGCAAACGAGATGTTCTTGTATTCTTTCACCGGTTCGGGGGGAACAACAGGTTCGTCGGGAATGTCGGTAGGCTTTGTTTCGCCCTTGTTTTCGTTGATCTCGCCATCGTTTGAATTGTCGGGGATCACAACCTCTGTGACCTCGTCTTTTTGCTTTTCTTTGTCGGAAATCTTAAGGGCGCAACCTTCTTTTGAAACCGAAAGGATGGCAAGCAGAACTATGACGACAAAAGGGATGCAAAAGAGAAGGGCAGAAAGAGGTAATTTTCTTTTGTTGTTTTTCATGAAGTTTTCTCCTTAAAACCGTGCATTAAAAAACAAATTCCCACGATTGCAGGAATTTGAAAAGGTCTTATTTAAGCTCTCTCTGAAGCCAAATGGTGCCGATCTCAAGAGCATCCACCAGTGTGGATTTTTCGGATTCCTTGAGTATCTTTGCGGGACTCAATTCAAGTGCAGGGTCTGTGCTCTGGATCTGAACGAGCACTCTGGACGGAATATCTTCGCCGTCAACCGCCTTGGATTCAAGAACGGTGAGGACAAGTATTGCACGCTGAGCGGGATCGCCGTAATATATTTTGTTGCCGCAGCGGACCATAGGTTGACCCTTGTACTGCAGTATGTTGTTTGCTGTTTCTGCCATTGGTTATTACCTCCGAATGAAATTGTATGAAGAAAAGCGAAGCGGTTGGCGAGAGAAAGATTACTGCAAATAGCTTGTCACAAGAACTCGCATAAGCTCGTCGCGGTCGATCTTGCGGATAAGAGCGCGAGCGTTGTTGTAGTTGGTGATATAGGTGGGATCTTCGGAAAGAATGTATCCGACGATCTGATTGATGGGGTCGTAGCCTTTTTCCTTGAGAGAATTGTAAACGCTGGTGAGAATATTCTTCATCTCCAGCTCTTTTTCAAGCTTTGCGGTGGAAAATTTGATCGTTTTGTCTGTTCTCGATAATTGCATAATACCACTCCATTCTTCATTGGTTCGTCTATATAATAATATATTTGACCGATAAAAGCAATACTATTTTGTTAAAAATAATGTTTTTTTCAAAAAAATTAATAATTTGTTAAACGAATAAGAGGAGCGTCTCAAAAAACGCTCCTCTGTTTTTGAAAAAAATCAGCTTCTGAGGGTAATGCCGAATTCTCTTTCGAGACCCGAAAGAACCTTCTTTACAACCTTGTCGCCGTCCTCATCCGACAGTGTCTTGTCGGGCGAGCGAAGCACAAGGCTGTATGCCATAGACTTCTTGTCGCCGAGCTTTGCATCGGTGTAAACGTCGAAAATTGTAACGTTTTCAAGAAGATTGCCTGCATACTTTGTGATTGCGCGGCGCAAAGTTCCTGCTTCCAGCGACTTTTCGCAGATAAATGCAAGGTCACGGGTGATGGCAGGGAATTTGGGAAGAGGCTTGTATTCACGCACCGTGTTCTTGATCGAAAGCAGATATTCGGTGTCAATCTCGGCAGCGTAAACGGGAAGGTCAAATCCGTATTTTTCAAGCACTTCGGGATGGAGCTGACCGATGGTGGCGATCACCTTGTCGTCCTTGGTAAAGTTTGCGCATCTTCCGGGATGGTATGTGGGATTGTTCTTTTCGGAGCAAACGTCATACTTTTTGATGCCCGACATAGAAAGGATTTCTTCAACGTAACCCTTGACGTTGTAGAAATCGCCCATGCCATAGCAGGCGATAACGGTGGTCATGGTCTCGTCGGGAAGATCCTTGCCTTCAACAGGAATATAGATCTTTGCCATTTCATAAAGACCGCAGACGTCGGTTCTCTTGCGGCGGTTGGTAGAAAGAGCTTCGAGCACGCCGGGAAGAGCAGTGGTTCTCATGATGCTGGTGTCCTCGCCGAGGGGGTTGGAGATAACAACAGAGGTTCTCTTTTCTTCGGGAAGGTTGATCTTTTCGTAATACTTGGGGCTGATGAACGAATAGGTTCTTACTTCAAAAAGTCCCTGTGCCACAAGAAGAGTGTTGATGTCTGCAAGATAGCGCTGCTTGTCATCGCGCTTACCAACAAGCGATTCTGCCACGAACTTAGATGATTCTATGGTGTTGTAGCCGTAGATACGAACAACCTCTTCTGCGATGTCCTGCATACAGAGAAGGTCTGCGCGGAAGGACGGGGGATAGAGTTTGCCGTTTTTGTATTCGATATCGAGAAGCTTGAAGGTGTCAAGCATGAACTGCTCGGGGATGTCAGTTCCGAGGAACTTGTTTATCTTGCCTGCATCAAAAGCGATCTCTGCCTGAGGCTGCTTTTTGCCGTAGATGTCAATGATTCCGTCAACAACGTCGCCGGCGCCGAGCATTTCAATGAGCTCACACGCGCGCTCGATGGCAGGAAGTGTGTTTTCTGGGTCAAGTCCCTTTTCGTATCTTCCCGAAGCCTCGGTTCTCAGACCTACACCGCGAGCGGTGGTTCTGATGGAGGGACCGTAGAAGTTTGCACTTTCAAAAACGATGGTCTTGGTGTTTTCGTTGATCTCGCTGTTCTGACCACCCATAACGCCTGCAATACCAACCGCCTTTTCTGCATCGGCAATAACAAGCATCTTGTCATTGAGCTGTCTTTCAACGTCATCAAGAGTTGTGATCTTTTCGTTTTCGCCTGCTCTTCTGACAACGATCTTGCCGCCTGCAAGATAGCTGTGGTCAAATGCGTGCATCGGCTGACCGTATTCAAGACAAACGTAGTTTGTGATGTCAACGATGTTGTTGATGGGACGGATACCGCTGTTGCGAAGACGTGTGCGGAGCCACTTGGGAGAAGGGCCGATCTTGATGTTCTTTACAACGCGCGCGGTGTATCTGGGGCAAAGCTCGGTGTCGAGAACTTCAACAGACACATAATTTTCGATCTTGTCGCCGTCGCCCGCACCCTTTACCTTGGGAGCATCGAGCTTTAAGGGAGTGTTGTAGGAAGCAGCCGCTTCTCTTGCAAGACCGATGACAGAAAGGCAGTCGGGACGGTTGGGAGTGATCTCGAATTCAACGACAACGTCGTTAAGATCAAGAACTTCCTTTATATCTTGACCGATGGTGCATTCTTCATTGAGGATGAAGATGCCGTCCTCGTCTGCATAGGGGAAATCGTGGGCAGTAAGTCCAAGCTCGCCCAAAGAGCAGAGCATACCGTTGGAGGGAAGACCGCGAAGCTTGCCTGCCTTGATGTGGGTACCGTCGGGGAGATAAGAATCGTGCTTTGCAACAGGCACGAGATCGCCGACAGAAATGTTCTGCGCACCTGTGATGATCTGCACGGGTGCTTCTTCGCCAAGATCCATCTGACAGATCTGGAGATGGTCGGAATCGGGATGCTTTTCGATCTGAAGGATCTTGCCGACCACAACGTTCTTTATTTTTTCGCCGAGATCTTCAAAGCCTTCGACCTTGGAGCCTGTGGCGGTCATTCTGTCCGAAAAGTCTTTGGGGGAAGCGTCGACCTTGACATAATCGGAAAGCCATTTCATTGATAATACCATTGTCTACACCTCCTTAAAACTGTGACAGGAAACGAACGTCGTTTTCGTAAAGCAAACGAAGATCGTCGATGTTGTATTTTTTCATAACTACGCGTTCAATACCGAGACCAAACGCAAAGCCCGAATATTCATCGGGATCAATGTCGCAACGTCTGAGGACGTCAGGATGTACCATGCCGGCGCCGAGAATCTCGATCCAACCTTCGCCCTTGCAAAGACGGCAGCCCTTGCCTCCGCAGGCAAAGCACGAAACGTCAACTTCTGCAGAAGGTTCTGTGAAGGGGAAGTGGTGGGGACGGAAACGGATTTTTGTGTCTTCTCCGAAAAGGTTCTGCGAGAAGAGCTCAAGAGTACCCTTGAGGTCGCCCATGGTGATTCCCTTGTCAACCACAAGACCTTCGATCTGATGGAACATGGGGGAGTGGGTGGCATCAATGGCGTCCGAACGGTAAACACGTCCGGGAGAGATCATACGGATGGGAGGACGCTTCTTTTCCATGGCGTGGATCTGAACAGAAGAAGTCTGTGTACGCAAAAGCACGTTGGAGTTGATATAGAAAGTGTCCTGGGTGTCGCGTGCAGGATGATCGGGGGGAATGTTGAGAGCGGTGAAGTTGTAATAGTCATATTCAACTTCGGGACCGTCAACGATCTCAAAGCCGAGACCGATAAAGATGTTTTCGATCTCTGTCTGAACGGCGCTGATGGGATGAGGTCTGCCCATGGGGGAAGACTTGCCGGGGAGAGTGACGTCGATGGTTTCTTCGATAAGCTTTCTTTCAAGGTCGGCTTTCTGCGCCTTTTCTCTTGCTTCGGAAAAAGCGGCTTCGATGTCGCCGCGAACTTCGTTTGCAAGCTGACCCATGATGGGACGTTCTTCGGGAGAAAGTGCACCCATGCCCTTCATAACGGCAACAAGCTCACTCTTCTTTCCGAGATATTTTACTTTGAATTCTTCGAGAGCCTTGGAAAGATCGTCGGAGGAAGTGATGGCCGACAGCTCGTCCAAAGCCTTGGCACGCAGTGCCTGAAGCTTTTCTTTCATGTTGATCTCCTTTTATTGATTAAATTTTTTGTAAAATAAAAAGTCCCCGTGACAAAAGTCACAGGGACGAAAAATTTCCGCGGTACCACCCGATTTTGCTGTAATAAATAAGAAAAACAGCACACTCTTTTGCCGTAACGTGGCAAGCACGTCGAAGGCTACTCTTTCTTTCACCCTCGCCACTCCAAAGCGAAACGCATCTGTCACAGAACAAAAGCCTTGCACCTGCCGGCTCCTCTCTTGATGTCCCATTTGACAAAGCACTCTTTTTCAACGTGTTTGTATAATAATACCTAGATAGTATACCACAAACAAAATGATTTTTCAAGGGGTTTGTCGGATTTTCGACTATCATTTTGCAAAAAGTCCCAAAGTTTTAAAAAACGAAAAAATTTCGTTGCAAATCCGGTTGACAAAAACAAATAGTGTGCTATCATAAAAACAACGGTTTCTGTTAAATACAGTTTAGGAGTCAGAATATGAAAAAAGAAGTGCTCATGATCTTTAAGACCCATCTTGACATAGGTTTTACCGATTATTCCGCAAACATTGTGAAAAAGTACCTTGAAATATACATCCCCAACGCCATACGCGTGGGCTACGAGCTTAAGGACAGCGACACACCTTTCATCTGGACGGTGGGTTCGTGGCTTATAAACAAAGCTTTGAAGGAGGACAAAAGCGGCATTGTCGAAAAAGCGGTTGCCGACGGAATCTTAAATTGGCACGCCCTTCCTTTCACTACCCACACCGAGCTTATGTCCCGCGAGCTTTTTGATTACGGACTTGATATTTCCGCAAAGCTTGACGAACGCTTTGGCAAAAAGACTGTGGCCGCAAAAATGACAGACGTCCCGGGACATACCGCGGCAATGATCCCATCCATGTGCGCAAGGGGAGTTGAATTTTTGCACATCGGTGTAAACCCCGCAACCCCGGTGCCTGACCTTCCGCCCATGTTCAGATGGAAAAAAGGAGAAAACGAGATAGTTGTAATGTATCAGGGCGACTACGGACAGGCGGTCGATCTTGGAAATTTTGTTTTGTATTTTGCCCACACGGGCGACAATCTCGGTCCGCAATCGGCAGACGAGATAAGAAGCATCTATGCCCAAGTGCAAAAGGAATATTCCGATTGCAGCGTGCGGGCCGCAACTCTTAATGAGGTGGCACAAAGACTTGAAAACGTGGATGCTCTGCCGATTGTTGAAAAAGAGATCGGCGACACCTGGATACACGGCGCAGGCACCGATCCCATGAAGATAAGCCGTTTCAAAAACGTTTTAAGACATATTAAAGAAAACGGTATTTCTGCCGATATTTCGGATAATCTTTTGCTTGTTCCCGAGCATACCTGGGGAATGGACGTAAAGACCTTTTTCCACGATGACAAAAATTATTCCCACGAAGATATGGAAAAATTTGCCGATAAGGACAAGAGGGAAAAGATCGAAAAGTCGTGGCTTGAACAGAGAAACTATGTTTCCTCCGCCGAAAAGCTTTTGGGGATTGCGCCTTGTTACAATACCGAAGCGTATGATCTTTCGGAATGGGAAGAAACCGATGATCCCAAAGATACCGGCTTTGAGCTTTGCTGGCAGATATTTGACAATTCCGATTATGACAGATACAAGAAAACGTATATGCGCTGTCACCTTGATTGGGCAATATGGGATTTCACCAAGGCGGGCTTGCCCGATTATGTCGGCGGAATATACAAGGCTCAGGTTACAAAAGCGTATAAAAAGGCAGACACCGTACTGTACAGACTTGAATTTGAAAAGGAAATTGCCGAAAAATACGGACTTCCGTATTTTTATGCAAAGCTTTCGGACAAAAACTTGGAGATCAAGTGGTTTGGCAAAAAGGCTTCAAGATTTCCGCAGGCGTGCTGGCTGAAAATAAAAAATTGCGATGAAAACTGGCAGATATGTAAGATGGATGAATGGTTCGACGTAAAAGACGTCATCGGTTCTCCGCTCATTTGTGCCGCCGAGAAGGTCAAAAACAAAGACGTCGTTATCGAGCCGCTTGACAGCGCTCTTGTGGCACCCTTCGGAAAAAGACTTTTGCAGTATAACGCCGATCGGCTTTGCGAAGATATGAACTTTAACCTTTACAACAACATCTGGAACACCAATTTCCCCATGTGGTATTCGGATGATGCTCTTTATAGATTTGAGATCAGACCTTTAAAAAAATGAAAGCGAAAAGCCCCGATTTTTCGGGGCTTTTAATTTTTTTTAAAAAATCAAAAAAACATCTTGACAAATGTAGCTACACGTGTTAAACTACAATTGTAGCTACAACAAATTGCGCAATTTTCGCGTTTTTCAAAAAGGAGGACGTTTCAATGTCACAATCAAACAAAAACATCACAGATTCCGAATACAGCATCATGAAGATCCTTTGGGACTCCGGCGAGAAAATGACGGTTTCAGACGTGGTATCTGCCCTCTCGGGCAACGAATGGACCCCGTCCACCGTCTCCACCTTCCTGCAAAGACTTCTCAAAAAAGGCGCCGTTTCGTGCGACAAGAGGGGAAAGACCAATCTTTACTATCCTGCCATCGCAGAGAACGACTACAACCTTTGCGAGACCGAGAATTTTCTTTCAAAAATGTATAAGGGCTCTGTAAAAAACCTTGTGGCGGCTCTTTATGAAAACAAAAAGCTGTCTAATGAAGACATTGATGATCTCAAAAAGATGTTTGATCTGGAGTAAAAAATGACAGAGCTTTTCAAAACAGTACTTATACTGTCATCCTTGGGTTTTGCTCTGACGGCAACTCTTTTGTGTATAAAGCCTGTCACTGCAAAAAAATTCCCTGCACGCTGGCAGTATTATATCTGGATCACCGTCATGCTTTGCATGGTGGTTCCCGTGTATAAGTTCATTCCCGAAGCGACGGTTGATAATATCATTCCTCAGGAAAACGAGCCCGTCAAGTATGTGGAAGTTTTGCCTGTGGATAATGTCACAAAGCTACCGACCCAGACGGATGAATACATAGCAGAACCGCAAAAAGACGGGCTTGATTTTTCAAAAATTTTAAGCTTTGCCATGCGCTATCTTCCGTATGTCTGGGTTTTGGGAATGATAATATACCTTGTCTTTGCATTTTCAAGCTATTTCATCTTCCTTTGGCGCAAGCGCAAAAATTCGTCAGAGTGTGAAAATGAGGTTTTTGAAAAGATCAAGCAAGAACTTTCGATAAACCGCCGCATTCCGCTGCGTATGGCATCTGACATATCTTCTCCCGTTCTTGTGGGCGTTTTCTTTCCAAAGGTATACGTGCCCTGCGGCGAGCTTGACGAAAAGCAGGCTCGAATGGTCTTTATGCATGAGCTGACTCACTACAAAAGGCATGATCTTGCGGTCAAATGGTTTTCTCTTTTTGTAAACGCGATCCACTGGTTCAATCCTCTTTCGTACCTTCTTTGCCGAAATATCAGCGATGCCTGCGAGGTGTCGTGCGATATCGCCGTTACAAAGAATATGACGCAGGAAGAACAAAAATTGTATATGAAAACGATACTTGATTTTGCACGATAAAGGAGGCGATATAATGTTTGAAACTTTCTTTACCACCAAAATGAGCCTTGACAAAAAACAGCTTCAAGGCAGGTTTTCCAAGATATCATCCCGAACGGGAATTCTTTCGAGACTTGTTTGCACATGTATCTTTGCGGTAGTGGTGCTTGCGGTTTTGGCGGTATCTGTTGCCCTTGCGGCAGGCTCCAAAAAAGAAGCTTTTATGAGCGAAGAAGAATACTCGCAATATCTGAACAATCGGGTAGGTGCTGTTATGGCAGAGCTTGATTATGCCGATGATGAAAAGTTTGTTTTCCATTATCTCAACGGTTTCTTCGTTTACGATATGAAGGAGCAGAGGGTAAAGCATGCCATCGATCTTTCAAAGCTTAATATCGGATATAATATGCAGGGCGACGAGGTTCTTGACGTCGTGGTTGACAAAGATGGCAAAAAGGCGTATCTTTCAACTCTCGGCGGTATTTCCGACAAAAAATTCGAAGATTATTGCATCGATATCAAAAGCGGAAAAATTGTGAAAAAGTCAAGACCAAAAGATCTGGAAGGATTTAATATGGTTGAAATGATCGGCGCAAGCACATCTATCAGGGGCTGGCACAGCGACAGAGTGGTTGTTGACGGAAACAAAGCATATGCTCTCACCATAACGGGAGATGTTATCGGCTCACTTGAGCTTGCCGTGTCTGACGCAAGTTTTGACAACGTAGAGTATACTTACGTTTTTGGAAAAGGCTTTATGAACACCGATGACCGAAAGCTTGAAAACGCAAAACTGTATTTAAAACACGGTTCGCGGATAGAGTGGGAGCAGAGGATCCCTTACGAAATAAACGGCGAAAAACTTGTAGCTTTAAAAGATGTTCTTGACGAAAATATATCTAGCAAACTGCAGGGAATAACCGAAGGAAACTTTGACGTGATTTTCGTACCTGTTGCATACGAGGCCCAAAACTTGTGGTATTTGTTTGTTTACGACAATTACACTCTCGAAGTGCTTTCGTGCGGAAAACTTGATGAAACTGGTCTTGCAAAAGCGCAAGCGGTTCTTGAAAACCGTGTTCATCAACTCGAAGTTTCGCCGACAGAGCTTTACATGCTCACACAAAGCTATCTCGAAAAGGAGTTTGAAAAGGTTTTCAGCCCTTATTATGACATCACGTCGCTTGTCATCTCGGGATGGGACGAATCTTCCGACGGAAACGAGGCCACCTTCCTTTATACCATGCGCCATCTCAATTACAACAGAGATCCCGACACGGTGGACTATATTAAAAAAGCCAAAGAGAATGCCACCCCCGAAAGGTATCAGGCTTTGTATGATGACTACCTTGCCGAAAAGCAGATGAACGTTCAATTCAAGATTGTTCGCGACGGTGGAGATCTGAGTCTTTACACAAACGTGTCTCCCAAGGGAATACAGTGGGAGCCGACACAGGTAAGTGATTTTATTATGCAATGAAAAGGAGGTAAAAATGTTCGAAGAATTTTATACAACAAAAATGAGCCCCGAAAAGAAAAGCCTTGAAAATCGCTTTTCAAAAATTCTCGGCAAAGGCGGCAAGATATCAAAAACAGTCATTATTGCCACCACCTGTCTGCTTGTTGTCGGAGCAGTATCTGTAAGCGTTGTGCTGGCGGCTTTTGACAGCGGCGACAAAGCCGAGAACAAACAAAAAGAAGAAAAAGAAGTGTTTGACTATACCACGCCGATAGTTGTATATCGCGATGCAAAAAACACCGACAACGCCCCGGCTATTGCCGGCGATGTTCTCGACGCCGAAGCGGTTGATGTGATAATCGACGGCGAAGAATATGCCGAAGGCGACTATACCGAGGTCATAGAAGACACTCCCACCCTTGTCTTTGTAAATCCTATTGAGGGCGATATTGAGATAATTGCTCCGTTTGGTGAGCGCAAAAATCCGATCACCGGGGATGTCACCTATCACAACGGTGTCGATATTGCCGTAAAAGAAGGGGATATCGTGCGTTCTGCCATCGGAGGAACTGTTAAAGAGGCAGAATATACTTCGTCTCTTGGCAACTACGTTATTGTCGAAAACGGCGATCACAGTGCTCTTTCGGCGCATCTTGCATCGATCGACGTGGCACAGGGCGACGAGGTTATTGCAGGTCAGCAGATCGGAAAAGCAGGTAAAACCGGCATGACCACAGGCGCCAATCTTCATTTTGAGCTTAAAGTCGGCGAAAATTATGCCGATCCCAAAGAAGTGCTTGTGTTAAACCCTGCCATCGAGAAAAAAACACTCACTCCGGAACAGGTGCTGACGGCATATTATGCAAATTTTGCCGAAGCGAACCACACGGGAATGAAGCAGTATTGCACAGAAAGCTTTATTCAAAAGCGTTTTCGTGATAATATGGTGGGTGGAAAAATACGTGCAGAGCTCGTTTCGATTACACCCGTAAAGCAGGAGGATTCAAGAGGTATTCATTTTGTCGTGTCCTCAAAAAATCTTACCGAGGGCAAGACGTATGGCGTCGTGTCCGACGGCATATACTACACCCTTTTGTTCGTCAACGGCGAATGGAAGATTGACAGCTGGTATCTTAAAGAAGATTTCGAAAAGATATACGGCTGATCCGATACAAACAAATCCACAAAAAGTAATACCGATACAGGGAAAGTGCCGTGGTGTCCTCCTCGGCACTTTTCTCTTTTTTTGCAAGGATTCATTTTTTCGTTGACATTTTATCCCATCTGTGTTACAATTCACTTGAAAATCGGAAAAAGGAGATTTTGAGAATGAAAAGCTTCAAAGAAAGAGTACTTTCCGGAGAGTTTCTTTGCGGAACTCATATAAGTCTTAATGATACTTGCATTGCAAAAATAGTCGGACTTCTGGGATTTGATTATATCTGGATAGACATGGAGCACAGCTATCTTACATACGAAAATCTTTTGAACGAAATGATGATCCTTCAGGCAATGGATGTCCCTGTTGTTGTGCGCGTTCCTCAGCACGACCTTACCGCAACAAAGAAGATACTTGAAATGGGTCCCGACGGCATTGTTTTTCCGATGGTACGTTCAAAAGAAGAAATGGAAGAGCTTTTGTCGATGTCCTTGTATCCTCCTTACGGCAAGCGGGGTTTTGGCCCGGGCAACGCGATAAGCTATGGTATTTCGGATGTCAAAGAGTTTGTGAAAAACCACCACAAGACCATGTGCCGATTTGTTCAGATCGAGCACGTTGATCTTGTAAATCAGCTTGATCAGGTGGTAACAAATCCTTATGTGGACGGTTTTATTTTCGGCGCCAACGACCTTTCGGGATCGATAGGAGAGCTTACAAACATTCACGGCGAAAATGTTCAATCGCTTATAACAAAGTCGATTGAAATACTGAAAAAAAACAACAAGTGCATCGGACTTTCCACAGACGAGATCCTTCCCGAGCAGCTTCGTTTTTGGAAAGACCTTGGAATAAATATGATCTCTGCAGGCGCCGAGCGATCGGGACTTGTAAAACATTTCAGAGCAATAAGAAAAGCATTTGATTAAAAAATAAAAAATAACAAAAACGGAACTGCGTATCTCAGTTCCGTTTTTGCGTTTGACAACCACAGGTTGCATGTTTTGCTACACAAAAGTGGTTGAATTAGAGATTTTTTGCTGATATAATGGAATAAAAAAGCAAAGGAGACAAACATATGGCAATCTCTGAAATGATAAAAAAGCTTCGCCTGCGTGAAAAAATGTCGCAGGAGGATTTTGCATCGATCTTTTCGGTATCGCGCCAATCGGTGCAGAAGTGGGAAAATGGCACAAGTACCCCCGAGATCTCAAAGCTTGTCGAGATATCAAAGCATTTTGACATTTCGCTTGATGAGCTTGTCCTCGAGCGTGACAAGCGTGCCGCCGAGGCGATCTTGTATAACAAGGAAATGAAGCCCCAATACTCATCCATTCCCACCTGGGAATTTTATCCCGCCGATATTATGACCGAATATCAGCAGTCTTATGAGGAAGGTCTTGATATCGAAGGTTACAAAGATCTGTTTTTTTCGGTGTCAAAGCTTCCTGCAAACGAGATAAAAAAGAAGCTTGGCGATGTTATTTTTGAGATAGTATCAAACGCTCCTATCAAGGAAGATTACAAATATATCGAGCCGTCAGATCTTGAAGCGATAAAAGAGTTGCGCCGCGAATACCCGATAAAAAGCACAAAGCTTTCCGAAAAAACGCTGGAGGATAAGATAGGCGGCGCGTGGTACGGACGCATCTGCGGTTGTATGCTCGGCAAGACTGTCGAGGGCATACGTACAAACGAGCTTGTTCCTTTTCTGAAAGAAACGGGCAACTACCCAATGCATAGATATATCTATAAAAAAGACCTCACAGACGAGATATGCGCAAAGTATAATTATCCTCTCAAAAACAGATGCTTTGCCGACGAGATCGACGGAATGCCCGTGGACGACGACACAAACTACGTTGTGCTTGCCCAGCTTCTCATCGAAAAATATGGCAGGAATTTCACTCCCTTTGATATGTCGCGACATTGGCTTGCCTGCCAACCAAAGGATGCTTATTGCACCGCCGAAAGAGTTGCCTTCTGCAATTTTGTCAAAGGCTACGTGCCGCCCTATTCCGCAGTTATGCAAAACCCCTATCGCGAGTGGATCGGTGCTCAGATAAGAGGCGACTATTTTGGCTATATCAACCCCGGCGCCCCCGAGATTGCTGCCGAAATGGCATGGCGTGACGCCAGCATATCCCACGTCAAAAACGGCATCTATGGCGAAATGTTTGCTTCGGCGATGATAGCATCTGCTGCCATGACCGATGATATGAGAGATATAATCTGTGCAGGCCTTGCACAGATACCCGAAAGCTCAAGACTTTACGAGGATGTAATGTGCGTTGTTGATGCATACAAAAACGGCGTTCCGGGCGAAAAATGCTTTGAAACTATCCACGAAAAATACGATGAATACACCTCCCACGGTTGGTGCCACACAAATTCCAATGCCATGATCGTTGCCGCTTCTCTTCTTTACGGAGAAGGCGATTATGGCAAATCGATCTGCATGGCGGTGCAGACAGGATTTGACACCGACTGCAACGGAGCCACCGTCGGATCTGTCATCGGCATGGCAAAGGGAATGAAGGGTATTCCCGAATATTGGACAGAGCCCATCAAAAACACTCTGCACACCTCGATCTTCGGCGTCGGAACGGTCAAGATATCGGATTGTGTGAAAAAAACTCTCGCTCACGTCAAACTTTGAATAAAAAACTCTCCGATGTATATTTCGGAGAGTTTTTGTCGTTATTTTATCTTTTTTCCGTCAAGTATTGCCGACACAAGGTTGTCGCCGCGATATTCGAGCTTCAGCGAGAAAAAAGGACAGGGCTTTTCGATAAGCTTTAAGAAAATTCTGTCACCTTCCCAAAGGGTAAGGTCGTAAAGCTTTTCTTTTTCGATCCATTCAAGGCATCCTTCGTCACATTCGGAAATATTTCCCGTGAAACCGTCTGCCGTAAAAAGGTGCATATACTCGGTTTCATAAATATCGCTAACAAAGGTCACGATGGCGCGAAAAGTGTAGCAATTGACGTCGAGTCCTGTTTCTTCCTTAGCTTCCCGAAGCATACACTCCTCAGGGCTTTCGCCGTCCTCAAATTTTCCGCCGATGCCTATCCATTTGTCGCGGTTGACGTCGTTTTCTTTCTTGATGCGGTGGAGCATCAGATATTTTCCGTCTTTTTCAATATAGCAAAGAGTAGAGTTTTTCATATCTTTCACCGATCAAAAAATGTTGCTTACCCATGTAAAGAACACATCGAGTAATCCGAGATGCTCAAGCAGTATCTTAAGTCCAATTAGGATAAGAATAACACCACCTGCGTACGAAGCATTCTTTTCAAATTTGGATCCGAACTTGTTGCCTATGATAACTCCGGCAAAGCAGATGACAAGGGTGATAGCGCCGATTATTGCAACGGCGGCGCCAATATTCATTCCATCCGAAAGGCATGCCATGGCGATGCCGACAGCAAGGGCGTCAATGCTGGTGGCGATCGCCATCACCACCAGCTCTTTGTAGTTCAGTTTATCACTCAAGCCGCATGAGTCGCCGCATCCGTCATCGTCGTCGCGGATAGTGTCAAATATCATTTTTCCGCCGATAAAGGCAAGCAGAACAAATGCGATCCAATGGTCAAAATTTTTGATATAGCTTTCAAAGCTTGTGCCGAGAAGATAGCCGACAAAAGGCATTGCCGCCTGAAAGCCGCCGAAAAAGAGCGCGATGATAAATGCGTTCTTGAGATTCAGCTTTCTCATCGAAAGTCCTTTGCAAACAGACACTGCAAGTGCATCCATCGAAAGGCCTATTGCAGTAAGGATTACTTCTAAAAGTCCCATAAAAACATCCTTAAAAAATATTTTATAACAAGACTATGACCTGCCGCAGTTTGAGCGGCAGGTCTTTCACAATCTTTTGATCAATATTTTGCGATGTGAGAAAGAATTTCCTCAACACCCTCGCTTGTCATCTTGCGGGGGTTTGTCGCAGTGCAGGCATCGTTGAGGGCACTCTTAATGATGGCGCTCTTCTGGGAAAGATAATCTTCCTTCGATACCTTTGCTTCGGCAAGAGTTGCGGGGATACCACAGGTATGCTCAAGGGCGAGAATGTGATCGCACAGAGCATTAACCGAATGCTTGATGTTTGTTGTTTTGATTCCGATGCGGCCTGCAATCTTGGCAAGCTTTTTTGCCGCTGTGGTGTATGCGTCGGGTGATGCCGAAAACCCTGCAGGCAGGTCGGCGTTGTGGCGCATAACGTGCGGAAGAAGCATAGCGTTTGCACGTCCGTGGGGAATATGAAATTTTGCACCCAGTGCATGGGCAATACCGTGGTTTACACCAAGGCTTACGATGTTAAAGGACATACCTGCAAGGCAGGATGCTTTGTGCATCTTGTCGCGTGCTTCAATATTGTTTCCGTCCTTGCATGCAAGGGGAAGGAATTCAAACGCAAGCTCAAGGGCTTTTTCGGCAAGAGCATCCGAAAAATCGTTTGCCGCTGTTGAAATATATGCCTCAAGCGCGTGAGTTATAACATCAAAGCCGGTGTCGGCGGTAATACTCGCAGGTGCTGTGCGGACAAGCTCGGGATCAAGAATTGCCACATCGGGCTGAAGATCCTCGTGAACAAGGGGATATTTAACTCCTGCCTCGCGGTCGGTGATAACCGAGAACATGGTTACTTCAGAACCTGTGCCGCTGGTGGTGGGAATGGCAACAAGCTTGATATCCTGCTTTTTGCCCGAACGCTTTGCCATGAGAAGAACAGCTTTTGCGGCATCAATAGAAGATCCTCCGCCGAGAGCCACAACAATGTCTGCATTCGCTTTAAGAAGAAAGTCGAGTCCCTGAACCACAAGTTCAATAGGGGGGTCGGGCTTTACATCGCCAAAAATGCTGACGCTGTTGCAACCGTCAAGCTTTTCTGCTATTCTCTGGGCAACGCCGCTTTTCACCATAAAAGGATCAGTGAAAATGACGGCGTTTACGTTCTTGTATTCACAAAGCTTGTCAAGAGCATTCTGATCAAAACAGACAGTGGTTGGAAGTCTGAAAGTGTTCATATACTGCTCCTTGCAAATTTATCAGAGAATTGTTTCCCAAAGACGCTTGTCGGGATTGGGAATGACAGAGCTGTCAAGCAGCATACCGTCGTGTGAAACCTCCTGCTGAGCGCGCTCGATAGCAGCAGATACAGCTGCAACGTCGCCGGTGATGAGCATATACGATTTTCCGCACATACCGCGGGCAACTCGGAGCTCGATAAGGTCAACAAGAGATGTCTTTGCTGCGGCGTCTGCCGCCATGATAATATCGGCGGCGTTGAAAGTTTCAAGAACGCCGAGAGCCTTCACGTCTTCAACCTTGGATGCACCGTAAAGGGCAGGGAAGATCGAATCGTGAGGATTGCCCAGGACAAAGCTGCCCATTATCTTGGAGTCAAATCTTGCCTTTACCGAATCAACAGCAGCCTTAACAGCGCTGAGATCTCCGGTAATGATAACAATGTATTTGCCCGGACATACAGGTTGACTTTCAATAACTTCCACTTCCGCAGTCTTGAGCATCATATCAGCGCTCTGAATGCCTGCGGAAACCGTCTGAAGTTCAACCATTCCGATTGCTTTACTCATTGATAGTAACCGTGAGTTTTCGTCGGTGAAAAGATCACAGACAAAAAGCTTCCTTTCTCCCCACACAAATAAATACTTTGAAAATCAAAGTGTACTTGTGAAAGTACCGTATTCTCCGGGTTTTTGTGGGGCAAAATCCCGGAAGGGTAGAAGAATATCAGATCACGCTTATGCTTCGATCACAACGAATTTTTCGTTGGCATCGACAACCTTGCCGGAAATAGATGCGTGTACGGGCATCGAGAGCTTGCCTTCGGCGGCCTCACCGATAACCTGACCTGCCTTTACCTTGTCGCCCTTCTTGACGATGGCGGCGGCAGGAACACCGATGCTCTGGCTGAGCATGATCTTAACCTTCTTTGCGCCGACTGTTTCGTCAACAAGCGGTGCGGGAAGGTTGTATTTTGTAAGTCCGAGACGGGCTGTAAGTCTGGGCATGGGTACAAGTCTGTCTGTACGATGCTCGGAAACGTCAGAGAACTTTGCATCTGCGTGGTTGATCTGAACGCCGTTCTTGCGAAGACCCATCTTGTATTCGCCGATAAGAGTTCTGGGCGAAAGGTTCTGTCCGCAGGCATAAAGTTCGCAAATGCCGCACTGCGAGCAGTACATTGTGTTGATAAAAGGTCCTACGTCCTTTGTTGCTCCGCTGGTTGCCGAACGCATGAAAGCGTGGGGCTCGATGGGATGACCGAGAAGATGTCTCGAGCAGAGATCTGTACACATTCTGCACTGACAGCAAGCTGCCATGGCGCGCTTCATGTCGATCTGGATCTTTGCGGTTTTCTTGGAGATCAGCGGATGAGTTGTGGGGAGAACGAGGATTGCGTTGGATGTTTTTGTCACAACATCCGAGGGAGAAACCACGCGGCCTGTCATGGGGCCACCGCCGATAAGAGAATAATCGGCAACAGTTGCACCGCCTGCCAGCTCAATGAGCTCGGCATATGTCATGCCAAGAGGAGCCTTGAGGGTGATGGGGTTCTTGACCTCACCTGCAATCGTTATGTACTTTGTTGTAACGGGTTCCGACTTGTTAATTGCGTTGTAAACATTGAGAATAGTCTCAACGTTGAACACAGTAACTCCAACAGTAATGGGGAGTGCGCCGGGAGCCACAACTCTCTTTGTGGTTTCGTAGATAGTGATGACTTCATCACCCGCGGGATAAACTTCGGGCAAAAGACCGATGCGTGCCTTGGGGAATCTGTCAAGATTTGCCTTTACGGCATCAACTGCGCCTTTGTAGGCTTCCTTTACGGCGATGATGATATGATCTGCCTCCACAGCCTCGGCGATTGTGTCGAGGGTTGTGAGGATCTCGAGAGCATATTTTTCAAGCACCTGACGGTGAAGCTTGAGCAAGGGTTCGCATTCAGCACAGTTGAGGATTATGGTGTCCGCACGCTTATCAAGCTTTGCGTAAGAAGGAAATCCGGCTCCGCCTGCTCCGGCGACACCGTTTTTCTTCATAATTTCAACAAGTTCTGTCAATACCATAATGTTTTATTACTCCAGTCCGGTGCCGTCATCAACAATGCCCACAACAGCCGCATCAACGGGAGTGTTTCCGTCGTTGCATGCCAGTCGTGCCGCACTGCCCTGTGCTACCAAAACAATGTCGCCTATACCGGCGCCCACATTGTCAACGGCTACCATTTTTGTGTTATCATTCGTCATGGAGGAAAGGATCTCTACCACAAGGAACTTACAGCCCACAAGAGCTTCGTTCTTGCGTGTGGAAATTACTTTTCCGACGACTTTGCCAATTATCATTATAATCACCTTTTGTCCGACTTTGGAATAGTTCCTTTGTCGGGAGTAATTGGATTTTTATGCGG
Organism: Oscillospiraceae bacterium; assembly: GCA_015063785.1. Classification (GTDB taxonomy): domain Bacteria; phylum Bacillota; class Clostridia; order Oscillospirales; family CAG-382; genus UMGS1052. Next base: position 41,577 of record SVTM01000004.1, read on the forward strand.
CACGCCGCGGGGCGGAAAGATATATTGCCGCCCCGAAGAGACGTCGCGTCGAATTTTGAAAAGTTCCCGTTATCTTACTTGAGAGCGGGGAGGATCTTTTCAACGTCTGCGTGAGGTCTGGGAATAACGTGAGTTGCAATAACTTCACCAAGACGCTCAGCAGAAGAAGAACCTGCTTCAACTGCAGCCTTAACTGCGCCAACGTCGCCGCGAACCATAACGCTTACAAGTCCGGAACCGATCTTTTCGGTGCCAACAAGTTCAACGTTTGCTGCCTTGAGCATAGCGTCAGCAGCTTCAACTGCTGCAACAAGTCCTCTTGTTTCGATCATACCTAATGCCTGCTGTGTCATAACTTTTACCTCCGTTATGTTATCAGAAATTTTAGTATTTGTGGTTTTGGTATCTGCAACATTTTGAGCAACTACGCTCTGAGGCTGTGCAGAAACAGCCGCGCTCTTTTTTGCCGCGGTTCTGCCTCTCGGCTTCTTTTCCGCAGTGTTTTCATTTTTTGCAGCCATTTTTATTACCTCTTATTTCTTAGTCTTTGTAAGTCTCGACGCCGACAACTCGACCATACGCTGAGTTTCTTCGTGCGGGTTTGCAATAACGAAAGACGCACAAGGTGGAGTTACGCAAGATCTTTTTACGCATTCAACCGCCTCTGTTACGTCAGAAACGTCGCCTGTCACGATGATGGTGACAAGTCTGCCTCCGAGCTTTCGTTCCCATGTGACAAAAGAAACGTTTGCGCTTTTGCACATGATGTCAAGAGCATCAACCGCCGCAACGACGCCTGAAACTTCGACGAGTCCCAAAGATTTCATAGTTTTCTTCCTTTACGAATTTTATCGGAAAATCAGAACTTGGGGAGAATCTTTTCCACGTCTGCGTGGGGTCTGGGGATAACGTGTGTAGCAACGAGCTCGCCGAGAGTAGAAGCTGCCTGTCCGCCTGCTTCAACTGCAGCCTTAACTGCGCCGACATCGCCGCGAACCATAACACTTACGAGACCGGAACCGATCTTTTCTGTGCCGATAAGTGTAACTTCTGCAGACTTAACCATTGCGTCTGCTGCTTCGATTGCTGCTGTGAGACCACGGGTCTCGATCATTCCCAATGCTTCCTGTGCCATAATATAAATCCTCCTGAAATGTAGAAAATTTTAAAATTATTTTTTGTCAAGTCCCGAAAGAGCAAGCATTTTGCCTGTTCCGTCCTCGGGGCGAGCGATTATGTGTTTTGTAACAACGCCCGAAACCTGGTTTGCTGCGATTTCCGCTGCATCGACTGCCGCCGTTACAGAGTCAACAGAGCCTCTGAACTTCACTGCGACGATGAGGGGAACCTTGAGCTCGTCGGGTTTCTTGGGTTTGTTTTTGTCGAAGGTCTCGGCTGTGACGTTGCCTGCCTTGCATCCCGCATCAAGCGCGGCAAAGGCTGCAACAAGGCCATAAACCTCGATAATTCCGACTGCCTGTGTCATCTTCTTATAATCCTTTCGATTTGATCAAATCTTACGGTTATTTGTTGACGACGGCAACCTTCAGACCTTCCATCTTGACGTTTGTGATAAAAGCTTCGCTTGCCTGTTCCAGCGGGAACTTATGTGTGATAAGCTCCTTGATTGGAAGACCGATGGCGATAGCTCTCTTTAAGAAATCAAAGGTTGTTGCGTAGTCTCTGAGGGTATATACCCACGAGCCGACAGTGGTGATTTCCTTCGAGCAGATGTCAAAGTGGGGGTTGATGGTGGCGTCTCCGCCGTTGATAAAGAATCCGAGCTCACAAAGTCCGCCGCCGTTGCGGATGAACTTGTAGATGTTTGCATGAGCGATGGGGCTTCCTGTGCACTGGAAAGCGAAATCAGCGAAATATCCGCCGAAAGCGTTCTTGACAGCGTCAGTAAGAGCCTCGATGCCCTTGTGCTCGGAGAAGTTGACTGTCTGATCTGCACCCATGCGCTTTGCAAAGGCAAGTCTCTTTTCGTTTCCGTCAACGGCAACGATATTTTCGATACCCATTGTGCGCAATACAGCGATACAGATAAGACCGATAGGTCCGCAACCCTGAACGACTACACGGCTGTTGAATCTGAGAATGCCGGTGGTCTTTGCACGTTCTACCGCGTGGATAAGAACTGCGCAGGGCTCGATAAGGATTCTCGAATCGAGATCGAGATCGCTTACGTTAAAGATTGTGGAACCCTTTCTGATGAGAATATAGTCTGCGAACCATCCGTTGAGATGAACGTCGTCATCTGGGAGAAGTCCGTAAACGTCGGCACCGCCAACGTTCTGCTTGTTAAGGTCGAACATGGTGATGTCGGGGTTGTCCTTGAAGATCATGCAGGAAACAACTTTGTCGCCGACCTTGAGGTCTTTGCCTGCACTGTCCTTCTTGACGTTTTTACCCATCTTAACGATCTCGCCTGTGCCTTCGTGGCCGAGGGCAACGGGAATGAGACCAAAGGGATCGCGCTTGAATTCGTGTGCGTCTGTTCCGCAAACGCCGCAGCCTTCGACCTTGACAAGAATGTCGTCGTCGCCGACTTCGGGCATGGGGAAGGTCTTGAGTTCGATCTTCTCAATACCTGTGAGCATCGCAACACGGCAGGTGGAGGGGATTCCACCCGAAACAGATGCCTTTGCGGCAGGGGCGGGAGCAGAGCTTGTTCCGCGCATACCTTCAAGAACCTGTTTTACGATTTCTTCGATATTGTTCTTGTTGTAATCCATTTTTGTAAAACTCCGTTACAGGCATTTTTTTGCTTCTTCTTCCACGCATGAGGCACCAAACGCCGCAAGCACGGTGTCCTGCTCCTCACTGCCTCCGCTGACTCCCAGGCCGCCTATGATCTTACCCGAGAGAACAAGAGGTTCGCCGCCGCCGAAAATAACGATTTTGCCGTCATTTGTCTGCTGGATACCGTATAAAGGTCCGTGGGGCTGTGAAAGATTTTTGAGCTTGATTGTTGACATTTTCAGCGAAACAGAAGTGAAAGCTTTGTTAAAAGCCACGTCAAAGCTTGCAATGTAAGAATCATCCATGCATTCGGTAAGCACGGGACGTGCACCTGCACTGCATATCGAAACGACGGCGCGAACGCCCATTTCGGAAGCTTTGTCTTCGATCCTTTTTGCAATTCGCTTTGCAAGGGCAAGGCTTATGGTGCTTTGGTTGATGATGGCTTTATTTGTTTTCATCTCTGTTGCCACCGCGTCAACTATTTTTGAAATGTCGGTGTTATGCATAAGCATTACCCGAAATTATTTGCCGAGCTGTGCAAGAACTCTCTTTGTGATCTCTGCAATAACGTCAGAATCGTTGGAAGAAGAGTGAGATGTCGAGCAGCTGCCATCACAGTTTGGACATCTGGGTCTGCCTGCTGCAACATTGGGGCAGAGGTCAGCAGGGTGCTTACCTGTCATGCCGAACTTGCGGCGGATTTCGTAAAGCTGCTGAACCTGTTCTTCTGTGAGTTCCTTGGGTCCGCCGAGCATTGTGGAGATGAAGAGGAGCTGAGCGTAGAACTCAACAGATTCCATCTTGTGGTATGCCGAGAGAAGCGAATCCGAGAATGCAAGAGCACCGTGGTTTGCAAGAAGAACTGCATCATAGTGCTGGAGATACTTGGAAACTGCATCAGGAATTTCTTCTGTCGAAGGACAGCCGTATTCAGCGATCGGAACACATCCGAGAGCGATAACTGCCTCAGGCATGATCTGAGCTGTAAGCGGAATTCCTGCAATAGCAAAACCTGTTGCATACATAGGATGAGCGTGAACGACAGACTTTACGTCAGGTCTTTCCTTGTAAACTCTCATATGCATCTTGATTTCGGAAGAGGGACGGAAGCCTTCGTTTGCTTCGATAACTTCGCCTCTGCCGTTTACCTTACAGATGTATTCGGGAGTCATGAAGCCCTTGGATACACCTGTTGGTGTGCAAAGATACTGATCTTCGCCGACTTTTACGGAGATGTTGCCGTCGTTGGAAGCAACCATGCCGCGGTCATAGATTCTTTTGCCGATTTCGCACATTTGAACTTTAATTGCGTACTCTGAAGCCATTTTTCTTTCTCCTTTGTATAGTATTTTAAATGGTTTGTATATTTAAGCGGGGTTCCCCCGAGCTTACAAAAATTAACTTTGGCGGAGATAATCGAGAATTTCGGACACTCCGACCGAGTGGGTGGAATCGACGTGAAAAATTTTCTTGCAGCCGCAGATTTCAAGCCACCTGTCAGCAAGCGGAATGTTTGCATCGGGATGGTCGATCTTTGTCACGATGCCGATAACGTCGCGGGTTGCCATCGAAACGATGTTGGGCCCGAAAAGCGAAAAGGGCTCTGTGGCGGATATAAGAAGTCCCACAACGTCCGCTTCGTATGAGTAGATCGCAAGAGCACCACCCAGATGCTTTGTCTGGATATATTCACCCGGGGTGTCGATCATAACGTCGTCGCGGTTGACATATTGCGTCTTTTCATAGTGGATCTCCTCACCGCGAAGCGCCTGCATAAGGGTTGTTTTTCCGCTTTCGCTGCGTCCGATAAGAATCAGCTTTTTCATGTCGTATTATGTTCTTGTGATGGGACAGACGTTAAAGCCGAGCTTTTCCTGCGCATATTCGGTGACGGCACGGAAGGCAGCCTCCACGTCCGATATTGATCCTGTGATAACAAGCGTTCCGCTGAAGCGGTCGACAAAGCCCAGTTCAATGCCTGATGCCTTCATGCTGATGTCCGCCGCAATTATGGCAGTTTCGGCAGGGCTTACGGTGAGCACACCGATGGCACTGTGGGAATAGTCGATTCTGGGATCAAGACCGAGCTTTTTGTGAAGCTCTGTGTCGGGATTTGCGATTATGTGCGCAAGGGTTATCTGTTTTCCGGGGACAAGCTCCTGAATGATGCGGAGCTTTCCGCCGTCAGATTTGTTTGCCGCGGCAATAATCTGTTCGATGTTGTTTGTGTTCATTTTTCCTCTTTGTTTGCGGAATTTTTATCCGCCGATTATTACGTCAAGACCTTCTTTTGCGGCAGTTGCGCGAAGAAGCTCCATGTGTTCTTTTGTTGGGGAAGGAATATCACCCATGCCGTAGTCCCTTTTCAGACCCACATATTTGTCATATCCGAGTCTGTGGTATGGGAGAAGGTGCAATTCGTTGACCGTGCCGAGAGATTTTGTGAATTTTGCAATAGACGCGATCTCCTGCGGTGTGTCGTTGAAGGTCGGAATCACAGGCACGCGGATCACGAGCTTTTTGGCACTCTGTGCGATCTTTTTTGCATTTTCAAGAATAAGCTCGTTGGGCTGTGTGGTGAATTCCTTGTGCTTTGCGGAATCGGTGTGTTTTATATCCATCAGAAACAGGTCGCAGACGGGAAGAAATCTTTCGATCACCGAAAACTGCGAGAATCCTGTGGTTTCGATGGCGGTGTTGATGCCATATTCTTTGCACGCTGAAAGAAGAGCCACTGCAAAGTCGGGCTGTCCCAGGGCTTCGCCTCCCGAAAGGGTGACTCCGCCGCCCGAGCGTCTGTAATAGGGCATGTCCTTGAGAACCTGCTCCATCACTTCGCCCACAGTGACGTCACGTCCCACAGTTTCTTCCTTACCCGCGCGCAGCATCTTTTGAATTGCAAATTCCTGCGATTCGGGGTTGCAGCACCAGCGGCAACGCAGAAAGCATCCTTTAAGGAACACGATCGTGCGGATACCCGGACCGTCATGGACAGAGAATTTCTGAATGTCAAAAATTCTGCCTGTCACCTTTTCAAACTGTTCTATCATTGGCACTCACCTGCGTTTTCATTCAGAAACCAGCCTGCTCGGTACGGTTGATGATGTCGTCCTGCAGGGATTTTGAAAGGGTGGTAAAGAGTGCGCTGTATCCTGCAACTCGAACGACCAGCGACTTGTACTTTTCGGGATGCGCCTGGGCATCGCGCAAGGTTTCGCGGCTGACAACGTTGAACTGCATGTGGCTGCCCTTCTGATCAAAGTATGCTCTGATGAGAGCGACAAAGCTTTCAAGTCCCGAACGTCCTTCAAGAGCAGAGGGGTGGAATTTCATATTGAAAAGTGTTCCGTTGGAAGCGATTCCGTGGTCGAGCTTTGAAACAGAGTTTGCGCTCGATGTGGGGCCGTGAGTGTCCTTGCCCGCCGAGGGCGAAACACCGTCGGCAACGGGAGTGTAGGCAAGTCTTCCGTCGGGGGTGGCACCTGTCTGTGCACCGAGGGGAACATTTGCCGAAACAGGATAAAGACCTGCCTGGTAGATACCGCCTCTGGGATTTTTGAATGTTTCGAGCGGACGGGTGTAGGTATACGCCACGTCGCGGGCAAAAGCGTCGATCTCCGGAATGTCGTTTCCGAATTTCGGAATAGAGTCGATCATTTCGCGCACTTTTCTGTACTTTGTGCGCTGGAAGGTCTGCATTCCGAGGGTCTTTATTTTGTTGTAGGTTTCAATGATAAGGGCTTCGGTGATGTTCTTTCCTTCCGCGGCAAGTTTTGCAATGGCTTTCTGTGTCTTTGCGCTTGCGATCTTGTCGGGAATATCTTCGCCGAAGTTGTGGTCGAGAGCGTCCTTAAGCTCTGCCATGGTGATCTTTTTCTGATCGAAGACCAGTGTCTTTACTGCATAAAGCGAGTCTGCCATGTTTGCAACGCCAAAGCCCTGGGGGCCTGTGAAGTTGTAGATAGCTCCGCCTTCCTGCAGGCTCTTGCCCTTGCCGATACAATCCTCAACCATGCATGATTGGAAGGGAAGAGGACATCTTTCGCCGTGGGCAACGTCTATGGCGTTGTCCGCGTTGACAAGAAGCTTGAGCATATAGTTGTTCTGTGCCTTGTAGGCATCGTAGAACTCTTCGAAGGTCTTCATCTTTGTGACGTCACCTGTGTGGACGCCGATGAACTCTCCGTCGTCGTAACCGTCAGAGAAGACAAGCTCGAGCGGACGGCACATGTTGAAGAACGCCGCATCGTGCCAGCCGTCGGTTTTGCCAGACTTCTGAGGTTCGACACATCCGATGATGTTGTAATCTCTTGCATCCTCGATGGTAAGTCCGCGACTCAAAAGAGATGGGATGATGACTTCGTCATTATAGTAGGCAGGAAGACCGACACCTGTGCGTGTAAGCTCTGCCGCTTTAATCATAAATTCGTGGGGAGTACCGTTCCATACTCTGACCGAGAAGGAGGGCTGAGGAAGAAGAACGTGCATGGTAGCCTGAATGCACATGAACGAAAGATCGTTTGTAGCATCAAGACCGTCCTTGGTTTGACCGCCGGCAATAAGGTTTTGGAAAAGGCTGTATCCTGCAAAACCTTCGGCAGAAGCCGCGTCTCTGACTTTGTTGAGGTCGTTGAGCTTTACCCATATGCAGTCCATAAGTTCCTGCGCCGCCTCGTATGTGATCTTTCCTGCGTCAAGGTCTGCCTTGAAGTAGGGGTACATGTACTGGTCGAAGCGTCCGGGAGATATGGAATGTCCGCTCGATTCGGTCTGCAGAAGCATCTGAATGAACCAGAACGACTGGCAGGCTTCATAAAAGCTGCGTGCACCCTCCATGGGAACGCGCGAGCAGTTTGCCGCAATGGCAATAAGCTCGTTCTTGCGAGAGAGGTTTTGTTCTTTCTTTGCAAGCTCCAGCGCGTGCGCCGCATATCTTGCCGCAAAAACGCCCGCCGCCTTGCAGCTTGTGATGACAGCATTAAGGAAATGGGTGCTCTTTATGTACGCAGGATCTTCAAACGAAAGCTTTGAAAGCGCATCCTTTGCTTCTTGCATAATGCCCGAAAGGCCGATCTTCAACACCTTGCCGTAATCTACGGTAACGTGACCGATACCGTTGTAGAAATAGTTGCCCGGGGTGAAGATATTGTGCTCCATGGCTTTAAGGGTTTCTTTTGCCATATAGGAGGTGGCAAGCTCGCTCGTGGTCTTTCCGCGCCAGTATTTGTATACCTCGTGAAGGGTAGCCTTTGTGTCTTCCTCAATGCGGAAAGGATCGGCGGATCTTGTTTCAACCGTGTCAAATTCAGATTCGAGCCAATCAAAGGAGTATTCGGGGAACACCTGGCATCCTCTGGGGTTCTTTGTGGCAGAACCGACGATAAGCTCGCCGTCGCGGATGGTGACGGGAAGATTTTCGCAGATGTGATAAAAAGCCTTTGCGCGGCGAGTGATAATGGGTTCACCCTCGGTTGCCATGTAAGACTCGGTGAGAAGCACTGCACGGTCTGCTTCGATCACGGGCATTTTTTCATAAAGGTGCTCGATGAGCTTTTTGATTCTTTCGGTTCTTGGAATATCCTTGACAGTGTACTTTTTGTTCATGATATGCCTCTTTTATATTTCATTTGGTGTTTGTCTTGTCTATTGTTTTTTCGTCGCACAGACGGATTATCGTGCCAATGCAGTCACGGGTGTGGTTTTCGGTAAGGACAAAGACTTTTTTGTCGGCGCAGTAGGTGGTGTAGGACGTGCCGCATTTTTCTATGAGTTCGCGGTCATTCTCGCCATCTCCAAAAAACAGGATATCTTTGTCCGAAAGACCGTACAGCCCTGCCAGATGTTTTACTGCACCGTATTTTGATGCATTGCGGTTCACAAATTCGCAGACGCCGCGTGCTTTGTAAGAAAACCTTGCCCCCTGCGGAGCTTCGTACGAATCTGCGCAAGGTCCGTAAAGCGAAACAAAGAAGATGTCGTCAGAGATCTCGGAAAGCGAGAAGATCTGTTTCACGTTTCCGACTCTTGACGTTTCTTTTGCTTTTACAAGATAAGAGTTTCCGAGTATGTACGAAACGTCGATCGAATGGAACACAACAGTGTTCTTGCCGTCGCCCGCAAAGCTTTCGAAAAAAGCTTTGACACACCCTGTCGGCAGGGGAAGCGAATAAACAGGAGAGTCGTTCGAAATAACGTATGCTCCGTCGCAGCAGCAACACCACAGATCGCGGATGCTTTTTCCGAAAAGCTTTTTCAGCTCCCGATAGTGTCTGCCGGTGGCAACGGCAAAGGGAACCGACCTTTCCGAAAGCTTTGAAAGCATGACGGGAAAGCGCGTTGTATTCAGATGTGAGCCTTTATATATCAGCGTGCCGTCGACATCGCTTACAACCATTCCGATCAAATCGTTTCTCCCTTTGTGCCGATCGTATTCCGACCGTACTCATAAAAATATACCCTTTTACAATATAATGATACATCAACTTATCTTTGATGTCAATAACTAAATCAATTATTTTTGTAAAATCGGCGAAAAAAACAGTTTTTTGCACCACTTTTTTTGAAAAATCATAAATAGTGTGAATAAACACCGCCTCAAATCATATTCATTCAATATGATTTGGAATTTGACATTATTTTCACCAAAAAAATCTACGGTATTTTTTGCTTGAAAAAGAGGCTTCTGACAGTTGATAAAAAATGTTTCGGAGTAACAAAAATCAAATCATACAAAAACGATATGAAATAATTTTTTCTCAAAAAATCACACAGGCTTGAAAAATATTTTTCTGTGTGGTAATATATAATAAATGAGGTGATTTTTTTATGCATATGAACTCTGTCCGCGTGGCGCTTACCTTTGCCGGATGTTTTCTTGGTGCAGGCTATGTGTCGGGGCAGGAGCTGTGGCAGTTTTTCTGCTCGTTCGGAAGCTTCGGATTTTTGGGCATGGTCGTTGCCATGCTGCTTATATTTCTTTTCGGTGTACTTCTTTTGCGCCTTGCATCAATATCAAAGATGGCGCAGTGCGATAAGCTGATTATTCGTGCCGATAACAAGTTTCTGCGTGCGTTCATCGGTGTTTCGGAAATATTCTTTCTCGTTGGTATTGCTGTCATAATGACTGCAGGTGTCGGTGCCCTTTTCAGACAAACGCTGGGACTTTCCGAATATCTTACGGGCGGACTTTTTTCGATTCTGCTTTTCTTTCTTTCACTTGGCGGCCACGAAAGAATGGTTTCGGTCTTTTCGATGACAGTACCTCTGCTCGTTTTGTTCACCCTTGTTGTTGGCATAGCGTCTGTATCAACGTTTGGTTTTCCCGACATTTCTTCGATCAATGCTTCTTCCGCTTCGGGCGAAAACCCTCTGCTTTCAAGCTGGTGGATATCTGCCATAACCTTCGTGTGCTACAATCTTTTTTCGTCTGTCCAGATACTTGCTCCCGTGGGAGTTTTGGTAGAGTCGAAAAAGAGAGTGGTCGTCGGTGTATTTTTGGGAACTCTTTTGCTGTTTGTCATCGCGTCCTGCATATTCCTTTCCATGGCATCTCTTCCGGCGTCGTCTGATGCTCCGCTTCCCATGCTTTTTGTTGCAGGCGAATTGTCGGGTGTGCTTGGCGTGATATATTCGTTACTTCTTTTCTTTGGCATGCTTGGCACAGGTCTTTCGTGCCTTGTGGCGGTTGTTCATTTCGTTACCACAAAGGTGAGAGTTGAAAAAGCAAAGATACCTTTCACCCTCGTTCTTTGTATCTTTGTATATTTCGGAAGCCTTTTCGGATTTGGTGATCTTATCGGAGTTGTTTATCCTTTGTGCGGATATCTTGGCGTTCTTGCCATCGCAGCACTTTGCGAGCATTATTTCCACATCAGGAAAAAGCAAAAATAAATAGTTTAAAGGAGAATTTCAATGCCGCTTGAAATAGTGAGAAATGATATAACAAAAATGAAGGTTGACGCCATAGTAAACGCCGCCAACAATTCTTTGCTTGGCGGTGGCGGTGTTGATGGTGCCATCCATCGCGCAGCAGGCCGCGAGCTTTTCGAAGAATGCAAAGCTCTTGGCGGATGCGAAACCGGAAAGGCAAAGATAACATGTGCGTATGCTCTGCCGTCAAAATACATTATACATACCGTTGGTCCCATCTACCGCTATGGCAACCATCTCGAAAAAGAACTGCTCGAATCGTGCTATCGCGAATCGCTTTTGCTTGCAAAAGAATATTCTTGTGAAAGCGTGGCTTTCCCACTCATTTCCACGGGTGCATATTGCTATCCCAAGGATCTGGCCCTTAAGATCGCCATAGATACGATAGCGGAATTTCTTCTTGAAAACGAAATGCAGGTTTACATTGTCGTCTTTGATAAGGATTCTTATAACATAGGAGAAAAACTCTTCCGCGATATTTCTCAGTTTATCGACGATAATTACGTCGACGAGCATCTTGTTTTGCGCCGCGACATAGAGCGCGAGGCTATGCCGTTGCCGACGGGCGCAAAAAAGAATTTCTTCGGCTCTCTTTTTTCCGCCGCAACAAAGACTCCATTCGAACAGGAAAGCCTTGAAACAAAGCTTTCAAATATTGACGAAAGCTTTTCGCAGATGCTTCTGCGCAAAATCGACGAAAAGGGCATGACAGATGCCGAATGTTATAAAAAAGCAAATATCGACCGCAAACTTTTTTCAAAGATTCGCAGCGACGTTCACTACAAACCCAGCAAGCAGACCGCCATTGCATTTGCCATCTCGCTCGAACTCAGCCTTGAAGAAACCGAGGACATGCTTAAAAAGGCAGGTTTTGCTCTTTCGCACAGCAACAAGTTTGATATAATCATAGAGTATTTTATAAGCCGCGGAAACTATAATATATTCGAAATAAACGAAGCTCTCTTTGCCTTTGATCAAAGTCTTCTCGGCGCATAAAAAATGTCGCCTGCCATGCGACCTTACCTCTCTTTTTTTGGTGTACAATTGGTACATCAAACGAAAGAGAGGTTTTTATTATGAAAAACAACGTAACAGAACTTGTATTTATCCTTGACAGAAGCGGATCGATGTCAGGCCTTGAGAAAGACACCATCGGCGGCTTTAATGCAATGATCGAAAAGCAGAAAAAGCAGGAAGGAAAATGCTACGTTTCAACAGTGCTTTTTGACAACGTATCAGAAGTGCTTCACGACCGTGTGCTGCTTGAAAAGATCGAGCCGATGACAGACCGCGATTATACCGTCCGCGGTTGCACTGCTCTTATCGATGCCATTGGCGGCGCCATCCATCACATCGGAAATATCCACAAATATGCCCGTCCCGACGATGTGCCGGAGCACACCGTGTTTATCATCACCACCGACGGTCAGGAAAACGCCAGCCACAATTACACAAGCGAACAGGTGAAGAAGATGATAGTGGAGAGAAAAGAAAAGGATGGTTGGGAATTTTTGTTCATCGGCGCAAATATAGACGCCGTCGAAACCGCTGCGAGCTATGGCATCGGCAAAGACCGTGCCGTAAACTACAACGCCGATTCGAAAGGAACAAACATTTTGTACAATGCCGTTTCAAAAGTGGTGTGCGGTGTAAGGGCAAACGCATGCGTTCGCGACAATTGGAGCGAAGAGATAGACAAGGACTACAAGAGCCGCAGAAATAACGGCATAAAAAAATAAATGATCAAGAGCTTTTACACAATATTCACACAATGTCAAAAGACTCGGCCTTCAAATGTGATAAAATAGTCGGAGTTTGTTGAATTGGAGTGATAATAATTAGCAGCGAAATCGAACAGGTAAAAGAAAATAAAATGGGAGTTATGCCCGTAAACAAGCTTCTTTTGACCATGTCAATCCCCATGATGATATCAATGCTCGTGCAGGCACTGTATAATATTGTAGACAGCATATTTGTTTCGCAGGTTTCGGACAAGGCGTTCAACGCCGTATCGCTGGTTTTTCCGATACAAAACCTGATGATCGCCGTAGGCGTCGGAATAGGCGTTGGTATGAATGCGCTGATATCCAAATCCCTTGGACAGAAAGACCAGAAAAAGGCCGACAAATACGCCATGCAGGGGCTTCTGCTTAACATCATAAGTTTTTTGCTTTTCTTTGTTGCAGGTCTTTTCTTGGCCGGCGCGTTTATGAAAACCCAAACCGACAATGCGCTGATTTACGAATACGGAGTTCAGTATTTCAGGATCTGTCTTGTCTTCTCGGGCGGACTTTTTCTCGAGCTTATCTTTGAAAAAATGCTTCAGGCCACAGGCCGCACCATGTTAAGTATGATAGTGCAGGGTACGGGCGCCATACTCAATATCGTTTTTGACCCCATCTTCATCTTTGAAAAAGGCGAAGTGTTGTTCAACGGGGCGTTCGTCATGCCCTTCGGATTCGGTCTTGAAGTGGCAGGTGCCGCGTGTGCAACGGTTTTGGGTCAGGCGGTTGGCGGTATACTCGGCTTTATCCTTTGCGTAAAGTACAACAAAGAGCTTAATCTTAAATTCAAAAATTTTGCACCCAGAGCAAAGTATATAAAAGACATTCTTTTCATCGGCGTTCCGTCGATAATCATGGCGTCGATAGGTTCGGTCATGACCCTTTGCATGAACAAGATCCTCAGCGGATTTTCTTACGTTCACGTAAATGTTTTCGGTGCATACTTCAAGCTGCAAAGCTTTGTTTTCATGCCCGTGTTCGGCCTTAACAACGGCATGGTGCCCATCGTGGCATACAACTACGGCGCAAAGAAAAAGCAAAGAATGTACGATGCGATAAAATATTCCACCATCTACGCCGTTATCATAATGTTTGTGGGCATTGCCTGTTGCCAGCTTATTCCGGGCGCTCTTCTTTCGGCGTTCAACGCCGACGAGGAAATGTTAAGAATCGGCATCCCCGCACTCAGAATAATCAGTCTCAGCTTCATTTTTGCAGGCTTCTGCGTTGTGGCATCTTCTGTTTTCCAGGCTCTCGGAAAGAGCATTTACAGCCTCTTTCTGTCGTTTGGCAGACAGCTTGTGGTGCTTGTGCCGGTGGCATATTTCATATCTCTTACCGGCAATGATACACTCGTGTGGCTTTCTTTTCCGATTGCCGAGATCATGTCGGTGACCCTTGCCGCCGTTTTCCTGCGCAGACTTTTAAAAAATCTCGATTGGGATAAATAAATGTCAAAACCGCCTTTTCTTTGCGAAAAGGCGGTTTTTGTTATCAAAAAACACCGCCGTTGCATACAATACAGTATAAGTGTCGTCGGGAGGCGGAAAAGGTGAAAAAACAGTCAAATATGCTTGGGCTTGCTATAATGGCGGCAGGCGCAACTGTGCTTATTTCGTGCTTTATGCCAAAAGGACTTCTGGTGCTGATATTGGCGGCACTGCTGATAGTTGTGGGATTTTTGTATTTAACCGCGTAGGAGGGATGGTTTTTGAAAATAGTTGTTTTGCAGCCTGCAGGTCTTTTTAGAAAAATACTTTCGTTTTTTATGAAGAATAGGAAAGAAAAGAAGTAATAATAAATAAGTTCTCCGAATACACTTTTATTGAGAAAAAGTAAAAAAAGGAGATCTGTTATGGATTACGAGCTCAAGCCCAACTCATTCAATACGATATTTTCAGAAAAAAAGGACGTGGAAAACGAAGCGGAATATACCCTGTCTGATTATATGCCCAGCGTTTCGCGCATTGTCAAGACCGAAGCAAAGCTTAACATAACCGACAAACTCGTAAACGCAGGAAAGCTTGACATTTCGGGAGAAATTGTATATACAGTTCTCTATACTGCCGAAAACAGCGGCCTTTTGAAATGCGCTCTTTTCAAGGAGGATTTTGACGAGCAGTACGACATGCGCACCGATACCGAGAATGTCGGAAATCTGTGCGTTTTTGTAAAGTCTGTTCCTATACACGCCACCTCAAAACTTGTGGGGCAAAGGACATTTGCTGCACGCTCAAAGTTTTCGCTGGCAGTTGAGGTGGTAGATATGTCGGCAGGAGATTTTTATATCGATGAGCGTCACGCCCCCGAATGCGATGTCGAATATCTTCGAAAGGATATCACGGCATCTGCTCTGCGCGTGGCGGAAAATGGCAGGGTGGACATATCAGAAAGCTTTGAAATAGATGCCGACATGCCTGAAATATCCGATATAGTTGATGCCGATGCGCAGGTGTTTGTAAAGAGCGTTTCGGTGTCGGAGGACATGGTTTCGGTATCTGCCGAAATGGAATTTACCTGCATCTATGAGGCAAGGGGAGAAAACGGGGGAGAATACGTAAGCCTTTCAAAGACAATCACCTTTGGCACGCAGATAGAAATGCCGGATGTTGATGCTGGGTGGAAAGCCGTGTGCGATATAAAGCTTCTGTCGCTCACCTGTGATTGTACTGGTGACAATTTCGGAGAGCAGAGAGTGATAGAAATAAATGCTGCGGCAGATATCATGCCCGTTGCGCTTAAGAATACAGAAAGCACTGTGATAGAGGATATGTATTCAACAGAATGTGAGATCATTCAAAAAAGGCAGAACGTTCATATCACAAGCCTTGCAGATATTTATACCGAAACTGTGGCATATTCCGACAGAGTGCGTTTTGAACTTCGCGGTATAAGCGATATAATATCAAGCTCGCTTGATATAAATTTCGGCAACCCCGAACTTTCACAGGGCGAGGTGGTTATCCCGGCAAAGGGCATTTTAAGTATACTCGGAATGAAAGAAAACGGTGACACAGACGCGCGGTCTTCTCAAATATCCATAAGAATAAAAGACGGCAATATTCCTCCCGAGCTTTTCGAGAATAAGCTGCGCTGGATAAACTTTTGCACTGTCTGCCATCACGAATGCAGTATATCAAACGGAGAGCTTGTGCTCGATATTAAAATAAACGAAAACCTTGCGGCACTTTACGAGGAAACCGCACAAGTGATAACAGATCACGAAAAAGCAGGAGAGTCGGCGAAAAACACAAAAAAATGCTCGTTCGTTCTCTACTATCCCGAAAATGGCGAAAGCGTCTGGAAGGTGGCAAAGGACCACGGTGTTTCGTGCGAGAGAGTGTGTGCCGAAAATGACATTGATGGAAAAACCTTCGACGGAAAAAAGACCGTGGTTTTAAGATAATTATTTGTGCCGCAAAAGCTATATTAAAAGTTTTTTGCGAAGCTTTTTTACAAAAAAGCTTCCGGATTTTCAAGGCAGAGCCTTGAATCGCTCTCGTCAGAGAGCGAAACTTACCGGCGTTCCCAAAGCGCAGGATGGGTGAATTTTCAATTGTGAAACAATTGAAAAGAGGGAAACCCTCGCCGGGGGTTTCCCTGATTAGTAAAAAACAATTTATCGGCAGTCTGAAGCATGGGAAGATTTTGTCTTTCCATGCTTTTTTGCGAGTAAGCTATTTTTCCGAAATATTTTTGTCCATGTGCGAAACATCGTAAAAACCGCACCTGTAAGCAATCTCGGTTTTCGAAAGATTTCCTGCCGCCAGAAGATCCTTTGCGGCATTGATGCGGCAATCAAGAATATAGCGCACAGGCGTTTTTCCGACGATCCTTTTGAAATGACGGTTAAAGGTGGGGCGCGAAGTTTTGGATATATGCACGAGGGTGTCGATGGTTATTTTTTCGGAATAGTGAGAATGGATATATTCAAGCGCTTCGATTATTCCGCTGTCGCTTGCGCCGTTGTTGTGCTTTTTTGACATCTGATCGTGCATTTTTATGCACAGTTCTTCAATAATGCCCAGCATCGAAACAGATGTGTAAAGAAGGTGCCCTGCAGGATCTTTTTTTGTGGACTTTTCCAAAAGCTTTTTTATATCCCTGAAGGAGTGCGAGTCAAGGTGAAGATATACGTTTTTGTCATATATCTTGCGAAGCTCGGGCTCTATCGAAAACATGGTGTTAAATCCATCGATCTGGTGCAGTTCGTCTCGGTATTTTGTCATAAAGTCCGATTTCAGTTTTATGTGGCAGATCTCAATAGCTTCGTTCCCGAAATATCCGTGCTTGATAAATGGAGGCACCACAAAAACGTCGCCGACTGTTATTGGAATGCGGTTACCTTCGATATAATGTTCGCCTGCGCCTCTTGCTACGATATCTATAACGTAAAAATCGTGATAGTATACCCACGCGTTTTCTTCTGTGTGCAAAAAATTTTCAACGTAGCATATATCGCCGTATTTGAAACAGTGTTCTTCGTCAAAAAAACGCAGGTCGCGTTCAGCTGCTGAGTTTGTAGGCATACCTTTCTCCTTTTGATGAAAAAATACAAATAAATGATATATATTTACTATTATTATATCACAAATTCCTGTATAATGCAAGTAGTAAAATAACAGACGGAGGTATTCACAATGTCAAGAATTGTTCTTATAACAGGTGCCACGAGCGGCTATGGCCTTGAGACCGCAAAGCTTTTTAAGGAAAACGGAGATACCGTCATCATCGCATCGAGAAACCCAGAAAAGGTTGAAAAAACAGTTGCGGAATACGGCTTTGATGCAGGTTTTGCCCTCGACGTAACAAAATACGAGCAGTGGGTGGACGTAAAGAATAAGATCTGTGAAAAATTCGGCTCGGTCGACGTACTCATAAATAACGCAGGCGGCGGTGTGAAGCTTGTTTCAACCGTCGAGCAGACAAAAGAGTCGATCGACGAGGCGATATCCCTCAATCTCACAAGCTCGATCTACGGCTCCAACGTTTTTGCCCCCGGCATGATCGAGAAAAAGGACGGCGTTATCATCAACGTTTCTTCAATCTGCGCACGCCATCAGTGGCCCACCTGGACGGTTTACGGCTGTGCAAAGGCAGGGCTTTTGAGCTTTTCAAAGGGCCTTTACACCGAGCTTCAGCCCCATGGCATCCGTGTCACCTGCGTGCTTCCCGGAAGAGCAGGCACCGGCTTCCAAAGCAATTCGGGCATTGAGGATTGCGAAGAATCCATGAAAGCAAAGGACATTGCAAATGCAATATTCTATTGCGTAAATCAGCCAAAGGGTGTTGTTGTCGAAGAAATAACCGTGTGGGGTACTTCCCAGGTGGTTCAACCCCTTTAATGAAAGGAATCCGACGTGAAAAAATATGTAAACAGAATAGAACCCTTTGCGGTAGGCTTTCTTGAAAGCGACGCTGAATACATAGGCAAAAAAATCGCCTGCGGAATGCTTGAGGCATCAAAACACAGAAAAATAAAGATCGATCCTGCCACCTTCTTTGTTGGCGGCGAATCGAGAAATATCGATGATATCATCGACTATACCTTCGGCGAAGGTATCAGGGTTTCTGCCGACGCGGTCAAGGCAAAAATTGCCGCCAACCCCGAATATGCCGACGAGCTTTCGGATATCCTTGAAAAAATGTTGCCGCTTAATACAGGAAGTCTCTATAACGCACTGTTGAATGATGACGAAAAGCACTACAGGGAATTTTCAATTGGTTGGGGAGGCGGCTGGGCAGGCCATGCAAATCCCGATTTTGGACTGTTGTTAAAGATAGGCACTGTCGGATTGAAAAAGAAAATTTCCGAAATGCGTGCCAAAAATCCCGGAAACGACGAATTTTATGACGCGGCGACAATATCGGTCGAAGCTTTCGAGGTGCTTTGCGAAAGATACCGAAAGCTTGCGTCAACTATGGCAGAAACAGCCTCGGGAAAAGAAAAAGCACATCTTCTTCGCCTTGCCGACGCTTTTTCAAACATTCCGCAAAATCCCCCTCGCGACTTTTTTGAAGCCTGCCAGTATTTCTGGATCGAATTTACCTTCGACGGCAAAGATTCTCCCGGCAATTTCGACCAATATATGATCGAGTTTTATCGCAGATCAGAAGAGCATGACAGAAAAGAATGCCTCGAAAGACTTTGGCAACTGTTTCAGGATTACAGAGTGTGGAATCTCTGTATAAGCGGAAGTGACGAAAGCTGGAAGGACGAAACCAACGAGCTTTCGGTGGCAATCCTTGAAACCGCAAGAAAGTATAAGTATAACACTCCCAATCTCACCGTCAGAGTACACAGAAATACCCCCGAATATCTTTGGCAGGAGATCGCACAAACGATAGCCACAGGCATCGGTATGCCTGCAATATATAACGATGAGGTGGTTTGTCCTGCCCTTGAGGCTCTCGGTATTCCGCCGTGTGACTCCCACGATTATTGCATGAACGGCTGTAATCAGATAGATATCTTCGGCAAGAGTCACATGGGGCTCGAGGACGGCGAAGTAAACCTTGCAAAGTGCGTTTCGCTCACTCTTTCGGACGGCGTATGCGCCGTTTCGGGAAATCGTTTTGGCACCACAACGGGAGATCCGAGATACTTTGAGAGCTTTGAAGAATTTCTTGCAGCTTACAAGAAAAGGGTCGAGTATTTTGCCGATTCTTTTACTTGCTGTGCCAACCGTTCGCAGAAGCTATATGCCGAGTACGCTCCCAACCCTTTCCGTTCCAACCTTATTGTTGGTTGTCTTGAAAGCGCAAGGGATATGAAAAACCATGGTCCTTTGTACAATCATGGACAGATGCTCATGGAAGGTGTTGCCGACGCGGTTGATTCGCTGGCTGCAATAAAGCATTTTGTATATGACGAAAAGAAATATTCCATGGACGAGCTTATAGCTGCTCTTCAACAGAATTTTGAAGGCTACGACGATCTTTACCGCGACTTTTCCAACTATCATAAATTCGGTAACGAAGACGAAGAATGTGACGCTATATTCAAAGATATAACCGAGCATTTTTCGAATTATCTTCTCACGATAAAAACATGGCGCGGCGGTGTATACGGCGCAGGTTGCTCGCCCTTTAACCGTGCGGCAAACTATGGAAAAGGCACAGGCCCTCTTCCCAACGGAAAGACGCTTGAATCCTCGCTTTTTGCCGATAGCTTCGGCGCAGTTCCCGGATGCGACAAAAAGGGAGCCACCGCCCTTATCAATTCGGTTTTGAAATACGATCATACGCTTGCAAAGAGCGGCCTTGTTCTGCAGCTTAAATTTGACAAAAACGTTTTTGAAACACAAAACGGAATGGCGTCTTTCATCGCCCTTGCAAAGACATATGTGGCACGCGGCGGTCAACAACTTTCGGTAAACGTAGTTTCGGCGCAGGATCTTCTTGAGGCAAGAAAGTTTCCCGAAAAGTACAAGAGCCTTGTGGTGCGTGTCGGCGGATACAGTGCGTATTTCAACGATCTTTCCCCCGAGCTTCAGGAAAACATTATTGCAAGAACCCTTTTGTAAACAAAGAATGCTGACCTTTTCGGGTCAGCATTCTTTGTTGTATCATTATTCACTTGCCAAAAGAAGCTCGCATCCGTTCGCCTTTATATCAAAGCTTCCCGTTCCCTTGGGGAACAGATAGCTTTCTCCTTTTTTGAAAGGATAACAGATGCCGTTGTGTACAATCTCGCCGCATCCGTCGGTGCAGAGGATAAAGAACATGTCGTCGGGATCGATCTTGTAGCTTCCGTTTTTGATATTCAACGAGTGTGCTTTAAAAAATTCGCATTCGCAAAGATTTGTGCGTACGGCGCAGTCTGTTTTTTCGATTATCTTCTTTTCGTTGTCGCCGTGGGGGAGAGATTTGTCGATAACTTCGATCGCTTTGTCCACATGAAGCTCGCGGCGGTTGCCGTTTTTGTCGCGGCGGTCATAATCGTACATTCTGTAGGTGGTGTTTGAATTCTGCTGTACCTCGGCAATAAGAATACCTTCGCCGATGGCGTGCACAAGACCTGCGGGAATAAAGAAAACGTCGCCCTTTTTCACTTCGCAATAATTAAGGTATTTTTCAAGCGTACCGTCGTCCGCTGCCTTTTTGATCTCGCAGTCAGAAAGGGGAATGTCCTTTCTCATGCCGTAAACCAGCTTTGCACCGGGTTTTGCATCAAGAATATACCACATTTCGGTCTTTCCTGCAGGAAGACCTTCTTTTTTTGCATAGTTGTCGTCGGGATGCACCTGAACCGAAAGCTTGTCGCAGGCGTCAATAAGCTTGATCAGAAGCGGAAAACTGTCCTTGTCGGGGTAGATTTCTGAAAGAGCCTTTCCCGACAGCTCGCCATTTTCAATAACGTTTTCGCCGTCGTTTCTGCACGAGAGCACCCATGCCTCGGCGATCTTCTGCCCCTTTTCGCCCTTGCCGTACTGTTCGGAAAGAAGCGTGCCGCCCCAGATTATGTCTTTGAGAACAGAGCCTAATTTTAATGGATACATTTTGTTTTTCCTCCGTGTCTTTCAAGAAAAGTTTGTAACACCGTCGTTCAGCGAATTTATGCCGTAAAGCACGAGAACGTCGGTTATATTCTCATTTTCGTTAACGTATGCACTTGCTGTTTTGCCCTTAAAATATCTCGGATCGATGACATGCACCTTTTTGTAATGCTCGGCAAGAAATGGAACGAATGCGTTGGCAAAGCTGTCCTTTACCACAACTATCTCGTTGTCGGTCGCCGCACCTTCGCTTTCAAAGATCACGAGCGGAAAGTTACCGCCGCCGAAATACGAATAGGTGTCCTTCATTTCCAAGAACTCCTGCGCAAAAAATTCATAGGGTTCGGGAGCTTTGGTGGCGTTTTTTGTCATAAACGATTTAAAATCCGCCTTTGGATTTACAAGCCTTACCACCGTGTCATATCTTGCATCGTCAAGAACGGTGGAATAAAGTGTGCCCTTGAAAGTGTCGCTCAGTGTCATCACCTCTCGATCTTCGAGGGGAAGAACGTTTTCAATGCCGACAGTTTTTGCAAAAAGCTCGTAGGTGTAAAAAGCGGCGTAGGTTGTCCAGTGGTGGTCGGTGGTGTAAAAGAGGTTGTTTTCTGACTTTTTGTCAAGCATCATATCGGTGGGGTTGATGGCGTTGTCACAAGCGATCTGCGAAAGGATGCTGTCAATGATCGCTGTCTCGTCTATGTGTTCTGTGTAGGTCGGAAGTTCTTCCTCATATATTTCGGAAGCCGACGGCAAAAGAATAACACTTTTTGTAATATCCTTGTTTTCTATTGCCTCAAAAAGCTTGTTTGCACTTGTAACAAAAGACGATGCATCGGGTTCATCCACCTGTTGAAAAAGACGGTCTTTGCCTATGTGTACATCGCCGATGCGCTTGTATCCTGCTGTAAGCTGTGCTTTTGTTTTCAGCTTCATCAAAGGGTCGCGCATGGGAAAATGATCCTTCATATATTCTTCAAGACCAGCCGTAAAATCGCCGCTTTCAAGCTTTTTGATCGAAAAATCGGGGAATTTTGCAAGGTTCTTGTTTTCATTTTCCGAAAAAGTTTTCTTCTCGCCGAAAATAAATGCAAACATTCCAAAAAGGATAAACGCGGCGAAAATGATTGAAATTATGCTTTTTGTGATCTTCAACACGAGTCTCCTTTCTCAGAAATTAAAATACAAAAACGGATTGTAGGCATTGCCCACAAGAAGAGCGACAGACAGTACGAAAAGTGCCGAATATACCAGGATGGCGCAGGTCGATATCGCGCTCTTTGCCGCGGTGTTTTTGACGTTCTGTACTTTTTCCTTTATCTTCGGGAAGATCGGAATTGCAAACAGCACTCCGATGAGCATAATGGGAAGATAGGGAAGCAGATAATAGAAAAATCCGCGGTCGATAACGTTTGTGTTTACAAACATCTTTCCAACATACGCGCTCATGTGAGAAAAATCTTCGATCGAGAAGAAAGCCCAGCCAAGTGTTACAATAAAAATGGTATAAAGCCTTCCTACGATCTTGGGCAGTTTTGCAAGAAATTTGCCGTAAACCATTTTTTCAAGAATCAGTATCACGCCGAAATAAATACCCCACAGGGCAAAATTCCAACTGTCGCCGTGCCAAAAACCTGTCAGACACCAAACGATAAGAAGGTTTCTGATCTGCAACCCCTTTGAACAGCGCGATCCGCCAAGAGGAAAATAGACGTAATCTCTGAACCATGTGCCAAGAGACATGTGCCATCTTCTCCAGAAATCCGAAACAGAAACCGAAATAAGTGGATAGTTGAAGTTCTGTAGGAAATTGAAGCCCAGCATTTTTCCCATGCCGATGGCCATGTCGGAATATCCGCTGAAATCAAAATAGATGTGAAGATAAAAGGCAAAAATACCGAGCCAAAGGGTTGCAGCCGATTGGGATGCGGGCGAAACCGCCGTCACGGCGTCAAAAAGCTCGCCGATGGTGTTGGCGATAAGAACCTTTTTGAAAAGTCCGTGGAGGAAAATGATGGTGCCCTCCGAAAAACTTTCGAAGGATATCGTCCTTTGACGCATTTCGTAGCGAACGGTTTCGTATCTGACAATAGGTCCTGCAATAAGCTGCGGAAACATCGAGATATAGGTCATCAGAGTGAAAAAGTTTTTCTCGGCAGGCACGTCCCCGCGAAAAACGTCGATGTTGTAGCTGAGGGTCTGGAAGGTGTAAAAGCTGATGCCGATGGGTATGGTAAGCTTAAGAGGAGCAAGACCAAGACCGAAAATGTCGGAAAATGTTGCAAGAAGCAGGGGAGCGTATTTGAAAAATACGAGTATAGACAGATTAAAAACCACCGACATCACCATAAGCAGCTTTTTGTGCCGCGGTGTTTTGAGAATAAGAACACCCATAAGCCAACTGACAAAGGTCGAAAGGATCATGAGGATTATGTACAAAGGTTCTCCCCAGGCATAAAAAATAAGACTTGCGGCAAGAAGCAAGTAGTTTTTTGCACAAAATGGGACGATATAGTATAAGATCAAGGTGATCGGTAGAAAAAAGAAAAGAAATGGAATGCCGCTGAATACCATGGTGCCTCCGAAAAATATGTAGTCATAGATAGTATACCATTTGATAAAAATTATGTCAATACGTCGGAAAAAATTAACTTTTGATACACTTTTTGCAAAATGTGCGTCGTGCTTTGCAAAAGAATCAAAGTTTTTGTGAGATTTAGCAAATTTTTAGGTGTTTACTTCTTGAAATGGCTGATATTTTGTGGTATAATTGTGCTGTTGCAAAGAAATATGACTTTGCGTAAAATACAAAAAACAGGAGGCTATTTAATTATGGCAGGCAGAAAAAGTTCGGATAAAGGTTTTTATGTAATAATCGCACTCATCGTTCTCGTTGTTGCGGCGATCGCTTACGTTATCATCAGCGGCAGCTACATCCCCGGAACAAACGACGGCGCGGCAGATGACAACGCAACAGTTGAAGGCGAAGCAAACGTTGACAATGAAGCAGACGCTGAAACAGAAGCAGACGCTGAAACAGAAGCAGACGCTGAAACAGAAGCAGGCGCCGAAGCAGAAGCAGACGCTGAAACAGAAGCAGACGCTGAAACAGAAGCAGACGCCGAAGCAAAGGCTGAATAATTCAGACGGGATTTTTGTCTATGAATAAAAGAATAAAGCTTTGCGCACTTCTTCTCGTGCTTTGTGTTGCGGTTTGTCTTTCGTTGACAGGCTGTCCCAGAGCTTGCGCCCCCAGTATTCTTGATTTTGCCGATGACGATTTTGCCCAGCTTTGCGGTGAAATATTCGACAAGGATTACAAGCGCGTCACTGCAGAGGATATGGCGAGCATCGAATCTTTCGGCATACTCACCTACGGCGAGGACAACACCGTTTCGGTTGGCTTTACCGGTTCTATCGAAAATCCCACCGACACCAATACCAAGGTCATCGACATCACGGGTCTTATATTCGATAGCTTTGACGATTTTGCATATCTCACAAATCTTCGTGTATTTACGTCGACCTATACGACAAACAGCGATTACAGTTTCCTTGCAAACTGCAAAGAACTTGAGGTCATCAGCATCTACGGCAACTCCGAGTGCCGTGGATTTGATTTTCTCGCCGAGCTCCCCAAGCTTTATAGCTTTACCCTCGAGTCTGGCGTCATCGAAGATCTTTCGGTGTTCGATTCCATGACGGGGCTGCGTCAGCTTTCTCTCAACTCTGTGTCCACCAAGATTGACCCCGATTATCTTCTTCGCGAAGAGGGCACCACGATTGAAGAGCTGGGTTATGACGAGGCGATGATAATGGAGCTGTCGTTTTTGAAAAACCTTGTAAACCTCGAGGAGCTCTCAATAACGAGCGGTCTTATCGACGACCTTTCTCCTCTTACAGGGCTTTCAAAGCTTAGACGTCTTGACCTTTCTTACAACTCGATCGCAGATGTAACTCCCATTGCACAGCTTGCAGGTAGTCTTGAATTCGTCGATCTCACCCAGAGCATTCTTTCGGATGTTTCACCCCTTGCACAGCTTGACGAGAACAAGATCACAAAGATCATTCTCGATCTTTGCTATGGCATCGAGGATTGGTCGCCCCTTGACAAGTTTGATCCTTCACAGATCCAGGGCAGACCCACCGGCAACGAAAAATAAATTTTCACTTTTTGACATATCCTGTGCACATTTGCACGGGATATGTTTTTTTGCAAAAACACTATTGAATTCGTTTTTTTTCCGTGATATAATATAAAAAACTTTGGAGGTATGTTATGGAAAAAATATCTCACTTTTCATCAGAAGAAAACCCTTGGGGCAAATCGCGCACCCCAAAGCTTTATATCAGTCCTCCGCTTTCAGAAAACATAATAACCCTTTGGCCCAACTCTATGGTGGTCATCGGCGAGATAATGGGCGGTGCCGAGTCGCAGGTATATTCGACGGGAAAGCTTGCCGAGAGCAAATTGCCATCGTCGGCAATCGCCTTTTTGCACCAAGAACAGCTGCTTGACCGCGAAAAATGCGAATACAAAATAAGGCCCGACGGAATACCTGTACATTCTGTGGTATACCGCACCAAAAACGCAGTTTTTGAAACAGAAAATTTTGCGGACACCGCTCGTGTGTCCACTGTTTTTGCACGTCTCACCATAACCAATATTTCGGACGAAAAAATCACCGAAACCGCCACCCTTGTTTCAAGAACCGGCCCGGAGTTTGATCTTGTGGGCATTTGTGAACCCGACGGATACACAAGAGCCGAGCCGTCATATCACCGCATAAAGCTTCTGCCCCGTTGGCAGCATTCGGACGGTCTTATGACCGACGGAACGTATTCTGTATATTATAAGGCAGGCGAAAAGGTGAAGACGGTCGATTCCGATAGCTTCACCGCAAATTATACCGACAAGGACGGTATTTATTTTAATTTTGATCTCGATCCCGGCGAAAGCGCACACGTCGATGTGGCTTTCGGCAGGGGAGACGTGAAAAAAGATTTTTCGTATGATAAAGAAAAGGAAAAAGCAATCAGTTTCTGGGAAACCGAGCTTTCGCACATCGAGGTTTTCCCCAACAAGGATGATCCTTTTACGTACAACGTTTTCCGCGCCCTCGTTGTGCAGGGATTGCAGATGTTTAACTATCCGAAGAATTGCGACTACGTTATCATGCGCCAAGGCGGTCTTCAGCGCAGAATGTGGCCGACAGAAAATCGCTCAATGATCGAGGCTCTCGCGCATATCGGCACTTTCGAAAAATTCCACGATGCGATCCTTTCTACCTATTTCAATGTGCTCCAGGCGCAAAACGGAGAAATAAACAATTTTGGCGTGCATTGGGCGTCTATTACAGGCGCGGTTCTATATAGCTTTTCGGCGGCATCACAAAAGCACAAGACGCTTTTTGACAAATACAAGGACGGCGCATACAAGGCTTTCGTTTGGATGCAAGCACAGAGAAAAAAGGCAGATGAAGACCCCGGTCAGACCTCGGGACTTTTCCCTGCCGATCAGGATTCTGACTATCCTGCCGTTGCTCAAAGCTGGTCACAGACAGACGTCTGGAATCTGCAGGCGTATGAAAAGTACGCGCAGGTGCTGGAATTTTATGCCGACGAACACTTCGCAGAAGTGTCTGCCGCGGCAAACGATTACAGAAATATACTTTGCGGTCTTTTTGCCCGTTTCGCAGACGAGCAGAAGGACAGCGACTATCTGGTTCTCCCCAAGGATCCAAAAAACGATCCCGAGCTTGAGGCATATCTCAAGCCTCTTCATCCCAACGACGGACAGTTCGGACCGTATATTCTGCTTTTCAGCGGCATTGCGGGCTATGGCACAAAGGATGCCGAAAAGGTGATCCGCTATTACGACGAAGTTCTCGGCGATCACAAAAACGGACTTGTTTTGCCCCATAATGAGGTAAATATCACGTCAAAGGGCATCCAGTGGTATCTGAACTGGCTCGAATATAAATTGTATTTTTATTACAGAAGATCGGGAAGAAACGATCTTGCCCGTCCGCTTTTGCAGGCACAGTTCAAATACGGTATGACAAACGAGTTCTATATGGCAGAAAGATACGACGACCACGATGCATACTTTACTCCGTGGTGTCCCAATTGCTCTGCCGCCGCCAGAACCATTCTTATGATCTGCGATTGGTACGGCAATAATCTCGGTGATTTATAAGAAAAACAAAAGGCTATGATGCACTATCTTGCATCATAGCCTTTTCTCATTGCGCCGGGGGTCATGCCAAATTCTCGCAGAAACAGGCGGTTGAAATATGAAACGTCGCAAAAACCTGTGTCAAGAGCAATGTCAGTTATGCTTTTTTGCGTGTTGCGCAAAAGATAGACCGCTGACGAAAGCCGCGTTTTGTTGATGTACTGCGGAAGAGTTATGCCAAAATGCTTTTTGAAAAGGCATCTGAAATGCGAGGTTGAAAGTCCGCATATTTCCGCAATATCTGTGCCTTTCATTTTGGCGGGGTCGGTGTAGTTTTCGCGGATATACATTATGGCAGGTTCAAGTTTTCCCAGTCTGTCGCGACTGCGGCTGATGTTGTCGATATCGCCGATGCGACCCATTTCAAGGATGATGCGTGCTGCAATCAGGCTTTTTTCAAATGCGCCTTGTTCGTCATTGTTGCCGTGCCCGACAAGCTCGTAAAGAAGCTTTGCAAGAAGCGGATGCTCGCCTTCTTCAAAGATCCCACAGTACCCTTTGGATGCAGCTTTTTGCAGAATGTCTGCAAGCTTTGCACTGTCGCAAACAGAAAGGTCAAACGGGTTTATAAAAACCCAGATCCACACACTCTTCACATTTTCGTCGGATCGTGAAAGGTGGGGGACGTTGGTGCTGACGCACGAAATATCGCCTTTTTTGAAGCGGTATACGTGGTCTTCAATGTGGCTTTCGCCGCTACCCTCAATGCATACGCCAAGCTCAACACATTGATGATAATGAAGCGCGTATATAGGCTCGTCGCAAAGAACAGCGTTCGATCCCACAGAAATGCCGTTTTTTATTTCGATATATCCTTTCTGATAGCAGATCGGAAAATTTTGTTTTCGCAGTTCGTATTTCATAATCCACCTTTTTTTGATGTTTTAACATATTATATTTTATATATCAAACAAAATTGAGAATATATTGATAACAAACGGTAAATACAAAAAATATAAGAAAAAATAAAAAAATACTGCAAATAATCAGCGAAAAATCCAAAAAACACCCCTTTTGTCATTGTGGCACTATCAAAAAACGGCTAATATAGGAATATATACCGACGACAAAAAGGAGATAGTTATGAACAAATATGACATTGCGGCAATCATCTGGCCTGCATACACCGGTGACGAACCCAGAACACGCATTTTCTGGCCCGAGGGCTATGGCGAATGGCAGACCGTCAAGGCGGCACAACCGAGATATCCCGGTCATCAGTGGCCAAGAAAACCCGTTTGGGGTTATGTAAACGAGGCGGATCCATACGTTATGGAAATGGAGATCAACGCCGCCGCAGATCATGGAGTAAACGTTTTCATTTACGATTGGTATTGGTTTGACAACAGACCTTTTCTCGAACAGTGTCTTGACAACGGCTTTTTGAAAGCCCGCAACTGTGACAGAATGAAGTTTTATCTGATGTGGGCAAACCACACGGCGGATTCCATGTGGGACACACGCACCTCACATTATTGGGACCCCATCTGGGACGGCGCCGTAAACCGCGAAACTTTTAACACAATAGTAAACAGAACGATAGAAAAATACTTCTC
This sequence comes from Oscillospiraceae bacterium, assembly GCA_015063785.1. Classification (GTDB taxonomy): domain Bacteria; phylum Bacillota; class Clostridia; order Oscillospirales; family CAG-382; genus UMGS1052. Next base: position 70,327 of record SVTM01000004.1, read on the forward strand.
CCGACCCAATTATTATAAGATAGACGGCAAACCCGTATATATGCTCTTTGACATCATGAATCTTGTCCGCGGACTTGGCGGAGTGGAAGAAACGTGGGATGCGCTGAACTATTTCCGCGAACAAACGGTAAAGGCAGGTTTCCCCGGGCTCGAACTCCATCTCACTGTACGCCGCGACAGCCACATGGCACAGAAGATTGATGAAAAAAGCGGCATGACCGTTCTTGAATTTATCAACAAAACCGGCTTTGACGGGGTGACCCATTACGGATTTTTGGATTTTGTCAACGTAAAGCAAAACTATGCCGACGTTCTTGTTGACGTTGAAAAGGGATATAAAAAGACGGCAGAACAGGTTAATTCCATCTATTACCCCAACGTTTCCATGGGCTGGGATACCACCCCAAGATACCCCCATCGCGAGGATGACAATATCTGCACCGAAACCACTCCCGAAAACATCAAAAAAGGTTTTGAACTTGCAAAGAAATACGTTGATGAAACAAAAGGGCTCAAAGCTCCTCTCATCATCGTAAACAGCTGGAACGAATGGACCGAGGGCACATATATACAACCCGACAACATCAACGGCTACGGTTACCTGAAAGCTCTTAAAGAAGTTTTTCTTGATAAGTAAAAAAATCTCCCCTTTGGTAATCAGCCAAAGGGGAGAAAATTTTTTGCCGTATTACGGCTGTTTTACTCTGAAACCATCTCACGAAGCTTTACGTTTTCCATGTGAAGCCCAAAAACGTTCATGGCATCGATCGGAATTTCTGCCGCAACGTCGATGTCGGAAAGGTAAATGTTTTCAAGATCATATCCGCGCTCGCCGCAAAGCTTTATTCCGCACTTCGCTTTTTCGCATCTGACGCCGGAAATTGAAATGTTGCGCATTTTCGGCATGTTTTCAATAGGCTTTGACTGGTCGTCAAGCTTTTCGCCGGTGTAGCGCATGGTTATATAAACGGCGGCAGAGGTGGTTTTTGTGGCGGTTATATTTTCGCAGTCGATATTTTCAACAACACCGCCTCTGCCTTTCATGGTCTTGAATCTGACGGCGCTGTAAAGGTTGCCGTCAAAATGGCAATCGTGGATATATGCGTTTCTGATGCAGGCGCTGGTTTCACTGCCCACGGTAAATCCGCCGTGTCCGCCCGACGAAACGATGTTTCGGATCTCAATATCCTCACATGGCACACCCACGTCCCATGCATCCTCGTCGCGTCCTGCTTTAAGGCAACAAACGTCGTCGCCCGTTTCAACGTCAAGCCGCTCCACAAGACCGCGCTTGCACGATTCGAGATTCACTCCGTCGGTGTTGGGGGAATCTACGGGATTTCTTATCACAAGGTCTCTGATAATGATATTTTTGCACCAGGCGGGATGCACCGTCCACGAGGGGCTGTTTTTCATGGTTATGCCCTCGATCAGCACGTTTTCACATTCCACAAACTGCAACATTCTCGGTCTTACGCCCTGCTCGGGCTTGTCATAAACTCTTTCGGAAAGGGGAGCGAGCGCCTTGCCCTTTTTCATCAGATCCTGCATGCCGATATTGTGATTTTTCATCGGCCACCAGACTTTTCCGTGACCGTCAAGGGTTCCTTTTCCCGTGACGGCTATGTTCTTGCATTTGTAAGCATAAAGAAAATGGCTGGGAGAATAGCATCTGTTTCCGCCGAGTATTCCGTATACAACGGGGAGATAATCGTTAAAATCTTCGCTGAAATGTAAAAGAGAACCTTCTTCAAAATGAAGATCTACATTGTCTTTAAGATGAATTGCTCCGGAAAGCCATTGACCGCGCGGCACAACAACGTGTCCTCCACCGCTATACGAGCAGGCACATATAGCGTCGTTTATCGCTTTTGTCGATTTGAATTCTGTGCCTTCCTTCGCTCCGTAATCTCTGATATCAAAGGAGCGGTCCGGAAAAACGGGAGCGACAGGAAGCTCAAAGGGGGTAAAAAATTTCATTGGTCGTACCTCAAATCTTTGTTTTGTATATTCATTATACCTCCGCATTATGTAAAAGTCAATCGCGGCATCGGGTTTCGATGTTGCAAAAAACGATCACTTAAAAATCGTGATTATACAGTGTGTTTACGCCAATTGGACAAATTGTTTGAATTGTTTCTTGATTTTTTGGTGTTTCTCACAGTTGACATATTTTGCCGAGTGTGGTAGTATACCCTTGAAAGGCAGATCCTTTTTGAAACATAAGCACCGAATCGAGGTGAATGATATGAGCAAACATCATATCAATTACAAGAAAATTGACACAGGGCATCTTGCCGTCACTCTTACCATATTTCTGCCCGTATTTATCGAAACGGCCCTTTCGTCGTTCTATGGCGTCATAGATATGATGATGGTCGGAAAGTACGATGCCGACGGTCTTGCCGCAATTGGCCTTACGTCAAATCCGCTTTCGATCTTTCTTTCACTTTTCCAGGCGATAAACGTCGGAACCACCACTCTTGTGGCGTGGAACGTGGGTGCAAAGAAAATGAAAGAAGCCCAGGACATCATGAAAATTTCGCTTATCCTGAACCTTGTTTCGGGTATTGTTATGACAGTGTTCGGTATGCTTATGTCCCGTCCGATCGTCGCTTTTATGGGCGGCAGGGGAAAGGTGGCACAGCTTGCCATTGATTATTATGACATTCTCGTCGTGGGCACCACTTTCCAGGCACTGACCTTCAGCGTCACCGCCGCCATGCGCGGAGCAGGTCTTTCCAAGGTGCCGATGATGTACAATACCTTCTCAAATCTTTTGAACGTTGTAGGCAACTGGATTCTTATCGACGGAAAATTCGGCATTCCTCCACTTGGGGTTCTTGGTGCAGGCTATTCCACCCTTATCAGCCGCATAATCTGCTGCCTGTGGGCTTTGTGGTATGCTTTCTATTCAAAAGGAAACGGAATTTCTTTCCGCAATAAATACGGAAAATTTGTTTTTCAATGGAAAAAAGTCGTACAGATGTTGCGAATTGGTATTCCCAGTGCCGTCGAAAACCTCATCATGAACTGCGGCTCGATGTTTTACGTCAAGATAGTCAACAGCCTCGGAAATGCGGCATTTTCGGCGCATCAGATATGTAACAACGTAAATTCGCTCACATCGGCTCCAAGTATTGCTCTTGGTGTTACGGCAAACACCGTCATCGGTCAATATCTTGGTGCAGGTGAATTTGACAATGCAAAAAAATACAAGTCTTATCTTTGCAGGGCATCTCTTGCGATCTCTGTGCTTATGGGAACCATAGAGGTTTTGTTTGCAAGACAGATTGCAGGACTATACGTCAAACCCGGGGAGACAGAGATACTTGCGCTTGCCTTGCCGATCTTTTATATCGTCGCGGTGCAGTATATCACAGGCCACCTCAACGGCGTTGTAATGGGAGCATTGCGAGCGGCAGGCGACACTCAGTTTGCGCTATATCTCAACTCTCTCAGCTTCTTTTTCTGGCGTATTCCTTTGGCATATCTGTTCGGGGTCGTTTTCGGTTGGGGACTTACGGGCGTGTGGCTTTCGCTTCTTGCCCACAGCTGGTTGAATTTTGTCGTTATCGGTATAAGATATCGCTCGGGCAAATGGCTCGGCATATACAAGAAAGCAAATGAGTAAGGTCGTTTTGGCTTTTTCAAAAAAATAAGTTTTGGCGTTTTGAGCAAAACAGTGCCCCGTTTCTTTTGAAACGGGGCTGTTTTTTAATTATTTCACGGTGATTATAAGCGCGTGGCCTTTGTCGTACATATTTCCTGTCAGAACGTACTGGGGGATGAATGTGTCAACCTTGTTGCCGTTTTCGTCTTTGTAGGAGGCGACGATTTCGGTGTAGTAATCAGAATGCCAGTGTCCGCAGAAAATACCTTTTACAACATCGGCGTTTTCGGTCATCAATTTGTAAAGGCGCATGGTTGTCTCGTCGGATTTTGCGCTGCCGATAAAGTTGTCGCAGAAGTTGCGGCTGCCCGAACCGTCGTTGATGCGGATGGGGTTTACGTTCTTTTCTTTTTCGTTGTGGGTACAGATCTGCTCGTGCTGGAAAACAAGAATTATGTGTTGGTCGCGTCGTGCATCGGCAAGCTCTTTTTCAAACTTTTCTACCTGGTGATCAAAATATCTCGACTGTCCGTTGTTAAGAACCACAACGCGAACCTTGTCGCCAAGAACTTTAGAAACGTAATGAACGTCGTGGCGCCAGTTTTCCTTTACAAGATCATATCTCGATTCAAGGGTGGTGTCGTCGGCAACTTTGCCCTGCATTACACGGGTGATATCGTGTCCGCCGAGCGAAACGAGAGTGTCGGGATAGGGCTTCCAGATCAACTCGTCCATCAGATCAAAGGTGCCCCAGGTGATATAGTCGATGGTGTCACCCGTTATAATGGTCTGGTCGAAAAACTTCGAAAGTTCCATGGTGCGGATAGTGTTGGGTACGGTGCGGCCGTCGCGGAAAGCCATGCGATAATCTCGTGTAGAGAGAATGCACGGACGCATTTCGATACAGTCGCGGGCGTTCAGACAGTTAAGATGAAAGTCTGTGGAATGAAGAATTTCCACGGGCTCACCGCCGCGTCCCGAGTCGATCACAGCCTCACGGAACATAATTCCGTCTTCGCCGAGCTTGTAGATATATGTGTTCATATCATCAGCAGTGCCGACGATATCAATCTTTTCCTGCGCAAAGTATTCTTGCTTTTCCTTAGAGTTTATCATATCAAAAACCTCCGAAAAATGTTTTCTTATTTGAGTTTATAGCAAAAAACAGCAAAAGTCAAGCAATTTGATAAAATTGTCCCAAAAGTTCTGCAAGTTTCGAAAAACACCTTGAAAAGCAAGGCTTTTTTTGGTACAATATATAAAAATTCAGTTAGGAGATTTTAATCATGGATCAGTTACAAATTCTTGCAAGAGTAAACGGACATCCCATCACTTCTGCCGAAGTTGATGCGGCGATTATTCAGATGGGTGCAAACGGTCAGCGTTACAACAACCCCGAGGGCAGACGCATGGTGCTCGAGCAGCTCATCAACAAAAAGCTTTTCCTTGCCGACGCCGCAAAGAACCTTTATGAATACGACCCCAAATTTAAGGCAGAATTCCAGAAGCTCAAGGAAGAAATGCTTGCAAACTTTGCCATTGCAAAGGCTGTCGAGGGAGTTAAGGTCACCGACGACGAAGCAAAGGCTTTCTTCGAAGAAAACAAGGGCGAGCTTGTTTCGGGCAAGACCGTGAATGCAAGCCATATTCTCGTTGATTCCGAAGAAAAGGCAACAGATATCCTTGCAAAGATCAACGCAGGCGAAATTTCTTTTGAAGACGCCGCAAGACAGAACAGCTCCTGCCCCTCGAGCGAGCAGGGCGGAAACCTTGGCGAGTTTACCCGCGGTCAGATGGTTCCCGAGTTTGACGAAGCATGCTTCTCAATGGCAGTGGGCGAGATCGCAGGCCCCGTAAAGACACAGTTCGGCTTCCACCTCATCAAACTCAATGACAAAAAAGAAGCTGCCCCCATCGCTTTTGAGGACATTGCAGACCAGATCAAAGAAAAGCTTGTGTCCGACAAACAGCAGGCGGCATATAAGTCCAAGATCAACCAGCTCAAGATCCTTTACCCTGTTGACATCCTTTAATTTGTTTACTCTAAGGAGGATAACAAATGTCTGTCAAAGTAAAAAGCGAAGTCATTGTCAACTGTTCGGGCACCGAAGTGAACGAGACGCGAAATCATGTGTATCTTACTCACGATGGCCTTTTGCGCCGCGAATACCGCGAGCATCAGAGCCAAAGCGACACTTCCGATTACACCGAATACCGCGACAGTCCCGACAACGGAAAGACCTGGGGCCAGTGGGTGCGCACAGCGCCGAAGACCAAGGAGCAGGTCGGGGAGGACGAAATAGCGTGGGGAGCATACCCAAGAGCCTTAAATGTCTGGAATCCCGTCCACCGCCATTATATCGATGTAAGATACAACATGATATATATTGGCGGATATGATGGGGCAACGGCAAACTTTTGGAAACATGGCTTGCTTCGCGAGATGCCGCACACCTATATTGACGTATATGATGAAAACAGAAACCCCGTTTGCCATCAGCTTGTAAGATACGAGGATGGCGACGGATTTGACAAGGAAAACTACCGCGCATCAAACTATATTTCCACAAATATCGGCATAGGGTCTGATATATACGTTATGAAAAACGGTGATATTCTCATAAGCTTTTGTGCTCCCGTTGATGTTTGCTGCAAAAGAGCAGGTCTTGACGTGAGCAAGCTTTGTCCCTCAAATCCCACGCAGACCAACGCTTTTATGGCTTGCCGAGGTTCGTGGAATAAAGAAAAGCATGAATATGATCTTACATTTTCCGATCCGCTGGTGCTTGATGACAGACAGAGCTCCCGTGGAATAAACGAGCCGATAATGGCAGAACTTTCGTCGGGAAAGATTCTTCTTGTTTTCAGAATGTCGAACGTTCTGTACACCGAATGGAACTCGCGCATTTCGCCGTATGCTCCAAGCTACAAGATGTTCAGTATTTCAGAGGACGGCGGAAAAAGCTTTTCGGTTCCCATGCCCTGGCATTTTGACAGCCGCGAGGTTATATATTCTTCTGCCACCTATTCACTTTTTGTCAGAAGCGAAAAAAGCGGAAAGCTTTATTGGTTTGGAAACATAACCGATCCCACAAAGACCGACGGAAATATGCCGCGATATCCTCTTTGCATAGTCGAGGTGGACGAAGATTGGGGATGCGCCAAAAAAGCTTCTCTCGACGTAATTGATACTCGCGCAGAGGGCGAAACCGAAAGGGTGCAGCTCAGCAATTTCGGAATTATTCAAGACAGAGAAACGGGTAATTTTGAACTGTATCTCACAAAGTACGAGCAGTTTCCCAACAAGCATCTTCGTGATTGCGAAGTGTGGAAATATACAATAACAGAGTAATAAAGAAAACAGTCTTGCAAAAAAGCAAGACTGTTTTTTGTATGTCAGAATCTGAAATAGATAAAGGGATTGTAGCTTGAGCTTATGCTGAAAATGATGCACACGGCAAAGAGAAGAAGATGCACAAGGTTTGCCGCAATTGTTGCTCCTGTTCCCGAAAACTTGTCAAACCGCTTTCTTATCGGTAACATAAAGAGGATGGCGACGGGGATAAAGCATAGCTCAAAAAGCTTGTCGCTGTGGGTTGTCATTATCTGCGCGAGATTTGTGGGCACGCCGGAAAACATGGTCTTTAGCGCAAGCAAAAGCTTTGAAAAATCGGTGAGATTGAAAAGCACCCATCCGATGATGACAAAAAACATGGTGTATATCCATCCGAATATTTTGGGCAACTTTTTAAGCAGTTTGCCGAGAAGAAATTTTTCAACAAGAAGCAAAACTCCGTAGTATATACCCCAAATGATAAAATTCCATTGCGCTCCGTGCCAAAAGCCTGTCAGCGCCCAAACCGTCATGATGTTTATGATGTGGCGCACTTTGCCCACGCGGTTTCCGCCCATGGGGATGTAGATGTAATCTCTGAACCATGTGGACAGCGAAATGTGCCATCTGCGCCAGAATTCGGTGACAGAGCAGGAAATGTACGGATGATCGAAATTTTCAAGAAAATGAAAACCGAATATTTCGCCAAGACCTATCGCCATGTCGGAATAACCCGAAAAGTCAAAGTAAAGCTGCAACGAATATGCAATAGCAGCAAGCCAATAGAATGCTGTGCCAAACACCTGCACTTCGCCGGCATACACTGTTTCGCAGATGACGGCAACGTTGTTGGCAAGAAGTATCTTCTTTGCAAGACCTCTGATAAATCTGCGAAGTCCGTGGGCAAAGCTTTCGATATTTGTGCTTCTTTCGTGTATTTCCTCCTCCACCGTCTGATAGCGGACAATTGGGCCTGCGATAAGCTGGGGAAAAAACGAAACGTAAAGGGTGAGGTAAAAGTAGTTTTTCTGAACCTTTACGTTTCCGAGATAAAGATCGAAAACGTAGGAGAGGATCTGAAAAGTGTAAAAACTGATACCGATAGGAAGAACGATCTGAGGTATAGTTATGTCATGTGTCAAAAGAAGATTGACGTTGTCAATGGCAAAATTGAGATATTTGAAGATAAACAGGTTGAGCACGAGGAGCACGGTGGTTGCAACAAACACCGTACGGCAAAGTACTTTTCTGCCTTCGTTTTTAAACTTTTCTATCAAAAGTCCGCCGATATATGCCACAAGCGAAGCCAAAAGCATGAGGGCAATTCTTTTCGGCTCGCCCCATGCATAGAAAATCAGCGAAAAAACGAGAAGAACGCTGTTTCTCCACACAAGGCTTTTGCATGGGAAATACAGAGTCAGCACCAACGGCAGGAAAAAATACAGAAAATCAAGATCACTGAAAACCATATATCAATACTCCGGAATAAATTCTTCGTTTATGAAAAAGTCAATGTTTCCGATAAGAAGCACCTTGTCGATCGAGTGCTGTTTGACGTATTCGGAAATGTTGAAATCTTTGCCCATATATGCGTTGTAAAAGCGCATGTCGATGGAATATGTCTTGTAAAAATGAGAGGCAAGAAGCTTGAGTATTGCATTGTCATACGACTCGCCGACAATCAGAATGCTGTCCTTTTCGGTGTTGCCCGTGTCAAAGATTATCTCGCCCATGTCGCCGCCGTAAAAATTTCCGTAGGTAACGTGGGGAAGATCGGCTTTTTTCTCAAAATATTCGCTTTGCATCCCGAAATCTTTTGTTTCTTCTCCGTTTTGTGTTATCGTCATTTCGGGGTACGAAAGCTTGTAGGCATAAAAATCCTCTTTGAAGGAGGAAACGCCGGGAGACTGGGTTTTTGAACCTGCAAAGGAACCGGAAAGCTTGATTTTTTCTCCTTTTTCGATAGCCTTTTCGTTAATTCCGAGAAGATCAAGCAGCTGAATATATCCGCGATACGAGCCTTCTTGGTTCCAGTGGTGGTCGGTGCGGTAGAAGCACTTTGAAAACTCTGCAAAATCTGATACTTCAAAGCGAGCTTCTCTTTCTGCCGGAATATTGATGTTTTCCGAAAGATATTCGAATATTCCCGATTTTTCCCCTGTCACAAAGTTTATGTCTGTTTCTTTTTCAACGTAGTAAAGGTAAAAATCGGTTTCGGGAAGAGCTGAAATAATACCGTTGAACCCCTCGATATTCACGTTGAGCATATCAACCACCCATTCAAAAACAGTGGGATTGTAGAGGATGTGGTCGTAGTTTTCGCCGTAAAGGTTCATGTCGTCCACTTTTATGTATTCGCGCACCTCGCTCATCACAGTGCTTGACGCAGCAGACGAAACCGAAAGCTTTACAAATGCGGAATTTACTTTGTTGTAAAGCTCTTTCATATTTTCTGCAAAGAAAACCTGGTCGGAAAGAGCATCTCTTACGCCCCCCTGATAGCTTCCGTCAAGAAAAGCCGATAAAGAGAGTGTGGGCAGCTTGTTTGCCTTGCGGTTTTCAAGCTTGTTTATATCATTTGGAAAAAACGCGGTTTTTAAAAGACCGGCAGAAAGAAATATCAAAACCAGTGAAATAAAAACGGCGTTTATGATTCTTTTTGCCATAAAAAATCTCCTTGTCAAGATCATATAAAACACCATCATATCATCTACCATTATACAACAGAAAAAGACAAAAAGCAACAAAAAAATCAAGGGCAAAAAATGCCCTTGATAAATTGCTATTCGGTCACAACTCCGTCTTTCGAATAGGTGACCTTCGAAAGCTTTTCGGGAAAGATTTGTCCGACATTTTCGATTTCTATCCATTCCTCGCGCGGATTTTGTACAGGCATGTTGGTCACAATCTGACCTGCATTGTACGAAAGTTCAACGCAAGACGTGTCGATCCGCATCAGCTTGTCAAGCTTAAAACGTATTCTGATCTGCGGTATCATGCCGTGGATAAAAACGTTTCTGTCATCTTGGTAGGTCAGCCTGTTGTAATCACCCGATGCAATACTGTCGCGGATATACGAAAGCGTTTCTTCGTCTGTGTACTTTTCGGTGTAGGTGAGCTGTACGTATATCGTATAGTCATATATACCCACAGCTTCGTCAAAAAACGATCTTCCGGGGAATAATCCGATCTTGTCGATCATAATGTTGTCAAATTTGTCGTCGGCATACTTTTTGATCTCTTTTTCAAGATAATCGTATATAGGTGGATACACCCGCATCTCGCCTTCGATAATGCCGATATCGGTTCTTGCCATATCAAACTTTTTGCCGTTTGTAAGGCAGGTGACGGTAAAGATGTTTTCGTTTCTGCTTTCTATTTTCAAGGTGTCGCCTGCGGCAACTCCAAGATCGGGCATATCGCAAAGCGCCTGAGCATAGTCGTAATCCTCGTCGCCAAAGCTGAAGTTCAGGTTTTCCGCTTTCGTGTATCCGTAAAGTCCGCCGTGGAAAGCCGGCAACGATACAAAATAGATATCGTCACGCCCGTCAACAAGTCCGTCGGCAGGATAAACGTTGGCAAGTGTCGCCATCTCGGGTGTGGTGATGTAATCCCTGTTTTGATAAAGCATGGCTTTGTCATAATACAAGGGTGCGTGGGTGGATATGGCGGCAACAGGAACAACATATCCGTGATCGTCCCAAACATACATCAGCGTCGGTTTGTCGGAGCCGCCGATGACAACGTTTGTGTTTTCAAGATCGTCTGCTATTTTTTCTGTTGATTCTCCCGTGCAGGCAATCAGAAATTCTGCGGCAACAATGGCGGCAAGAAGTGCCACCACAAGAAATATGGCGCGTTTTTTTGATTTTGAAAGAATGTTTTCAAAACGGCTTTTGGCTTTTTTGCCGTCCTCCGAAAAAGCCGTTGAAAGATAGGGTGTGCAAAGCTTTTTCATTTTTTACCTCCATTTCGTTTATCCGGCAAAGGCAAGGGCGGTGGTGCTGTATGGATCAAAGAGAGTAAGAGTTGAGTCGAGACCGTTGTAGTATTTGTATATATCTCCCGTCGCCTTTTCAACCCAAAATTCAAATATAACCGAATATTTGTAGAATCTTTCGTCTTCATCTTTCAGATCAAGGTTTGCAATGGCATATCTTAGATATTCCGCATCGTCTGTGGGGGATGGGTCTTCGTCAAGTGGGGTGTATTCTCCGTAGGTGTTTTCGTATGCCTTTGTCAGCTCATCGCAAAGGTGCTCTGCCGCTTCCTCCTGTGTCAGGCTTCTTTGCTCCTGCTCCCACAAGGGACGGGTGTCCTTTTTGGAGCAAGATATCAGAAACTCCGCTGAAAGCATGACGAAAACGAGAAGGACGATAAGAAAAGAAGATCTTCTTTTCTTTGCAGAAAGGATGTTTTCAAATCTGCTTTTTGCTTTTTTTCCTTCGTCGGAAAAAGCTGTGGAAAGGGTTGGGGTGTGGATCTTTTTCATGTTTGCTCCTCCTTTTTTGTGTCGTGGTACATAAAGCGTAAAAGTGTAAGTGAGTATTCTTTCTTTTCATCGGGTGTCATTTGGCCTGTCACAGTATCGTCGCAGGAATATTCAAGATCTCGGTTTGCCATTTTAACCATGAGATAGGCAAATGGGTTGAACCAGTGCATGGCGTTTGCCGCCACAAGTATCAGTTTGTACCACATATCGCCTCTTTTGGCGTGGGCGTTTTCGTGAAGCAGTATCAGCTCAAGCTCGCGTTCCGAAAGGGGCACGTCGGGTATGAGTACTCGTTTTTTGAAAAATCCTGTCATCATGGGACTTTCGATAAGTGAGCTTATGTATATGTTGTCTTTCAGATTTACCGCTCCCTTTTTTACCTTCGCGTTAAATAGCGCCAGCACGGTGATATGATAAGCGAGAAAAACGATCGCACCTGCCGACCATACTATGGTTAAAATTTGAGAAAGTGAAATGACAACACTTTTGTCCTTTTTGACTTCACCTTTATCCAAAATCGAAAGCTCGCTGTTTTCGCTGTTTTGCGATCTGTCATTTTCGGGGAGTTGGTCGGTTTTGTCTGTGTATTCGTTGTTGGGGGTAGTTGATATTATCGGTCTTGAAAGAGCGTCGGGTTCTTCAAAAACCAGCGGCGCTGTTGTCATATCAAACCTTGCAGGCACAAGCAGCCGTAATGCCACAAGCAGCCAGGCTATGTATCTGTATTTTGCCTTGTATCTTTTTCCCAAAATGCTTGAAAAAAGCAACAGAAGCAGGATTATAAGCGACATGGTCAGCGAAATGACCGCGAGATCTACGATAATCATTTTGCCTCCTCAATGAACTTTTTCAGCTCGTCAATGTCGTCTTTTGACAGGCTTTTTCCGTCGTACAGTGAAGAAAGAAGGCTTGTAAGCGACCCGTGATGCATTCGCTTAAAGAAACTTTCGCTCTCGCTTTTCAGATAGTCGTCTTTGTCAACGGCAGGAGTGTATAGGTTTATCCTGTGCTCCTTTTTGCAGGTCAAAAAGCCTCTGTTGCACAGCCTTGTCAAAAAATTAAGCACAGTGGTCTTTGTCCAGTCGCGATCGAGCTTTTCCATAATATCGTCGCACGAAACGGCGCCGCCTGTAACCTCTGCCATGTCCCATATGGTCATCATGATGTCGTGTTCACATTCGGGAAGTCTGTTCATTATTGCACCTCGTTGTTTTACAATTGTCGAATTACAATTATATTTTACACTTGTCGAACAACTTTGTCAAGGGTTTTTTGCAAAAAAACAAAAAAGTCCCGAAAAAATTCGGGACTTTTGCTGTTTTATCAGAAAAACGATATCTGATTTGTCTCGGGCAGAGAATCAAGAACTCCGTTTCGCGAGAGTATTTCGATAACCGCTTTTGTAACTCCGCCTTTCTGGCGAAGCTCTTCCTGCGATATGATGTTGTTTTCTTTCATAACAGTTTCAAGGTTGAGTGCCGCCGTTTCTCCAAGACCCGGCAGGGAGGAGAAGGGCATTCTGATGGCGCCGTCCTCGGGCAAAAAAGCTTTTGCGGCAGACTTGTTCAGGTCAACAGGCAAGAACTTTATCTTTCGCGCCAACGCTTCGTTGACAAGCTGCATGGTGGCAAGAGTTTCGTGATCCTTCTGTTTTGCGGCAGTGCCCATTTCTTCAATAGATCTGATGGTGCGCTCAACTTCGCCCTTGCCCTTGCCGACGATCTCGGCATCAAAGCCTCCGGGTGCCACCGAGAAGAAGGCGGCATAGAATTCAAGAGGCATATGCACCTTGAACCAGCCGAGACGAAGAGCAGAAATAACATAGGCTGCGGCGTGGGCCTTCGGGAACATATACTTGATCTTCTCGCAGGATTCAATATACCAATCGGGAACTTCGTGAGCTTTCATTTCTTCCTTCCAGCCATCCCATTTGTCGCAAGCACCTTTTGCGACCTTTCCTTTTCGGACATCCTCCATGATCTTGAAGGCGGTGCCGTTTTCAAGCCCGTGATAGATCAGATACACCATGATGTTGTCTCGTGTTCCGATAACCTGCGAAATGTCGCAGATGCCGTTTTTGATGAGATCCTGGGCATTGCCCAGCCATACATCTGTGCCGTGGGAAAGCCCTGAGATCTGAAGCAGGTCGGAAAATGTCTTTGGCTTTGCATCAACGATCATCTGACGGACAAACTTTGTGCCAAATTCAGGCAAACCAAAGGTGCCCACGGGGCTTCCGATGTCTTCGGGGTTTACGCCAAGGGATTTTGTCGAAGCAAACAGCTCCATAACACCCTCGTCTGAAAGGGGAGTATCAAGGATATTTCTGCCCGAATATTTTTCGAGCATTCTGTATTTGGTCGGCACATCATGACCGAGCATGTCAAGCTTCAATATCGTGTCGTGCAGATATTCAAAAGCGAAATGGGTAGTGATGATGTTAGAGTTCGGGTCGTCGGCAGGATGCTGGATTGGGGTGAAATCGTATACCTGGTACTGCTTTGGTATAACGATGATGCCGCCGGGATGCTGACCTGTGGTGCGCTTTACACCTTCGCAACCCTTCGAAAGACGGGCTTCTTCGGCTTTGTTCAGGACAACTCCGTGTTCTTCTGCGTATTTTTTAACGTAGCCGTAGGCGGTCTTTTCGGCAAGAGTGCCAAGCGTTCCTGCACGAAATACGTTTTCTGCACCAAACAGAACTTCTGTGTATTTATGGCATTCACCCTGAACGTCGCCTGAAAAGTTGAGGTCGATATCGGGCGATTTGTCGCCGTAGAAGCCAAGAAAGGTTTCAAAAGGAATGTCGTGACCGTCGTGTATCATTTTTGGCGCGCCGCATTTTGGACAATCCTTGTCGGGCATGTCAAATCCCGAGCCCACTGAACCGTCTGTGACAAATTCGGAATACTTACACTTTGTACATCTGTAATGCGGGGGCAGTGGGTTAACTTCAGTTATGCCTGCCATCGTTGCAACAAAGGAAGAGCCAACAGAACCGCGCGAGCCGACGAGATATCCTTTGTCCTCGCTGTATTTAACAAGGCGTCGGGCGATGATATATAGCACGGCAAAGCCGTTTTTGATGATGGAAGTAAGCTCTTTTTCAAGACGCGACTGTACAATCTCGGGCAGGGGATCTCCGTACCATTCGTGGGCAAGATCATAGCAGAAGTTTGTAAGTTCTTCTTCGGTTCCCTCCATCGACGGCGGATAGTTTCCGTCGGGAATGGGCAGTATCTCCTCCACCATGTCGGCGATCTTGCGTGTGTTTTCAACGACGACCTCATACGCCGTCTGCTCGTCGAGATAGTCAAACTCTGCAAGCATTTCCTCGGTGGTCCTCATGTAAAGAGGGATGTGCTTGTCCGCATCCGAAAACTTCTGACCTGCAAGAAGTATTTTTCTGTATACCTCGTCCTCGGGATTTTGAAAATGCACGTCACCCGTGGCAACAACAGGCTTTCCAAGTTCTTTTCCGAGCTTTATTATCTGTTTGTTTATCTCGATAAGGGCGTTTCTGTCGGCCAGCTGTCCGCCGTCAATAAGGAATTGGTTGTTTCCGAGGGGCTGGATCTCAAGATAGTCATAAAAGTCTGCAATTGCCTTCAGATCATTCCACGGACGGTTTTCAAGAATGGCGCGATAAAGCTCGCCTGCCTCGCAGGCAGAACCGATGATAAGACCTTCGCGGTATTGCGAAAGTAGGTTTTTCGGTATTCTCGGTGTTCTGTGGTAGTATTTGAGGTAGGACTCTGAAACAAGTTTGTACAGGTTTTTAAGGCCCACAAGATTTTTGACAAGGATGATCTGATGATAGCTTTTCAGCTTTTTCGGATCAGAGCTCTGGCTCATCAGGTGGCTCAGCTGGTCAGTGTTGATGATACCCTCGGATTTCAACTTTTCGCCCATGGCGTTGAATATCAGTGCCAGCATGTGGGCATCCTCAAAGGCTCTGTGGTGGTCAAAATCGCCGAGATTAAAGTAGTCTGCAAGAGTGTCAAGCTTGTGGTTCTTGAGATCTGAATTGACCTGACGCGACATCGAAACTGTGTCGATAAACGATGGGTTGAAGGGAATCGAGCATTTTTCTGCCGCGGCTCTGATAAAGCTGATGTCAAACGACGCATTATGCGCCACCAGGGTGTCGTCGCCGACAAAGGCAAGAAATTCCGGCAACACTTCGCTTATGCTTCTGGCGTCTTTTACCATATCGTCGGTGATGCCGGTGAGCTTTACTATCTCGGCAGGTATCGGAACGCCGGGGTTTACGAAGGTCGAATATTTTTCTGTTACCTTGCCTTTTTTGTACCTGACTGCACCAATCTCGGTGATCTCGCAGGTCTGGGGCGAAAGTCCCGTGGTTTCAATATCAAAGATAACAAAGCTGTCGTCGAGGAAGCTTACGTTGTTTTCGCCGTAGATGGCGCGTGCCGTATCGTCAACAAAATACGCCTCAAGTCCATAGATGACCTTGATATCTCCTGCCTTGCGTGCTGCCTTCATTATCTGAGGATATGCCTGCAGATTTCCGTGGTCTGTGACGGCAATGGCGTTCTGTCCCCAGTCGCGTGCCTGCTTGATAACGTCGGCAGGCTCAATGGTGGCGTCCATCTGCGACATTTTTGTGTGAAGATGAAGCTCAACGCGTTTTACGGGCGCATTGTCCTTGCGCTTTATCAGCTTGATTTTTGATGCCCCCAGCGGCTTCACAACAAGCGTTCCGTCGTATCTGTCGGGCGACGTTTGTCCGTGCATCATCACAACCGGCGAATCCGCAAGAGCGGCGTATTTGCCGTCGTCTTCGGCGTTGTATAAAAACTTTGCAACGATCGACGAATCGTTGTCTGTGATAAAGAAGGAAGCGATGTATTTGTCTCCGCTTTTTGTCAGCTTTTTTTCAAATCCAAAAACTTTTCCGCAGACGGTGAAGGTCTTGGTATCAAAATTCACCGCTCGTATGGGGATAATTTCTTCTTCGGGAAGCTTGCCAAAGAGCAATTCGGCGTCTTTCAGATCAAATTTCATTCTGCCTGACACGGCAGTTTCGTTATCGTGATCCACCGAGGCAAAAGCTTCGTCGGTAAAAACCGAATTTGCTGTTTCAACAGGATCTGGGGTGGGTTGACGGCGGAAATTTCCGCCTCCACCTGCGCGAAATCCGCCCTCCTGCACAGGGGGAGGATCGCGATGCACAAAGGCCTGTGGATCGATCTTTGGCGGCTTTATAAGCTCTTCGAGCTCGGATAGGTTCATCTCGCATTTTCCGCCAAAGCTGATGTTGCGCGATATCGAAAACCAATCGCGGATTATGTCCGAAAGCTCTCTGTCACAACCCGATATCTGCAAAAGAGCTTTTCCGCCATTGTGCAGTTCAACAGATATACAGTTTTCTCCCTGTTGTTTCAGGTTTGCAATAAGCTCGTTGTCGCTTGTAACAAGGTCGCTTTCGGTATCGTAGTTTACAACATGAAGGTCTTCCGAAAATTTTGCATTGTCAAAAAAACCGTAGCCCAAGGGATTGCGCCTTTTCAGCTCGCAAAGAATGTCCGGAAATACAGAAAGTGAAAAGCATGAGCTTTCAAAATGGGGCAATATCCGCATGAAGTTGAGGTCATACGCTTCTTTTATTCCCTCTTCGATGGAATTTATAGTGTCAAAAGATATGTATTCGGAAAAATAAACGTCACATAGTATCCGCCTTGTCTCCTGGTCAAGCCTTATTTTGTAGTCGGCGATCTTGGAGCAGGCGTTTTTTTCAAGATATTCGGGTTGGTATTTTCCGAATTTTTCAAGAAAGGATTTTGCCATTTTACACCTTACATTTTTTCAATTTCATTCATCAGAGTTTCAATAACTCGGTCTTCGGGGATCTTGCCGATAACCTCGCCTTTTTTAAATAACAGAGCGTCGTTCACACCGCCCGCAATGCCGATATCTGCATCCTTTGCCTCTCCGGGTCCGTTTACTGCGCAACCCATAACGGCAACCTTTATGTCCTTCGGACAGTTGTCAAGCAGCTCGTGAAGCCTTGTGGCAATGCCAATAACGTTTATGTTGGTTCTTGCGCAGGTGGGGCACGAAACAATGTTTACGCCGTGGATAAGCCCCAGCGATTTCAAAAGATCGCGTCCTGCCGCCACTTCTTTTTCAACCTCGTCGGTAAGCGACACGCGAAGGGTGTCGCCGATGCCGTCAAGCAGCATGGCACCAATGCCTGCGGAGGATTTGATGATACCCATGCGCTCTGTGCCGGCTTCTGTAACTCCTAGATGCAGGGGATATTCTGTGCGACTTGCAAAAAGTCTGTTGGCCTCGACAGTGCCTTTTACGTCAGAGGACTTTATCGAAACCACAATATCGTGAAAGTCAAATTCTTCAAGAAGTCTGACGTGGAACATCGCACTTTCAAAAAGTGCCTCGGGGCAGGGGACGCCGTATTTTTCAAGAATGTGCTTTTCAAGCGAACCGCCGTTCACACCTATTCTGATGGGAATGCCGCGTTTTTTGCACTCGTCGGCAACAGCCTTAACTCGGTCGCGGTCGCCGATATTTCCGGGGTTTATGCGGATCTTGTCAATACCCTGTTGTGCGGCAATAAGCGCCAGACGGTAGTTAAAATGAATGTCTGCCACAAGGGGAATGCTTGAATGCTCTTTGAAATAAGAGATATTCTTCGCCGATTCCTCGTCGGGCACAGAAAAACGGACTATGTCGCAGCCCGCCTTTTCAAGCGACAGTATCTGCTCTAAGGTCTTTTCCTTGTCGGAGGTTTTGGTAAAGGTCATCGATTGTACGGCAATGGCGTTGTTTGCACCGATAGCAACTTTGCCGATCTTCACTTCTCTGGATTTTCTTCTTGTTATTTCAGCCATGGTATACCTCCGTTATTTCAGTTTGGTAAAAATCTCGGGCGAAAGCATTGCCGCGGCGCGAAGGATTGCACTTTGGGTCTTTCCGTCGCGAAATGTTCCGTCAAGTGCGCTTTTTACTGCGTCGGCAAGCGGGATTTTTGTTACTTCAAGAAACTCGTCTTCGTCAAGATGCTGTTCTTTAAAAGAAAGGCCTGTGGCAAGATACATATGTATTTTTTCGCCCATGATAGCAGGTGAGCCGTAGTATATTCCTAAGGGAATGATGTTTTCAGCTATCGCTCCCGTTTCTTCCAAAAGTTCACGCTTTGCGGCAGAAAGGGGATCTTCACCTTCAAAATCAAGCTTTCCTGCAGGTATTTCGGTCAAAACTTCGCCCACGGCATATCTGTATTGCTTTACGAGGATCACCTCGTTTTCGTCGGTCACGGGAATAACGCACACGGCGCCAAGATGCTTCACGTATTCGCGAAAAGAAGTACTTCCGTCGGGAAGCCCGACCTTGTCTTTATATAAATGAACTACTTTTCCGTCAAAAATAAGGGTTGAATCCAGCTTTTTTTCAAAAAGTTCCATTTTCGGTTTCTCCTTTTTCAGAATAGTGAAATAACGTCTTTCACAGTGACAAATATCATAAGTGTCAGAAGCATTGCAAGTCCTGCAAAATTTACTGCTGTTTCGATTTTTTTGTTCACTGGGCGTCTGATGACCGCCTCTATTGCAATAAAAAGTATCCTTCCGCCGTCAAGGGCAGGAAAAGGCAAAAGATTGAACACACCGATATTGATGGCGATAAGAGCCAGCAAAAACAACACCGAGCCAGCACCGTATTTTGCACTTTCTCCGATCTCGCTGACCACTCCCACAGGTCCCGACACCGCCTCAACCGAATACTTGCCGCTTACAAGATCCACAAGCGAATATACGACCATTTTCACGGAAGCTGTGGTTTGCCCAAATGTCTCGAAAATACAGTTGAAAAAGTTTTTGTTTTTTTCCTGCGGTATAAAGAACGACGGATTTGCAAAAGTTATGCCGTCGGACGAGTCGGTTGGGAAGCGGAAGTTTTCGATTATTATTTTTTCTCCGCCTCGGCGCACAGTTATTTCAACCGGTCTTGCGTCAAGGCGCATAGCGGTGAAAACGTAGTCGTATCTCACGCCCACTTTGTGCCCGTCGACAGAGATGATCTCGTCTCCGGCGCGAAGCCCTTGGTATTCTTCAACTATCTCGCCGTTCGTATCAGCCACAAGAAAAGATTCGATCTTGTTCGAATAAAGCCTGTCGCTCGATACAACGCAGACGAACATGATGATAAATCCCAAAACAAGGTTCATAAAAGCGCCTGCAAACAGTATTATAAATCGCGCAAGCTTTGATTTCTTTTCAAAAGAATTCGGGTCGTCGCTTTCCTCGTCCTCTCCTGCCATGCTGACAAAGCCGCCGACAGGCAAAAGTCGCAGAGAATACAGAATCCCGTCTTTTGATTTTTTTGAAAATATCTTCGGTCCCATACCGATGGAAAACTCGTTAACCGTCACACCGAAGAAGCGTGCCGTCAAAAAATGCCCCAGCTCGTGGACGAAAATGATCACGCCAAAGCCGAGAATTGCGATGATTATGCCTAAAGCCATTTTATATCTGTTCCTCCGTGGGGAGATGCACAATAGATTTTATGCCGAAAAAGGGGTATATATCAGCACTTTACGGCAGAATAAACGAACTCCCTCGCCCTTTTGTCAGCATCAAGAATATCTGTAAAAGAAGGAGTGTTGCTGTTGGGTACGATGCTTGAAATAGCATCGGAAATGAGCGAATAAATGTCGTAGAATGCTATTTTTTTGTTAAGATAAAGATCCACACACGCCTCGTTTGCCGAGTTGAAAACGCACGGGCTGATGCCGCCGAGCGAAACTGCCTTTTTCGCCAGTGTAATGCCGGGAAAAACGTCGTGGTCAACAGGGAAGAAGGAAAGCCCGGCAAGCTTTGAAAAATCAAGCTCGGGAGTAAGACCGTCTTTTTTTGCAGTTCCTGTCAGAGCATACTGAATGCAAAGTCGCATATCTGGCACCGCAAGCTGCGCCATAACCGAATTGTCGCGGTATTGCACCATCGAGTGAATAATGCTTTCGCGGTGGACGATAATGTCTATCTTGTCGCAGGGCATATCAAAAAGCCACATGGCTTCGATAAGTTCGAGTCCTTTGTTCACAAGGGTGGCACTGTCAATTGTGATCTTTCGTCCCATGCTCCAGTTCGGATGCTTCAAAGCCTGCTCGGGAAGAGCGTTTGCTACAAAATCGCGATCTTTGCCAAAGAAAGGTCCTCCCGATGCGGTGAGTATCAGCTTTGATATCTCGCTTTTGTCGTTTTTGCCGATGCACTGATGAATGGCACAATGCTCGCTGTCAACCGGAAGCAGGCGAATTCCGTTTTTCTTCACTTCATCCATAACGATACTGCCTGCGGCAACAAGAGTCTCCTTGTTGGCAATGGCAAGGTTTTTCTTTGCACGGATGGCGCGAAGTGTGGGCGCAAGTCCTGCAAACCCGATTATTGAATTAAGCACGGTGTCTGCGTCTGTTTTTTCAATTATTTCGCAGGACGCTTCCTTTCCCGAAAGCACAGTGCAGTCAGTATCTGCCACAGCAATCTTCAGCGCTTTTGCGGCATCCTCGTCGGTCACGGCGCAAAAGCGCGGGGAATATTTGCGTATCTGCTGTTCAAGAAGCTTTGTGTTAGAGTTTGCGCTGATGGCATCGACTTTTATATCCAGATGGCTTGCCACTTCCAGCGCCTGGGTGCCGATAGACCCTGTGGAGCCGAGAATGCAAAGCTTTTGTGTGTCCATTTTGTTCTCCTTGGATTTATTTTTTGTTGACCTTTATTTTTTCAAGAACCGCGCAGCTTCGGCAGGGCAGATATATCTCGAATCCGAGTCCGTGGGTAGTTTTTTTCGTATGGTAAATGTAGTCGTTCGAAATTCTGTCATATCCGCCGTAGTCTTTTTTGTCAGAAGAAAAGACCACCTTGTATGCTCCGGATCTGGGGCAGCTTACAAAAACAGATTCCTGCGACTGTGTGGGGTGCAAATTGAAAACGAAGAGAAGCCCGTTTCTTTCAAAAACAAGAACCTTCTTTTGGTCGTCAATAAAGATACTTTTTGTTTCGCCTTTTTCATACAGATTGTGCTCTGTTACGAATTCTGTCATATCGCGGTCAAAATCCGAAAGCCATTCGTATTTGTAATTGGGATTATCCACCAGCGACCATTGACGCCGTGCATAATGATAGCTCCATCCGTTGCCTTCCCGCGGAAAGTCGATCCATTCAGGATGTCCGAATTCGTTACCCATAAAGTTAAGATAACCATTTCTTGCACATGCAGCTGTGATAAATCGGATAAGCTTGTGCATATCAATGGCGGTGTCGATGGAGGGGGTGTGATACTCCTTCATCATACCGGTGTACATTTCGGCGTCGGCAAGACGGAAAATTATCGTTTTGTCTCCTACCATTGCCTGATCGTGAGATTCTGCATAGCTTATGGTTTTTTCACCGTATCTGCCGCCCGTCAGCTCGTGCCAAAGATAAAACATGTTCCAGTTTTCGATGGACGATTCTTTTATCAGCTTTATCCACATATCGGGAATACCCATCGAAAGGCGGTAGTCAAAGCCAAAACCTGCGCAGGATATGGGCAGGCACATTCCTGGCATGCCGCTCATGTCCTCGGCTATGGTAATGGCGTTTTTGTTGATCGAATGTATAAGCTCGTTGGCAAGGGTAAGATATACCCTTGCATCAACGTTTGTGTTCAAAGAATAGTATTGTGAATAGTCAGTAAATGCAGTACCGAGCCCGTGATCTTCGTATAGCATAGAGGTCACGCCGTCAAAGCGGAAACCGTCAAAGTGAAATTCGTACTGCCAATATTTGAGGTTTGAAAGAAGAAAATGCAAAACCTCGGTTTTTCCGTAGTCAAAGCATCTTGTTTTCCATGCATTGTGCCAGCCTCTGTTGCTTTCGAGAAAATATTGTCCGTCGGTTCCGTCCTGCTTATTAAGTCCTTCGCTTTCGTTGGGGCAGGCGTGGCTGTGTACTACGTCAAGAATAACTGCAATGCCCATTTCGTGGGCCTTGTTGATCAAATATTTCAGATCTTCAGGCTCACCGAAGTGATGAGAGGGAGCAAAAAAGTTTGTCACCTGATATCCAAACGATGCGTAGTACGGATGCTCCTGTATTGCCATCAGCTGTACTGCATTGTAGCCTGCTTTTTTGATCCGGGGCAGGATGATATCTGCAAACTCGCGATAGGTGCCAATGCCGTATTTGTCCTGAGCCATGCCGATGTGCGCCTCGTATATCAATGGATTCTTGATAGCGGTCTTGCTGTAAAATGCATCGTCGGTCCACTCAAAATCTTTTTCGGGCATCCAGATTCTGCCGCAGAGCATATGGGTGGTATCATCAAGCTGTGCATACCTTACGTACGCAGGCAAACGCTCAAAGAAATACCCCTTGTGCTTTACAAATAGTTTGACGTACTGTCCGTGCTTCAGGGCATCCTTGCCCGAAAGTTTGACCTCCCACACGCCGTTGCCGATTTTTGAAAGGGGAGTGTCGCTTTTGTTCCATCCGTTGAAATCGCCGAAAAGCCACACAGCGTCTGCTCCCGGCAACCACTCGCGAAAGACCCATCCGTCGCATGTCTTGTGAAAACCGAAATACAGATGTCCGTTTATGGCATCCGAAAGCTTCTTGTTTTTGGCAAGGGTATACCTTGCCTTTTTGTATCTTTCAAGATGCATTTTTATATCTTTGAAAAAGGGCTCGAGCATGGCGTCCTTTTGTTTCAGGTTCAAAAGAGCTTTTTCAACGTTGAGCATCTGTCCCATCCTTTCGTTACAAGAAAACGTGTTTTTATGTCGGATGACGTTTAAGAGTACAAAAACGCCGATTCGGATAAGAAACGGCGCTTTTATGTATGATTATATTTAGCAAAAAGCACTGCTTCCCGATCAAAGCATCTGGAAAACGGTGATAAAATCAGGGTTTTCCATAAGCATATAGAGGAAAGGCGCAACGGCGAGAATACTGTCAAAGCGGTCAAGAACTCCGCCGTGTCCGGGGAAGATCTTGCCATAATCCTTGATGTCGTAATCACGCTTTATGGCAGACGCCGCAAGGTCGCCAAACTGGGATATGACCGAGATAAAAGCGCCGATAAGAGCGATTATCGCATAGTTCGGGACAATGTTTTCGAGACGCGCGATGATCATCGAATAAAGCACGAAGAAAAGCGCACAGAAAAGAATGCCCGAAACAGCACCTTCAACAGTCTTTTTTGGACTGACTTTGGGGCAAAGCTTGTGCTTGCCGAAAAATCTGCCGCCAAAATATGCGAAAATGTCTGTTACCCAGGCGCCGATGAAGATGAACATATATACATAGTCGCCGAGCACCTGCGCATTTCTTAAAAGAACGATGCAGGTGAACGAAACGGTTATGTATACCGACGTGGTGAAAACCACAGATATATCCCGAGTATTGATCTTTCCTGCTGCAAAAACGTGGATAAAGAGCAGATAGAAAAGAAAAATGAGGGTTATGGACAACAATACTCCATAAGATGTGGCGACGGGACTAACCGCTAGAAGCGGACCTGCCGCCGCATACAACATTGCAGGGATAGTAAGTGCAAGCTTTTTGACCTGACCGGTACAGGTCAGCATCTCGTGTACGGCAATCGTTGACATAAGCGACGCCGCAACAACAAAGACGATCGGGTACGGATATGACAGAATGATTATGGGAATAAAAATCGCCAGCAAAACCAGACCTGTCACTATACGCTGTTTCATGACGAAATCCTTTCGAATCAAAGACCGCCGAATCTGCGGTGTGTTTTTGCAAATTTATGGAACGCTTTGTAAAGATCCTTTTTGCCAAAATCCGGCCATAGGGTGTCTGTGAAGTAGAATTCGGCATAGGATGCTTGCCACATAAGGTAGTTTGAAAGCCGTATTTCGCCGCCTGTTCTGATGATGAGGTCAGGGTCGCCGACGGGAGCGGTGTAAAGACGCGAAGAAATGTCCGCCTCGGTAATCTCTGTCTTGCCGTCGGCAATAAGGCTGTTCACTGCGTGGCATATTTCGGCACGCGAGCCATAGTTTATGGCAACGTTGAGGTTGTAATGGAGATGAGCGGTTTTTTCTTCCGAGTCGTTCATTTTCTGAATCATTTCGGCAGGGAGTATCGATCTGTCTCCGATGATGCGCATACGTATGCCCTTTTTAAGACATTTTTCCACGCAAATATCAAGATATTCATCAAGAAGCTTGAGAATATACTGAACCTCGCTGTCGGGTCTTTTCCAGTTTTCGGTGGAAAAGGCGTAGACTGTAACGGTGTTGACTCCTGCCGTAAAGCACATTTCCACCACGTCCTCAAAAGTTTTTACACCCTTGCTGTGGCCTGCAGTGCGGGGGAGTCCTCTTTTTTTTGCCCATCTGCCGTTTCCGTCCATGATAATGGCAACATGCCCCGGAAGAGTTTCCGGGAGCATATTTTCATTCAGATGGTTCTTTGAGGAAAATATTCCCATGTCAGATAGCCATTATTTCCTTGTTTTTCTTGTCGGTGATAACATCGACTTCCTTGGTGAACTTTTCTGTGAGATCCTGAACATTCTTTTCAGAAATCTTCTGTTCATCCTCGGTCATTTCCTTCTTCTTCGCCATATCCTTTGCCTTGTCGTTGGCATCGCGGCGGATGTTGCGCAGAGCAACCTTTGTATTTTCAGCAAGCTTGGAAACATGCTTTGTGAGCTCACGTCTGCGCTCTTCTGTGGGCTGGGGGAAGGAGATGCGGATCACCTTGCCGTCATTCTGGGGAACAAGACCAAGGTCTGCCACCTGGATAGCCTTTTCAATAGCCTTGAGCATAGAAGCGTCGTAGGGCTGGATAACGATTGTTCTTGCATCAGGAAGCTTAACTGTTGCAACCTGGTTTACAGGTGTTTCCATACCATAGCATTCAACGGTGATCTTGTCGAGAATCTGGGGATTTGCGCGGCCGGCGCTGATGGTTGCAAGCTCGGATTCATAAGCCGAGATGCTCTTTTTCATTTTTTCTTCGTAGTCCTTTGTGTTGAGTAACATAGCGGTTCTCCTTTGTATTATAGAATTGTATTTTTTAATAATTGTTTACGATAGTGCCAAGCTTTTCGCCCATAACGGCTTTAACGATATTTTCAGGCTCGTTGAGACCAAAGAGAAGAATGGGAAGATTGTTTTCTCTACCCATGGCAGCGGCAGTGCTGTCGATTACTGCCAGGTCGTTTTTGAGTATGTCGTTGTAGCTTACGGTGTCAAGCTTCTTTGCATCGGGATCCTTTTTGGGATCGGCGGTGTAAACACCGTCTATGTTCTTTGCAAAGAACGCCGCGTCAGCATCAAGCTCTACTGCGCGAAGGACGGCAGCCGTATCTGTCGAGAAGAAGGGGCTTCCCGTGCCGCAGGCAACAATAACTGCCTTGCCATTTTCAAGATGTTCCACAGCCTTGTCGCGAACGTATGGCTCGGCGATCTGGATCATGGGAATGGCGGTCATGGTAACGGCGGGAAGACCTGCGTTTTCAAGCCCTGTCTGCATTGCAAGCGAGTTGATGGTGGTGGCAAGCATTCCGATATGATCCGAACGACTGCGGGTGATCTGTGTGCCTTTTTTTCCTCGCCAGATATTTCCGCCGCCGACAACAATGGCAATCTGTGCGCCTTTGTCTGCGCATTCTTTGATCTTTTCTGCTACCTTTGCAATAAAGTCAAAGTTGAGAATGCCGTCTGCTCCCGTCGAAAGAGCTTCGCCCGAGAGCTTTAAGAGTATTCTTTTGTACTTAGGCATAATATATAATTCCTTTCAGAGACCGTTTGGTCTGATAATACGTGATTCAGTTTTCGCGGATAAACGCGATAACCTGCTCTTCGGTGGGAAGAGAGGGGAGAGCTCCGTTTTTGGTAACGGTGAGAGCACCGACTGCGTTGGCATAACGACAAGCGCTCTTGATATCGCCCGAGCGCAGATATTCGTAAGTCATGGCGGCGGTAAAAGCATCACCTGCCGCGGTGGTGTCGACCGCTGTTACGTAGTACGACGGGATGGCGATACCCATCTTGCCGTCATAGACATAGCAGCCTCTGTGACCAAGCTTCAGTACCACATACTTGGTGTCAAGCTTAGAATAAAGGTCAAGACAGATTCTTATATAACTTTCGGGATCGTATGGCTTGATACCTGTCAAAGCCTCTGCTTCACTTTCGTTGGGCGAGAATATCTCAATCTTTCCGAATTTAGAAAGATCAAGCCCCGGAATAATAGGACCTGCGTCGATGATAACGGGCACATTTCCTTTGTTTGCCTGTTCCACCGAATAGTAGACGGTGTCAAGAGGTATTTCAAACTGCACGAGAAGCGCATCGGGATAAGATGTAAGAGCTTCCTCCACATCCTCGCGGCAAAGAGCACTGTTAGCACCGGGGAAAACGACGATGCGGTTTGCACCGTTGCTTTCAACGAAGATTGCGGCAAGACCTGTGGGAAGGGATTTGTCGGTGGTAAGATATCGAGTGTCTATCTTTTCTGACTCGTAGGTGGCACGTAGCATTTTTCCGTTGCTGTCGTTGCCGATTCTTGCACAGAAAACCACATCAGCGCCAAGTCTTGCGGCGGCAACTGCGGCATTTGCACCCTTTCCGCCGGGGACAAAGCTGTATGAACCGTCGGAAATTATAGTCTCTCCTGCGTTTGGAACAACATTGACCTTAGCTACAAAATCGGTGTTGGTGCTTCCGACTGCGAGTATTCTGGGTTTTGGTGCCATTGTATCAACCTCTTTCGCGCAAATTGGATATGTCTACCTAATCATATACATTATATACGAAAAGAAGCGATATGTCAAACATAATCGATGCATTTTAGGATATTTTTTCTGTTTTTTGCAAAAAAATATACAAATTATTTATTTTCCTCTGTAAAAAACAAAAAAGACAGCAGATAGTATTTTTGGCGAAAAAAATATCCCGCAGTTTCCTGCGGGATATTCTTGTAAAAGATCGCATTCAGCGGATCTTTATGATCTGATTATTCAGCTTCAACAGATTCGATGATAGTGGTGAGGAATTCAGCTGTTTCGCCGTCAGCCACTGCAACCTTTGCAACATCATAGATGCTTGTGGAGTAGTCCTTTGTAGTAAGAGTATGGATAACTCCGTTGGCATCGAGATAGTCGATGTAGCCGTATACAGTGAAGTCTCTGTCATAGCTGCCTTCCTTGATATTGATAAGGCAAACTGTGTACTGAGTTACTTCTTCTTCTTCAGCATAAAGCTTGTATGCAGGAACTTCTGCATGGTCAGCAGAATCATAAAGGTCAGCAGGGATAACGTATGTGCCGAAGTGAGGTTTTTCGCCCTCAACAAGTTCTGCGGAATACTGAGTAAGAGCAGCGTAGAACTCATTGTCCATTTCAACAATGTAACGCAAGCCTGCGGGTTCTTCAAGACGTACCTGAACACCCTTGATAAAGAAGTCGCCTGCGGTGCCTTCTTCGTTTTCTGTAGCAAAGTCAATGAACTTAGCGCAAAGCTTGTCACCTGCGTTGAATTCTGTTTCTTCAGCCTTGGGAGCTGTGCCGTCAGCATATACCCAACCAAGGAAGAACTTGCCATCAGCTTCAGGAGCTTCAAGCTCTGCAACATCAAGAGTTACTGTGTTGTAGAAGTCGTAAACGCCGTTTTCATAAACATAGTCTGTGTAAACGGTGTATACACCTGCTGCGGGAACAGTGAGGATGTTGTTGGAGGAAACGTAACGGTTGCCTTCAGCGTCAACAGCGATAGCCACAACGCCTGCGGGAACAGTGTACTTACCTGCGATTTCAGTTACATCAAGCTCTGCCGCACCGATAACGGTGAGGTCGTAAAGGTTAGCCTTAAGAGAATCAGCAATTGTCTGTACCTTAACGTTTGCGTTGTTCTTGATGATCTGGAGAGCGCCGTTAATAACTGTGCCTGTGGTTTTTCCGCCGTCAGAGAGAAGGTTGCCAACAGTTGTTCCGTTAAGAACGATGTTAACGTTCTTCTTAAAGAGTGCTCCACCGCCGTTCATGTTGTCAACGATGATCTTGGGAACTGTGCTGTTACCAAACTTGAAGTTAACTTCTTCGTTGAATGTCATTGTGCCGGAAGTGTTGTAACCGGAAAGGGTGATACCGTTCGATGTCTGATCGAGGTTTGCACCGTCTGCAAATTCAACTGTGAAAGCGGTGTTGAATGTCTTTGTCGAACGAGAACCGCCGTGGATACCGGACATTCTTGCCTTGCCGTTAAGAGTAAGAGTGTTGTTTGCGTATGTAGGCTGATACCATGTTACGCCTTCACCGATAGTGAAGTTTGTAGCGTTTACATAGAAATCGCCGTACCAGTCCATTCTGGGGTCAACAATCTTGATGTTCTTGAATGTGAGAGGACTTGTGATTTCAACGTTTGTCGAAATATATCCGCTTGTAGCATAAGCCTGGTGAGTTGTGAGCCACGAGAGGTTTTCTGCGTCAGCACTCTCAATCACAAGCATTGCTGTGTGGTTGGGGATGTCCTTGATGCAAGCAAGAGCGATTGTGGAAAGATCTGTGTAAGTGTCTGCTTCGTTTGCAGCCTTTACAACCTTAATGGTAACTTCGTCGCCTGCGCCGTACTTCTTGTTGATGTCTTCAACAACAGTTGCGAACGAACCGGGATTTTCAAGCGAGAGACCGTCGCCTGTTGCGCCATGCTGTACATAGTATACAACAGCTTCACCTGTGAGGGTGTAGTCTGCAGTAAGCTTGCCTGCGCCGTCATCGATCCAGCCCTTGAACTTCATGGAAGCATCCTCAAAAGGAGTAACTGCTGCCTTGACGTCAACAAGTGTATCTGCGAACTTAACTGTGTATGTGCCTTCGGGAAGAGTGAGCAGACCGTCTACGCTGTAGAGGATTTCCTTTGCATATTCTGCGTCTGTTGCATACGCAACCTTTCCTTCGGGAACTGCAAATGTACCGTCTGTTTCTGTAAGAGCAAGATCTGCGCCTACAGCAGTAACGATCCATGTCTTGTCTGCAGCAATGTTAGTAACCATTTCGGTCATCGAACCGCCGTCGTTGACGAGAACCTGGAAACCACCGTTGATAGTAATAGTCTTGCCCTTGTTTGTGTTCTTAACATTACCGTTCTCGATAACAATGTTAAGACCGTTGCTGAATGTGGAAGCTGCGTCACCCCAAGCAATCTGACCCTTGAAGTCTTCGTGGTTGATGGTAACGTTTACTTCGTTCTGGAATGTCGAGCCCTTTGTACCGGAGATGTTAAGACCGTATCTTGCGTCGGTCTGATTTGTCATAACAGAGTTGATAACAACATTTCCGCCGGGACGTGTACCTGCGCCGACAGAGTCGAGCATTACGCGTTCGTTACCGG
The DNA here is from genome assembly GCA_015063785.1 of Oscillospiraceae bacterium. Classification (GTDB taxonomy): domain Bacteria; phylum Bacillota; class Clostridia; order Oscillospirales; family CAG-382; genus UMGS1052. The sequence continues at coordinate 100,154 of SVTM01000004.1, forward strand.
TAACGAGAGCTGTGAAACCGGCGCCTTCATAGATACCACAGTTTTCGTATGCAAATCCGCAGTTGTTGAATGTAACGTTGCGGCCGCCTGTGAAGAATTCACGGTCGTACATACGACAAGCAACAATTGTGATATCGTCAAAGATAAAGTCGCCTGCAAGACATACGTTGCCGTTGTTACCGAGTATTTCACCGTATGCGAGATATGTGGTAACAGAGGTGTCATAAGCCTTTACATTGATTGTACAGTTGTGTGCGGGGAGTGTACCGCCCTGATCAGGCATAAATGCTGTGATTCTGCCGTAGTAGTATTTGCCATCAACAGGCTTCATCGACTTGTTGTAGATGTCGTTGCCGTCTTTGTCGTAGAAGTAGAATTCTCTTGTTGCGCCTTCGGGAGCCACACCGTTGAGAACGTAGATTGTAACGTCGTCTTCAGCGGTTGCGCCTGCAGCGTTGATAAGGTCGATAGCTGCCTTGATTGTTGCAACAGGGGATTCAGCCGAGAGACCGTTACCTGTAGCATTTGCCTGAACGTAGTATGTGAATGTAGGCTTTTCAACGATCTTTGCTGTAAGAACGCCTGCAACAGAATCGTCCCAACCTCTGAAGACATAACCTTCGGGAATTTCGGGAGTTTCAGCTGCTTCGATGATAGCTTCAAGGCTTTCTGCGCCTGTGAGAGCGTATGTGCCTTCAGCAAGAGTGATTGTGCCTGTGTAGTAGTTGATTGTCTTCTTGTCTTCGGAAACAGTGTAGACATACTTGCCGTCTTCGATAGCAAATGTACCTGCTGTGTCTGTTACGTCAAGGTTAGCGCCTGTTGTCGAAACGATCCACTTCTTGTCTGCAGTAACGTTTGCAGGAAGATCGTTCATCGAAGCGCCTTCGTTGATAACAACCTGAAGACCGCCGGTAACTGTAACGTTGCCGCCCTTGCCGGGATCAACGTTGTTAACTGTACCGTTGTTGAGAACGAGAGCAAGGCCGTTGTTGAATGCGCCTGCGCCTCTGCCCCAGATAACTGTACCTGCAAAATCTTCGTGATCGATGTAAACATTTACTCTGCCTGTGTAGGTTGCAGAATATGTACCCGAGATTTCAAGACCGTATGTAGTATTGTTTGTGGTCATGGGAGATTCGATGCGAACGGTAGAACCTGCGAAGTTGCCGTTGTTTGCAGCACCACCGACCTGAACTCTTTCGTGACCGTTTGAAATACCTGTGAACTTGCTGTTGTCGTTGGAATGGCTGCAGTTCTGATACTTGAAGAGACAGTCTGTGATTGTCACATCTTTGCCGTTTACAAAGAGTTCACGGTCATACATTCTGTTTGTGAGGATTGTAAGACCTTCGAATACTGTAGGACCGCCGAGAGTAAAGCCGGAGTTCTGACCGATAACAGGATGCTGAGCGATAAATGTTTCAACTTCTGTGTTATAAGGCTTCAGAACGATGGTTGCGGTATGCGCGGGAACCGCGTATCCGCCGGGAGCCCAGTAAGTGAATCTGCCGTAAATTGCATCAGCATTTTTGCCTGCATTTGCATTCTGAATGTCGTTGCCGTCTACATCGTAGAAGTAGAATTCCTTTGTTGCACCTTCGGGAGCGTCGCCGTTCATGATGAAGATTGTAACTTCGTCTTCAGCGTCGTAACCTGCTGCGTTGATGGCAGCAACTGCATCGTAAACATGACCGATAGGAGATTCAGCCGAAAGACCGTCGCCTGTTCCGCCGTTCTTTACATAGTAGATAGGATCAACTTCAATGGGAGCATCTTCGATGATAGCTGTGATAATGCCGTCAACAGATGTGTCCCAACCCTTGAATACCTTGTCAACTGTGACTGCGGGGTCTTCAAGAGCTTCAACGATAGCATCAACAGATGCTGCAGGGAGAACTGTCCATGTGCCGGGCTCGAGGGCGATTTCGCCTTCGCCGTAGTAAACAGTCTTGCCGTCAGCAGCTATTGCGTATGCAAGAGCAGCTGTATCAACTGCGAATTCGCCGGCTGTTGCTGTAACGTCGATTGCAAGACCTTCAGCACCTGCAACGAGGTTGTAGTAAGGAGCCTTTGTATCCTTGGCAGATGTTGCCCAAGGAGTTGCTGTGTAAGCAGGAATTGTTGCACCGTAGTTCTGGATAAGATTTACAGTGCCTGTAACAACAGGAATAGAACCTGTTTCGATCTTCTTGACTGTAACGCCTTCGCCAAGAATGATGGAGAGGTCGCCGCCGATGGTTTCGGTTGCCCCTGCGTTTGTTCCGCAGATTTTGAGGTTCTTAAGTGTGCCTGCACCGATTTCGAGAGTAACGTCGCCATTAACGCCCTGAGCTTTGTCGGCATCGGTGTAACCTGTGATATTGACGTAATCGCCGATGATGTCAGCATTGTCAAGGTAAACGTACTGATCGCGTTCAACGGTCTTGTTGCCGCGGATCATACCCATTGCAAAGTGGGTGGACGAGGGATAGAATACTGTACCTGTTGTGTACTGTGTTTCGTTAACACCGCGGAGATCGCCGAACTTAACGTTGTGGAACTCAACAGGATA
>SVTM01000040.1 GCA_015063785.1 Oscillospiraceae bacterium
TGGGTAGTAAGTAACAATTGCATGGCTGGCAGGCCAATTTTAAACGCACTTGTGCGTCGCCAGTATCAGTTAGGGCTTTGCCCGAAAATGAAATACCACCCGCTATGCGGGTGGATATTTATTTTTTGATATGAACTTTTTGAGTGTCAATTATTTACGGATTTATAACACCGGTCCATATATAAGAGAGTCCGAGCAAAAAGGCAACTATAGTTATGACTAATCCGAGATAAAACCCCCATTCGGTTCCGGTTTTATATCCAGAAACTGCCATAGTTATACCAATTACAATGGCTGCTACAAAACCATAAATTATCCAACCTAACATACAATGATCTCCTTTTTAATTGTTTAATAGTGAAACGAGGTGCGTATTTAAACTTTTACTTTTTTAGGGCATTGAGCATCAAACGGTATTTGCCAATGCCCGTTTTTCTTTTCTGCACAAAATGTAACTTTGATCAGTCCTTGTTTGCACCATTTTCGAATTGTAGATTCGTGGTACCCCCACTTTTTTGATGCTTCCTTTACAGTCAGATAAGTCAAAAAAACCACCCCCTTTGTCCGATATTGACCGATATTGGTTAATATGATTATACACCATAATCGGTTAATATGTCAATAGGGAGGGATAAAAAATATGATTTCCTATGACAATTTGTGGCGTACGATGAAGGAAAAAGGTGTTAGTCAGTATATGTTAATCAAGCAATATGGTGTCAGTCCGGCGCAGATAACGCGTTTGAAGCGAAACGAAAGTGTCAGTACACATACCATAGAAATGTTTTGTAAAATATTGAAGTGCAAAGTAGAAGAAGTAATGGAATATATTGATGACTGAAAACTGACACAATTAGATGAAGCCATCATCATTTGTGAAACGATATCATTTACCGCAGGCAAACATCATTGAAAAAAGCGACTTGTCATAACAAGTCGCTTTTTTGGCTCTCATGTACATAATAGATGCACGATATTTTAGTGATATTCCAACTTCGTTGAAGTGATATTTTTGATAAATCAAAAGTGATATTGCAAACTCTGTTCGCAGTGATATTATATTTGCCTTTTAACTGTGCAAAGCACAATATCACTCGGCGTAAGCCGAATATCACTGCAGAGCAATATCACTTGCCGTAGGCAAATATAACTGAAAAAAGACTATTCCGAAGAATAGTCTTTTTTCTGGCTCGCCCTACAGGAATCGAACCTGCAACCAACGGAATCGGAATCCGGTACTCTATCCAATTGAGCTAAGGGCGAATATATTTCCGAATATAATTTTAGATGAGGCAGGGGACGGGAAAACCGTCCCCTGATATTTTATTTTGCGTATTCCACTCTGCGGCTTTCGCGGATGATATTGACCTTGATCTGTCCGGGATATTCCATCTCGGTCTCGATGCGCTTTACGATGTCGCGCGCAAGGAACACCATCTGGTCTTCGTTGACCTCCTCGGGCTTGACCATGATTCTGATCTCGCGGCCCGCCTGGATGGCATAGCACTTATCAACACCGTCAAAGTCTGTGGCGATCTCCTCGAGCTTCTGAAGTCTCTTGATGTAGGATTCAAGGTTTTCTCTGCGTGCTCCGGGACGGGCTGCCGAAACGGCGTCTGCCGCCTGAACAAGCATTGCAACGACGGTCTGGGGCTCAACGTCGCCGTGGTGGGCTTCGATGGCGTGGATAACGTCGCGGTTTTCGTGGTACTTCTTGCAGATATCAACGCCGATCTGAACGTGCGAACCTTCTGCCTCGTGGGTCATTGCCTTACCAATGTCGTGCAAAAGGCCTGCGCGCTTTGCAAGCATGGGATCAACGCCCAGCTCCTGCGCCATCATGCCGGCAATATGAGATACTTCGATGGAATGGATAAGTACATTCTGACCGTAGCTTGTACGGTAGCGGAGTCTGCCCAAAAGCTTGATGAGCTCGGGGTTAAGGCCGTGGATGCCTGTTTCAAAGGTGGCCTGTTCGCCCGACTGCTTGATGATGGTTTCGACTTCTTTGCGGCATTTTTCAACCATTTCTTCGATGTGAGCGGGATGGATTCTGCCGTCGGAAATAAGTCTTTCAAGAGAAAGGCGTGCGATCTCACGTCTGACGGGGTCGAAGCACGAAACAGTGATGGCTTCGGGTGTGTCGTCGATGATAAGGTCGGCACCTGTAAGCGTTTCGATGGCGCGGATGTTGCGTCCTTCGCGGCCGATGATACGGCCCTTCATCTCGTCGTTTGGCAGATCAACCGCAGAAACTGTGGTTTCTGAAACTTGCGACGATGCACAGCGCTGGATGGCGAGAGAAATGATGTTTCTTGCCTTTTCGTCTGCTTCTTCCTTGCACTGCTGTTCGATCTCGGCAATCTTCATTGCCGCCTCGTGTTTTACTTCCGATTCGACCTGGGAAAGGAGATATTCCTTTGCAGTCTCTGCGGTAAAGCCCGAGATCTCCTCAAGCTTTGCGATCTGCTGAGCCTTTATTTCTTCGGTCTCTGCGATCTTTTCTTCGTATTCCTTGAATTTCTGATTGAAGCTTTCTTCTTTCTTTTCGCACGACTCGATTTTTTTGTCGAGTGTTTCTTCTTTCTGCTGTGCGCGCTTTTCGAGACGTGCAATCTCGTTGCGGCGTTCTTTTGCCTCTTTTTCTGCCTCGTTTTTGTTGCGAAGGATCTCTTCCTTGGCTTCGATGAGGAGTTCCTTTTTCTTGGTTTCTCCTGTTTTCAAAGCTTCGTCAACAATACGTTTTGCCTCGTCCTCAGCCGATTTGATAGCGGCTTCGGCAATCTTCTTGCGGACGAAAAATCCGATGAGGATACCGAGGGCAAGTCCGACAACTGCGGCAACTGCAGGGATAATTACTTCAGTCAATCAAAGCACCTCCTTTGGGTAAAAAAGTTTTAGTATGCCAATTTCGGCTATAAAAAAACAGGTGCTTATGATACTCGCACATAAATATTCAATTGTAAAATGATGTATTCCACGCCATTTCCTCAAACGGACAAGAAAATGGCAATTACAAATCTTATTTGTATGGAGCAAAATAAGCACATGGCTTTTTATATATCATCTCGCAGCACACGATACACAAAAACTTATCGCATTTTCGCATACTACGATACCTATATTTTATATCGCCGAAAAGATTATGTCAAGTGCTTTATTGAACTAAACGAACAAAATTTATATATTATTATCATTTTATACATTTTTGCGTATAAATATTCTTTTTTGTATCGGTTTTTATACATTTTTTGTTCTGCGATTTGTTTTTTGGGTCGGCAAAAAAGTTTTTTCGGGGAAGTCTTATTGACAAATCGGTGAATAAGTGGTATCATATTATATCCCAAAAAGGGGTTAATCTATATCTAGGAGTGATATTCATGGACAACAAAACAAGGAAACGCATGAACAAGGAAATGATCAAGAAGATGACAACTCTTGCTCTTCTTGTGGCAGTAATTGTTGTGCTTCAGGCAATCGCACCTATTATTAAACTCCCTGTAAACATTTCATTTGCTCTTATCCCCATCACTGTTGGTGCAATTCTTCTTGGCCCTTCCGGCGGAGCAATACTCGGTGCTGTGTTTGGCATTATGACAATGATAAACGGCCTCACGGGAGCCGATGTATTCACCAACACGCTTATCGCTTTTTCTCCCGTATGGACAGTGCTTCTTTGCCTTGTAAAAGCGACACTTTCGGGATTTCTTGCAGGTGTTATCTATAAGCTTTTCAGAAAGAAGACTCTTCTCGGTGCAACCTTTGCCGCGGCGGCAACTGCGCCTATCGTTAACACCGGCATTTTCGTTCTCGGCGGACTCACCGTGGTTTCTGACGCGATCGTTAAGACGATGGAGCTTTTCGGAATTACAGGACAGTCTCTTGTGTATTTCGTCGTTATCGGATGCGCAGGTATCAACTTTATCGCAGAATTTGCGGTAAATATGCTTTTTGCCACAGCCATCAAGACCATAGTTGAAGCCGTTCAGAAGGCAACTGCAAAGAAGGTATAAACACCATATTGCTTCCAAGAAGGAGGTATGTAACATGGGCATTATAATAGGAATCGACGTTGGCGGAAGCACCACCAAGATTGTGGGTTTTGACCGCAACGGAAATATGATAACCCCGATGACCGTAAAGGCAAACGATCCCGTCGCCTCAAGCTATGGAGCTTTTGGAAAGTTCACCGCCGAAAACGGCATCGAGATCAAAGATATCGAAAAAATAACGATGACGGGTGTCGGTTCGTCATTTACAGAAAACGGACTTTTTGGCATTCCCACCGAAAGAATCAGCGAATTTCACGCCATAGGCCTTGGCGGATTATATCTTTCGGGACTTTCCGAGGCAATTATCGTCAGCATGGGCACGGGTACTGCCATCGTTCACGCCAGAAAGAACGGCGTCATCGAATATATGGGCGGTACGGGTGTCGGCGGCGGTACGCTTGTGGGTCTTTCCAAAAAGCTTCTCGGACTTTCGCACGTTGATCACATCGTTGAACTTGCAAAAGAAGGCAACGTCGAGAAGATCGACCTTCGCATCAGTGACATTTCAAAAGACAATATTCTTCCTCTGTCCTCCAACCTTACAGCATCAAACTTCGGCAAGGTTTCGGAGGTGGCAACGCGCGAGGACATTGCTCTCGGTCTTTTCAATCTCGTTTTTGAATCGGTTGGAATGCTTGCTATTTTTGCGGCGCGTGCAAGAGGACTTAAAAACATCGTGCTGACCGGCAACCTTGCCGAGGTACCCCAGGCAGAAATGACCTTTGGCGTGCTTAATCAGATGTTCGGAATGAACTTTATACTCCCCGAAAACAAGGGATATTCCACAGTTATTGGCACCGCGCTTTCACAGTTCGAGGCTCACGACGGATGCTGCTGACACAGCTTGCGGCGCATAAAGACGAGATTATAGCCGTTCTTGCGGCAATAAACATTGTCGCGTTTTGCCTTTGTGCATATGACAAATCTGCCGCCATGTCTAAAAAGCTGCGTGTCCCCGAAAAAATATTGCTTGCTTTTGCCATAGCTTTCGGCAGCGCAGGTATGCTTGTGGGAATGTATCTTTTTCGCCACAAGACGAGAAAACCTGTTTTTTTCATAACTGTCCCTGTGATGCTTGTGCTTCATGCCATCGTGCTTTACAAGGCGGGGATAATTTCATAACGCAACAAAAACGGAGGTGCTTTTCGCATCTCCGATTTTTTTGCTTTTCAGGGAGAACCCCCGGCGAGGGTTCTCCCTCTTTTCAGCCGCAAGGGCTGAAAATTCACCCTTTCCTGCGCGTTTTGGTCGAAAAGGGAATTTCGCACGTGCGCGTGCGACCAAAGGCGCCGCCTTTGGAAACTGCAAACTTTTGAAAAAGTTTGATCAAAACTTTGGTTATTAAAAAAAGGAGGTGCTTTTTGCATCTCCTTTTGTGTTTCAGTGTATAACTGCGCCGTTTTCGACAAGAATCTTTTGGATTTTTGCAACGTCGGCATCTTTTGCACACGCACCGTCGCCCTGTGCTACCGCCGCCGCAACGCCTGCCGCCTGACCAAGACAGCAGACTATCGGCATTATACGCACAGAAGCCTGTGCTTCGTGGTCTGCCGAAATACATCTGCCCGCAACAAGAAGGTTGTCGATCTTTTGCGGCACGAGCGAGCGATAGGGTATCTCGTAATAGGTGCCTTCTTTGAAATAGTGGTGACTGGTTCCCGAACCGTCGGGCGAGTGGATGTCGATGTCGTAGTTTCCGCAGGCAATGGAATCTTCAAACTTTGTGCAGTCCACAAGCTCTTGCCCTGTGAGCACGTGAAGTCCGTCTATCATTCGGCTCTCGCGCACGCCGATATTTGCCGCTGTCGACAAAAGCTCGGCGTTCTTGAAGCTTTCGAAGTTGTTTTTGATAAGGGTGTAGATTTCAAACACCTGCTCTCTTGCTTCGATCTCGGCCTTTGTTACATCAAAGGGATTTGTGGGATCAAGCTTTACCACACGAGTGGTGTTGAAATGAAGAATATTGTCCTGCACGAGGTTGGTGAAAACAAGAACGTCTTCGCGGGGGTTTCTGATTTTGCCCTCTGCCTTGAGCTTTTTGTAAAGTTCGTTGATGGTTGGCTTTTCCTCGATAAACTTTGGTACGTCGACGTTTGAAACTCTGAAGCACAAGGTCATTGGCTGGCAAAGGTTGTCGCTTTCTCTGCCAAGATGATAAGGACAGCCCGAAAGATACGAAAGGTCTGCGTCTCCCGTGGCGTCAACATACATATCGGCGCAAAGCTCAACAACACCGCTCTTTGTGGCGACAGAAACAGATTCGATTTTTCCGCCGTTCGTCTTTACTCCTGCAAGATATGCGTGAAAAAGAAGGTCAACGCCTGCTTCGCCTGCCATGCGGTTGAGAACAAGCTTCAGATGTTCTTCCGAAAAACTGCTTCTTCCTTCCATGTGGCGTGTTTCGCCAAGAAGAGTGCGGATCTCGTTCATTCTGTCAACAATTTCGGTGAAGATGCCTGCACTCAGGGCTTTTCTTTCGCCGTTTATCTTTGTGGTGTATGGCATAAAGGGGAAAACGAGACAGTTGCATGCCGCGCCGCCCATGCAGTTTGATTTGTCAAAAAGAAGAACCTTTTTTCCGAGTCTTCCTGCTGCAATTGCCGCCACAGCTCCTGCAAAACCGCCGCCTGCGACGATTATATCGTATTTTTTCACTGTAAAACTCCTTTTTCAACGTTTTTTCTTTGATTATACCATCCAATTGTGTATTTTTCTGCATTCTACATAAAAAATATAGACAAATAAATCAGTTTGTGATAAAATAATATATTATAGCAAAAACAGTATTCCGAAAGGGGAAATGCCGGAATGGCCCAAAATGATTTGAATAAAAACAGAGTTATCGCTGTCCACGATATTTCCTGTGTCGGAAGATGTTCGTTGACGGTGGCACTGCCCATTCTTTCGGCAGCAGGGCTCGAGACCTCGGTGATACCAACGGCGGTGCTCTCTACTCATACGGGCGAGTTTTCGGGCTACACCTTCAGAGATCTCACAGACGATATCGAACCGATATGCGAGCATTGGAAATCGCTGGGGCTTGGTGCAAGATCGATATATACCGGCTATCTCGGTTCGTTTCGCCAGCTGGAGATCGTTGAAAAACTCATCGCCGACTTCAAGGGGGATGACACCTTTGTTCTTGTGGATCCCGTCATGGGGGATGCCGGAAGGCTTTATTCGCGCATTGACGAAATATTCGTCGGCGGCATGAAAAAGCTCTGCTCGATGGCAGATATGATTGTTCCGAATATCACCGAAGCCGCCATGCTGACAGACAGCGAATATATCGGACACGGCTATTCAAAGGATTACATAAAGGATCTCTTGAAAAAGCTTTCTCTTCTCGGCCCCAGATACAGCATCCTCAGCGGAGTAAGCTTTGAGGACGGCAAAAACGGATCTGCGGCATACGACCGCGAAACGGGCGAGTTTTCCTTTTTCTTCTCGGATCACGTTGACGGATTTTATTATGGTACGGGTGACGTTTTTGCAAGTGCGCTGCTCGGCGCGATACTTAACGAAAAGAGCGTTTCGGAATCGATAAAGATCGCGGTGGACTTTACCATCGGTGCCATTCGCCGCACCTATGCAGCAGGAACAGACAAAAGATACGGAGTTCACTTTGAAGGCGAGCTTCCATCATATATCAAAGCTTTGGGAAAGCTTTGAGAGGAATTAAAATGGAAAGAAAAGAAAAAACCGGACTTGTAATGGAAGGCGGAGCCATGCGCGGACTTTTTTCGGCAGGTGTGGCAGACGTTTTCCTTGAAGAGGGAATAGAATTTGACGGTCTTGTGGGAGTATCGGCAGGGGCGTGCTTTGGCTGCAACGTAAAATCCCGTCAGATCGGAAGGACCCTGCGTTACAATGTGAAATATTGCAACGACAAGAGATATTGCAGTTTTTCAAATCTTTTGAAGACGGGCGATATGTTTGGGGCGGATTTTTGCTACCGTCAGCTACCCTTTGAGCTTGATGTTTTTGATATGAAGACTTTTGCGGAAAATCCGATGGAATTCTGGGTTGTCTGCACCGACGTGAAAACCGGCAAGGCTGTATATAAAAAGTGCGAAAAGGCGGACGAAGACGATCTTACTTATTTCCGCGCCTCGGCATCCATGCCCCTTGTCTCAAAAATTGTGAACGCTCCCGACGGAAGCTTGCTTCTCGATGGCGGCATCGCCGATTCGATACCCCTTGAGTTTTTTGAGAAAAAAGGATATTCCAAAAACGTCGTCATACTTACTCAGCCTCGCGGCTATGTGAAGGGCAAAAACAAGCTGATGCCGCTGATAAGATGGAATCTCCGCAAATATCCCGAAATGATAAAGGCTGTGGCAAACAGGCATCTTGTATACAATGCCCAAACCGAGTATGTGTATGAGGCGGAAAGGCAGGGCAGAGCCCTTGTTATCGCACCGGAAGAAAAATTGCCGGTGGGAAGGATTGAGCACGATCCCGAAAATTTAAGAAAAACCTATGAGCTGGGACGCCGTGCGGCACTTTCAAGGCTTTCGGAAACAAAAGAATTTGTTGGCATGAAAGGATGAAAAACATGATAAACCGCTACGAACAGACGTTGCTTATGATTTCAACTCTTTCTCATTTTGGCTTCGGAAGCGATGTTGTGACCTATTCTGTTCCTCGCGGCAAGCATTGCGAGCACACTCGAAAGCTTGATGACGAAGGAAACAGTGTTTTCGGGCTTATGGTTTCGGATTTCTTGGAGAAAAAAGGTGCGTTCTGATATGGCAAAAGAAGGAATTTTTTCGAAAATAAAAGGGATTTTTTCAAAGAACAACGAGGAAGACCCGGCTTTCCGTCGCAAAATGGCGGAAAAACTTGACGGCAGATACATAAAATATGTAACCGAGCGCGAGGACGGCATAGAAACGGTCATTGGCCGCGAAGGACACGCCAACATCGTAGGTGAAAACGAGTTTGCCGTCACCTGCGGTATAACCGAGATCTTCCGTGCAGACATTGACGCCATGGGCGCGTGGGAGCTTTTGAGCCTTGAGGGCGCGGTGCTAACAGCCTTTGACAAAGCAGCAGGAAGAGAAAGATCTGTGGTAATTTATTACAAGTATTACCGCTGAAAATTGGTATTTCTCACAAAAAATATATCATAAATTTTAATTTTTTAAATGCGTATTGACTTGTGCGTTTTTTGGAATTATAATTGTATCACCACCCGTCCACCGGTTTTCGGACGGATCTGACAAATTATTTTTATGGAGGAATTTCACAATGAAAAAGATTACAGTAGCTCTTCTTACGCTCGTGCTTCTTTGCACTCTTGTGGTTCCCGCTCTTGCAGCTCCCACAAAGAACGCTTTTGAAAACGTTGTTATGAACGGCAACGAAGATGAATTTGGCTATCTTGCAAACACAGCTGGTCGCGACCGTCAGGGCAAGACCATCTGCTACATGGAAGCAAACGGCTGTGGCTACGGCGCTATGGGCGACGCAGTTCAGTTCAAGAACGTTGACTTCGGCAAGAACGGCGCGAAGGAAATGACAATCTCCTTCTCCTACGGCGGAGAAAAGACAACAACAGTTGCAGTTATGGTTGATGATCAGGAATCTGCTCCCGTTGCAACATTCGCAATCACCAACACAGGCGGTTGGGACAAGAAGGCAGCCAAGGAATTTACAACACCTATCAAGGTTCCCGGCGGCGTACACGATATCTTTGTTGAATTCACAAACGAAGAGTCCGGTTCTTTCTCTTACATCCGCTTCGCAGAAGCTGATGCTCCCGTAGCAGGCACTCCTGTAGCTACAAAGCCCGCAACATCCGCTCCTGCTACAGCTGACGTTGCAGCTATCGCAAGCGTTGCAGCAGTTCTTACATCTGCAGCAGGCTTCGTTGCTCTCAGAAAGAGATAAGTTAGTTTTAACTTAATATCAAAGCTCCGATTCGGGACCGGTCCGAATCGGAGCTTTTTTGTTGCGGCAAATATATTGCTCTTTACATTTCTGTTTTTTTGTGATATAATATATTGATTAAAATCGGAGAGGTGTGACGATGAAGAGCTACAAAACGGTAAAAGAAGCAACGCAAGCCGAATTTGTCGAGAAAAAGTCGGTCTTCATCGGCTATATCAGCCCCGTTGCAAACGAGCAGGCGGCAAAAGATTTTATTGAAAAAATAAAGAAAAAGCACGCCGATGCCACCCACAACGTCTACGCCTATATTCTTGAGGGCACCGAGATCGCCCGTTTTTCGGACGACGGTGAGCCCCAGGGCACGGCAGGAATGCCTGTGCTCGAGGTGATAAAGCGTGAGGGGATTTGCGGTGTAGTTATTGTTGTCACTCGTTATTTCGGCGGCATTCTGTTGGGGGCAGGCGGCCTTGTGCGCGCCTATGCCAAGGCGGCGAAGATGGCGATTGATGCGGCAGGCATCTGCGAGTTTCGTCCTTTTCGCGAGTTTCGTCTTTCGGTTGATTATTCCCACTATGAAAAAATAAGAAAAGAGCTCGAACCCCACGGGGTTAAGCTCGATGCCTGTGATTTTTCGGACAAAGTTGTTTTCGATCTTGCGGTCGATTTCGAAAAATACGAGGCTTTTGAGAATTTTGTCAACGATTTCACAGGCGCATCCGCTCTTTTTGAAACAAAGGGCGAGCGCTACGATGCATGAATACAAAATCACAAACGGAGGTCTTTTAAAATGGCTATTCTTCAGGAAAGAGTATATCTTAACAAAGAGGACGGATGGGGATATTTTGATGCACTCTGTTCGCTTCCCACCAATGAATATTGCGAAAAAAGACGTGCAATGCTCGTCATCCCCGGCGGCGGCTACGGCATGGTTTCCGAGCGCGAGGCAGAGCCTATTGCACGCAAGTTCTACGCCGAGGGCTATAACACATTTATTCTGACTTATTCTGTCACCGATCACGGCAAAAATCCCGACAGGATCTTTGACGCCAAGAGAGGTCTTCCCAAGCCGCTTCTCGAAGCATCAAAAGCCATGGCGCTTATACGCCGTGATGCAGAAAAGTACAACATCGACCCTGACAAGATCGCCATCATCGGTTTTTCTGCCGGTGGCCACCTTGCTGCAAGCCTTGCAACCATGTGGCACCTTGATTTTGTAAAAGAAAACGCGGGCATCGAATACGGCGAAAACAAGCCTAATGCTGCGATACTTTCTTATCCCGTAATCACAGCAGATCCCATCACAGGTCACGAGGGCTCTTTCCGCAACCTTCTGTGCAGATCTGACGATTACGAAAAGGGCACGGAATTTTACGACGTTTCAAAGAGAGTCGACGAAAACACCTGCCCCTGCTATCTCTGGCATACCGCAGGCGACACTTGCGTTCCGGTTGAAAGTTCGCTTATTATGGCGACTGCCCTTTCAAAGTCAAAGATCCCCTTTGAGGTACACATCTATCCCGGTGGAGTTCATGGATATTCCACCTGCGAGGCAGACGTTTTGCGTGGCGAACAGTCAAAGGATGCTGCCCACGCATCCGATTGGGTAAGAAACGCTGTAAGATGGCTTGAATATACCCTTGGTTAATCTATATAAAGCACAACAGAGCGTGGGGAATATGGCAGCTTCTTTGATTTGGACGTCTGCTCCACGATGTTGCGCGCGTTTTTCCTCGAAGTTTTCGGGCACAATGTATTTTATGTAAACCTCGCCGTTTCGCCACAGCAGAAGTTTTTTCTGCCGTGGAGGAAAAGACGGAAATATATCAAAAAAATAACGAAAGAGAGTCATATAATGATAAAACTTTCACCATCCCTTCTCGCTTGCGATTTTTCGCAGATGAGAAATGAAGTTTCAAAGGTAGAAAAAGCCGGTTGCGATATGCTCCATCTCGACGTTATGGACGGAGTTTTTGTTCCCAATATCAGCTTTGGCATGCCTGTGATCAAGGCGCTTCGCCCACATTCAAAGCTGGAATTTGACGTGCATCTTATGATCCAGGATCCTGTGCGCTACATAAAGGATTTTGCCGATTGCGGTGCTGATCTTATCACATTCCACTACGAAAGTTGCAACGACCAGGGCGAAGTTATCGAAAAGATCCGCGAGTGCGGCAAAAAGGTTGGCATCTCCATCAAGCCCTCCACCCCCGCTTTTGTTCTCGAGCCTTTTCTTGACAAGGTGGATATGGTTCTTGTCATGACGGTCGAGCCCGGATTTGGCGGTCAAAAGCTTATTCCCGACACCCTTTCATCGGTAAAGCAGGTGTGCGACATGGCAAAAATGCGCGGTATCACCATCGATATTCAGGTCGACGGCGGAATCAACCCCGAAAACGCAAAGGATGCGGTGCAGGCAGGTGCAAACGTTCTTGTTGCAGGATCTGCGGTGTTTGGCGCATCCGACGTGGAAGCGGCAGTGAGAAGCTTTAAAAATCTTTGATGAAAGGTGAATGGTGATGGTATGAATAAGATTTCGGGCAACGCCGTTGTCGGTCAGTCGGGCGGCCCCACAAGCGCCATAAACGCCACCCTTGCAGGTGTCATTTCAGGCTGTCTTGAGGCAGGTATCGACAAGATCTACGGCATGAAAAACGGCATAGAGGGACTTCTCGGCGAAGAACTTTTTGATCTTCGCGATTGTTTCGACGCTCCCGATTGCAAAAAACTTTCGTTGCTCTCACTCACTCCTGCGGCAGCTCTCGGCTCGTGCAGAAAAAAGCTGAAGGACGACGAGACTGCGGCAAAAATGTATGAAATATTCGAGAAATACGACATCAGCTATTTCTTCTATATCGGCGGAAACGACAGCATGGACGCCGTGGCACGTCTGACAGAATATGCCAAGGCTCACCCCGAGCTTCGCAAGATGCATTTTATCGGCGTGCCCAAGACTATTGACAACGACCTTGTCATGACCGACCACACTCCCGGCTTTGGTTCGGCGGCAAAATATATTGCCTGCGCCATGCAGGAAGTGATGCGCGACTGCGGAGTTTATAAGACAAAGGCTGTCACCATTGTCGAAATAATGGGTCGCGATGCAGGTTGGCTTACGGCATCTGCAGGTCTTACAAAGGCAATAACAGGTGTTGGTCCTGCACTGATATATCTTCCCGAATGTGCTTTCTCGGAAGAAAAATTCCTTGCCGACCTCAAAAACGAGTTTGAAAACGGAGAGCATCCGTATGTTGTTGTTGCGGTATCCGAGGGTATCCGCCACGCTGACGGCAGTTATGCTGCAGAGGCTGCAATGAGCGGAGCGGTCGACTCGTTTGGTCACAAATATCTTTCGGGTACAGGAAAATATCTCGAAAACCTTGTCCGCGAAAAAATAGGCTGCAAGGTGCGTTCGGTGGAGGTTAATATTCTCCAGAGATGCGCAGGTCATCTGCTTTCAAAGACCGACATTTACGAATCGATAATGGTCGGACGTGCCGCAACAGGGCTTGCTTTTTCGGGCGAGAGCGGAAAAATGGCGGCATATGTAAGACGCGGAGAAGGAAAAAATTACTGCTGCGACGTGGAAGGTATGGACGTCACACTTATTGCTAACGCCATAAAGAAAGTCCCTCGCGAGTTTATTAACGATGACGAAAACGGCATCACAGACAAATGTGTGGAATATCTTATGCCCCTTATTGCAGGCGAGTGCGAGATACCGTACAAAAACGGAATTCCCTGCCATTTTGAATTTTAAAAATTCAATAGGTTTGTAAAAACAAAAATTATTCTAAAATAGTTGTTTCAGGAGGAAAAGAAAATGAAAAAATCGCTTCTTTCGGTTTTCCTTGCAGCGGTGCTTGCAGTTTCTTCCCTTGCATCCTGCACAAAGAAGACCGACGAGACAGACGACACACAGGTTCCCGACGGAACCGAGCAGACAGACACAATTGACCCCGAAAACAGGCTTTCGGGCGAGTACAGCCCCAACATTCCTGCGGCTGATGCCAAGAAATTCGAGGGCAGAACCTTCTCAATGCTCATTGGCTCGACAGGTCAGTCCATTTGGGCAGAGGAAGAAAACGGCACCACAATAAACGATACGGTTTACCGCAGAAACAAGCTTGTCGAGGATCACTTTGACATCACTCTCAACATCGTAAAAACAGGTGCTGCAGCCACCGGCGAAGGACAGCAGCAGGCGACCACTCAATTCCGTTCGCTCATTGAATCGGGCGATCAGACCTACAACTCCTTCGTTCACGTTCAGCATACCGGTATGCCCCAGATGATACTCGAAAAGTATTTTGTCGACTGGAACGAGATCCCCTATATCAACCTTTCGGACGAATGGTGGTATGAAAACATCACAAAAGACCTCTGCTTCGGTGACAAGATCTATGTTATGACAGGTGACTACGCTCTTTATATCGACAGAATCGACTGTCTGCTTTTTAACAAGGATATTTTTGACGAGCTTGGCCTTGAGTATCCTTACCAGGATGTTCTTGACGGCACATGGACCTGGGACAAGTTTACCGAGCTTGTAAAGCTCGGTGCAGACGACCTTAACGGTGACGGTATCATGGCTTATGCAGACGACCAGTGGGGTCTTGTTGGCTGGGCACCCGAGCTTCTTTATGCCCTCCTTGTTTCCACAGGCTATTCGCCTCTTGAAAAGGATGAGGACAATATGCCCGTTCTCAATCAGGACGTTTCTATGGCTCACGAGCAGTATCAGAGAGTCGTTGACGTTTTTGCCGACCGTCAGAGCGCATGGAACGAAACCTCCAACTATATGTCCCAGCGTGAGACTTTTACCGAAGGCAGAGCAATGTTCTTCGATATTTTCCTTGGCGGAGTAACAGGTCTTGCAGAAGTTGAATTTGATTTCGGCATCCTTCCCTATCCCAAGTGGGACGAAGATTCCGAATATCAGAACCGCTCGTCCAACATGACAGCTCTTACATACATCCCTGTAACTAATCCCGATCTCGAGCTCACAGGTGCAGTTCTTGAAGAATTGGCATATCAGAGCGCAAAAGAGCTGACCCCCGTATATTTTGACACCGTTCTCACCGTAAAGAGCACCCGTGACGTCGAATCCGAAGCTATGCTTCCTATCATCAAGAACAATGCCCGCTTCCTTTACGACAGATTCTACCCCAATGTTTACAATATGGTAGGTTCGGGTACAAATACCTTTACCTCGAGCTATCAGTCCTCGCTTTCGCAGTATGAAGCAGATCTTGAGGATATGAGAGAGCTTCTTCTTTCGGAAGAATAATTTAATTTACCATAACATGCCACTGCAAACAGGCGCCGTGCAAAAGCGGCGCCTGTTGTTTTGGGATTGCAGATGGCAATATAATGTAAATAATTCAAAAAAATATAGACAAAACGGAAATTATGTGTTAGAATACTAAAGTACTGTCTTGCAGTATTCGCAAGACCGATTTATTAAAAAACAAAAAAGAGAGGAAAAAACATGAAAAAGACAGCAACCCTTCTTGCAGCACTTCTCGTTGCAGCTGTTCCCACAGTTTCGCTCTTCGCTTCCTGCACCGAAAAGGAAGAAAAACCTCAAGGCGGCGAAGTTGTTGAAGGTACAGGCGAGCAGCAGGGCGAACAGGAAGTAGAAAAGGACCGCCTTGACTACGACTTTTCTCCCAACATTCCCGAATCCGACATTGGAAACTTTGAAGGCAAGACCTTCTCTATGCTCATCGGCTCTGTTGGCGGCGTTATTTATGCCGAAGAAGAAAATTCCAAGCCCGTAAACGATACCGCTTATCGCAGAAACAAGCTTATCGAAGACCACTTTGGTGTTACACTTAACATCGTCAAGACAGGCGCCGCAGCAACAGGTACAGGTCAGAAAGAAGCCACAACCCAGTTCCGTTCTCTTATCGAGTCTGGTGATCAGACATACCACGCTTTCACACACGTTCAGCATTCCGGTATGCCTCAGATGATCCTCGAAAAGTATTTTGTCGACTGGAACGAGATTCCCTATGTTAACCTTGAGGACAACTGGTGGTACGAAAATATCACAAACGACCTTTGCTTTGGCGACAAGATCTACGTTATGACAGGCGACTACGCTCTTTACATCGACTCGATCGACTGCCTTATCTTCAACAAGGACATCTTCGACGAGCTTGGTCTTGAATATCCTTACCAGGACGTTCTTGACGGCACATGGACATTTGACAAGTTCACAGAACTTGTAAAGCTCGGCGCAGACGACCTTAACGGTGACGGCCTTATGGAAAGAGAAGTTGACCAGTGGGGTCTTGTAGGTTGGATCTACGAGCTTGCTCCCGCGCTTCTCGTTTCGACAGGTTATGCGCCCCTTGAAAAGGATGCCGACAATATGCCTGTTCTCAATCAGAACGTATCCGAAGCTCACGACAAGTATCAGAAGATAGTTGACATTTTTGCCGACGGTAACACTGCTTTTGCCGAGTCGAACACCACAGCTATCTACAGAAACGCATTCACCGAAGGCAGAGCAATGTTTGTTGACCACTTCCTCGGTGCAGTGCCCGGACTTTCCGAAGTTGAATTCAACTTTGGTATTATCCCTTATCCGAAGTGGGATGAAGATTCTGAATACATGAACAGATCTTCCAACATGACAGCTCTTACCTATATCCCCGTTACAAACCCCGACCTTGAGCTTACAGGTGCCGTTCTTGAAGAAATGGCATTCCAGAGCGCAAAGGAACTCACACCTCTTTACTTTGACACAGTTCTTACCGTAAAGAGCACCCGTGACGTTGAATCGGAAGCTATGCTTCCTATCATCAAGGATACCGCTCGTTTCCTTTACGACGGTTACTATCCCAACATCATCGGTCAGGTTTCGAGCAAGTCTAACACCTTTACCTCGAGCTATCAGTCGAACCTTTCCACATACGAGGCAAATCTCGAAGAAATGAGAGCACTTCTCCTTTCCGAAGACTGATAAACCATACGATCTGCCGCCCCTTTTTCAGGGGCGGCTTTTTTTGTCCAAAATCATGATTGTTTGTAAAAAAACACAAATGCCTGCTAATTTTTTTAAAAATATATAGACAAAACAGAAAATGTATGATAGAATGATAGTGCATTTTGGTAGTGTGCAATCTGCACATGCCGTTTTGTTAAAAACAAAAAAGAGAGGAAAAAACATGAAAAAGACAGCAACACTCCTTGCGGCTCTTCTTGTTGCGGCTGTTCCCACAGTTTCGCTTTTTGCCTCCTGCACAAAGGATGAAGCAAAAGAAAACGAAAACGTTGACGGCGAACAGAACGTAGAACAGAATGTTGACGAGGAAAAAGACCCCCTCGAAAACGAATTCTCCCCCAACATTCCTGCTGAAGATGTAGGCAAGTTTGAAGGCAAGACCTTCTCGATGCTCATCGGCTCGACAGGCCAGGTTATTTACGCAGCTGAAGAAAATTCTCAGCCCGTAAACGATACGGTTTACCGCAGAAACAAGAACATCGAAGACCACTTCGGCGTTACCCTCAACATTGTCAAGACCGGCGCTGCATCGACAGGTACAGGTCAGGGCGAAGCAACAGCACAGTTCCGTTCTCTCATCGAGTCGGGTGACCAGACCTACAACGCTTTCACACACGTTCAGCATTCCGGTATGCCCCAGATGATTCTCGAGAGATACTTCGTTGACTGGAACGAAATTCCTTACATCAACCTCGAAGAAGACTGGTGGTACCAGAACATTACAAACGACCTCTGCTTTGGCGACAAGGTCTACGTTATGACAGGTGACTACGCCCTCTACATCGACAGAATCGACTGTCTCGTATTCAACAAGGACATTTTTGATGACCTTGGTCTTGACTATCCTTACGAGGATGTTCTCAACGGCACATGGACATGGGACAAGTTTACTGAACTTGTAAAGCTCGGTGCAGAAGATCTCAATGGTGACGGCCTTATGGAAAAGGAAAACGACCAGTGGGGTCTTGTTGGATGGGGCTATGAACTCAATCCCGCGCTCCTCGTTTCCACAGGCTATGCTCCTCTTGAAAAGGATGCCGACAATATGCCTGTTATCAACCAGAACATCGAGCTTGCACACTCCCAGTACCAGGTTGTTTGCGACCTCTTTGTTGACGGTCAGTTTGCTTTCTCCGAGCTTTCTGACGGTTCGCTTTACAGAAACGCATTCACCGAAGGCAGAGCAATGTTTATTGACCTCTTCCTCGGCGGCGTAACAAGTCTTTCTGAAGTTGAATTCAACTTCGGTATTCTTCCTTATCCCAAGTGGGACGAAGATTCTGAATATATGAACAGATCTTCCAACATGACAGCTCTTACCTATATCCCCGTTACAAACCCCGACCTTGAGCTTACAGGTGCCGTTCTTGAAGAAATGGCTTTCCAGAGTGCAAAGGAACTCACACCTCTTTACTTTGACACAGTTCTTACAGTAAAGAGCACCCGTGACGTTGAATCCGAAGCTATGCTTCCCATCATCAAGAACAACGCTCGTTTCCTCTACCACACATTCTATCCCAATATCATCGGTATGGGAACAAACAACTTCACATCCAGCTTCCAGTCGAATCTTTCATCCTACGAAGCAGGTGTTGAAGAAATGAGAGAGCTTCTTCTTGCAGAAGACTAAGTTTAATATGCAAAAAGCCGTCCATAATTGGACGGCTTTTGTTTATTTTGCCAAATCTGCGGTGCGGCAAATAGTGCAAGGTGCTGAATAAATCGAAGGATTATTGACAATACAGGGTTTTGTTGCTATAATAACACGTGTAGAAACTCGCGATTGTCTTTTCGCGGGTTAATTAAAATTTCTATACCATAAGAAAGGAAAAAACTATGAAAAAGACAGCAACACTCCTTGCAGCACTTCTTGTTGCGGCTGTTCCCACAGTTTCCCTTTTCGCATCCTGTACAAAGGACGAAGAAAATGTTGACGGAAACGAAGTAGTGGAGGGCGAACAGCAGGGCGGCGAAGAAAAGGTTGAGGAAAACCGTCTCGACAACGACTTTTCTCCCAACATCCCCGCTGAAGATGTAGGTAACTTCGAAGGTTCCACCTTCTCGCTGCTCACCGGTTCGGTTGGTCAGGTTATCTACGCTGAAGAAGAAAACTCCAAGCCCGTAAACGACACTGTTTACCGCAGAAACAAGCTTATCGAAGACCACTTCGGCATCACTCTTAACATCGTTAAGGGCGGCTATGCAGCAACAGGCGGCGGCCAGTCCGAAGCTACAACTCAGTTCCGTTCTCTCATCGAGTCGGGCGACCAGACATACCACGCTTTCACACACGTTCAGCACACAGGTATGCCTCAGATGATCCTCGAAAGATACTTCGTTGACTGGAACGAAATTCCTTACATCAACCTCGAAGAAGACTGGTGGTACCAGAACATCACAAACGATCTTTGCTTTGGTGACAAGATCTATGTTATGACAGGTGACTACGCTCTCTACATCGACTCCATCGACTGTCTCCTCTTTAACAAGGACATCTTTGATGAACTCGGCCTTGAATATCCTTACCAGGACGTTCTTGACGGCACATGGACATGGGACAAGTTTGAAGAACTCGTTGCTCTCGGTGCTGAAGACCTTAACGGTGACGGCCTTATGACTCTTGCTGACGACCAGTGGGGTCTCTCCGGCTGGACATACGAACTCTGCTATGCTCTCCTCGTTTCGACAGGTTACTCGCCTCTCGAAAAGGATGCTGACAACATGCCCGTTCTCAACCAGGACATCTCTGAAACACACGACAAGTATCAGAGAATCGTTGATCTCTTCGCTGACGGTCAGAAGGCATTTGCAGAAGCTTCCGATTACAACGCTCAGATCCTTGCATTTACAGAAGGCAGATCCATGTTCCGCGATACCTTCCTCGGCGGCGTAACAGGTCTTTCCGAAGTCGAATTTGACTTTGGTATCATTCCTTATCCGAAGTGGGACGAAGATTCCGAATATCAGAACAGATCTTCCAACATGACAGCTCTTACATACATCCCCGTTACCAACCCTGACCTTACCCTCACAGGTGCCGTTCTTGAAGAAATGGCATTCCAGAGCGCTAAGGAACTCACACCTCTCTACTTTGACACAGTTCTTACAGTAAAGAGCACACGTGACGTTGAATCCGAAGCTATGCTTCCCATTATCAAGAACAACGCTCGTTTCCTCTATGATGGCTATGCACCTTCCATCATCAGCCAGGTTGGCAACAAGTCTAACACATTCACATCCAGCTATCAGTCCAACCTCTCTAACTACGAGACAAACCTCGAAGAAATGAGAGAACTTCTCCTTGCAGAAGACTAATTCTATCTGATAACAAAAAGGTCCTCTTTCGAGGACCTTTTTTGTTGTCTACAAGAAAACCACGCGATAGTCGCGTGGTTCAAAAGAGGTTAACCGATGAGAAAAAATCCTCCTAATGTGATATAATATGGAAGACCTGCCAGTCGAACATA
>SVTM01000005.1 GCA_015063785.1 Oscillospiraceae bacterium
AGGTAACCGATACTCCCGAGGTAACCGATACTCCCGAGGTGACCGATACTCCCGAGGTAACCGATACTCCCGAGGTGACCGATACTCCCGAGGTAACCGATACTCCCGAGGTGACCGATACTCCCGAGGTAACCGATACTCCCGAGGTGACCGATACTCCAGATGTGACTGATACTCCCGAGGTATCTGATACTCCCGAGGTAACCGATACTCCCGAAGAGCCCGGCACTTCCGAAGAGCCCACCCCCCCTGTAGCAGACGATACTCCTGCCGTTTCTGATGCCGAAGAAGAAACCCCGGCCATCGCGGCATAAAACACGAAAGGAATACCAAATGGAAGAAAAAAAGATCGAACAGATAAACGAAGAGCTCATCTCCTCGATACCTCAGGACATCGATGACAAAGACGAGGCAGAAGTTCTTGAAAAGGGAAAAGCCCTTGCCCTGCGCATCGCCGAGATCCTCGACGACAGAAAGGCAAAGGATATTAAGATCATAAACGTAAACAAAAAAACGGTCATCGCCGACTATTTCGTCATCGCCAGCGGTTCGTCCAGAACCCAGGTAAACGCCCTTGCAGACGAAGTTGAATACAAGCTCGGCCTTGAAGGCATCGACCCCACCCGCGTCGAAGGCAGAGGCGACGGGTCCTGGGTGCTTCTTGATTTCGACAGCGTTCTCGTCCATGTTTTCGGCAGAGAATCGAGAGATTTTTATAAGCTCGAAAAGCTCTGGGCAGAAGGCACTCCCGTCGAATACGCCCAAAAGGAAGACTGAAAAATTTTTATTCATATATTAAGAGGAGAAACAGAAAAACCATGAAACACGATTTCAAACATATCGAGCAAAAATGGCAGGACAAATGGGAAGAAGCAGGCATATTCCACGCTTCCGATGATTTCACAAAGCCGAAATTTTACGGTCTCGTCGAATTCCCCTATCCCAGCGGCGCAGGTATGCACGTTGGCCACATCAAGGCATATTCGGGACTTGAAGTTATTTCCAGAAAAAGACGCATGGAAGGCTTCAACGTTCTTTTCCCCATGGGCTTTGATGCATACGGTCTTCCCACCGAAAACTATGCCATCAAAACAGGCATCCACCCCCGTCAGGTAACCGACAAGAACATCGAAAAGTTTACCTCCCAGCTCAAGAGAGTCGGCTTCTCTTTTGACTGGACAAGAGTTATTGATACTACCGATGACAAGTATTACAAGTGGACTCAGTGGATCTTCCGCAAGATGTTTGACAAGGGACTCGTTTTCCGTGCCACAACTCTCGTAAACTACTGCCCTCACTGTAAGGTCGTTCTTTCCAACGAAGACTCACAGGGCGGAAAATGCGACATTTGCCACAGCGACATCATCCAAAAGTCCAAGGACGTTTGGTACCTTCGCATCACAGAATACGCCGACAAGCTTCTTCAGGGCCTTGAAAAGGTAGACTATCTTCCCAACGTCAAGCTCCAGCAGGAAAACTGGATCGGCCGTTCCGAGGGTGCATTTGTAAACTTTGCCCTCACCAACTGCGATGAATCGCTCCGTATTTATACCACACGCTGTGACACCATGTTCGGCGTTACCTTCATGGTTATTGCCCCCGAGCATCCCATTATTGAAAAATACGCCGACAAGATCGCAAACATCGCAGAGCTTGAGGCTTACAAAGCAGAATGTGCCAAGAAGACTGAATTTGAAAGAACCCAGTTGGTAAAGGACAAGACAGGCGTTCGTATCGACGGTATTTCCGCCATCAACCCTGCCAACGGAAAAGAAATTCCCATCTATATTTCCGACTACGTTATGATGGGCTACGGCACAGGCGCCATCATGGCGGTTCCTGCCCACGACGAGCGTGACTATGACTTTGCCAAGAAGTTTGGTATTGATATTATCGAAGTAATCAAGGGCGGAGACATTTCGGCAGAAGCATATACAGGTGACGGCGAAATGGTAAATTCCGATTTCCTCAATGGCATCGCCACAAAGAAGGAAGCCATCGAAAAGATGCTCTCTTTCCTTACAGAAAAGGGTATTGGCGAAAAGGGCGTTCAGTATAAGATGAAGGACTGGGCATTCAACCGTCAGAGATATTGGGGCGAGCCCATTCCGATCGTACACTGCGAAAAGTGCGGTATGGTGGGCGTACCTTACGAAGAGCTTCCTCTCCGTCTTCCCAACATGGAAAACTTTGCCCCCGGCGAGGGCGGCGAAAGCCCACTTGCAAAGATCGATTCGTTCGTCAACTGCAAATGTCCCAAGTGCGGCGGCAACGCCAAGAGAGAAACAGACACCATGCCCCAGTGGGCAGGCTCTTCCTGGTACTTCCTGCGCTATATCGATGCAAACAACGACAGCGTTTTTGCAGATCCCGACAAGCTCAAGTACTGGCTCCCTGTTGACTGGTACAATGGCGGCATGGAACACGTAACCCGTCACATGATCTATTCGCGTTTCTGGCACCGCTTCCTTTATGACATCGGTGAAGTCCCCGTGGACGAGCCTTATGCAAAGCGTACCGCTCAGGGTCTTATTCTTGGTCCCGACGGCGACAAGATGAGCAAATCCAAGGGCAACGTTGTTGACCCCAACGATGTTGTTGAAGAATACGGTGCAGACGTTCTGAGAGTTTACATACTCTTCATGGGCGATTATGCGTCCGCCGCTCCCTGGAGCGATTCAAGCGTTAAGGGCTGCAAGCGCTTTATCGAGCGTGTGGCAGGTCTTGCAGATATCGCAAAGGGCAAGGGCGCCACAGAGAAGCTCGAGTCTTCCTTCCATAAGACCATCAAGAAGGTATCCCGCGATATCGAGGAAATGAAGTTCAACACAGCCATCGCCGCCATGATGAGCCTTATCAACGAGATCTACGAGGTAGGCACCCTCACAGTTGACGAGCTGAAAACCTTCATCACTCTTCTCAATCCCTTTGCGCCCCATCTCACCGAAGAAATGTGGCACGAGCTTGGCGAGAACAGCTTCCTTTCGATCGAAAAATGGCCTACCTACGACGAAGCAAAGACTGTTGATTCTGTTGTGGAATATGGTGTTCAGATCTGCGGCAAGTTCCGCGGCACCGTAACCCTTGCTGCAGACATCGACAAGGACAGCGCCATCGCCGCAGTCAGAGCCGACGAAAACTTCACAAAGTTCCTCGAAGGAAAGACCACCGTCAAGGAAATCTTTGTTCCCGGAAAGCTCATCAACATCGTTGTCAAATAAAAAACCGGTATTGTCAATAAGAAAATTGCCTGTTTTGGGAAAATAATTTCAAAAAGCCCTTGACAAGTCGATCTTATTGTTATATAATACATTGTAGCACAAAAATACAATTATCTCTTTGCCTATGCGGAGGGAGGGAAAAAAATGGCAGAAGTTAAACTTAAAGACGGTGAAAATCTCGACAGCGCACTTCGCAGATTCAAGAGACAGTGTGCAAGAAGCGGCGTACTCACAGAGCTCCGCAAGAGAGAACACTACGAAAAACCCAGCGTAAAGCGCAAGAAAAAGTCCGAGGCTGCCCGCAAGCGTAAGTATAAGTAAGCTGCGGTAAGGGCTGAGTCTGTTAAATAGCAAATTTTTGTTGGTATATAGACTATTAATATTAGCCATACGAAGACAGTTTGTGATATTCACAAGCTGTCTTTTTTTTGCCCTTTTGCAAGAAAAGGGCTGTATCAAAATGCACAGATCATACAAATAAGAAAACTCTAAAATAATTTGAATGTAATATAAAGTAGAAAAAACGGCTGAAAAGCCGTTTTTTCAATATAATCATAACTTTTTTGTATTATACACAATCTTCACCTCTCGACGTACCTATGTACACCTTCTGGCTCAGATTGTGATTCTGCACTATTTTGCTACAAGCCCTCTTCCGTTCATCTGTTCAGCACAAGAAATCCAAGGTTCAGATAAAAGGCAAAAAGGCTCCACAACGTTGTGGGGATCATAAAAAGCGCCGCCTTTCTGTCTATCTTTCGATACGCCGTTATGCAGGCAAAAATCAGTATCAACTGACCTGCAAGCAGAATAAGCGCGCCGAGTATTGCGCCTTTTTTAAAAAACGCTGTCGGCCACAGGATGTTCAGCACCATATAAAAAGCGTAGGTCGTCAGCGCCTTTCGCGAGTCCTCGCCGCCCTTTTCGGCAACAAAATACGACGCTGCCCCCATCAGAAGATACAGCACCGTCCAGACGATGGGAAAAATAAAACCGGGAGGGGCAAGGGGCGGTTTTTGAAGCGCAGAATAGGTGTCAAAACTGTTTCCTGCCAAAAGTCCGCCCAAAGATCCTGCCGCCAAAGACAAAAGGCAGGCAAGAACAAGCCGCGGTATTGAGATTTTTCTTACTGTTGAATTCATAATAACGTATTCACCTTTCAAAAATTACGGGTTTCATCTATATTCTATGCATTTTTGCCGCTTTTATAACATTTTGCTTGACAAAAAACGTGTTTGTGTGCTATACTGAAAGCGTAAATCATATGGTTTTGGTATGAAAACCGAGAAAGAGAGCTTGAAAAATGAAAGTTTCAACCAAAGGAAGATACGCCCTTAGAATCATGGTCGATCTTGCCGAAAATGCAGGCGCAGGCTTCGTTCCGCTCAAGGACATCGGCGAAAGGCAAAATATCACAATAAAGTATCTCGAACAGATAATCTCGCTTTTGTCCAAAGCCGAGCTTGTAAAGGGCG
This sequence comes from Oscillospiraceae bacterium, assembly GCA_015063785.1. Classification (GTDB taxonomy): domain Bacteria; phylum Bacillota; class Clostridia; order Oscillospirales; family CAG-382; genus UMGS1052. The sequence continues at coordinate 4,697 of SVTM01000005.1, forward strand.
CCCGCGGCAATGGCGGCGGATATAGCCTTGCAAAAAAGGCCTCGGACTGTAAGATCGGCGAGATCTTCCGCGCCGCAGAGGGCGAAGTGGACGTTTCTTCCGACGAGCAGGACAACGGCAAGTGCCTCGAGTTCTGGCGCGGCTTCGAACGTGCCATCAACAATTACATTGACGGTCAGACCCTTGACGACGTGGTGAAAAGCAGAAATTCCCGACGCGACCCGTCAATCTGGATTCTTTGATGTTTGGAGGAAAACCTTATGTTCAATGGAAAAATGAAAGCTGTCACCTTCAGCTTTGACGACGGCGTTACACAGGATATCCGACTTATCGAAATATTCAACAAATACGGGCTTAAATGTACCTTCAATCTCAATTCTGAGCTTTTGGGTCGAGACGGAAGACTCGAACGGGACGGAAAATTCTGCTCACACGTAAAAGTGCAGCCGAGCGAAGTTGCTTCTGTCTACAAAGGACACGAAGTCGCAGTCCACACTCTGACTCATCCCAATCTTACGCAGATCGCCGACGAAAAAGAAATCATCCGCCAGGTCGAAAAAGACCGTCTCAATCTTTCCGAGCTTTGCGGCTACGAGGTACACGGCATGGCATATCCCTGCGGCGGTGTCAACAATGATGACAGAGTTGCAAAGATCATAAAGGAAAACACCGGGGTTAAATATTCCCGCACTATAACCTCAAACTATTCCTTTGAATTACAGGAAAATCTTTTCCGCTTCAACCCCACAGTATACGCTTATCCCGAGTTTGACAAGATGAACGAGCTTGCCGATGAGTTTATTGCCAAAACGTTCGATTCTCCCAAGATATTATATATCTGGGCACACGCATACGAGTTCGACCTTTGCGATGGCTGGGATGCCTTTGATGCTTTCTGCAAAAAGATTTCTGGAAAAGGCGACATCTTCTATGGCACAAATTCGCAGATTCTGCTGTGATAAAAAAGGATATTTATTATGCTTTCAAAAATAAACAGCGCAGGTATTCTCGGCATTGACGGATATATCGTCGACGTCGAATGCTTTGCTACAAAATCAGTCCCAAAATTTGACATCGTCGGTCTGCCCGGCGCTTCTGTCAAGGAATCGTACAACCGAATCAAGGCGGCTATCAAATCCGCAGGTCTTGAATTTCCGTCGATGGCAATAACTGTAAATCTTGCCCCTGCCGATATGATAAAGCAGGGAACAGCCTATGACCTTGCCATTCTTCTCGCTCTTTTAAAGCTCACCGTGCTTTGCGATTGTGATCTTTCGGGAAAATGCTTTGCAGGCGAGGTTTCGTTAAGCGGCGCTTTGCGCAAAACCAACGGCATCCTTTCAATGTGCATCGCAGCACGAGATGCAGGCTTTTCGGAAATGTACGTTCCGTATGACAATGTAAACGAAGCGTCTGTTGTCGACGGCATCGACGTTTTCGGCGTAAAGGACATTTCCGAACTTACTCTTCATCTTCTTAAGGGTAATATCATCACCCCTGCAAAATGCGACAAATCCCAACTTTTCGAGCTGTCCTACGATAAAATCCCCGATTTTTGCGACGTCAAGGGACAAGAGCAGATCAAGCTTGCCATCGAAGTGGCAGCTGCCGGAATGCACAACATTCTTCTCGTCGGCCCTCCCGGCACGGGAAAAAGTATGCTGGCAAAGCGCATCCCGGGCATTCTGCCTCCCATGAGCTTTGACGAGGCTCTCGAAACCACCAAAATATATTCAGCATCCGGCAATATCGGCTCGGGCGAAACGCTCATCACCCGTCGCCCCTTCCGTTCGCCTCATCATACCATGTCGGCGGCGGGACTTATCGGCGGAGGACAAATTCCTCAGCCGGGCGAGATCTCTCTTTCCAACAACGGAGTTCTTTTCCTCGACGAGCTGCCCGAATTTTCAAAGGATGCCACCGACGGTCTGCGCCAACCCCTTGAGGACGGCGAAGTCACCATCACAAGAGTCGGCGGAAGATTCCGTTTTCCTGCCCGTTTCATGCTCGTTTGTGCCATGAACCCTTGCAAATGCGGTTATTACGGCCACCCTGTGAAGCAATGCTCGTGCTCAAGATCTCTTATCGATAAATACCTTTCAAAAGTTTCGGGGCCGCTTCTTGACCGAATGGATATTCAGGTCGAAGTGCCGTCCCTCTCATACGACAAGCTTTCGGATACTTCTCTTGCCGAAAGCTCGGAAAAAATACGCGAGCGCGTTATGAACGCCCGGGAGATCATGGAAAAGCGATACGAGGGCACGGGAGTTCGCGCCAACGGCGATCTGACCCCTGCAATGATAAGAAAATTCTGCGTTCTCGACGACGAGGCGCAGGAGGTTATGAAAAACGCCTTTGAAAGAATGGGGCTTTCGGCTCGCGGATACGATCGTATTCTTCGTGTCGCACGCACAGTTGCCGATATGCACGCCAGCAAAAACATCAAAAAAGAGCACGTGGCACAAGCCGTGCAGTTCCGAAACCTTGACAGAAAATACTGGAAAAACTCATAACTATGGAATACAAGAAACTACCTCCCGTAAAAAAAGATAAAAAATTACCGCTCCCTCATTTTCCCACTTCCTTCCACGCAGCGGTCTTTCGCCTGTGGGAAACAGTTTCGGCATCAAAGCTTGCAAAAGTTTTCGGCACTGACGAGGAAAATATCAAAAAAGCGGCAAACGACATGGGCCTTCCGCAACAAAAGCACCTTGATCTCTGGCGCGAGCGAGGATATATCACTACTGTGCGCAACGCATGGCATATTCTGCCCTACGATCAGCTTCTTTCGGTGCTTGATATGACCGAGGACGATTTTGCCTCGGTTTTGAAAGAAGACGATTTTTTCGGAATAAAGCTTGGTAATTTCAAACCTTTCTGCGAAAGAATTGTCTATACCGAACCCGACACGAAGGCAAAAAAGGCTCTTGAAAAAATAAAGAGCATCATGACGTCGCATTTCGGCGATATATTCGACGGAAAAGTGCCCTTCGACTTTTTCTGCGAAGAAAACAAAAGCTCCCCGTGCGAAAAGGCTGTAGGTCTTCGCATGATATATTCTTTCTGTGGGCTGTATGCCTCGGCGCTCGACCGCGATATATCTCTGTCCTTTCCCGATACACTTCTTGAAAGCTACAAAAACACGGGAGTAAACGCTGTGTGGTTACCTGCGTGTCTGTATCAGCTGACGGAATTTCCGTTCGACAAAAAGTATTCACAAGGTTATATTGTCCGCCGCGAAAACCTGAAAAAGCTGGTAAAAACCGCAAAAAAATACGGTATAAAGGTGTTTTTGTACCTCAATGAGCCCAGATGTATGCCGCTTGATTTTTTCGATTCAAACCCGGATCTTCTCGGTAGTCGCTCGGATTTTTACGGTACTCTTTGCTCGGGAGATAAGAGGGTTGACGAATATCTGCGTTCATCTGTGCTCGATATTTGTTCGGATATCCCCGACCTTGGTGGATTTTTCCTCATCACCTGCTCGGAAAACCTGACCCATTGCAAATCAAACAAAGGCATCACCGAGTGCGAAAAATGCAAGGAAGTGCCAATACACAAACTCATTTCAAACATCATTACCGCTGTGTCCGAAGAATCGCGAAAAGTAAACCCCGATATAAAAACCATCGCCTGGACCTGGGCGTGGGAAGATTTTATGAGCGAAGAGGAGATAGCTCTCTGTATAAAAAACCTTCCCAAAGAGGTTATAATCCAAACCAACAGCGAAGCATATAAAGACTTCTGCATTGGCGGGGTAAGCGGCACAGTGCGCGATTACAGCATGTCCATCCCGGGTCCGTCCGAGCTTGCAAAAAAGATATGGTCACAAGCCGCAAAAACAGGACATGAGATAGCGGCAAAGGTTCAGGTCAATGTTACCTGGGAATGCAGTACTCTGCCGTATCTTCCCGTTTTCGATCTTGTTCGCGAGCACATGGCATCTCTTAACAAGATCGGCGTTCGCCATCTGATGCTATCCTGGACACTTGGCGGTTTTCCATCGGTCAATCTAAAGATCGCTTCCGCCTGCCTTTCGGATCCGTCAGAAGAAAAATATGACGAGTTGCTCTTAAAAGAGTTTGGAAAAGATGCACCGATCGTGAAAAAAGCGGCTTCTGTATTTTCTGACGCTTTCCGTGAGTTTCCCTTCGTTATACAAAATCTGTATTTCGGCCCCCAAAACGCAGGCCCTTCAAACCTTTTGTACCTTGAACCTACGGGCTTTGAGGCAACCATGACCTGCTTTTCGTATGACGACATTGACACGTGGCGCTCAATTTATCCTAGAGACATCTATATATCACAGTTGAAAAAACTTTGTGAAAAATGGAAAATCGGGCTTTCTTTTGTAAAAGCTATGCCCGATTGTATGTTCAAACGAATGGCTTATGCGGCGCATGCCATATTCTCTTCCTGCTATATCCAATCGGAATTTATAGACAAAAGAGAAAACTGCAACGCCGAATATCTCACTTCTCTTATCAAAGACGAAGAAGAAAATACCCTGTTGCTGTATGATCTGATGCAAAACGACGCACACATCGGATTTGAGGCGGCAAATCACTATTATTACAACAAATTTATGCTAGCCGAAAAAGTGCTGAACTGTAGATATCTTTGCGAAGAGCTGAAAAACAAGAAATAAAAAAAGCCGCCATCGGGCGGCTTTTTTGTTTCTTAAAATTCCACGGTCATACCGTCGTAGGATACGATAAATCCGTTCTTTTTTGCAAGGTCGGAAAATTCTTCAAAAAGAACATCATATCCGTTGTGAGAGAAGTGGTTGCAACAGAAAACAGTCTTTTCGTCGGCGCGTCCCATGGCAATAAGTCTTTCGCGCACCTGCGCGTTTTCCGAAATGTTCATGTGGCCGATGTATCTTCTGTCGGGAATGTTTGCATCGGTACAATCGAGCGAAACGTAATCAAAGCGGATATCGCTGTTTTCAAGATATTCCCAAACCTTGTCGGCAAAATATCCTGTGTCGTTGCCATAAAGCAGAGTTTTACCATCGGCGCCTTTTATGATATAGATAAGAGGAGCCGCAGTGACATCGTGCACAGCATCAAGGGGAATAACCGTGTATTCATCGATCTTATATTCCTCGTAGGGCGTCAAAACGTGAACACCGAGATATTCGTGATGATCAAATCCCACAGTTGCCATATAGCTGTTGATCTTTCGCATACAACCGTTTCCGCCGTAAAAATGGAGCTTTTCCTCCTCGGTCTTGCCAAGGCTTGAAAAACCGGGAGTTCTCATATATATGTCGTTGGGATAAAGATGGTCGGAATGGGAATGGGTAACGAGAACGTGGCGGATATCTGCCAGCTCTATGCCATAGAGAAGAGAATGGTAGTATGTATCGGCAGGAAAATCAATAAGAAGCTTTCCGTCGATTATCGCCTGCGAACGGGTGCGGATGTTTTTTCCGCCGCGCTTACGCGCTTCGGTGCATCTTTCGCATTTGCAAAAAAGCGCGGGTATTCCTTCGGCAGCCGCCGTGCCAAGATATTGAAGTTTCATGATTTTTTCCTCTTTTTCCGTCAGATATTTATAGTCTCACCGGGCTTTATTGTGTAAAGCTTCTTGTCGTAGTCAAACCAAATAGTATAAAGGGTGGGGTTGTATGCCATACTGCCGTCGGCACTGTAGATAAGCGACTCATACGCCTTTACATAATCGTAGATTTCAATGTTTGTGGCATACCAAATATCGTCTCTGCCCGAAAGCTTTTCGCATATCTTCTCGAGCTTGTCCCAATCCTTGTTGCGCTCAAACTCAAAGCTGTGTCCCCAAAGATAGAAAAGTCTCGGATAACGGGCTGCAGAATAAATATCTGCATCTGTCCTTGTTTCAAGGAATTTGTCGATGTATTCGAAAATCTGTGGGTTTATGTGGTGGGCGGTGGGCATCCATGCGTGCCAATCGGCAGGAAGCATAAAGCTGTCGTTGTCGCCGCCGAGAGTTCTTGCGTACGCAATATCAAGCTCGGTCAGATAATTTTTTACCGAAGAATAAGAAGCACCGTTTGAAAATCTCACTATGCCGCTGTCGGGATACGCCATGCCCCTTATTATTCTGCCAAAAGCCTTTTCAAGGTTTTTGCGGCATTCAAGCACGTCCTGTATTCCTTCGATGGGGCGAAGCGTTCCTTCGGCGCGGTGGCACGCACCGTGAACTGCCACCTCGTGGCCGTTTTCAAGAATATGCTCGCGTATTTCGTCTGCGGTCAGCCTCCACAAATTCGGCTCTTCTGCAGGTGTTGTGATGTTGAAGGTGCCCTTGATACCGTATTTTGTAATGGTCTGTGCCATTCTGATATCGTCGCGGCAGCCGTCGTCATAACTTAAAGTTACCGCCTTCGCTTTTCCTTCGGGAAAACGCAAAAATCTGTATGCCATTTTAAAAACACTCCTTTATCAAAAAAATGCCCGATGCAAACAAAGATCACACACCCGAAAATCGAAAAACCTCTATGCGCGCATTTCCCAAACTCCGCTCAACACAAGCTACCCTGCGGCACATCACAAGACATCCCTTAATGCTGCTTGGTTCCCCACCTGACATGGTTCGAGAGCTGCAATTGCGCAAGACTCATATCTCAACACGGAAAATTTAGGTTGCGGACCGCACAGAAGCATCCCTCAAGACGGGAATTCGCCCCTGCTGTAGCGGATTGCAGGTACAAGGCTCCGCTATGTCCCCGGTTAGTGTGACCTTTGTTCGCACCGGGCAAACAAAGAACTTTTGTACTTTAATAGTATACCATGTTTTTGACAAAAAATCAATACCAAATTATGCATATATTAAAATTAAAGTGGTCTCAAAGCAACGCTTGCGCAAAAAAGAGATCGGCAATATTACCGATCTCTTTGCAGTTTTATTTGTTGTTTCTGCGCACCTTATATGCACCTGTGGCAAAGCGGATAACTTCATTTCCGTCCTTATCGTACCAAATCTTGTATTCACGATCCATCTCGTCATACCAATATTCCACCTGAAGCTTCGAAAAATTGATGCTTCCGTCGGGATTCATATAGTATTTAAGCTCGGGAACAGGTTCGGGCTCGGGAGCAACGGGAGTTACGGGTGTTACGGGGTCAGGCTGTACCTCCACAGGTTTCGAAGGAGTTGTGGGAGTAACCGGCTTTGGTGCACGTGCAGGGTCTGTTTTGTAGGGTGTGGTATAACGAGTCTCGTATGTTCTTTCGCCGTTGACATACTTTCTCTCGTACTGATAGTATGGAGCGATATTGCTGTAGCCCTCGACTACCCACTCGACTATCTGCTTTTTCGCACCTGTATAGCGCACTTCGCCGGTGTTCACGCCGTAAAGATGACGTTCGGCATATTCATTATAGGTTGCCGCCTCGTAATATTCAGATATCACCCACGCGTCGGCAATTCCCGCCAAACTTGCAATATATCCGCGCTTGGTATCGTTCATGGGGATGCCGTTTACATAAGTGATGAGGTAATACATCTGGCTTTCTTTTTCATAGATGTAGTAATCCTCTGCCTTGTAAACAAGACCTGTCAGCTTTGTTTCGTCGGTGGGGTTTCCGTCCACATATTTTCTTGCATACTGGCGGTAGGTATCCACCTCGAACCCTTCAAGCACCCAAACCTCGCCGGCAAGCTCTGTGATCTCGGACGATGAAACAGGCTTTCCGTCAACGTAAAGAAGCTCTGTCATGGCATCTCCATCAATGCTGACAAAATATGCACTTTCAAAGGTCCTGCCCGTGTAGCAGGTCTCGTCGGTCATTGATCCGTCCACATATTTTCTGGCATATTCTCTGAAAGAATCGGTCTCGTAGCCTTCGATCACCCATTCGGTCTGCGCCATGGCAGTCACCGCTTCAACGTAATCGGTGGGCGCACCGTTAAGATAAAGGGTTCTTGTGGCAACACCTGTATCAAGGTTGATGCTGTAGAATATTCTCGCCTCGTCCTCGGTGTATTTTGTAACAGTTTCGCTGACTCTGTATTCATCGGTCGCTTCGCCGTCAACATATAGACGCTCGATAGCATAGAAGGGATATTTTTCTTCATAGCTTTCGATCTGCCATTCCTCAACGATCTCTGTTTTCTCTCCGTGTGAGGGGGCTTTGGCATCCGTGTCGGGCTTGAGAAAGCTTATATCAAAGGGAAGTATCGATTGAAGCTTGTCGTGAAGAGCAGGATTTGTGGCAACAACAACGCCGACGCCTGCAAGGATGATGAGGATCACAAGCACGATTACGGCAATGGTGATTCCTATGAAGAGTTTTTGTTTTTTTCCGTTCATTTTTTTCTCAGACTTTATTTCTTTGGGTTGGGTGGTGATGGGTTTTGTATCTGTCGCCTCGGGCAGGTCTTTCGTGTGTTTATTTTCGATCGGCTTGGTCGCTGAAATCGGAGGTTTTTCTGCTTTTTGTGTAATAAATTCTCTGACCTTTTCGACTTCCTCCGGCAAAGGCTTTTCGGTCGGCGGCGCATTGGGTGTTCTTTCAACAGGTGGAATTTTTTGCGTTTGCACCTCGTGCACCTTTGGCATCTTCTCGGTTTTCTGTACCTCGTTTTGCACGGGGAAAATGTGGGTTTCATAGCTTTCGCCGATATCCTGCATTTTCTGCGGAGTTTGAGGTGGCGGTTGAGGAGTTTTTTCAAGGTAAGATGTGCCCTTGAAGATAAATCCCTCTCCGTTTTTACCGAGTGCATAATCGGAATACTGCACGTTTCCGTTTTTCACTCTCAAAACTCTTTCAAGCTCTGCTCGCATTTTTTCGGCAGAGTCATATCTCTGCGACGGGTCGCTCATACAGGCTTTTATGATGATGTTGGAAAAAGGGTTGCTGGCAAGCACAGGGCGTTTCGGCGTTTCGCCGTTCAGCCTTTTTTCAAGCGCCATTTCGTAGTCGGACGATCGCACAGTTTCGGGATAATCGGGCAAAAAAGCGATCCTTCCGTTGTTCATCAGCTTGTAAAGCACGGCACCCAGCGAAAAAATATCCGCCGTAGCGCCGTATGGCTGACGCAACTGAACCTCGGGCGCCATGTAATCAAAGGTGCCCTTAGCAGAAAATTCGCCCACAGTATTTTCAAAATTTCTTGCAACACCAAAATCGCCCAGCTTGTAATCGCCTGTCGGCGATATAAAAATGTTCTGCGGCTTGACGTCGCGGTGGATGATGTTGTTTTTGTGGCAAAGCTCAAGCGCACGACACATATCAATGCCCAACTTCAAAACCTCGTCCTCTCCGGGAAAGGTGGTGCCAAAATGCTTGTTTATCGGCACCAGTTGCTCCATGCGGATAAAAATGTCGTAGCCTGCTCCGTCATTGCGCTTTCTGATCTCGTGGTCTTCGTAGCAGACGATGTTGGTATTGCCCTTCAGTTTTTCCATCATCTTGAATTCCTTTATAATATTTCGGATAAGATCTCCGTAATATTCGTCAAGGTTTTCTTGCGTCATTCCGCCCGAAAAACCGACTGCATCGTTCTCGCCACCAATAGAGATTATCTTCATGGCAGAAGAATAACTGCCCGAGATATCTTCTTTTTCTATGCGATAGACCTGCCCGTACGAGCCACGACCGATATATTCTTTTATATACCACGAGCCAAAAAAGGGCTCAAGACTTTTGTAATATGCGTCGTTCACAGCAGGTCTCCTTCCTTTTTGTATTTATATATTTTCAGGCTTTCGACACGGCAAGAATAGCATCGTCGATCGTGTCGGCAAAGTTTTCGTTGCCCACCTTGTCAAAAAATCCCGATTTTTTGAGGATCTTCATGGGTTGTGCCTGTACGTGGGCAAAAACAACTCTTACTCCGCGGCTCTTGCAACCATCCACAAGCGACGTCAGCACCTTAAGCGCCGATACGTCCAGCGCCTGCACGTCGTGCATTCTGATAATGATGTTTTTCGTTGTCTCATCGGGAGAGATCTGCGAAAGCTTTTCGGCGCTCGAGAAAAAGAGCGGGCCGTCAACATCGTATATCTTTGTGCCGTCGGGGTATGCCTTTGCGCCGTTTTTGTCCCACACGCGCACACTTGTTACGTCGGTCATTCTCTTGAGGAAGAGGATCACAGTGAGAAGCAAGCCGATCTCTATTGCCACCACAAGGTCAAAGATAACAGTGAGAGCAAAAGTGACGACAAGAACAAGAATGTCGCTTTTGGGTGCCATTTTGCAGATCTTCACAAACTGTCGCCATTCGCACATGTTGTATGCCACCACAAAAAGGATTGCGGCGATTATCGGCATGGGAATCCACGCGGCATACGGCATAAGCACCAAAAGCACCAAAAGCAAAACCACTGCATGAACCATTCCGGCAACAGGGCTTCTTCCGCCGTTTTTAACATTGGCGGCGGTACGGGCTATGGCGCCGGTAGCAGGGATTCCGCCAAAAAGGGCAGATGCAATGTTGCCCGCGCCCTGGGCAATAAGTTCGGTGTTGGAATTATGCTTGTCGCCGATCATGCCGTCAGAAACCACGCACGAAAGAAGCGATTCAATGGCGGCAAGAATGGCAATGGTAAACGCCGAGGGCAAAAGCTCGCGGCAGGTTTCAAGGCTGAAAGAGGGGGCAGAAAAAGCAGGAAGACCCGTGGGGATCTTGTGCAGATCTCCGATGGTGGCAACGTCAAGAGAACAAAGCTTCACAAGGACTGTTCCCGCAAGCACCGCAATAAGTGAACCGGGCACAAGCTTTCCCACTTTGCCAAGCTTCGGCCAGATGATAAGGATAGCAAGTCCGAAAAGACCGACAAGCAGGCTCATCACGTTGATAGTTCCGATGTTTTCAACAACAGCCTCTGCTTTTTCGATCGTTTCAACAGGCTTTGCATCGCCAAAGCTCAGCCCAAGAAAATCCTTGATCTGTCCGATGGCAATGGTAAGAGCAATACCCGAGGTGAAACCGGTGGTTATCGTGAGAGGTATGTACTTAATAAGGGCACCAAAATGGCAGATACCCATAAGAATGAGGATTATACCTGCCATAACGGTGGCAAGGGCAAGACCGCTCATGTCGTATTGAGCGTAAATCCCTGCCACAATGGTTGCAAAAGCCGCGGTGGGACCCGAAATATTCACGTTGCTGCCGCCAAGCAGGGCAATAACGAAGCCTGCAAAAATGGCGGTGTAAATACCTCTTTCGGGGGACACGCCCGACGCCATGGCAAGGGCGATCGAAAGGGGCAAGGCAATGATGGCGACGATTATGCCTGCAATGATGTCAGACACAAACTGCTTGCCGCTGTAATTTTTGAGAAGTGTAAATGTTTTTGGCTGAAAGACTTTCATAAAAAATTCCGACGGCAAACCTGCCGCCTTCAAAACCTCCAAGAATGTTTTTGAATTGTTACTTCAATAAATATTATAATGCAATCATATTCATAAGTCAATCGAAATTTGACGGGAAAAGACAAATATCGTCGGCTTTCTCACCCATTTTCTGGCTTTTGTAAAACAGGTTCTATTACAGCCAAAAAATATTGGGTCATCTGCTCGGGGCTTTCTTTCATTTTTCTCGAGATCCACCATTCCACCGTTTCGACAAACGAGGAAGAAATGTGATCGACCAGATAATCCTGCGGCAGTTTGTCATTTTTCAATACGCCCTTGTCGGCATACTGCGTTATTATCAGCTTTTTCAGATTGCTCTTGAAATAGCGGATAAAAATCTCGTTGTTTTGGGACGACAAAAGCTCGAGAATGTTTCTGTCATTTTCCTGCAGATGCCGTAAAAGATGAAGAAAAACCGAATCGGTGCTGTTTGCACACGAGCAATGATAGTATCCGCCGGGAAGCCCCATTGCCGTGTCGATTATATGCCCAAAAAGCTCTTCGCACAGATCTTTAAGCAAAAAATCCTTTGTTTCAAAATGAGCGTAAAAGGTTGTTCGTCCGATATCAGCCTTGTCAATAATATCCTGAACGGTTAACTGACCGTAATCTTTTTCTGCCAAAAGAGCGGTGAACGCCGCAAATATGGCCTCTCTTGTCTTTCTCTGCCGTCTGTCCATACTTTCCTCCAAAACGATTTTTCAAAAATGTTCGGTATCTTACATATCCCATTATTTGCTTATTGATTTATCAGAAAAAAGATCATAAGATATGTTACAGAACAATATGTTCTGTATATGATACATTATATTGTAATTTCCAAAAAATTTCAAGACAGGAGCGTATTTTATGATCGAAAAAATCTGTGATATCCTCGAAAGCATCCCTGCCACAATAGTCGGCGGTGTTTTTCTTGTTGCAAGTTTTGTTTTATCAAAGCTCGGCGTTGGCATATTTGTCGATCCTGCGTGGATAACAGTTATCATCAGCGGATTTCCGATTCTTGCAAGTGCCGCAAAAAAGCTGGTTTGGCGCCGCGGAATAGAAAAAATATCGTCGTCTTTGCTCATATCGGTTGCCATGATCGCGGCAATCGCCATAGGCGACCTTTTTGCCGCAGGCGAAGTTGCCTTTATCATGGCAATAGGCGAGATACTTGAAAATCTGACAACAGACCGTGCAAAAAGAGGACTGAAAAAGCTTATCAGCCTTGCCCCCACCACAGGCAGAAAACTTGTTGACGGGAAAGAAGAAGTGGTAAATGCAAAAGATATCCGCAAGGGTGATTTGCTGCGCATCCTCCCCGGAGAAAAGATCCCCGTAGACGGCGTTATCATAAGCGGCGAAAGCTCCGTCGATCAGTCGGTGGTAACGGGAGAATCGCTTCCCGTCGATAAGGCGGTAGGCGACGAACTTTTTTGCGGCACAGTCAACCTTTTCGGCTCTGTCGATATCAGAGCCACAAAGGTGGGCAAAGACAGCACCCTTGAAAAGCTGATACGCATGGTAAAAGAGGCAGAAGATAAAAAAGCTCCCATGGCAAGAACCGCCGATAAATGCGCAAGCTTTCTCGTGCCTGCGGCGCTTTTCGTTGCAATCGTCACGGGTATCATCACCAAAGATATCTCCCGCGCTGTCACAGTGCTCGTCGTTTTCTGCCCGTGTGCACTGGTGCTTGCCACCCCAACAGCAATAATGGCGGCAATAGGCCAGGCAACCAAGCACGGAGTGATAATAAAGTCGGGCGAAGCCCTCGAAAAAATGGGAAAAGCAGACACCATAGCCTTTGACAAAACCGGCACTCTCACCTACGGCAGACCCGAGGTGTGCGATATTGTTGCTCTTGACGGCGATCTTTCCGAAAATGCTCTTCTTGCCCTTGCGGCATCTGCAGAAGCAAAAAGCGAACACCCCATCGGATGCGCCATCGTCGCCTGCGCAAAGCAAAGAGGACTTGAAATATCAGAAACCAGCTCTTTCTCCATGTCGGCGGGAAAGGGCGTTGTCGCAAAAAAAGACGGCGAAATTATTCTGTGCGGCAACGAAAATTTCTTGTCCGAACACGGCGTAATTCCCGATGAAAAAGCCGTGACAGAAACCCAAAAACTCCGTAACACAGGCAAGATCACCGTTTTGGTTGCAAAAAACGGCAGATGTGTCGGCATTCTTGCTCTTTCAGACGTTTTGCGTCCCGAGGCAAAAAGCGTTGTATCAAGGCTTGCACAAATGAAGGTGGACACGGTATTGCTGACGGGAGACAACAGGATTAACGGCGAATACTTTGCAAAAAAAGCCGGCATCCCACAGGTCTGCGCCGAGCTTCTTCCCGAAGGCAAAGTCGAAAAGATCGAGCTTTTGCAGAACGAAAACAAAACAGTCTGCATGATTGGCGACGGAGTAAACGACGCTCCTGCACTCAAAACCGCAAATGTTGGCGTTGCAATGGGCGGTGTGGGATGTGACATCGCCGTGGAGGCGGCCGACGTCGCCCTTGTGCGCGATGATATTTCTAAGCTTCCATATCTGAAAAAACTTTCTAACGCCACCGTTTCAACCATAAAATTCAGCATTGCCCTCTCGATGATAATAAACGTTCTTGCGGTCGCCCTGTCTGTGACAGGTGTGCTTACCCCCACTACAGGAGCCCTTGTTCATAACGCAGGCTCATGCTTCGTGGTGCTTGTGGCCGCATTGCTTTATGACAGAAAATTCTGAACAAAACAAAAAAGACAGATTCCTTACGAAATCTGTCTTTTTTCTGGTGCTCTTGCGGAGAGTCGAACTCCGGACAACTTGATTAAAAGTCAAGTGCTCTACCTACTGAGCTACAAGGGCAAATGTTAAATTGCAAAGCTTTAGCCTTAATATAATACCACAGACAAAAAGTTTTGTCAATAGTTTTTTTGCTTTTTGTAAAAAATATGCATTGTGAGAACTTTTTGAACCCTTCTGACAGCAATTTCCACAAACGCAAAAAGTAGTTTGCAAAAATATCGCCAGGCAATCGGAACAAAAACACTCTTTTTTTCGTCTTAAATACCAAGGAGTACGGCCACGCATTTGCTTTTTTCTTAAAATTTTCCGCAAAGTGACAAAAATATCAAATATGTTAAATAAAACATATTGACCGCCGACGAAAAAATATGTATAATATATTTGTATTAGTATCGTTTGATGTAATTATATATACTTATTTTTTTCTGAAAGGAACCGACACCATGTTAAAAAAATCAACCTACATCTTTCTGAGCGTTCTTTTGTGCATTCCGCTCATTCTCGTTATATATTTTTCCGTTTCGGTCAACACCGAAAAACCCTCTGCCGATCTTTTGGTCGAAATAACGATTGACGATCCCAACGGCAAGCGATCGTTCTTTGATGACAGAGACTCCCACGAGCTTTTTGCAAACGTCGTCGGAAACGCGTTCAAGGTCAGCGCCCCCTCGCGTGATCTTTCTGCCGAAACGCCTGCCGTTGTCACTCATATCGAAAAAGAACAGCGGTACAGCTACAATTATTATATGTCGTCCAACCCCGAAGAATGCTATTTCACCAACACCCGTGGCGAAACTTATCAGCTCGATTCGGATGATGCCAAAGATCTTCTTTCTTTTGAAGAATTTATTTACGTTTACGACAACTACGCCGTGCCCACCGTCACCCTTTCGGCAAACGGCAAGGACGAAACTGTTCACGCTTCCGCCTTTTCCGAGTGGTTCTTCCTTAAGGGCGAAGAGTTTGCCGGCGGCATTCCCTCGTCCGAAGAACAGTATTCGGGCAGCATCATGGTATCGGCAGAAGATGACGTCACGGCAAACTTTTCTATCATGCCCGACAGATGCTCTGTAACCGTTTTCAACGGAAATTCCCAGATCCACTATGCCGACTGGGCGTCTTATAACGACACAGCCGAGATCGGCGAAAAGCTTTTCTCGGATCTTGCCTCAAAAATGGCGTTCACCGCCGACACCCGTCTTATCTGCGAGATCAATGCCGAATGGCTCGAAACCGAGGACAAGACGTATTACGGCAACGTCACCTACACCACCGACATTCTCTTTGATGTTCCCGCAGGTTGCGACAGCACCCCCGTTGACAAAAAACTTTCTCCCGGCGAATTTACCTTTATCAAGCTTCACAACGTCAATGCCGGCGAAGTTCTGAATTTCGTTCCCGAGGATGACAAATTTGTTCTCCCTGAAACAAAGATACACAAAATCGGCGACATGACCTTCTGCTATCTGCCCATCCCCCTCACAACTCCCGCAGGTACATACAAGGTAAATCTCATGTCGGGAGACACCGCCATCGACTCTTTCACCATCGGCATCAACAGCAAGACCTTCGGCACCGCCACCGTGACCAATCATTTCGGCAGCGGAGCGCTTGATGTGACAAAGAAAGAATTCGAAGAACTGCTTGTCACCCTTTGCAATAAGAGCGAAGAGGCACATCTTTGGAGCGATGCAAAGAGCGGCACCACAGGCAACAAATACGTATTTGTAAACCCTGTAACAGGATCAAATCCTTCCACCTCATATTTCGGTACAAAGGTTGAGGACGACCCGAACCTCGTTCAGTCTTTGCCCTATCTGCGCACCTCAATGTTTATTGAAGCAGCGGCAGGCAAAAATGTCAATGCCACAGCCTCCGGCAAAATTGCAGCTGTCGGCGAAAATAACTACTCGGGCAAATATGTCGTCATCGACCACGGCTTTGGTATGATCTCAGTTTACGAAAACCTTTCTGAGGTCTCTGTTGCCATGGGAGATGCAGTAAAAATCGGCTCGCCCATCGGAAAAACAGGCAAGACAGGCTATGCAAGCAAGGACGGCACACGCTTCTCGATAATGATCGACGGCGTTTTCGTAAATCCCTTTACCAACTACAGATACGGCATTTCGTATTGATACTTTAAGACCACAAATCATTCGGACAGTTTGAGGCATATGCTATCAGACTGTCCGATTTTTTTGCCCAAAAGCAAAAACGACGCCTGCAAAAAGCAGGCGCCCAAAAAAATTTATTATTTACTTCACGTTCGGAACGTTTCCTTCGCCAAGAAGCTTTTTCAGCTCTTCCATAAAGGTGTTTATGTCCTTAAACTGACGGTACACCGAAGCAAAACGCACATATGCAACCTCGTCAAGAGCCTTCAGCTTTTCCATAACAAGCTCGCCGATCTCGGTGGACGGCACTTCACTGCGCATCGAGCTTTGAAGATTTGCCTCGATCTCGTTTACGGCGTTTTCGATCTGCTTTACCGAAACGGGTCTTTTCTCACAGGCGCGGATCATGCCGTTCACAAGCTTGGTGCGGTCAAACATCTCGCGGTTGCCGTTTTTCTTCACCACGACAAAAGCCACGTTTTCTATGGTTTCAAAGGTGGTAAAGCGCTTCTGGCACGCCAGACATTCGCGGCGACGGCGGATACTTGTGTTGTCTGCCGACGGACGGGAATCGAGCACCTTACTTTCAAAATTTCCACAGGAAGGACATTTCATGTCATTACCTCCATATTCAATCGATCAAAACGTTTTTATTCTTCACAAAAAAGCTTTCGCGTCTTTTCAAGTGACTCACACAGGTCGCGATTGTCGCAAAAACTCGCCCTGTACACTTCAAGAATATAATCGCCCTTGTAGTTTATTGCCGAAAGCTCTTTTTTCACATCATAAAAATCGGCGTTTCCTGTAAATGGCAGACAACATTCGTGCTCGCCAAAATCGTTTATGTGTATGTGGCACAGCCTGTCGCCCATGGCACGTATAATCCCGGCATAATCCTGCTTTGCGCGGAAAGCCTGCTTGAGATCAAAGGTAAACCGAAGCTCGGGCACAAGCTCTCTTAATTTTTTGATAAATTCCGCAGAGTGCGATCGGTGATTGTTGACGTTTTCCTGGGTAAACACAAGCCCAAACGCCTTTGCCTCGTCGATAAGCGCCGTATACGCCCGAAAAATCGTCTCATCATCCGCAAGGCCTCTAGAAAACGTGGGAATATTGCGCTCGCCGTGGAAAACAAAATATTTTGCCCCAAGCTCTGCCGCGCCCTCAAAAAACCTTTTGTACAGTTCAAGTCCGTCTTTCATACGCTCGCCGTATTCCGAAAAAAACAAAAGACTTTCAAAAGCCGAGGTGTACGGATGAAAGGATATAACCCTTGCGCCCTTTTCTTTCAGCTTTTCGCGGTATCTTTCAAGGTTGCTCTTTTCGAGCTCCTGCAGCGAGTTCATAAATACCTCGCAAACCGCAACGTCAGCCGAAAGCACTTCAAGCAAAGAAAGATATGTATCCTTCGGATAATAACAGGCGGTGGATATACCGACTTGTGACAATTTTCGTTTCAACTCTTTTCAAAAACAAAATAGATACCGCAAAACACAAAAAGGAGGTTTTAAACGGTGAAAAAATACTTCTTAAAGCTGATCTCTTCAAAAGATCTGTCTGTCCGCTATCTTCTTTGGGGACTAAAGCTCAGCTTCGTCTGCGCATCGCTTGTTCTTCTTTATTACATATTCCTTGATAGCACCTGCAATCTCGGATATGCCGAAAAAATTCTTCTGCGCGAATGCACAAGCTATGTTGCCGCATCGGCAGGGCTTTCGGTGTCGTTTGGTCTGCTGATCGACCTTTATATCAGAAAAAACGGAAAATAGCGACTACTTGCACCTTTTTGTCCAGGTGGCAGGGAAAAACGCCAGCAAAATGGGATAGATCTCAAGTCTGCCGAAAAGCATGGCAAACGAAAGGATCACCTTTGAAAAAGGCGAATAGAATGAAAATCCGCCCATGGGGCCAACCTTTGCAAAACCGGGACCCACGTTGTTAAAGCAGGTCACAGATGCCGTAAAGTTCGTTTCAAAACCTGCGGCGACAGGGTCAAGCGTCAAAATTATAAAGGTTACAAGAACACAAAGCATATAAACCGCAAAATAAACGCACACGCCGATCGCAGTTTTTTCCTCAACAGTTTTTCCCTCAAGCCGCACTGTATTGACAGAACGGGGGTGAAGCGACTGCTTTATCTCACGGCCGATGACCTTGAAAATAAGCAGCACTCTCGATACCTTGAGACCGCCTGCGGTAGATCCGGCACATCCGCCCATAAACATAAGCATCAAAAGGATAGCTTTTGAAAAGCCAGGCCAGAGATTGAAATCAACCGTAGTGTATCCGGTGGTCGAGATTATTGAGGTTACCTGAAAAAAGGCATGACGGACAGTTTCGGAAAAGGTTTCATAAAGCGAGCCGAGATTTGCGCAGATGAGAAGAACAGAAGCTGCGACAACTCCCACATAAGCCCAGAGCTCTGTCGATTTGAACGCAACCTTTGCGCGACGGATGAGTATGAGATAATAAAGATTAAAATTCACACCGAAGATCATGATAAAAATACCGATGATCCACTGGCTGTAGGGTGAATAGGAGGCAAGACTGTCGGCCTTCATGCCGAAACCTCCCGTACCCGCAGAACCGAAGGCGTGCAAAAAGCTTTCGAAAAGATCCATCTCTCCCAACGAGAGAAGCACCACTTCCACAAGAGTCATGACAATATAGATCAGATAAAGTATTTTCGCCGTATCTCTTGCCCGGGGAACGAGCTTTCCGACAACAGGTCCCGGCATCTCGGCACGCATGATATGTATCGAACGGTCGGAGATGCTGGGCAAAAACGCCATGACGAAAACGAGCACTCCCATGCCGCCCACCCAATGGGCAAAGCTTCTCCAGATAAGGCTGCTTTTTGACAAAAGCTCCACATTCGGAATGATGGATGCTCCGGTGGTGGTAAAACCGCTGACCGTTTCAAAAAACGCATCGATATAAAAGGGGATGTCGCCGTTGATAACAAAGGGTATTGCCCCTACCGCCGACATAAACACCCACGCAAGGGCAACGATGGCAAAGCCCTCTTTTGCGTAGATTATACGGTTTGCCGACTTTGTAAAAAGAGTCATGGCAAACCCGACAAAAAGTGCGATCGCTATCGTCACGGCAAAAGCCATGACAGACAGCTTTTCGCCATACATCAAAGCAACACTCAGAGGCACGAGCAAAAGCAGTGCCTCTGTTTTCATAATATTGCCAAGGGTGTTAAAAACCATTTTCAGATTCATTTCGTCCCACCGCCTTTCAAATCAAGCGATCATGTCCGAAAGATTCTGCAAACGGGTATCTGAAGCAAGAACGATCACCTTGTCGCCGGGCATAATAACGTCATCGCCCGACGGAATAATCGGGACTCTGCCGCGGATAATACCTGCGACAAGAACGTTCTTTTTTATTTTCATTTCCTTCAGGGAAATGTTTATGTATTCAAAATCCTGTCCCACCGAAAACTCCAGCACCTCAACATTGCCATCCATCAGCTTGTAAAGGGTCTCAACCGAGCTTCCAATCGAATTTTGCAGGGCTCTTGCATAGCCTGTGACGATATTGCCCACAGTTTTCTGCGGCGAAACAACGCATTCAAGCCCAAGCCTTTGCGCCATGGCGGCAAGTTCGGAACGGTTTATCTTTGTGATAACCGTGGGGACTTTCTGCGCCTTTGCAAAGCAGGAAATTATGATATTTTCCTCGTCCATATCGGTCAGCGACACGAAGGCATCGGCTGAATCTATGCCTTCTTCAAGCAAAAGCTCTTGCTGTGCTCCGTCGCCGTTGATTATCACGGCATCGGGAAGCTCTGCAGCGAAATGAATGCATTTTTCTCTGTGCTTTTCGATGATTTTAACAGAATTTCCTGCAGCAATAAGCATTTTTGCAAGATAAAAAGAGGTTGTACTGCCGCCGAGAATGATAACATTACGCGCTTTTTTCTGCAAAATACCAAGCTCCTTGAGCAATTTATGAAGCTCGGCACGGTTTGCTGTGACACCTATTTTATCCCCCCCGCGAAGAACAAAGCTTCCGCCGGGTATAAAAGCTTCTTCGCCGCGCTGGACTGCACAGACAAGAAACTTTGCAGAATATTTTTTTCTGATATCCATAAGGCGCAAGCCGTTTAAAGGAGAATCATCCTTAAGGATCAACTCTATCATTTCAAAGTTGCGTGCCGAAAATGTCTCAATATTAACAGCACTGGGAAACTTCAGAATGTTGAAGATCTCGTGCGCCACAGCATATTCGGGATTGATAGAATCGGAAAGTTCAAGATTTCGGCGCAGAAAAGAAATGCTTTTGTCATTGTATTCGGGAGTGCGGATCCTTGCGATGGTATATGTCGCACCCATTTTGCGGGCAAGAAAGCAACTGAGCATATTCATCTCATCAGAACCGGTCACTGCCACAAAAAGATCAGCCTTTGAGGCATCAACTTCGGTAAGAATATCGCTGTCGGCACCATTGCCGCACACACACATGACATCATAGAGATTCGAAAGCTCATCAATAACGCTTCTGTTCGAATCCACACCGATTACATCATGTCCCTCTGCCGCAAGATTTGCAAGTATCGACGCACCGATTTTTCCACAGCCGACGATTATAATTCTCATATTCCAAAATGTCCTTTTTCAGAAAACTCAGTGAGAAACCTTGTCCTTGACAAGAACGTCGTGTGCTCCTCCCTCAACAATGGACACTGCGCTGACAAGAGTAAGCTTTGCCTTGCTCTGAAGCTCGGGAATGGTGAGAGCGCCACAGTTGCACATGGTAGAGCGAACCTTGCTGAGCGTTACGGCAACGTTGTCGTGCAGAAGACCCGCATAGGGAACGTAGCAGTCGACACCTTCGACAAACGAAAGCTTTGCCGCGCCTCCCATGTCATATCTCTGCCAGTTGCGTGCACGTGCGCTTCCTTCGCCCCAGTATTCCTTCATGTAGCTGCCGTTTACCCAAACCTTGTTTGTGGGGCTTTCTTCAAAACGGGAGAAATATCTTCCGAGCATACAGAAATCGCATCCCATGGCAAGGGCAAGAGTTATGTGATAATCGTGAACAATGCCGCCGTCCGAGCAGATCGGAACGTAAACGCCCGTTTCTTTGTAGTATTCGTCGCGTGCCTTTGCAACTTCAATAACGGCAGTTGCCTGACCGCGTCCGATACCCTTGGTTTCACGGGTGATGCAGATAGAGCCTCCGCCGATACCAATCTTGATAAAGTCTGCGCCTGCATCTGCAAGGAAGCGGAAGCCGTCAGCGTCAACAACGTTTCCTGCGCCAACCTTTACAGTGTCGCCATACTTTTCGCGAATAAAAGCGATGGTGCGGCTCTGCCATTCGGTGTAGCCTTCGCTCGAGTCGATACAAAGAACGTCTGCACCTGCCTCGACAAGTGCGGGAACACGCTCTGCGTAGTCGCGAGTGTTGATACCGGCACCCACAACGTAACTCTTGTTTGCATCAAGAAGCTCGTGGGGGTTGGTCTTGTGCTGGTCATAGTCCTTTCTGAAAACGAAAGCAACAAGGTTGCCGTTTTTATCAACGATGGGGAGAGAGTTGAGCTTGTGATCCCAGATGATGTCGTTGGCTTCCTTAAGGGTGGTTCCCTCGGGAGCTGTAACAAGCTTTTCAAAAGGAGTCATAAAATCTGCCACCTTTTCGTCGGTGGACATACGGCTGATTCTGTAGTCGCGGCCTGTTACGATGCCAACAAGCTTGCCTGTGGCAGAGCCGTCCTCTGTGATGGCAATGGTAGAATATCCATTGCGCTCCTTGAGCTCGATAACATCCGCAAGAGTGGCATCGGGACGAAGGTTCGAACCCGAAACAACAAAGCCCGCCTTGTAGTTCTTTACTCTGCGCACCATGGCCGCCTGATCCTCGATTGTCTGAGAACCGTAAATAAACGAAACGCCACCCTCCTTTGCAAGAGCTATTGCCATCTTATCGTCCGAAACAGACTGCATGATCGCCGAAACCAGCGGAATATTCATCGAGAGAGCAGGCTCTTCGCCCTTCTTGAACTTTACAAGCGGAGTCTTGAGAGAAACGTTCGAAGGAATACACTCGGCGCTTGAATATCCGGGAACAAGAAGGTATTCGCTGAAGGTGTGTGAAGGTTCACTGTAATAAAAAGCCATGGTTTTTACTTCCTTTCTTAAAAAGTCTGGTTGATACTTAACTTTTATAAACTATATATTTAATTAGGTATTATAATACATTTTCTTGAAAAAATCAACCTGTCGAAGGATAATTTTATAAAAAAGCCCGTTTTTTTGCCAAAATGCTCTCTTTGCACGCTTTTTTACATCTGTTTTTGTTTGACTTTTCTGTTGTAATGTGGTATATTATAGTTTGGAATTGTATGGAGTTAATATAAAAAGTATATATTTGTATTCACGGCAAAAGGAAAAACTCATGACAGAAACAAACAGCTTCAAAAAAGGAATATTCGACGGCATTCCGATAGCCCTCGGCTATCTCACAGTTTCATTCGCCTTTGGCATCTCTGCCTGCGAGGCCGGACTTACGATAATTGAGGTGCTTCTTATTTCCATGACCAACGTCACGTCGGCAGGACAGCTGGCGGCTGTACCCATCATGGCGGCAGGCGGATCAATAATCGAGCTTTGCGGTGCACAGCTAGTCATCAACATGCGCTATTCGCTCATGTCGGTGTCGCTCTCGCAAAAGCTGGGAAAAAGCGTTCGCCTGCGCGACAGATTTCTTATATCTTTCGTCAATACCGACGAGGTTTTTGCCGTGGCATCGGCACAAAGCGGCACCGTCGGGAAAAAATATCTTTACGGCCTCATACTCACGCCGTATCTCGGATGGAGCACAGGAACTCTTCTTGGTGCCGCCGCAGGAAATATCCTGCCGCAGGTGGTGGTGTCTGCCCTCAGCCTTGCAATCTACGGAATGTTCGTGGCAATCGTCACGCCGGTGGCTAAGAAAAGCAGATCCGTTGCCCTTTGTGCAATATTCTCGGCAGGACTTTCTTGCCTTTTCCGCTACACTCCGTTTCTTTCAAAAATTCCGTCGGGCTTTGTCATCATGATCTGCGCCCTTGTTGCAAGCGCACTCTTTGCCCTGATCTTCCCGATAGATCCCCAAAACGCCGAAGAAAGGGAGGAAAAATGACATGGACTTTATGAAATTTCTCCCCTATCTTGTCGCCTGTGCTCTTGTCACCTATCTCGTGCGTATGCTTCCGATGGTACTGGTGCGCAAGAAGATCGAAAACCGTTTCGTTCTGTCTTTTCTGCACTACGTGCCCTATTCGGTGCTTACGGTTATGACGATACCCGACATTTTCTATGCATCGTCAAATCCGATCTGTGCCGCGATAGGTTTTGGCGTGGCGCTGGTGCTTGCATTTTTTGACCGCGGTCTCATGCAGGTTGCCGCCATCTCTTGCGGCGCCGTGCTTGCCGCCGAGCTTTTGCTCCCCTATATACTCTGATAACCGAAAGGAAATAACATGGGATTTTTTAACAAAAAGAAAGAAAACAAAAAAGAAACAATAGAAGAACTTATCCGCCCCGAAAACGAAAGATCTGTCTACCGCGACGGCGTTTTCGAAGTTTTCGAGGACACCTCTGACGGCAAAAAATACGGAAGGATACTCAAATATCACGGCGGAGAAAAAATAATCGATATCTCCGACAAAGAATTTGCGCTCTGGAGTGACGCTGCGGAAAACTTCAACAAATACCGCATAACCTATGAGCGCGACGAAGAATTTTTCATTGAAAAGGCACATATTGAGCTTGCCACCACCGATACTCCCGAAAAAATCGAAGAAAAAGAGCAGGAAAAGCCCAATCAACCTTCGCAGGCCCCCGTTTCGGAGGAGGACAAGAGAGAGTTTTCCGAGCTTGTGGAGTTTTATAACAACGCTGTACAGTCGACCGATGTGGAAAAGGCAACCTCCCTTTCGGCAGACCTTGCCCAAAGCATTGCCGCATCCGCTCTTTGCGAAAGAAAAATAAACGAGCTTATCTCCAAGGCGAAAAAAGATGCCCCCGAGGGCGAAAAAATAAAAGTGCAGATCCCCAAAGCACTCGACAATCTCTGTCAAAACGCCAAAAAAGCTCTTTTCCAAAACGTTTCGTGTGCAAAAAGCCTTTTTGTCATCTATTCCGAGCACACAAAGCGTCCCCATTCGGCGGCAGGCGTTGCGCTTGTTGCCCTGACAAAAGAAGTGGCGGATGTCACCGTGTCGGAGTTTCTTTCGAGAGGTCAAAAGGTTTATGCCCTCGAATTTACCACCACCCCCGATATCTCCATGCCTCCGGCGGCGTCAAGAATCGTATCTGAGGCGGCATCAATGGGACTTCGCGGCATCAGATTTATCTACAAATTCGGTTTTTCCACCCTCATCCAGCTCAATACCCAGGAGCTTATCAAAAAACAGCAGTTCCCCGAAAACATCCTTCTTCGTGCCGCAATGTCGGGCTTTTTCCAGGATCTCCGCAACGGCGTTCCTGCCGAAAAGCTAAAGAACGCCGAGCTTTCGATGTACGACGCACTTTTCAGAGCCACCCTTATCCAGCCCTGCATGAAGAAAAACGCCGAAAAATCCGACGAGCTTTCGGTGGCGATAGTCAAAGACGACCGCGGAAACTGCCTGCTCGAGCTTTTCACTTCGGTCGAGCTGACCGAGCGCTCGGAATCGTATATCCGCTTCAAAAACGAAGCTCCCCAGACCTCGGGCTACAAAAAATGGAGCTTTGACGAGCTGATGACCGAAATCATGTCCGAAAAAACTGCCGTAAACGGCTTTATAATCGACAAAGATTGCATTCCCGTTCCCTTTGCCGGCGCTTCTCTTGACAAGATAGTAAAGCTCAAGGCCATCTGGGACAACAACGGGAAAAGCTTTGTGAAAAAGTGATATCAGGAGTAAAAAATGGCAAATATATTTGATCTTTTCAAAAAAATCGAATCTACCTCTTCCTCCTCCGAGCCCATAAGCTTTATCATAGCAGGTCTCGGAAATCCCGGAAGCAAATATACCTTCACCCGTCACAACGCAGGCTTTCTGGCATTAAGCTTTATCAGCCAAAAGGAAAATTTCAGCATTAACCGCTCAAAATTTTCCTCCCTTTGCACCGACGTGACCTTTGGCGGAAAAAGATGCCTTTTCATGCTGCCCCAGACTTTCATGAACAATTCGGGCCAGGCTGTGAAGGAAGCGGCAGATTTTTACAAGATATCCTCTGAAAACATCCTTATAATCCACGATGATATCTCGCTTGACGTGGGTGTTATGCGCATACGACGCAAAGGCTCCGACGGCGGACAGAAGGGAATGCGTTCCATCATCGAGCATTTCGGCACAGACGCTTTTCCTCGTATCAAAATAGGCGTTGGCAAAAAACCCCATCCCGAAATGGAACTTGCCGATTGGGTGCTCAGTTCTTTCCCCGATAACGAAAAAGAAACCCTCTTCTCGCTTTTCGGCAATATTCACGAAGCAGCAAAACTCGTCACCGAAGGAAAAATCGACGAGGCGATGAATAAATATAGCAGATAAAACAAAATCATTTGCCCTGCAAGCTACACCTCCCCCAAAAACCACCACGACAGAAAGGAAAAAACCATGACCTACTCATCGGCAATAATCGACCTCTTCAAGGATTTTTCGTCCTTCAATTCTGAGCTTCATGCTCTGACAGTATATAAAAACAGCGAAAAGATCTTTTCGGGCGCTCCCACTCCCTATTCACCCTATCAGAAAAACCACGTTTATTCGCTCAGCAAATCTTTCTGTTCGACCGCCGTGGGAATTGCCTGCACCATGGGACTTTTGTCGCTCGATGAAAGAATAGTTGATATTTTCCCCGAAAAATGCCCCAAGGTCATTTCTGAAAACCTTTCAAAAATGACTCTTCTCAACGTCCTTTCGATGAACACGGGACATTCGGGCTGCGTTATGAAAAAAATGATGCGCTCGTCCGATCCGATTGCGGCTTTTCTTTCCTGCGACGTGGAATATCTCCCCGGCACACATTTTGCATACAACACAGGCGCCACCTGCCTTGCAGGCGCGTGTGTAACAGCGCGCACAGGCCTTTCGGTGCTCGAATTTCTGAATCTCCACCTTTTCAGATACATGGATATCAAAGGCTCTCTGTGGCTTTCTTACAAAGGCCTTTCGGAGGGCGGCGTGGGATTTCACGTTTCGTCGGACGATGCGGCAAAGCTCGGCCTTCTTTATCTTTCGGGCGGTGTGTACAACGGAAAAAGATTTCTGTCAGAAGAATATGTAAAACTTGCAGGCTCGTTTATTTCGGACAATAGCTCAAACGGCACTCCCGATTGGTGCTCGGGCTATGGCTTGCAGTTCTGGCGCAACTCGCGCGAGGGATTCCGCGGCGACGGCGCCTTCGGTCAGCTCTGCATGATCTTCCCCGAAAAAAACATTGTCATTTCCGCCATCGCCGAGGTGGGCGAAATGCAGCCCGAGATCGACTGCATCCATAACTTTGCAGAAAAGATCCTTGCCTGCAACAGCCACGGCGACGAGCAAGAGCTTGCAAAATTTCTTGACGGGTTCTACGCTCCATCGACCTTTGATGCCGAAAGCTTCCCCCTTTGCGGCAAAGCCTTTGCCTTCAACGAAAATCCCTGCGGATTCAATCAGATCTATTTTAACAAAAACAACAAGGGTGGCATTGACGTTTCGATCACATCCAAAAACACCTATACAAGCCTTATCCACCTTGTTCCCGGCGCATGGACACAGGGTACCCTTTACGGCGACCACGTAAAACCCACCCTTACCGATCTCACCGCCACCTTTGATGCAAATCTTGATTTTTCCGCCTGCGCTGAAAATGACGGCGAAAATCTTGTTGTCACCCTTCGCGGCACAAACTGTCCCCACAAATTGACATATGTTTTCGAAAAGACAGAAGACGGTATAAATATTTCAAGAAAAGCTCTTAAAAATCAGGGCTATGCCTGCGAATTTTCGGGAAAAGAGATATAAACAAATGCAAACAACAGAAAACAAGCGCGTGCTTTGTGCCATAAGCGGCGGAGTTGACAGCGCGGTTTCGATGCTGATTCTAAAAAACGAGGGGTTCGACGTAAGTTCTGCCACCCTGCTTCTTTGCGGAAACGACATGGAAGCAAACGATGCCAAGGCTTTGTCAGAATCTCTTGACATTCCGCACGTCCTTATTGAGAAAAAAGAATATTTCGAAAAAGAGATAATCGGCTCTTTTGCCCAAAAATACGCCGCAGGTCTCACTCCCAACCCCTGCGTTGAATGTAACCGAAAGGTAAAATTCGGCATTCTTTGCGAATATGCAAAAGAAAACGGTTTTGACCTTGTGGCAACGGGACACTATGCCAACACGGCTTTTTCCGAAAAGTACGGCAGAAAGGTCATCAAAAAAGCCGACGATCCCAAAAAAGATCAAAGCTACGTTTTGTGGCAGCTGACGCGCGAGCAGGTGGAGTATGCCCATTTTCCCCTAGGCTCACTTGACAAATCGCAGGTGCGCGAAATTGCCGAAAAGAACGGTTTTGTCAACGCACACAAAAAGGACAGCCAGGACATCTGCTTTGTCCCCGACGGAAAATACGGCGATATCGTTGAAAAAGCCCTTGGGGAAAAATTTGAACCCGGAAATTTCGTCACCGACGACGGAAAAGTGCTCGGCACGCACAAGGGAATAATCCATTATACCGTAGGCCAGCGAAAAGGTCTGGGTCTTGCGCTTCCTGCCCCCCTTTACGTCAGTGAAAAAAGGGTGGATACCAACGAAGTCGTGCTCTGCCCCGAGGACAGGCTCTTTTCAAGCACACTTTTTGCAAAAAGCATAAATCTTCAGGCTTTTGACAAAATATCCGCCCCCCTACGCATCAAGGTAAAAACGCGATATTCGGCAAAAGAGGCCGATGCAACCATACAAATCGAAAACGACATCGCAAAGATAGAATTTGACGCTCCTCAACGTGCCATAACCCCCGGTCAGTCGGCAGTTTTTTATGATGACGACGGCGTTCTTCTGGGCGGTGGCGAGATAATCTGACAAAAGGAGAAGGCATATGCACATACCGTCCTGCACCACAGACGAAATATCTTTGCTTACCTTCAACGACGCCCTTTGCGCCGCTCTTGAAAAGCAGGAAAGCTATGATATCGAAAAATGGCTTTACGTTCCGCCCTTTTACAGCGAGTACAGATATATTCTCGGTACCCGCGGAAAAGATCCTCTCATCTGCATCGGCATCAATCCGTCAACTGCAGCTCCCGACGATCTTGACAACACGCTGAAATCGGTCGAACGCATCGCAAAATTCAATGGACACGACAGCTTTATCATGTTCAACGTATATGCCCAACGGGCAACAAACCCCGACGACATGGAAAAAGAATGCAATGCGTCGCTTCACGCCGAAAACATCAAGGCTTTTGAATACATTTTGTCCCATTGCCAAAAAACTCCGTCGGTATGGGCAGCGTGGGGATCGATCATCGAAAAGCGCGATTATCTGCCCTCGCTGATCGGCGATTTTTATGAAATTTCTAAAAAATACGGCGCCCGTTGGTTCTCCTGCGGCGCAATTTCAAAAAAAGGCCACCCCCACCATCCTCTTTATCTGCGCGCCGAAACAAAAAAAGAGCTTTTTGACATAAAAGGATATCTTGACGCGCACAATTGACAAGAAAAGATTTGCATTGTATAATAGGCTTATAACAAGCTGTGCTCAAAACAGACAATAAATCACCGAAAGGCAAAAATTAAAGATGAAAATTTCAAGTTTTACAAAAAGAACCCTCTGCGCCCTTCTTTCGGCAGGGCTGCTCTTTGCCGCATCCTGCACAGAAAAGCCAAAAGACCACGCCATTTGCGGATATGACACCGAAGGAAAACATATGGATCAGGCGTGCATGACCGAGGGAATGTACAGCTTTTTCCTTTCTCAGAAAAAGAGCGAGTTTCTGCCCGTGCTCGTGCTTAATTACAAGGATTTTTCGGGCGAATACGACGAACTTTGGGGACTAACCGCCCCCGACGGCAAGACCTACGAGGAGCATTTTTCGCAAATTGCTCTTGAGGACGCCAAAAAGATCGTAGCGGCAAACATGGTACTTTACGAAAACTTCGTGCCTCAACAAGCATATATCGATCTCATCAGCTCCACCGTCGAAAACCACGCCATTGAAAAGTATGGCTCGGTAATGAGCTTCGAGCAGTATCTCGAAACCTTCGGCACGACGTATGAAGATTACGAAAAGCTATATCTTCTCACCTGGAACAAAGAAACGCTCAAAGAATCACTCTTTGGCGATGAGGTCGGCGTAATGCAGGTACCCGATGCCTCAATAAAGCAGTATTATGCCGATAATTATTACACCGTAGAGCATATCTTCATCACCACAGCTTATCAAGAAAAGATCGACGGCACCCGTGCCCCCATCAGTGATGCAGAATCTGCACGCAGAAAAGCCACCGCCGCCGAAATATACGAGCTTGTAAATAACGGCGCTTCCCTTTCGGACATTGCAGAAAAATACCCCAACGACTACGTTGTCGTATATCCCAACACGTCGGCAATGGACTCCACCGGAGAAACCACCAACGCTCCCGAGCTTGGCGAAGCTTTAAAGCAAATGGAGATCGGCGACGTGCGTTCGGTAGATTCGACATTTGGTGTGCATATTCTCAAAAGAGTTGAAACAAACCCCGAAAATTATAACAAGAGCACAACCATTGTGGAAACCATACGCACAAAGCTTGAAGAAGCAAGCTTTGAAGAAATACTTGCCACCTATTCGCAAAAAGTAACGGTAGACGACGATATCGTTTCGCTCCATACCCTTGCCGCCTCTCCTATGCCGTAAAAATAACAAAAGATCAGGTGAAAAAGATTGATTAAATTTTTGAAAAACAAAAAAACCGATATATTCTTTATTCTGTTTTTTATCGTCGCTTTCATCCTTGCCACAAAGCTTGCTCCGCGCATTGCCGTCAAGTTTTCGGCAGTAGCCGGGCTTACCGTCAAGGCGGATTTTTTGCTCGGCTCGGTCATTTCAATAGGCCTTCTCGGCGGACGAAAAAAAGCGGCGTATTTCGGGCTGATCTCGGGCTTTGTTTTCGACGTTTTTGTCGGAAATCCATATGCCTTCTCTCCCATTGTTTTTCTGCTTTGCGCTTATTTTGCAGGTCCTTTCTGCAAGCCTTTTTCGCACAGAACGCCCCTTTCGGCTCTGCTTGTGGCGGCGATGCTCGTGTGGATAAAATCACTTTTCTCTTTCTTCTATCTCATCGCGGTAACAAAAGACGTTCCGCTTTTCAATCTTTTGGCGCTGGGCGTTTTGCCGGAGTATCTTGCAAACATTCTCTTTTCTGCGCTGATCTTTTCGATAATGCGCATACTCATGGCAGTTTTCCGTATTCCCACAGTTGAGGCAGGCAGATGACAGACATAAAATGCCGCCTCTGCCCACGAAACTGCGGAGCAGACAGACAAAAAAGCAACGGCTTTTGCAAAAGCGGAGCTCTTTCCTCTGTTGCAAGAGCCGATCTTCATATGTGGGAAGAGCCCTGCATCTCCGGCGATCGCGGCTCGGGCACTGTGTTTTTTTCGGGGTGCTCTTTGCGCTGTGTTTTCTGCCAAAACCACGAGATATCTCACACCCCTTACGGACAGGAGCTTTCGGACGATGCGCTTGCCCGTGTATTTTTGCACCTGCGCGACAAGGGAGCGCACAATATAAACCTCGTAAACCCAACCCATTTTGCAAAAAATATCATAAACGCCCTGCGCATGGTAAAAAAAGAGCTTGGTATCCCCGTCGTCTGGAACAGCGGAGGGTATGAAAAGCGCGAAACGATCTCGTCGCTTTGCGGTCTTGTCGATATTTTCCTGCCCGATCTCAAATACGTTTCGCCCTCGGTTTCCGGAAAATATTCATCAGCACCCGACTATTTTGACTATGCAAAAGACGCCCTTGCCGAAATGTTTTCGCTTGTCGGTTATCCCGAATTTGACGCTGACGGCATTATGACACGGGGCGTTCTCGTGCGCCACCTCGTTTTGCCCTCAAACGTCGACGAAACAAAAAAAGTTATCGACTACCTCGCGCAGAATTATGACACAGAAAAGTTGTACGTCAGCCTTATGTGCCAGTATTTTCCCACCCACAAAGCCTTTGATTTTCCCGAGATCTCCCGCAGGCTTACAACACTTGAGTATCAAAAGGTACTGAAATATGCTGCGGAAAAGGGAATTGTCAACGGTTTTTGCCAGGAAAAAAGCTCGGCAAAGCAAGAATACGTTCCGCAGTTTTTCAGCAAACTCGATTTTTCGTAAAATTGTTAAAAACATTAAATACCGATTGAAATTTTCAGGTATTTAATATATAATATATCATGTAGATTTGTTTTTTCCGAAAGGATGTGGCAGGAATGACTATCACCGGTATCTGTCTTATCGCAGTGGCGACAGTGTCGGTTTTTTTGCTGTGCGGCAATATTTTTCTTGTCCTGCGTCATCTTTCTCAAAAAAAGAAGCTTGACGAAGTGCAAAAGCGCACTTCCTTGCTGCTTTCTACCGTCGCCCACGATATCAGATCTCCGCTGACCTCGGTAAAAGGCTTTGCCGATGCCATGCTTGACGGAACAGTTGATGACGAGAAAAAAGAACAGTATCTCGCCGTCATATCCTCCGAAAGTGACAGACTTTCGCGAATCGCCTCCCGTCTTTGCGAAAATGACGATGGCGCGCTTGACGGCGAAGTTTTCGGTATCTGCGAACAGATCAGACGCGCGTATCTTCTTGTCGAAAAAAAGATTGAGGCCCGCGACCTTTCAGTGGATCTTTTGTTCGGTGATGACGAGATCTACGTTTTTGCAAACGCCGATGCCTGCTTTGAGATCGTCCTCAATCTTTTCGAAAACGCCGCAAAATACTGTGCAGATGCAGGCAGCATCGCATGGAAGGTGGAAGACAAAGATCAAAAAGTCTTTGTGTCTGTAAAAAACAGAACCCTTCCGCTTGACAAAAACTTCGACGTTTTTGCCCCTCGTGAAAGGGGAAAGAGTGCAACAGGCGCAGGCTTTGGCCTTGGGCTTTACATTTCAAAAAAGCTTGCCCTGCGAATGGGTACAGACATCTCTTTTCGCTCATATACGGAAGATAACGGAGAATTTTGCGAATTTTCCATTTGTCTGCCTGCAGCCGACGAGATATGAGATTATTTCGCTTTTTCGGGCGTCTGTTTTTCCCCGAAATCTGCTGTATCTGCGGCGAAGTCAAGGTGCCTGTTCTTGATAAGGGAAAAATCTCATTCAACAGCGGAAAAAACATTATCGAAAGCCCTTTCTGCGAGGATTGCACCAAACGCATGGAAGAAAGCTTTTATAAAGCGCACCCCGATTTGCGTAAAACAGGAAGCCCATCAGTATATCTTTTCGGTTTTTCGGACGAAACGGTGCAGCGCTCAATCTATCACCTCAAAACTCACAACTGCGCCGCCTGCCGCAGATTTTTTGCAAAGCTGTGCGGCGAAGTTATGAAAGATATGCTTTTGGAAATGAACGGAGAAGTTTTTCTCACGAATATTCCGAGAAGCGTTTCGCTTTTTGACAAATACGGTTTTGATCAGTCGGAAGAAGTTCTTCGAACTTTTGTTCGCTTGGATTCTTCCTTTTCATATTGCAAACTCATCGAGCGTGACAAAAGATATAAAGCGCCCCAAAGGATGTTGAATGCACAGGAAAGACTGATCAATGCACGCAGAAGTCTGAAGCTTGTTGACAATGCAGAAGTTCCGAAAAACATCATTGTCCTTGATGACATGATAACAACAGGCGCAACAGCAACCACAGCACGCGACCTGTTGATAAACCGCGGAGCAACTGACGTCAGATTCCTGTTTATAGCAGGAGCAGAAAATTTTAAAGAAAGGAGAAACAAGAATGAATGATATAGCCATCGACCTCGGCACGTCAACCGTCCAGGTCTACGTTAAAGGAAAGGGCGTTATAATCGAAGAACCTTCGGTCGTTGCAGTCGACCGTGTAAGCGGAAAAGTTCTTAAGGTGGGAAAAGAAGCTGAGCAGATGCTTGGTAGAACCCCCGGCAATATCCTTGCTGTCCGTCCTCTTTCGGGAGGAGTCATATCCGACTATGGAGCCACCCTTACGATGCTCAAATCTCTTATCAAGAGAGCCACAGGTACGGCGTTTTTTAAACCGCGCGTTATCATCAGCGTTCCCTCCAGCATTACAGAGGTTGAAGAACGCGCCCTGTGCGATGCCGCCATTTCGGCAGGCGCAAAAAAAACCTATCTTATCGAAGGTCCGGTTGCCGCCGCAATCGGCGCAGGCGTTGACATTTCAAAGCCCGTCGGCAACCTCGTCGTTGATATCGGCGGAGGAACAACAGACGTTGCAGTCATTTCTATGCACAACGTTGTTACCTGCGAATCGATCAAATTTGCAGGCGACGCCGTTAACGAAGCCATCATAAAATACATCCGCAGAAAATATAATATTCTCATCGGCGAGCGCACAGCAGAAGATGTTAAAATAAACATCGGATGCGCGTGGCCCTGCGAAAAAATCAGCAAGATGGAAGTAAAGGGCAGATGTCTGATTGAAGGTCTTCCAAAAATGATCGAGATATCCTCGCAAGAACTTCTTGAAGCCATCGAAGAGCCTGTCACTTCCATCGTGAACGCCGTCTGTACTGTAATCGAGCGTACACCTCCCGAGCTTGTAGGAGACATTTCTGCCTCGGGTATCGTTATGACAGGTGGCACATCACGCCTTTTCGGGCTTGATAAGCTTGTAGAGCACGTCACCGGCATTCGCACCTTTATTGCCGAAAATCCCGAAAAATGCGTTTGTATCGGATCGGGCAGATCGCTCGACAGTCTTTCTCAAAAAGAGCCCGGCACCATCAACCTTGCTCGTCAGCTCCACGAAAGGCTCTGATTTTATAGAATGTTCACAGCTTTTGCCTATGTTTCACGTGAAACACAGACAAAAATGTTTCATGTGAAACATTTTTTGCAGAATATACACACAATATACAAAACTATGGAGAATTAAATGCAGGGCGGAAAAAACACTCCCGACGTATCTGCGCTTACCGCAGGCGAGAAAAGGGTTCTGACCAACGTTTTGTCGGCCTTTTCAAACGGCAACTTTGCCCATTCATACATACTCGAAGGCGGAAGCGGGGCTTCGCGCCTGCGCTGTGCTGAAATAATTGCCTGCGCCGCAGTCTGCACCAAAATGTCCGGCAAACACGGGGCATATCCGTGCTTTGCCTGCGACCAATGCAGAAAAATACTCGATCGGGACCATACAGATATAAAAGTGATCTCGCCCGAAAAAGAGGCGGGAAAAAGCAGAGTTGAGATCCGCGTTGACACAATTCGCACAATCAGAAAAGAGGCGTACGTGCTTCCGACAGACTGCGAATATCATATATACATCATTAACGAGAGCGAAAAGATGAACGTCAACGCACAAAACGCTCTGCTGAAAATACTCGAAGAACCACCGCAAAACACTATTTTTATTCTTCTCGCACCGTCAAAAGAGCTTCTGTTGCCCACTGTTGTGTCTCGAGTTCAGGCGCATACCCTGGGAAAAAGCAGTGTGGAAGAAACACAGGAGGTTTTTGCAACAAAATTTCCGTCACTCCCAAAAGAATCGGTCAAAAGAGCAGCGCGTTTGCAATGCGCTCTTGACAAAATAGAACTTGATGCCCCGGATATAAAAACGGTAGATACTGCTTATGCTCTTGTGAGACAGTATTTTCTCGAAAAAAACCATCGCCTCACCGAAAGTCTACCGTCAAACAAAGACGAACTGTTCCTTACACTCTGCGTGCTTGCAATAGCAAGTCGGGATATTGCCGTTTCCAAGAAAAACGAAAGGCAGACACTTTTCGTCTTTGATCAAGGCCCAGAATTTGATAGCGCAAAAAGCGCAGTTTCTATGCGCAGAGCCATGGAACTCTACGAAGCATTTTCTCGGGCAGCAGAAAGAATACAGGCATCTGGCAACGTCGGCTCGGTATTGGCAGAACTTTTTTCTGCCGTCAGAAAATGACCTAACCAAGAAAGGTAAAAAACATAAATGGATAAAAAAGACAGAAACACAAAGCCCGGTGACAGCGAAATTGTCACCAAAAAGGGCTTTCTGATAACACCGCCAAAGCGCACCAAAGACAAAAAACAGGATACTATCGAAAGCAATATTAAGCCTGCCGTCACCGTCAACAAAAACTCTGAAGAAAAAAAGCAGGGCGGAAATCAGGAACAGAAAAAACACGAAAAAAACAATCACCAAAAAGATCGCAGAAAATTCGGCAAAAAACCCCATCAATCAGCACATACTGTGGAGGAACAGGCGCAACAACCGAAGGATAACTCTCAAAAGAACCAAAACAATCAGCAGCCTCGGCACAAGCCTTCCAAATACCGCAATGAAAAGCCAAACCACGATCAAAGGCAAGATAATCAGAACAAAAGTAAAAACGACCGCCAGCAAAATCGTAAAGATCGCGACCGAACAGGCAAACAGCCTCAGCAGAACCGCAACGATCAGCACGGCCAGAGTCAGCAGAACAGAGAAAAGGACAGGGAAAGAGACAAGAAAAACCGCGGTGCAGGCAAGATAGATCCGTCAATTCTCAGCGATCTCGGCTTCGTGTCAAACAACTATGCAAAAAGCCGACCCGTCGAAGAATCTACCGAAACCGAGACATCCCAGCCCTTTGACTATTCCAATGCCATCCCTCTAAGAGATCAGATTTATCCTCCGAAGAAGGAGAAGAAAGATCTGACAGAAGAGGAAAAACAGGGCAAAACAGAAATAATCGGCATCCGCTTTAAGGAAGCAGGCAAGATATATTATTTCGATCCCAACGGCGAACAGGTCGACTTTGGCACACCCGTCATTGTCGAGACTGCCCGTGGACTCGAATATGGCTATACCGCCATTGGCAACCGGTACATTCCCACCGACACCATAGTTTCGCCACTGAAAAAGATCATCCGCATTGCAAAACGTGAGGACACCGAACGCCTCGAGGCAAACAAGCGTCTTGAAAAACAAGCAGAAAGCGTTTTCATCGAAAAGGTGGCAAAACTCGGACTCGAAATGTCACTTGTGGGTGTTGAATATACCTTTGACAATACTAAGATCCTCTTCTATTTTGCAGCAGAAAACCGCATCGACTTCCGCGAGCTTGTAAAAGAGCTTGCATCTGTCTTCCGCACAAGAATAGAGCTACGCCAGGTGGGCGTTCGAGATGAAGCAAAAATGCTCGGTGGCCTTGGCGTTTGCGGCAGACCCTTGTGCTGTAGCACATTTCTTGGCGAATTTGCCCAAGTTTCTATAAAAATGGCAAAAGACCAGAGTCTTTCGCTCAATTCTTCAAAAATCTCTGGTACCTGTGGCAGACTTCTCTGCTGTCTGCGTTATGAGGACGAGGTATATCAGCAGGAATTCGAGCGCACTCCCAAAGTAGATGCCATTGTCGAAACCGAAGAAGGTCGCGGCGTCGTTGTTGAAACCAACCCCTTAAAGGGTATCGTCCGAGTAAGACTCGATTCCAACAAAGACGCTC
The DNA here is from genome assembly GCA_015063785.1 of Oscillospiraceae bacterium. Lineage (GTDB taxonomy): Bacteria > Bacillota > Clostridia > Oscillospirales > CAG-382 > UMGS1052. Next base: position 41,544 of record SVTM01000005.1, read on the forward strand.
CGCCCCACGCTTTCCACCGCGACAAGGTGAAGATTCTCGGCTATATCAAAAAGAATGAGTCAGTCGACGCCGAGCTTAAGGCGCTTGAAAAAGAATGATCCGCTTTTTCAATTTGAAAATTTGATGAAATGTGCATCATTTTTCTTGACAAGAGACAGTAAAGAGTATATAATAATTAGCGTGCTAAATATTAGCGCGCTAATTTTTTTCGCTAATTTTTTGGAAAGGAGAACGTATAATGGAACAAAAGAAAAGTGCAGAAAAACTTTCAAACCACGAGCTGGTGCGCCTTTTTATCCACACCGACAAGCTCCACAGAAATCTCATCGAACAGCGTATGTCCGATCTGAATCTGCACCGAAGCCAGCACATTATGCTTTTGTGTATATCGGCATTTGAAACCCCACCAACACAAAAGGACATTGCAAAAAAGCTTGATATATCGGCAGCTACCGTTGCCGTAACAATAAAAAAACTCGAACAGGCAGGTTTTGTAACAAAAGCCACAAGCGACAGCGACAACCGATGCAACCGTGTGAGTATCACAGACGAGGGACGTAACATTCTTGAGCAGGCAAAGATGATATTTGAAAATGTCGACGAGAATATGCTTTCCGGTCTTACCAACGAGGAACTGTCGAACTTTGTCGAATATCTTAAAAAAATACAGGCAAATCTCAGATCCGACGGAGCCACCCTCCCACCGCACAAATGCTGTTAACGATACAACAACGAAAGGATGATATTTTCTTGAAACGCTGGTTAAGCTATGTGAAGCCATATAAGCTTCAATTTATTCTCGGACCTTTATGTATGCTCATTGAGGTCGCAGGCGAAGTTCTTATGCCGATGTTTCTCGGCATGATAATAAACGGTGCCACAGACGGCACTCTAACCTCCGCAAAATCGCTGGGAATTGCAGGCATGATGATCCTTTGTGCCATCCTGATGATGGCAGGCGGCGTGGGAGGCGCATATTTCGGAGCAAAAGCTTCTGTAAACTATGCCAACGATATCCGTCGCGATATATACAAGCAAGTACAGAAATTTTCTTTTGCCAATATTGACAAATTCTCCACAGGCTCGCTTGTTACCCGTCTGACAAACGATATTCAGCAGATACAAAACTTTGTAAACATGCTTCTGCGAATGTGTTTGCGCTCGCCGGGTATGCTGATCGGTGCCCTCATCATGGCAATCTCTTTGCGCCCGTCGCTGTCGGTCATTTTTGCCGTCACGGTGCCTATGATGATAATCTCCATCTTCCTTGTAATCAGAGCCGCTTTTCCCCGTTTTTCTATCATGCAGAAAAAGGTCGATAAGCTCAACTCCACAGTTCAAGAAAACGTGTCTAACGTTCGCGTTGTAAAATCCTTTGTCAGAGCCGATTACGAAACCGAAAAATTTGAAAGCGCCAACGCTGACCTCAAAAAATCCGGACTTTCCGCCATGAAGATCATGATTCTCAACGGACCCATCATGACACTCTTTATGAATATAACCATCGCTCTTGTCGTTTGGTTCGGTTCTCAGTTGGTTATGGGTGGGGGAGAAAATCCCATGGATGTGGGAGATCTTTCGCAGTTCCTCACCTACGTAAATCAGATCCTCATGTCGCTGATGACCCTTACATTCATGTTCATGTCCACCTCCCGTGCCATGGCAAGCGGAAAACGTATAAACGAAGTTCTTGACGAAAACATAGACATCACAGATGAAAACTGTGCAAATCCCGATGCCGTCGTCACCCGTGGCGATATCGAATTTAAGAACATCACCTTCCGCTATTTCAAACACAGCGAAGACCCCGTACTTGAAAAAATAAATCTCAAAATTCCCGCAGGCTCAACCGTCGGCATCATCGGCTCTACGGGATGCGGAAAAACCACCCTTGTTTCGCTTATCCCACGTCTTTACGACACCGACGAGGGCGAAGTGCTTGTCGACGGAGTAAATGTGCGCGATTACAGCCTTTATAACCTGCGCGAAGGTGTGGGCATGGTGCTTCAGAAAAACATTCTTTTCTCGGGTACCATAGAGGATAATCTGCGTTGGGGCGACGAGGACGCAACAATGGAAGAAATAATCGCCGCAGCCAATGCGTCGCAGGCAGACGGCTTTGTTCGCTCGTTCAAAGATGGATATTTAACCGAGCTCGAGCAGGGCGGCGTAAATGTTTCGGGTGGTCAAAAACAGCGTCTTTGCATCGCAAGAGCTCTACTTAAAAAACCAAAAATTCTTATTCTCGATGACTCTACAAGCGCTGTCGATACTGCAACAGAAGCAAAGATCCGCGAACAGTTTAAAACAGGTCTTCGCGATTCCACAAAGATAATCATTGCACAAAGAATTATGTCTGTTATGGACGCCGATATGATCGTCGTTATGAACGACGGCAAGATCACGGGTATCGGCACCCACGAAGAGCTTCTTGAATCAAACAACGAATACAACGAAATATACGTTTCGCAGATGGAAGGCAAGGAAGTTAAAGCCACTTCCACAGACATTTCTGTAAAGGAGGGCTGAGAAATGGCAAGAACATTACAAGAACTGCAAAAACAATATAATTCCTCAGCCGCCGCACAAAAAGCCATGATGATGAGAGGTCCCGGCGGACCTCGCGGAGGAATGGGTGGAAAAGGTAAACCAAAAAACACAAAACAGACTATAAAAAGACTTTTTGGCTACGTCGGAAAATACAAGTTCCGTCTTATCGGCGTTATTTTCTGTATGCTTTTTGCCGCTGTATCAGGCCTTATCGGCTCTTTCATGCTTGCACCGATCATCAACAAAATTTCGACTTTCATCGGTATCACAGGCGAAATGAGCGCCATGGAAAAAATGACAGACGGAGTTATCTCGTCTATCGTTTCTGCTGTGCAGGAGCCTGTTAAAAATCTTATAAACTTTATTGATTTTGGCGGTTTTGCCGACGTTATGGTATATATCTTCGTGGCACTCTTCATTCTGCTTTCGGTATATATCGTAGAGGTAATCACAAATTATCTGCAAAGCAGAATAATGATGACAGTATCGCAAGGTTCGCTCGAAGCTATCAGAAACGACCTTTTCAGAAAACTTCAAAAGCTGCCCGTCAGATATTTTGACAATCATCCCACAGGTGAGATAATGAGCCGATTTACCAACGACGTCGATAACATCGGTATGATGCTGGATAACTCGCTGGTTTCTGTAATCTCCGGTCTTGTAACCCTTATCGGTACTCTTACCTTTATGATAACCACAAATATCTGGCTGACAATAATTACCGTTGTTTTCGTTCCTATCTTCGCAAAAGGTGGCATGATAATCGCAGGTAAAAGCCGAAAATTCTATTCGGGACAGCAAGCAGCCCTCGGAGCCATCAACGGATATATCGAAGAGACTGTAACAGGTCAAAAAGTAATCAAAGTTTTCAACCACGAGTCTGATTCTATCGAAGAGTTTTCGTCTCTTAATGACGATCTTCGCGAAAAGCAGTTCAAGGCTCAATTCTATGGCGGTATAATGGGCCCCATAATGGGAAATACCTCACAGATCAGCTATGCTCTCACCGTAGGTATCGGTGGCGTGCTCATGTGTGTTTCGGGCCTTACACCCGGTGCTCTCACCGTATTTGCACAGTACGCAAGAAGGTTTTCTTTCCCCATAAATAACATTTCCCAGCAGGTCAGCTCAATCTTTTCGGCTCTTGCCGGTGCAGAGCGAGTTTTTGCTGTGATCGACAGCGATCCCGAACCCGCCGACATTGAAAATGCAGAAGACTTCTCTGGCGAAAAGCAGATGGAAGGTCATGTTGTTCTCGATAATGTTTCGTTCGGATATATTCCCGAAAAAACTGTTCTCAAAAACATTTCTCTTTATGCAAAACCGGGACAAAAAATTGCCTTCGTTGGCTCCACAGGTGCGGGAAAAACCACCATCACAAACCTTCTCAACAGGTTTTATGATATCGAAGAGGGCACTATCACCATCGACGGCGTAAATATCAAAGATATAAAAATGGACGTACTTCGAAAAAATATTGCCATGGTGCTTCAGGATACTCACCTCTTCTCGGGTACAGTCAGAGAAAACATTCGTTACGCCAGACTTGATGCCACCGACGAAGAGGTAGAACAAGCTGCAAAAACCGCCAGCGCACATTCTTTCATCATGCGCCTTGACAACGGATATGACACAATTCTCGAAGGCGACGGAGCAAACCTTTCACAGGGTCAACGCCAGCTTCTCAATATTGCTCGTGCTGCCCTTTCAAAGGCTCCCATTCTCGTTCTCGACGAAGCCACAAGCTCTGTTGACACACGTACCGAACGCCATATCGAACACGGCATGGACAGACTGATGAAAAACCGCACTACCTTCGTCATCGCCCACAGACTTTCAACCGTCAGAAATTCAAACGCCATCATGGTTCTTGAAAAGGGCGAAATAATTGAGCGCGGAAGTCACGAAGAGCTTCTTGACATGAAGGGCAGGTATTACGAGCTCTATACAGGAAAAGTCGAGCTCGACTGATATCGCTTTTTCAAAAACAAAAACACAAACGGAGACTCTTATAAAAAAGAAGTCTCCGTTTTTCTTTTTTGCTTGGATACAAAAGGATTTTTCCACAGTTTTCGGAATATTTATCTATATAATTATATAAAAGCCCTTGAAAAAAAAACTGATTTATGGTATAATCATGATGTATATTTTTACTGTGGGTGAATATCGCAGAAAGGAGAGACCGTCATGTCACCGGAATCTGAAATCTGGCCGTCAGTGCTCGAAATTTTACGCGGAGAATTGCGTGATACAACCTTTAACCTTTGGTTCGGAGACCTTGTTCTTCAAAAGCTTGTTGATGACAAGGCGTATCTCCAAACACCAAATCTTTTCAAAAAGAAAACCATAGAAACAAAGTTTATGGATCAGCTACGATCCGCATTTGAAAACGTAATGGGATTTGATATTACTCCCTACGTTATTTCAACCGAATCCGAATCATTCGAAACCCAGTTTTTCAACCTCATCGAAAAAGAAGCACAGGATCAGTTCATAGAAGAACAGAAAAATAAAGGAATCATCTTTGACTCCAATTACATCGCTCCCGATCCTGATGCCGAACCCGAGCTTGTTGAACCAAAAGCCCATTCCGGCGCCTTCAAACTTTCAAAAAAGAATCTTAATTTTCCGAAGGTTTACAATTCCGAAAGCGACAGCCTTGAAAACATTCCTCTCGTAAATTACTTTGAGGATCTCGGAAACCGCGACGGAATGCTTCTTATGTCAAGATCTGTTCCCGAATACCGCCCAAGCTACACCTTCGAAAACTTCGTTGTGGGCGATTCAAACCGCATGGCGTTTGCTTCTTGCGTATCGGTGGCACAATATCCCGCGGCACAAAGTAACCCCCTATTTCTTTATGGCCCGCCGGGCATCGGAAAAACGCACCTTCTTTACGCCATTGCTCACTACGTCGAAAAGACACGACCGTCTTTTAATATCGTCTATTGCACAAGCGAGGATTTTACAAATGAGCTTGTTTCAGCAATAACCCATAAGTCGACTGCAGATTTCCGCGAAAAATACCGTTCTGCAGACATTCTGATGATCGACGACATTCAGTTTATAGGCGGAAAAGAAGCGACACAACTGGAATTTTTTCACACATTCAACACTCTTTATGAGTCGGGCAAGCAAATAATTGTTGCATCCGACCGGCCACCAAAGGATATCGAAGTACTCGAAAAGCGCATACGTTCAAGATTTGAATCTGGTGCTATAATCGACATAAAAAATCCCGACCCTGAGCTTCGGTCTGCTATCATCCGCAGAAAAGCCATAGACATGGGTGTTGAAATTCCCAACAGGGCCATAGATTACATTTCAGAAAACGTCCGAGAAAATGTGCGTCAGATAGAGGGCATCATCAAACACCTCAATATCTACGCTATGCTGAAAAAACAACCCATCACCGAAGAACTCGTTCGCTCGGTGGTTGGAAACGTTACCACAGGCCCCGTCGAGATAAGCCCCGAAAAAATAATTGACGCCGTGGCACGGAACACAGACGTTTCAAGAGAAGACATTCTCGGAAAGAGCCATGCAAAAAATGTTGCCCTTGCCCGCCACATTTCGTGCTTTCTTTTGAGAAAGCTTACCGATATGTCGCTGCAACAAATCGGAAAATTTATCGGTCGCCATCATTCAACTGTGCACGATTCTATAAGATATATCGAAGACGAGAAAAAGGACGACAAGTCGCTTGACGAAAAGATAAAAACCGTCATGCGTGAACTGGGACAAAGATAATATCAAAGTTTCGGTAGTTTTCCACAACGTTTTTTCCGCAAAACCCGAAATTTTTCATTGTGGAAGCCATTGGAAAAAACGCAAATTTTTCCACATTATATTTCCGAAATTTTCCGTATTTTTCCACACGGAAAATTTTGGACAAGCCCTTGCAAAATCAGGATTTTTGCAAAACTTCCATAAAACCCGAAAACCCTACTGTAACTATAACTAACCTTTATTATATTCACACTCATATTGCGCGAAAGACAAAAAGAGTTTTCCGAAAGCAAAGTTTCCCAAAAAAGAAGATCGCAAAAACGCCCTTCATCTTTCAGGAAAGGATAAAGAAAAAATGAAATTTACAGCCGACAAAAAAATGCTTGAAAAATCGATTGCTCCCGTTTGCCTTGGAGTTGCACCTAAAAACACAGATCCCTTGCTCGAAGGTATCTACATCGAAGCAAAAGACGGAACTCTCACCATGTGTTCCTATGACCGAGAAAAGGGTATCAGAACAACTCTTGAAGCAGACGTTGAAAGAGAAGGAAAGATCGTAGTTGATGCACAAAAAACATCGGCGATCATCCATTCGCTTCCCGACGGCCCGGTTACTATCGAGGCGGACGAAAATCTCATCATGCGCATTGTCACAGACGAAGCGGATTTTCAGATTTCGGGAAAAGATGCATCCAACTATCCCGGTCTTCCAGATGTCAAGGGCGACCTTAACTATACTCTTCAGCAAAATAAGATCCGCGCAATGATAAACAAGACCCTCTTTGCTGTTTCGCAGGATGATTCCAAGCCCATCTATACAGGCTCACTTTTTGAAATAAACGGAAATTCTCTTCGCATCACAGCTCTTGACGGTTTTCGCGTTTCTATGAGATGTGATGAAGGTCTTACCGAAAGAGACGACCTTGATCTTCGCTTTATCATGCCCGGCAAGGCACAAAGCGATCTTCTCCGCCTTATTTCGGACAGTGACAGACCGATATCCGTTAACATGGCAAGAAAACACATCATCTTCACCTTTGACAATGTTTATTTCATCACAAGACTTCTTGACGGTGAATTTCTTGATTACAAGAAGAAGATTCCTCCTCAGCGCACTGTTGAAGCAAGAATCAACACCGCAAGATTCATTGACAGTATCGAGCGTGCGGCTCTTATCATCGACGAGCGCATAAAAAGCTCGATAAAACTCAGCTTTGCAAATGCAAATCTTAATATCAGCGTTGCTACCATGCTTGGAAAATTTAAGGACGAATTTTCTTACGAAGAATCAGTGGAAGGAAAGCTCGACATCGGCTTTAACCACAAGATACTTCTCGATGCTCTTCGCGCCATCAATGAAGAATACGTGACGGTAACTCTTTCGCACAACCTTGGTCCTATGATAATCACTCCCGATGCAAAATCCGAGGGTAACCCCGAAAGATTCCTCTATATGATCCTTCCTGTTCAGCTCAACAACGGCTGATATTAAAGCATGAAGCTTGATTTTTTGAAAGCAAAAAGCTTTCGGAACGTCGAAAATGCGGATATCACTTTTTCTGACGGTGTAAATCTGCTTTACGGAAAAAACGGAGCAGGAAAAACAAACGCGCTTGAGGCGATTTATCTTTTTGCAATATGCAAAAGCTTTCGCACCAACAGAGATTCCGACTTCATTATGCACGGCAAAGAAAAAAGCGAGATTTCAATAGGTTTTTCCGATGTATTTATAAAAAGCGGCGAAAAAACGAAGGAAATGTCGATCTCTTTTTTTCCCACCGAAAAGAAAAGATTGCTTTACGAAGGCGTAGGTATAACAAAAATATCTGAATTTGTTGGAAGATTCAGAGCTGTTTTTTTCACCCCCGACCATCTTTCTTTGATAAAAGGCTCGCCCGAGGAAAGAAGAAAATTTGCCGATATGGCTCTTTCGCAGATTAAACCGTCGTATATCCATGCACTTAATGAATATTCGCGCATTCTTTCTCAAAGAAATACCCTTCTGCGTAACGCAAAGCTTCTGGGAAAATGTGATAAAGACCTGCTTTTTGTATATTCCGAAGCCCTGGCAAATTCTGCTGCGGTTATAACCAAACAGCGTGCGTATTTTGCCGAATATCTTGAAAAAGAGGCATCGAAGTTTTATAAAGAGATTTCCGGACAAAAGGAAGATCTTTTTATCCGCTATATGTCCTCTGAAAAAGAAGACCCGAAGGATCCCGAAAAAACGAGAGAAAAATATCTTTCGTTGTACACCGCAAATATCGAAAATGAAATAAAATACGGCGCCACAAAGTATGGTCCGCATAAGGACGATTTGCTTTTTTACATCGGAAAAAACGGCAGATGCGACAGTTTTTTTGACGAAGAAAGTGCAAAAAACTGCGAGTGCGATGGCGACCATTGTGATATTGTCCGCGATTTTGACGATTGCGAAAAGAAAAAAGAAAAAAATATGATAGAATTTGCTGCCCGAACCTTTGCTTCGCAGGGTCAACAAAGATCCGCAGTTCTTTCATTAAAGCTTGCCGAGGGAGAAATAATCCGTTCGCTCACCGGCGAATATCCCGTGTATCTTTTCGACGACGTCTTGTCAGAACTCGATTGTGGCAGAAAAAGCCATCTGCTTTCGCTTTTTTCTGACAAACAGGTCATCATCACATGCTGTGATGAAAATTCTTTTGATTCATCTCTTGTGAATAACAAAATAAAAGTTGAAAACGGACTTTATACCAAAGAATAAAGAAAGGCAGAACAATGCATATAAACATCGGCTCGAACAAACTTGTCCGAAAAAAAGAGATCATCGGCATTTTTGATCTCGACACCGCGTCCCACGAAAAGGACACCAAGGATTTTCTGAAATTCTGTGAAAAAAAGAAGATCCTCGAAATGTGCGGCACAGATCTGCCAAAGGCATTTGTTGTCACCGCCGATGATAAAAAGAAAAACAAGAATAAAAACAGCAGGGTGTATCTGACGACACTTTCGTCTGCTTCCCTTGCAGGCAGAAATAAATAAGCTGAATTTTCGGAAAAACCGACAGAAAGGAAAAAAATAATGCTTGAAAACGAAAACCAAAAGGAATTTGAAGCACTCGATGAAGGCGAAGTAAAGCTTTCCGACACAAACGTCGACGAATCGATGCACAAATATGACGAAAGTCAGATTCAGGTTCTTGAGGGACTTGAGGCTGTGCGCAAGCGTCCCGGTATGTATATCGGCTCGACTTCTCAGCGCGGTCTTCACCATCTCATTTATGAGATCGTTGACAACTCGATTGACGAAGCTCTTGCAGGTATCTGTAATAAGATCGTCGTAACAATCCACGAGGACAACTCGGTATCTGTTGAGGACAACGGACGAGGTGTTCCGTCGGGTATCCATCCGAAAATGGGCATCCCCACAGTCGAAGTTGTTTTCACCGTGCTTCACGCAGGTGGTAAATTCGGCGGCGATGGATATAAGATTTCGGGCGGTCTGCACGGCGTTGGTGCATCTGTTGTAAACGCCCTTTCCGAATGGACCGAGATCGTAAACTGTCATGATGGCAGAAAATATACCGAGCGTTTTGAACGTGGCGTTGTTACCCGTGCCCTTTCCGATGAGGGTGAGACTGAAAAGCACGGTCTTTACGTTCGTTTCAAGCCCGACCCTGAAATTTTTGATGAAACAATATTCGATTACAACATCGTTCTCAACAGACTCCGCGAGCAGGCATTCCTTAACGCCGGTCTTATGATCGAGCTTAACGATTTGCGCACAGATATGGATGATGTTTCCGCTGAGGATATTTCTGAGGATATGAAGGTCGAAGAGGACAACCAGGCTGCAGAAGAGGGTGTAACAGAACGTGAAGTTAAGGATGACACCCCCAGAACCCGCCACAAGATACTTCATTTTGAAGGCGGTATCAGAAGCTTTGTTGAACATCTCAACAAGAAAAAGAGATGTGAGATGCTTCATCCCGAGGTTATTTATGTTTCGGGTAAAAAGGGAGATGTTTCGTGTGAGATCGCTCTCCAGTACAATAATACCTACAACGAAACTCTTATCACTTTTGCCAACAATATTCATACCATCGAAGGCGGTATGCACGAAACAGGCTTTAAAAATTCGCTTACCAAGATACTTAACGATTACGCTAGAAAATACGGTTTTCTTAAAGCAGACGACAAGAACCTTTCGGGCGAAGATTTCCGCGAGGGTATATGCGCCATTGTCAGCGTAAAGCTTCCCGAAGCTCAGTTTGAAGGTCAGACAAAGAGCAAGCTTGGAAACGCTGATATCAAGCCTTTTGTTGAAAGCGTAATGCACGAAAAACTCGAGGCTTATTTCGAAGAAAATCCTGCCACAGCAAAGATCGTTCTTGAAAAAGCTCTCACCGCAGCACGTGCAAGAGAAGCTGCAAGAAAAGCTCGCGAGCTCACAAGAAGAAAAACAGCCCTTGAAGGCAACTCTCTTCCCGGCAAGCTGGCAGATTGCCAGTCAAAATCTATGGAAGAATCCGAACTTTTCCTCGTCGAGGGTGATTCCGCGGGTGGTACAGCAAAAGACGGACGCGACAGTAAATATCAGGCGATCCTTCCCATGAGAGGTAAGATCCTCAACGTCGAAAAAGCACGCCTTGACAGAATTCTTACCAGCGTTCAGATCACGCCAATCATCATTGCTCTCGGTTGCGGTGTCGGCGAAGAATTTGACATTGCAAAGCTCCGATATGGCAAAGTAATAATTATGGCCGATGCCGACGTCGACGGTTCGCATATCAAAACACTTCTTCTCACCTTCTTCTTCCGTCATATGCGTCCCCTTATCGAACAGGGACACATCTACTGTGCAATGCCTCCGCTTTATAAGGTATTTAAAGGCAAGCAGCAAAGATATGCTTTTTCGGACGAAGAAAGAGATAAATACATTGAAGAACTCGGCGGTGTAAACGTCGAAGCCGAGCGATACAAAGGTCTTGGTGAAATGGACGCAGAACAGCTTTGGGAAACCACCATGGACCCCGACAGAAGAACTCTTATCAAAGTAAACATTGAAGACGCATACGCCGCAGACGAAACTTTCTCGCTCCTCATGGGTGAAAAGGTCGAACCCCGACGCGCCTTTATTCAAGAAAATGCGAAATATGCAAAGAATATCGATATCTGATATTCTGCCCTTCGCCCATCCTTAAAAAACGATATTTTTTCACACCAAAGGAGAATTTAAAAAAATGAAATGGACAGGACTTAATGAGCTTCGCGAAAGCTATCTTTCCTTCTTTGAAAGTAAGGGACATTTAAGACTTCCCAGCTTTTCTCTCATTCCTCAAAACGACAACTCGCTTCTTCTCATAAATTCGGGTATGGCACCCATGAAGCCTTATTTTCAGGGCACAAAAGAGCCTCCGAGAAGAAGAGTAACCACCTGCCAGAAGTGTATCCGTACCCCCGACCTTGATAACGTTGGAAAAACTGCACGTCATGGAACTTATTTTGAAATGCTCGGAAACTTCTCTTTCGGCGATTATTTCAAAAAAGAAGCCATCGAATGGTCGTGGGAATATTTTACAAAGGTGCTTGAGATTCCCGAAGACAGACTTTGGCCCTCTGTTTACGAAAACGACGAAGAAGCATACAATTTCTGGAAGCAGTATGTGCCCGAAGAGCGTATTGTAAAGCTCGGCAAGGCAGACAACTTCTGGGAGCACGGTTCGGGTCCCTGTGGTCCCTGCTCCGAAATCTATTTTGATCGCGGCGAAAAATACGGCTGCGGATCTCCCGATTGTAAGCCCGGCTGCGAATGTGACAGATACATGGAGATCTGGAACAACGTTTTCTCGCAGTTTGACAACGACGGCAAAGGCAATTATACAGAACTCGTTCAGAAAAACATCGATACCGGTATGGGTCTTGAAAGACTTGCCTGCGTAATGCAGGGAGTTGACAACCTTTTCGAGGTTGACACAGTAAGAAAGATCCTTGACACCGTTTGCGAATATTCGGGCAAAAAATACGGAGAAAACTACAACAATGACGTATCTATCCGTATTATCACCGACCATATTAGATCTTCCACATTTATGATCTGTGACGGTGTAAAACCCTCCAACGAAGGAAGAGGCTACGTTCTCAGAAGAATTCTTCGCCGTGCGGCAAGAAACGGAAGACTTCTTGGTATCAAGGGCGCTTTCCTTGCAAAGCTTTCTGACGTTGTAATTTCTCAGAACGAAAATGCATATCCCGAGCTTTCCGCAAAGAAAGATTATATTGCAAAGGTAATCTCGATAGAAGAAGAACGTTTTGATGCCACCATCGACACAGGTCTTTCTCTTCTTTCAAAAATTATTGAAGAAGCGGGAGCAAAGGGTGTTAAGGTTATTTCCGGCGAGGATACCTTTAAGCTTTATGATACCTATGGATTCCCCTTTGACCTCACAAAGGAAATCATTGCCGATGCAGGCTTTGAGGCAGACGAGGAAGAATTCAAAAAGCTCATGAACGAACAAAAGAAGCTTGCCCGCGAAAACCGCAAGGATAACGGCGGATGGAGCAAAGACGACGTTGACCTTTTTGAAAATATTGCAGAAACTGTATTCACCGGATATACCGAAACCGAAAGCGACGCGGAAGTGATGGCTGTTGCCTCAGAAGGCATGCTCGTGGACGAGCTTTGCGATGGCGAAGGCATTGTTGTTCTTGACAAAACTCCCTTCTATGGTGAAGGCGGCGGTCAGGTCGGCGACACAGGAAAAATCTGTGGCGACGGTTTTGAAGCCGAAGTTGTTGATACAAAGAAAGCAAACGGTAAATATATGCACATTGTAAACGTGCTTTCGGGTAATATCAAGGCAGGCATGAAAGTAAAGGCCGCCATCGATACCGAAAAGCGCGAAGCGATCCGCCGCAACCATTCGACAGTGCACCTTCTCCAGGCGGCACTCAGAAAAGTTCTCGGCGATCACGTTGAACAGGCAGGCTCGTACGTTGATGCAGAAAGATTCCGTTTTGACTTCTCGCACTTTGAACCTATGACAAAGGAACAGATCGCGCAGGTTGAAGCACTTGTAAACAACTGGATCCTTTCGGGTACAGAAATCGAAAACTTCGAAACAGATATTGAAAGCGCAAAGAAGATGGGAGCTATGGCTCTCTTCGGAGAAAAGTACGGCAACACCGTAAGAGTTGTAAAGATGGGTGAATTTTCTACCGAGCTTTGCGGCGGTACTCATATGACCAATACCGCAAAAGCAGGCCTTTGCAAGATTCTTTATGAAAGCTCTGTTGCGGCAGGCGTAAGAAGAATCGAAGGTATCACGGGCGAAAACGTTCTCTCGTATATCTACGAAAATCTCGCCGTTATGCAGGAAGCTGCAAAGAACCTCAAGGCTCAGAACATTTCGGACATCGCCGACAAGGCAGCTGCAGTTTCGGGCGAAGTAAAAGAGCTTAAGAGCAAGATCGAAGAGCTTTCGGCAGAGATTGCAAAGTCAAAGACTTCCTCTCTTACAGATAACGCACAGCAGGTTGGAGCATACAAGCTTGTGACAGCGCGTCTTGATGGCATGAGCGGCGACGAGCTTCGTGCCGCAGGCGATATTCTCAAAGACTCTGACGAAAATATCGTTGCAGTCCTCGGCTCTGTCACCGATGGAAAGGTAACACTTCTTGCAGTCTGCGGAAAAGCAGCAGTCAAAAACGGTGCTCACGCAGGCAAGATCATCAAGGAAACTGCCGCAATCGTAGGCGGCGGCGGTGGCGGAAGACCCGACAGCGCCCAGGCAGGCGGCAAGGATGCCACAAAGCTTGACGATGCACTTGCCAACGTAAAAAATCTTTTGGCATAAATAAAAAATATAAAGGGGAAAACATCGGCAGAAGTTTTCCCCTATGTACAACAAAAAGTCTCATAAAATTCTATCAATCAAGAGGAATATACTATGGATTGCATTTTTTGTAAAATAATCGCCGGCGAAATTCCGTCAGCAAAAGTATATGAGGACGACAAGATCCTCGCTTTCAAGGATATAAACCCCATGGCACCAGTTCATGTGCTTGTTATTCCCAAAGAGCACATTCCCTCCTGCGACGGTATCAATTCCGAAAATTCGTCGTATGTGGCACATATTTTTGAAAACATTCCTGCCATCGCAAAGGCGGCAGGTTGTACCAACGGCTATCGCGTTATCACCAACTGCGGCGAAGATGCAAAGCAGTCGGTAAAGCATCTGCATTTTCATATTCTCGGTGGAAAATCTCTCCCCGAAAACATGGGTTGAAGGATATTTTCAAAGATAAAACGAACTTTTTTCCGAATATGGAGGAATTTTTTCCATGGCTGAACAGAAATATTATAAACTTAATGTCGCAGGTCTTGAAAGAGATCTTCCGATTTGCCCCATAAACGAACATCTTGACATTGCTGGCTTTGTAATTTTCGGCGATATCGAGCTTACTCACGCTTGCGCTGCTGAGCTTGTAAAAAAGATCCCCGAGCACGATTATATGATAACTGCCGAATCAAAGGGTATTCCGCTTATCCACGAAATGGCAACAATTCTCAACGAAAAGAAGCATTTTGTTGCTAGAAAAGGGTTAAAAGCGTACATGGTCGACCCAATTTCAGTGCAGGTAAAATCAATAACCACAGCTGCTGTCCAGACTCTTTATCTCGACGGTGCCGATGCCGCAATGATGAGGGGAAAAAAGATTCTTATCGTCGATGATGTCATCAGCACGGGCGAATCTGTTGTAGCTCTCGAAAAGCTTATCGAAGAAGCAGGCGGAATCGTTTGCGGAAGAGCGGCAATTCTTGCCGAAGGTGATGCCGCACAGCGTGATGACATTGTTTTCCTTGAAGAGCTTCCGCTTTTCTTCCATTGATCCATGGCAGGTTATTCATATTACAAAAAGAAACAGACAAAAAGCTCGGATAACGAAAATTTATCCGAGCTTAAAGCACGTATAAAGGAAAAATCTCCTGCTGGTATATACCTTTTCCGAGGCGAAGAGGAATATATGAAGCGGTTTTATTTTTCTGAGCTCTGCAAATCCTCAGGCGACAGCGACAGCAATGTTAATGTTATCGACGCCGAGGATTTCAGCTATGAAAGATTGCTCGATGCGGTAAACACCGCCCCTGCTATAGATTACAGCGACAGTTTTTTTGCTGACGAGGTTGATTTTTCCGGGCCCCCTGCCATCCGCGTCATCAAAGCAGACGGAGTGCCCATTGACAAGATGAACGACAAAGAAAAGAGCGACCTTGCCCGTCTTTGCGAGTATTTTCCGTCTGGAGTATGTCTTGTATTTTATTATTCCCATAACCCAAAAAAGGAATCGGAATATGCGAAAAGTGTAAAAGTGCTTTCAAAGTGCGAAAATGTGCTTGAAATACAGTTTGATCACGAATCTCCCACAAGTCCGTCGCTGAAAAAATGGGTGAAACGCCATTTTGATGCAAAAAAGATTGTGATTGATGCTGCAAGCGTGGACTATTTTATCGAAGCTGTGGGCAACGATATGTGTACCCTTATTTCCGAGATCGAAAAGCTTTGTGCATATGCTTTGTGCCGTGAGCTTCCGACGGTGTACAATGAAGATATTGATTTTGTCTGCATAAGAAATACTCAGGCTCGGCTTGATGATGTGTCAAAAGGTATTTTTGACGGGGATTATGGCAGAGCAATGGCGGCGCTTTCGGTGTTGAAGGCAGAAAAAGAATCTGAAATCTATATTTTTGGCGCTATTTCCAACAAGGCAAGCGAGCTTTATACCGTTGACTATTACAAGAGTCTCGGAATGAATATTGCCGAGATTTCGGCAAAAACGGGAATTCGGGATTTTGTTGTAAAAAATGATTTCAGAATCCTTTCGAATCTTTATGCCCGAACAAAAAACGGTGCTCCGAATCCGTGTGAACGCATTGTCAGAATAATTTCGTCATATGACGAAAAGATGAAATCCTCTGCCGTGAACAAATACCTTTTGCTTGAAAATATGATTTTCAGGCTTTGCAGATAGCACGGAGTTTATAAAAAATATAAAATGCTGAACAATACCGTTCAGCATTTTTCATTTTTTCTTATATATCTGTAACGCCTGTATCTGTTTTTGATTCAAAGCTTTTTTTATATTCCTTCGGGGACACTGCGGTTATAGATTTGAATTTTTTGGAAAAATATACATAGTCAGTATATCCGCACTGCTCCGCTATTTGTTGCAGCGAAAGAGTTTTCGAATATACTTCAATAAGAAAAACAGCGTGTTTTATTCTTATGTCGTGCAAAAAAGCCACCGGTGTTTTTCCCGTGAGTTTTTTGAAATACGATCGTATATAATCCTCTGCATAACCGCTTTTTTTAAGCATTCTCCTGATATTTATATTGTAATCAAAATAATTCTCAGCAATTTCATCCATTATTTTTCCGACTGCAGAGCTTATGACTTTTGTTGTATTTACATATTGCAGAATAAAATGGATATATGCTGAGCAGAGCTTTGAAAGATAACTGTGGGATTTGTGTCGGTTGTTATATATCATTTCTGCCAGCATTTTGCCTTCGCAAAAGGAGTTGTCAGATAATGATACGATGTCTTTGAAGTGAAAAAGGTTTTCAAAATCTCCACCTATCGATATGTTTTTGAATCCGTATTCTGAGGTCGAACCGTGTTCTGTATGCGGAGGGACAATAATAATACTTCCCGGCGAAAAAGGATAGTTTATATTTTTTGTGCGAAGATGTCCTGTTCCTTTCAGATAAAGCATGATCTCATAATTGTTGTGCTTGTGCATCGGATATGTTGTGATTCCGTCTAGTGTGCGGTTTATTTGCAGATCCATGGTATACCTCCTTTGCTTTATTATAGCACCGATCTATGTTTTATACAAGTTTTTTCATAAAATAACATAACTGAACAATAAAGATCTGTGTTAAAATACAATATATTAAGGAGGTGGTCTTCCGTGAAACAGCTGAAAGGCTTAAAAAAAGGAATGGGTATTGGCGGTTGGCTTACAAACTATAAAAGATTCAATGTTTTGCCAAAAGATCGGAGAATGGTCATCACAATCGGCGATATGGAGCATTTTGAAAGCTATATCACCGAAAAAGATGTGGAGTATATTGCATCTCTCGGGCTTGATCATATTCGTTTAGGTTTTGACCAAGTTGTCATTGAGGAAAGCGCATTCAAATACAGAGAAAAGATCATCGGTCTTCTTCGCAATTTTGCGGGATGGTGCAAAAAGTATGATCTTCGTCTTGTTCTGAATATGCATAAGGCTATCGGAAATTATTGTGACATTCCCGAAGAATCGGGACTGATGCAAAACGAAGAGCTTCAGAACAGATTTATTGCCGTATGGATAAAGCTGGAGGAGGTTTTTTCGGATGAAAAAGACATTGTGTTTGAGCTTCTGAACGAGGTTGTCGGTTCCACCGCAGATGAATGGAACGCCGTCGCGGAAAAAACAGTCTGCGCCATCAGGAATCTTAACAAAGACCGCTTGATAATAATCGGCGGTACAGAATGGAACACTCCTCCGGGACTTGATACTGTTAAAATATACGATGATGAAAATATAATATACACCTTCCATTGCTATGCTCCGTTTGAATTTACGCATCAGCAGGGAGTCTTGCAGGCAAGCACCTTGTATTACAACCGAAAAATGCCATATCCGACAGATGATATTGAGCGTTACAGGGAGTTTCATAGACTTCACGGAAGAAATGATTCATATATTGACATCGACAAAATGGACATTGATTATCTCAGAAGCTATTTAAGTCCCGCAAAAAGATTTATTGAGAACCATCCCGATAAGATATTGTGGTGCGGAGAATTTGGCACTATCAGACATTGTAACATCAAATACAGAGAAAACTGGATGCGTGACATGATAACAATTCTGAAGGAATGGGACATTCCGTATTGTGTGTGGAACTATTTAAGCACTCCAAATGACGGAAACAAATTCAGCCTTGTTGATGATGACGACCGCAAAATATTGAGTGACGAAATGGCAAGAATAATCCGCGGAGAAGTAGAATAATTTTTTTCGGTAAACACAAAAATTTTGTATTAATAGAAAAACAGAGATGCAATTTTTGCATCTCTGTTTTGCAATATTGGCTTAAATTCAAAGCTTATTTTATCGGGAAGTAGGTAAGCATTTCCTGCTCGCCGCGGTTTGCAAAGGCAAAATAAGGAATCATTTTAAGGTTGCCTGCAATCTTCTTTGGCGGTTCTTCCGAATAGATATCGTCAGACGAAATCTGCCTTTCGCCCGAAATCACGATTCCCGGAACGCCGTATTTTCCGTCTGTCACTTCAATTTTTGCATTTGTGTCTGCAAAGAAGTTTTCGACAGATTCATTGTCGGCGGTTTCCGCACAGTAAACGCAGGGACCGTACATAACGGCGACACGACCGATATTATCGTAAATATTTGTGTTGGCGTATACAAAGCGTGCTTTGAGGCAAAGGTCGATCTCAACGTCAAGTTTTGCGCCGACCTCAATGAAAGCATAGCCGTTTTCAACAGTATATTCTGCGGAAATTTCGGGATGTTTGCAGTAATAAGGAATTCTTACGGCAATCTTTTTAAAGCCTTCGGCTTTAACGCTGATTTTACCGTTTTTGGGGAATTCGGTCGAAAGGCAAACGCTCTTTCCGTCCTTTTTATAAGACGAAGAAATGAACTGATTTACAAAAATGATATCCTCTTCTGCAGAATAAGAATAGATATAATTGCCTATACCTGCCACCGTTCTTACAATATTGGGAGGGCAGCAGGAGCAACCGAACATTTTCTGACGGACACGGGGAATATAATGTCCTGCGCGGATAAAGTCATAGAATTTTACGGCATAATCCTCGTTTCTGATCTCAAGAGGGTTTTCGTAGAAGAAAGAATCACCGTCAAGCGACACGCCCGAAAGGGTGTTGTTGTAGAGTGTACGCTCCATTATGTCGCCGTAGTAAGAGTTTGTTTCGCAAAGTTCGAGTCTTCTTGCATACATACCGAGCGAGATAGAAGCACAGGTTTCGGCATATGCCGTTTTGTTGGGCAGGTGCCAGTCGGAGGTGTATCTTTCGCCCATATATGTCGAGCCCTGACCGCCTGTGATATACATTCTCTTCTTTGTGGCGTTGTCAAAAACTCTCTTGCAGGCATCAAGAAGCTCTTTGTCCTGCGTTTCGTACGCAAGATCGCAGACGCCCGACATGAGGTAGTTCAGTCTTACACAGTGTCCTTCGGCATATTTTGCTTCTCTGATCTTCACATTGTCAAGGGCATAAAGAGGATCGTTGAAGAGGGGCTTGTCCTTATCATTGTTCGAGCGCTTTTCGATGAAGAAAGAGCAAAGGTCAAGATATTTCTTGTTGCCCGTGGTGCGATATAGCTTGATGAGGGCAAGCTCGATCTCGGGGTGACCGGGAGTTACGAAATATGCACTTTCTTCTTCCACAAAGATCTTGTAAATAAGATCTGCGAAGCGGGACATGAGGTTAAGATATGTATCTTTGCCGGTAGCCTCAAAGTATGCACACGCCGCCTCCATGTGGTGGCCGGCACAATAAAGCTCGTGGTTGTTTCTGTCTGTGAATCTTTCGGCAAGACCGAAAAGGTTATAGTACATATTGAAATAGCCGTCCTGAGTCATGTTTTTTTCAAGACCAGCTACCATGTAATCGATCTTTTTTTCGATCTCTTCGTTTTTCTCATGCATAAGGATGTAGGAAGCGCCCTCGATCCACTTTGCTATATCCGAATCCCAGAAAAGATACGGCTTTTTTCCGTCTCCGTCGGCAGGACGCCACGTGCACCAAAAAGCTTCGATCTTTCCCATATCGTCAAAACGGTTGTAAACCGCGCCAAGGGTTACGTTTCGGTTTATCTTTTGACGCTCTTTCCAAAATCCGTCGAGAATTTTTACGTCTTTACAGCTAATGGCAGAAGTTTTCATTTTTTGTCTCCTTCTTGAAAAAATAGCTTGACTTCAAGCCGTGTTTACCTTACAATCTAATTATATACGAAAACAAGTAGTATTCAAGTCCAAAATTTCAGATAAAA
Source organism: Oscillospiraceae bacterium (assembly GCA_015063785.1). Classification (GTDB taxonomy): domain Bacteria; phylum Bacillota; class Clostridia; order Oscillospirales; family CAG-382; genus UMGS1052. The sequence goes on from SVTM01000005.1 coordinate 61,893, forward strand.
GTGAGAAAATCCGACATGATTGAAAACAATGTGTTTAAAACAGATACCGACGATATCGTTTTTGAAAGCTGCGGTCAGTTTGTTTCGCGAGGGGAATGGATCCATCCCAGAAGAGTGGGAAATTCATTTGAAATAATTCTTGTTCTTTCGGGAAAGGTATATATTTGTGAGGAAGGCGAAAGCTTTGTGCTTGAAAAAAACGATGTTCTGATACTTTCTCCGAAAAAAGAGCATTTTGGTTATCGCACGTCTAAAGACGTCTCGTTTTTTTGGCTTCATTTTTATTCGGATGCCATTCTTTGCGAAAAGCATTTCAGCTTTTCCGATACCGCACAGCTTGTTTTGCTTTTCAGAATGCTTTTGCATTGCAAAAACACGCCGTTTTATCCCACATCTTCAGCAGAATACCTGACGCGCCTTATTATAAACGAAATCTCTTTTTTATCCAAAAAGGTGGAAAAATCCGACAACGCTGCATACAAGGCGGCGGAATATGTGACGTCAAATTTGCGGCTGCGTCTGACTGTGGCAGACGTGGCGGCGCATCTTGGATATAATCCCGACTATCTTTGCCGTCTTTTTAGTCGTGTCTTTGGAACAAATCTAAAAAAATTTATTGCAGATGAAACAATAAAAAGAGCAAAGATGATACTGAACGACGGGGCAAAAACTCCCGGAATGGCGGCAAGCGAGCTTGGTTTTGAAAACGAGAATCTTTTTTCAAAATTTTTCAAATACCACGAGGGGGTAACGCCCTCGCAATACATTTCAATGTGCTACAACACACATATAAATTTTAAATAAAAAAAGATAAAGCAAAAAGGGATATCACCACAGAAAGGGTGACTATCAGATTGCAAAAACCCGAATATACGATAAATTTCTTTTCCAAAAACACGCAGGATAACAAAAATATCAAAAACATTGCCACAAACATATATATCGAAAATGGTGGGATATGAAAGCTTGCGTATGAAAAAGGCACCGATGCAAAAACTTTTGCACATAGATCCAGAAGATATATAAAAACTTTCGGAACGAACGCCAGAATCGAAAGCAAGGGGGTTGGTAAAAAGCAAAGAAAAGCGCACAACACGAGAAAATACATTAGTATCGGAAAGAAAAAGGATGCGGCAAGGTTTGATATCGGCGATATAATCGAGATGCCGCCGAACATTGTAACAACCGGGATTGCCGCAAAGGTTTGGGCATAAACACTGGCGTTTATGGTGTTTTTAAGTTTGTAAAAGAGAGTTGAAGTGTTGTTGAAATAACTATCCCGCGCTGTTCCCGCAAAGACAAGACCTGTCATTGCAAGGTATGAAAGAAGGGTGCTTGTATCAAAAATGCAAAAAGGATTTGCAACAGAAATTGCAATAAACGACACGGCAAGCACCGAAAAATTGTCATAATGTCTGCCTGAAAGCTCGGAAAAATAAAAACACATACTCATTATTGTTGCTCTCACCACAGAGCCACGAAAACCCGTTATTGTCATTATGAAAAGCAGAAAAAATATCATGGCAATGGCTTGGAGCTTTTTGGAAAAATGCAGTTTTTTAAGAAAAAATTCGATAAAAGCCGACGTGATCACCACGTGAAGTCCCGAAATGCAAAGAATGGCGATAAGTCCCGAACGGGTAAAAACATCAAAGACGCTTTGCGAAAAGTGCGATCTGTCGCCCGTCAAAAGTGCCATGGCGTACGAAAAGGTGTCGACACCGCCGAAAGAAGAAAAAACCGTTTGCAGGTTGTCTTTTATATAATAATAGTAGTTGTGGACAATATTTCTTTTGCCGCTTTCTATTCTGCCAAGGCGAGTTAGCTCGTTGGCACAGACTCCGATGTAACATCCCTCTGACAAAGCTTTTTCTTTCGACGGGAAACCGCCTGTAAATTGCATAACCTGGCTTTTGTTGAGATAACTGAAGGATATTCCCGAAAATTCTATCTCATCGTAGACTTCACATGGAATTATCTTGTTATATACAACAACAGCTTTTGCATCTGTTGCGTTTTTTCCGCTCTGCAAAAGAGAAACGTAAAGCACTGTTTTATTGTAATATACGCTTTTGTCTTCCACTATGGCGTGCATTTTGGTTGTGTTTTCGTTGTCGGTGTCCGAAAGCATTTTTTCGGCGCGGCGAGAACCGAGCAGAAGATGAAATACGGGACAGATAAGACAACACGCCAGCAAAAAGCAAAAAATGCTAAATTTGTTTTTGGCGACAAAAAGGAAGACTGCCGCCGCCAAAACCGCAGCCAGGGCACAGATGGCGGCGACAATATACAATCCTTTTGCACACAAAAACGCCGAAAAAACAAAAAAGATGGCAAAAAGCACGCCCGGTCTTTTAAGACTTATGATGTTTTTTGCCATTCTTATTTCCATTTTTCTCCGTAGCTCAATCGTTGTATGACCAGTGATCGTACAGATCCTCGTCGTCGTAATATCTCTCGAACGTTTCTGCCGTAAAATCTTTTACAAGGGCGTCAAGATCGTTTTCCTTGCCGTATTCAACCGTCATTTCAAAAAGAAAGTCATCGGCAAATCCGCCATAGAAGCTGATCTTTCCGTAAACAAAGCCGCCATCAAGGATAACGTCATAGTATTCTCGGCATTTTGCAAGAAAATCTTCCTTTGTGTTCAGCTGGGAATAAAACGCCACGTCAAAGACCATTTCGGTGCAAAGGGCATCGGGATCCTTAAGCGCCGCGCCTGTTATCTTGGTGTCGTCGATGTTGATGCGGACAACTCGCGTTTCATCGGGGAGCTCAAGCTCGAACAACGAAGTGAGAATGTTGCTTCGCGCTGTGAGATATTTGTGCTCGTAAAAGTTGTTGTAGCCGTCGATGATATTTTCGGGATCTTTGGCACAGATGTCTGCGCTCATAACTGCATCTTCCGAGAAGGCAACTTTTGTCATATATGCTTTTTCTTCAAAATCGTAATAGGTATATTTGACATCGGGTGCAGATTGCCCGTAGCTTTCGTTTATATACGAAAGATTGTTGCTTTGCGCGCTGATCGCCGAAAAAGGATTTCCGAACAGAAAAGCGTAAAGAACGATCGCTGCAACAAAAAGGATTACCGAAAGAATACATGTTACGGCTCTTTTTGATTTGTCAACAACAAAAGTAACCACAAGGCGTTTGATGAATATTCCGACGAACGCAAAGGCGACGGAGATGAGCGCCATAAGAAACGCCACTTTTTCAGAGCCTGCCTCGATGAGAGTGAAAAACAATACGAAGGCAAAAACGAGTGCGCAGGTCAGCCTTTTTTTGTTATAAAACAGAGTTGCTGCGGCAGGCAGGATAAAAACAAAGGGGATTGTGCGCAATATTCCGCTCGATTCGAGCATGCTTGCCGTTGCTCCTATCATAAGCAATGTGTATACCGCAAGAAACAGCAAGTTTTTGACGATTAAAGCTTTGTTTGTTTTTACGTTTGCGTTTTCGTTCATAAGCTTTTGCCTTTCGTTTTTATTTTTTCTTTTTGCCGACGGTTCTACCCGTCGGTTTTTTCGTACCTTTTCCATAAATCTTTCCACTTCCGCTCATTTCGGGAGTGACTTTTCCGGTTTTGTGTCGGTTTTGGGAGCGGTCATTCTTTCGTGGAGTGCTCTTTGTGTTGCGGACGGATTTTTTTGCGGATACACCTTTGTTTTCGGGAGGTCTTTTGCCAAGCAGAGGGAGATATGCGTCGTATCTTCCCGAGAGTTTAATTGCCTTTTCCACAAGGGGGCGGTTTTCGGGTTTGTTGTATTGCAAAAGCGCACGTTGAAGTTGTTTTTCTTCGTAGCTTTTGGGAATGTAGACCTCTTTTCCGCTAAAAGGATCGTAGCCCGAATAGTACATGGTGGTGGATGCCGTGCCGGGGGTGGGATAAAAATCCTGCACCTGCTCGGGGCGGATATTGCCTTTTTTAAGATAAAGAGCAAGATCTATGGCATCCGACAGTGTGCTTCCCGGGTGGGAGGACATGAGATAGGGCACGAGATACTGCTCGAGTCCGCATTTTTTTGAAATATCAAAATATTTCTGACAAAAAGCGTTGTAGATCTCCACGTTCGGCTTTCCCATGTGGGCAAGAACGCGGGGAGAAATATGCTCGGGCGCAACTTTCAGCTGACCGCTGACGTGGTTTTTAACAAGCTCGCGCAAAAACTCGTCGCTCTTGTCGGCCATGGCATAGTCAAAACGCACGCCCGAGCGGACAAAGACCTTCTTTACCTTTGGAAGTGCGCGGACTTTTTTGAGAATGTCGATATATTCTGTGTGGTCGGCAATAAGGTTTTTGCACGGGGTGGGAGAAAGACATCTGCGGTTGTTGCAGACAGCTTTTTTGCCCTCGCGCACAAGCTTGCAGGGGCCATGGCGGAAATTTGCCGTGGGGCCGCCCACGTCGTGGATGTATCCCTTGAAGCGCGGAAGTGTGGTAAGAAGCTTTGCCTCCTCCACCACAGATTCGCACGAGCGCGAGATGACGTTTCGTCCTTGGTTGTAGGCGATGGCGCAGAATGCGCAGGCGCCAAAACAGCCGCGGTTGTGGGTGATCGAAAATTCCACCTCGTCAATGGCGGATATGCCGCCTGCGGCATCGTATTTGGGATGCCACGTTCTTGTAAAAGGCAGGGCGTACACTTCGTCCAGCTCTTTTGTCGAAAGGGGTTCGGGGGGAGGATTTTGTATCAGCTTTACTCCACCGTCATAGTATTCAACTATCGCCTTGCCCCCGACAAAATCCTGGTTTTCATACTGGATCTTAAAGGCGTTGGCATAGGCTTTTTTGTCGGTCTTCAGGGTCTCGTAATCGTAGGTTTCGATGTAATCGTATTTGGGGGTGTAATCGTCCTTGACACAGACGACAGTGCCGCGGATATCGCGCAGTTTTTTGACGGGAACGCCCTTTTCAAGATATTTTGCGATCTCGGGGATCGAACGCTCGCCCATGCCGTAGCTTATCATGTCGGCGCGCGAATCGATGAGAATGCTTCTTCTTACCTTGTCGTCCCAATAGTCATAATGGGCAAAACGGCGCAGCGATGCTTCGAGTCCGCCGATGATTATCGGCACGTCGCCGTATGCTTCGCGGATGCGATTGCAATAGACAATGACGGCTCTGTCGGGACGAAGGCCCGCCTTTTTCCCGGGGGAATAATAATCGTCCGAGCGGCGTTTTTTTGCCGCGGTGTAGTTTGCCACCATCGAGTCGACGTTGCCCGAGCTTACGAGAAAGCCGAGTCGGGGTCTGCCGAAAACGCATACGCCCTTTCCCGAGCCGTCGCGGTAGCTGGTTTTGTACTCGGGTTGTGCGATTATTCCGACGGAAAAGCCGTGCGATTCAAGAAGTCTTGATATCAAAGCACAACCAAAGCTTGGATGGTCAACGTATGCATCGCCCGTGATGTATACAAAATCGGGGGCAGATATTCCCTCGGGCAGTTCTTCGGGCGACATGGGCAGAGGTTTTTGCGCAAGTCGTGTGTAGATCATTTTAAAATTATCCTTGTACGTGTGGATTGCCAGCCGCATTCGGGACAGATGCCTTCCTGCGCCATGGCTTTGATAACGTATTCGGGGTTCAGATATCCTGCGGAGGATGCATCAACGCGCAAAACAAGCTCGGTGTTACCCGTGATCTCCGCTACGTGATATGAGAATATTTGCGGTTTTATATTAAGGTTTTTTTCACCGCTTTTGGTCTTTTTGGTCACGGTGATGTCGTCTTTGGAAAGGAATTTTTTGATATCATCGCAGATGCCAACGTGATCGGGCAGGGTGTAAAGATATTCGGCGCTTTCCACGTTTTTAAATTTCCCGCCTGCCTCCGAAACGCTTTTTATTGTAATGTGAGGGGGCATGACGGCGCGAATCTTTTCTTCAAATTTGTCCTTGTCCATATCCACCTTCAACCCAACGTCGCACATTTCGTTTTCACCCGCCATGCCGACAGAAAGAGGAAGGGCAAAAACAAGCTTGGGATGGGGATTGAAGCCTTCGGAATAGCGAAGAGGAAGAGAAGCGCGATTGAAAGCGCGAACAAAGGTGTGGGCAAGGTCAAGATGCGAGATAAAAACAAGAGGGCCTGTTTTTGAAAAGGTTATTCTGAAATCTGTCATACCTTTGCTTCCTCGCTTTCTTTGTTTTTACACTGCATTTCCTTGCAATAGGGTACGCCGTATTTGGAAATTCCGCATCCCGAGCATTTTGTTCCGCAATCGGGGGTGGTCTTTGTTTCATAAGCTTTTTCGTATTCGCGCATCAGGTATTTTTCCGAAACTCCGCAGTCGATGACCGACCAGGGAAGAACGTCGGAAAATTCAAATTTGCGGTTGGCATAAAATTCGGGAGAAATTCCGGTTTCTTCAAAAGCACTCATCCAGTTGTCGAAATCGAAAAACTCGTCCCAACCGTCAAATATGGCACCCGTTCTGTAGGCTTTTTCGATAACTTTCGAAAGCCTTCTGTCGCCTCGTGCAAAAACGGCCTCGAGAAAGCTGACCTTTGATTCGTGCCAGCTGTAACGTATTCTGCGGCTGGTGATATTTTGACCAAGAAGCTTTTGCTTGCGAACAAGCTCTTCTCTTGTGTCCTGGGCGCACCACTGGAAAGGCGTGTCACACTTTGGCACAAAGCAGGATACCGAAATGTTGACCTCGCAGGATCTGCCCTTTGGTCTGTTGGGATTTTTGTAGTATTCGTCAACTATCTTCTGGGCAAGACGGGGAATTCCGACGATATCCTCGTCGGTCTCGCCGGGAAGTCCCAGCATAAAATAAAGCTTTACCGAGGTTCTGCCGTTTTTGAAAGCAGAAGCGCAGGTCGAAAGGATCTCTTCTTCTGTGAGATTTTTGTTGATTATGTCGCGCATTCTCTGGGTGCCTGCCTCGGGGGCAAAAGTGAGTCCCGATTTGCGAAGCTCTTCGATCTTTTTCATTATCTCGCTTTCAAACGAGTCTATGCGCATGGAGGGCAGCGAAAGACCAACCTTGCATTCATCGGTCCATTCCTTAAGGCAATCGACAAGCGACAAAAGCTGGGGATAGTCGCTGATGCTGAGGGATGTCAGCGAAAGCTCCTCGTATCCTGTCGAAAGATATTGATCGCGAGCCTGCTTTGCAAGGGTTTCGTGCTCCTTCCATCTGAAAGGACGATAGATCATGCCTGCCTGACAAAAACGGCAGCCTCGGGGACATCCACGCGCCACCTCGAGCATGATTCTGTCGTGTACGGTTTCAATATAGGGCAGGGGCGATTTTTCGGGGAAATAGGATTTGTCAAAATCCGAAATTATGCGGCGCATAACTTTTTCGGGTACGTCGGAGGAAACGGGAGTGATGGCAGAAATTTTTCCGTTTTCGCCATCATAGCTTACTTCATAAAGCGAGGGAACGTAAAATCCCGAAAGGGTGGTTGCCACCTTTTTAAGAAATTCTTTCTTTGAATAAGCGATGCCTTTTTCCGAACATTCTTGTTTGTACGAAATATAAAGCTTTGTAAATTCCACGAGGGCTTCTTCTCCCTCGCCGATGCTGAAAAGATCAAAAAAGTCTGCCACAGGCTCGGGATTGTACGAGCAGGGGCCACCGCCGATGATTATTGGCATATCGTCGGTTCTGTCATTGGCGTATATGGGAAGCCCTGCAAGCTCAAGGGTGTAAAGCACGTTGGTATAGCACATTTCGTACTGAAGGGTAAAGCCGATGATGTCAAAATCTGCAAGGGCATCGCCGCTTTCGTGGGCATAAAGCGGAATTTTTTCGGCAAGCAGAATGTCTCCGAAATCCTTCCATGGGGTATATGTGCGCTCGCACCAGATATCGTCGCAACTGTTCAGCGCGCCATAAAGGATTTTTACACCGAGATTTGACATTCCGATCTCGTAGGCATCGGGAAAACAGAAGGCAAAGCGAGCCTTGATCTTGGATTTGTCTTTTATCGTTTCGTTAAGCTCGCCGCCGGTGTATCTGCCGGGTTTTTGAACGGTTTTCAGAAATTTTTCGGCAAGCTGTTTTGGTGTTGGGGTCATATGTATTTTACCTCTCTTGTCAGATGCTTGTTATTTGTCGTACTTTTCGACGGCGATGATAAAGGGCGCGTCGGGAGAGTTGATGAGTCGGAACTGGGTTACGCAGTAGTATTTTTTGTCAAGCTTCGAAAGCTCGCTTGTCAGCATTTCTCCCTCAAGCCGACCTTCTTCGTGGCCGGGATAGATAGAAATTACGAGCACGCCGCCTTTTTTCAGAAGCTCGATGGCTCCGGTTACGGCAGGAAGAGTGCTTTCACGCATGGTGTGCAACGATTTGTTGCCGCTGCCCGGCAGATATCCGAGATTGAACATTCCGCCATCGATGGGCTCTTTTATGTATTCCTTGCAGTTGGCGTGGCTGGAATGAATGAGCACGGCGTTTGAAAGCCCAGCATCGTCAAGCCTTTTACGAGTGTTGACAAGGGCGCTTTCCTGGATATCAAAGGCATATACCTTGCCGTCAGGCACTTTTTTGCAAAGATATTCGGTGTCGTGTCCGTTGCCCATGGTGAAATCACAAAGCACCGAGTCGGGGCGGATTATGGGTTCTATAAAAGCCTTGGCGGCATCAAGCAGTTCAAACATAAAAAATACCTCGGGATATGTTTTTGGAAGAAAACTTCTATCCATCTATTATAGCAGAAAAAGCGCGGGATTGGAAGAGTTTTTGGCAAAATATAAGGAAGAAAAAAGAGTTACGAATAGATCTTTGCCGTTTCGTGGTAGACTTTCAGAAAATCGCGAAGTATTTCGACCTTTGAAAAATCGCGGTTGTAAACGATGTTCATTTCGCGCAGCATGCTGAGGTTTTCGATTGGAAGAACAGCGATCTTGCCCTTTTTCAGCTCGTCCATGCAGGCACTTTTGGGAAGGATGGATATGCCCAGATCTTTTCGGATAAGGTCCTTGATGGTGGCAATATTGTCGACCTCAAGCGAAATGTTGAAATTGTCGATCGATTCGCCGATGCTCGTAAGGGTGGCTTCAAAGAGCATTCGCGTGCCTGACGAGGGCAGGCGCAAGATCATCTTTTCCTGTTTCAGCGCCGAAAGGGTTACCATGGATTGGCGCGACAGCTTGTTGTTGTTGGAAAGAACACACACAAGATAGTCGGTGTCGAGCATCAGACAGTTGAAAGAAGAGCTTGTGGGTCTGCCCTCGACGATGGCAAGATCTATCTCGTAATTTTCGAGCATATCATAAAGATTTTTGATTGTATCAGTAATAATAGTTATACTTAAATTGCGGTTTTTGCTGCCGTATTTTGCCAAAGCCTCGGTGATCAGGTTGCTCTCTGCCGTGTGGGTTATGCCGATGCGGATACGGGTCATAACCTTTTCGTTGTCCGAAAGCTCTGTCTTCATTTTTGTATAAAGCGCCGCAAGACGGCGTGCATAGCGTATAACAGTTTCTCCCTCGGGAGTGGGCTTGAACTCGCCTTTTCCGCGTATAAACAGCTTTACCGCAAGCTCCTCTTCGAGCATGCTGATGTGATGGCTGACGGCAGGCTGGGTGAGCGCGAGCTTTTGTGCTGCTTTGGTAAAATTTTTCTCTTCCGCCACCGTCAAGAGTGTTAAAAGTTTAACATCCAGCATTCTTGTCAACTCCATTAAAATAATTTATAGATATCAAAATAAATATTACTTGACTTTATGTAATAATAGTGTATCATAATGTGTATATCTTTTCAAGAGGAAAAAGAAAATTTTTTGAAAGGTACCAAAATGCTCAATAATATTTATGAAAAAATAGATCCGGGAGCCGTGACGATCATTGCGATTTCGCTGATGCTGTTCGTCGGTTTCCTGATGACTCGCATCACAAAACGGCTGAAATTGCCCAATGTTACCGCCTACATCCTGACGGGCATACTCATTGGCCCGTTTTGTCTTGACCTTATTCCCGAACACGTGATATCGGGCACAGATTTTTTGTCTGACATTGCCCTTGCCTTCATTGCTTTCAGCACCGGCGAGTTTTTCAGGTTGTCGGCACTTAAAAAGAACGGTGCAAAGGTGATTGTAATTACCCTTGCCGAAGCGCTTTTTGCTTCTCTTCTTATATTTGTGCTGACATTCTTTATTCTTCGCCTTGAGCTTGCCTTTTCGATTGTTCTTTCGGCGCTGGCGGCGGCAACAGCTCCGGCATCTACCATGATGACTCTTCGCCAGACGGGAGCAAAAGGGGATTTTGTTGACACCCTTTTGCAGGTGGTCGCTCTTGACAACATTGTTGCTATTGTAGCATACAGCATTTCTATATCGGTGGCGGTGGCTCTTTCGTCGGGAAGTAACGTCAGCGCGTCAAATGTGCTGGTACCGATCGCCACAAACATCGGTGTTCTTCTTCTCGGCTGTGTGTTCGGATATATAATGAAGCTTCTCATCCACCGTCGCTCAAACGACAACCGACTTATCATAACTGTGGCGCTTCTTTTCACCTTCTGTGGCATTTGTGCCATGCTTGGTATTTCACCTTTGCTTGGCTGTATGTCGATGGGAACGGTATATATCAACGTTGCGCAGGACGACAAGCTTTTTAAGCAGATAAACTATTTTTCGCCCCCGATACTTCTTTTGTTCTTTGTCCGCTCGGGATTAAGCTTTGATCTCGGTGCTCTTGTGGGCACGACTGGTGCCATCGGTGCGGTTTCGTTGCTGGTGGTTGGCATAACCTATTTCGTCGTGCGTATCATAGCAAAATATGCCGGTGCGTTTATCGGATGTGCCGTTGTGAAAAAATCAACGAAGATCCGCAATTTTCTCGGTCTTGCCCTTATTCCCCAGGCCGGCGTTGCTATTGGCCTTGCGGTATTGGGAGCGCGAGAGCTTGGCGGCGAGATGGGATCTGCTCTGGAAACGATAATTCTTGCCGCAAGCGTGCTATACGAGCTGGTGGGTCCTGTGTGTGCAAAGCTTTCGCTTTATCTTTCGGGTTCGTATTCCACAAAGCTTGAGGAGATTGTGCAGGTGGAGGAAAAGACCGATGAGGGTGAGCAGAAATCGTCCCTCGAAATACTTATAGAGCGTATACAGAAGATTCAGCAGGAGCTTCCCAAAAACACCGTTTCCGAGGAGGAGCAGGCTTTCACCAGCGCCGCCGAGGAGCATTTTAACAGTCAGTTCGGCACCCGCAGATCGTATCCTCGAAACAGACGTAATTTTTAAGGAGGAAGCAAGATGGAATTTATCATCCCCGAAGTTTTGACAGAAACGTCAAAGTATATCATCGACCCGGTGGCTCGCTTTCTTGGCGAATGGTCCACAGAGATCAACGCCGCCACAATCTTTCTGCGCATAATCCTTTCGGTGCTTCTTGCAGCAATAATCGGTTGCGAGCGCTCGAGCAAGCGTCACTCGGCGGGTTTGCGCACTTTCATCCTTGTTTCGCTGGCGTCAACTGTTGCCATGATGCTTGATATTTTTCTTGCCGACGTTGCAGGTATCAAATTCTATATGACGTCCGCCGCATCTGTTATTGCCACTGCAATAATCAGCGTCAATTCGATGGTTTTCAGCTCGCGAAATCAGATAAAGGGGCTTACCACCTCGGTGGGGCTTTGGACATGCGGCATCATCGGTCTTACCTGCGGCGCAGGATATTACACGGTCACCCTTGCCGCTTTTTGCGCTCTGCTTTTGTGCCTTTCGATCTTTCCCGTATTTGAAAGATATCTCAAAAACAGATCAAACCATTTCGAAATACACCTTGAGCTTACCACCAGCGTGAAGCTGCAGGATTTTGTAACCACCATAAGAAGGCTTGGACTTAAGATCGACGATATTGAATTGAACCCTGCCTATGCAAATTCGGGTCTCAGCGTTTATTCGGTTTCGATCTCGATAAGCTCGGCGGAGCTTAAAAAGTACAAGACCCACCACGAGATAATCGAGGCTCTCAAAACCCTTGATTACGTTTATCACATCGAAGAAATGCATGGTTGAAAGGTAGCCCCCGACGAAGGTTCGTCGGGGGCTGTTTTGACGTGACGTGAATGAAAAATGCCGCCATTGACCATTTTTTGCCCAAAACGGGGGTGAAAGAGGCGGTTTTTGTGTCGATTTTTGAATATTTTAAAATTGAAAAATTCAAAAAGTTGTGAAAAATATAGCAAAAAGGTGCCTGTTTACAACTTTTTTTGAAATTTCAAAAAAAATTCTTGCAATTTCAAAAAAACTGTGCTATACTAAACTGTACAAATTTTTGAAAGAAATATTTTTCTTATATTAAGGAGGAACTCCAAATGTTCAAATTGCAGTATTTCAACGATGTTTTTGCATCTGTTGAAAAGAAAAACCCCGGCGAGCCTGAATTTCTTCAGACTGTCAAGGAAGTTCTCGAGTCCATCGAGATCGTATTCGAAAAGAGACCTGACCTCATCGAAGCAGGCATTCTCGAAAGATTTGTTGAGCCCGAACGTTTCATCCAGTTCAGAGTTAGCTGGGTTGACGACAACGGCAAGGTTCAGGTAAACCGCGGCTACCGCGTACAGTTCAACTCTGCGATCGGTCCTTATAAGGGCGGTCTCCGTTTCCATCCCTCTGTAAACTCTTCCATCATCAAGTTCCTTGGCTTCGAGCAGACACTTAAGAACAGCCTCACCAGCCTTCCCATGGGCGGCGGTAAGGGCGGATCTGACTTTGATCCCCAGGGCAAATCCGATATGGAAGTTATGCGCTTCTGCCAGAGCTTTATGACAGAGCTTGCAAAGCACATCGGCCCCAACACCGACGTTCCCGCAGGTGACATCGGCGTAGGTGCACGTGAAGTCGGCTATCTCTTCGGTCAGTACAAGAGACTCCAGAACGAATTTACAGGCGTTCTCACAGGTAAGGGCATTCCTTACGGCGGTTCTCTTATCCGTCCTGAAGCAACAGGCTACGGCGCAGTTTATTATGCAGTTGAAATGCTCAAGTATTTCGGCGACGATATCAAGGGCAAGACATTTGCAGTATCCGGCTTCGGTAACGTTGCATGGGGTACAGTAAAGAAGATCAACGAGCTTGGCGGTAAGGTTGTTACAATCTCCGGTCCCGACGGTTACATCTATGATCCCGATGGAATCTGCACAGAAGAAAAGATCAACTACATGCTCGAAATGCGTGCTTCCTGCCGTAACAAGGTTCAGGACTATGCAGACAAGTTCGGCGTACAGTTCTTCCCCGGCGAAAAGCCTTGGGGCACAAAGGTAGACATCGTTATGCCTTGTGCAACTCAGAACGAAGTTGGCATGGCTGAAGCAGAAAAGATCGTTGCTGCAGGCGTTAAATACTACATCGAAGTATCCAACATGCCCACAACAAACGAAGCTGTTGCATACCTTAAGGAAAAGGGTCTCAAGATCGCTCCTTCCAAGGCAGTTAATGCAGGCGGCGTTGCTGTTTCCGGTCTTGAAATGTCCCAGAACTCGATGCGTTACAGCTGGAGCGCAGAAGAAGTTGACGAAAAGCTCAAGATGATCATGAAGAATATCTTCAACAACTCTATCGAAGCTGCTCACACCTACGGTATGGGCGACGACCTTGTTGCAGGTGCAAACATCGCAGGCTTTATCAAGGTTGCTGAAGCCATGAAGGCTCAGGGCGTTGCATATTAATTTTTTGCAATAAAAAATCAACACCGTCTCGAAAGGGACGGTGTTTTTTTGGTTTATCTGTCGGCTTACAAAAGGACGTTGATATTTCTGCAGAATTCGTTTTGTTCAACGTCCACGTCGGCATTCGTCAGTTTTTTGCCGCCGAGGTAAAAATCCTTTACCGTGATATCCGAAACTTCGCTTTCTGCCGAATGTCCGACAAAGCGCAGTTTTGGTCTGCGGTCATCGTAGAGTCGTATGTTTTCAAAGGTGATGCGGCTGTTTTTTCCGCGGCGTTTTCCGCCGCCCGAGTATTCCTCGTGAAAAGCCACCTCCACGCAGATGGTAAAGGGAGTGTATTCGGGGTTGTCATTATGATACACGTCATCGTCCTTTTTCTGAATTATCGGACGCGCCATGATCATGTCAAATTCGATGGACATATTCTTGTACACTACGTCGTGAACGTCGGCATAATCCACATTGTAGCAGTCAAGGGGGTTTACACAGGCATGGATTATATGGCACGAATCGAAAAGAATGTCAAAAATTTCTTCTGCGCGGGTTTCGGCACCGATCTCAAGGCTTTTGCCCCAGTCGTTCCAGATAACGCAGTTTGAAACGTGCACGTTTTTGAAAACGTCATAACATTTGCCGTTGCGGTATATAGCGTCGCGTGTGGCTTTTTCGGCGTTTTCGGCAAAGAAAAAGTCAAAGCCTTTGACACAGATGGCATCGTCAAAAGTACGCAGAAAACAATTGTCAATATTTACGTTTTTGCAGTTGTGCATGTCGATTCCGTCGGAATTGTACCGCCAGCAACCGATGATCTTTACGTTGCGGATATCTATGTTTTCGCACCCCGACGGTTTGATGTTGTACACGAGCGAATCTCTTATGGTAATGCCTTCGATTTCGATATTTGTGCAGTAATTAAGCATGACAGTATGCTCTCTTACGGCGTTGTTTACGGCAGAAAAATTGTTTTCTTCGTTGGCGTCAAAGAGTATCTGCTCTTTGTTTTTGCTGTTGTCAAGGATGCCGCGTCCGAGAATTTTTATATTTTCGGCATCGTTTGCGCGCACGCAGGCATAAACCACGGCTCCCTCATCGATGAAAAGAGTCTGGTTGCTTTCGAGGTATATCGTTCCTGCATCGTGCTCGCCTTTTCCAAAATAAATGACGTTTTCGTCATCTTTGTCTATGTTATAAATTTTTACGGGATCTGCAAAAATATGCAGTGCGTTGCTTCTGCCATAGGGTTCGACGGTGAAATATGCAGGTTTTTCGAGGGTAAAGATTATTCTGCCGTCATCGGTGATTTCGGGGGTGATCCCCAGCTCAAAAGGGCGGATCTCTGCTTTTTCAAACGGCTTTTTCGGTTTTATCTCAAAGGTAACGGGTTCATCGGTTTCAAAAGACACAAAGTTTACAAGCTCGGTCTGGTCAACACTTCTCTGATGTCCCGGCCAACGCCTGTTGAAGGGAACGGCGGATACACGGGCTGTGTTGAGGGGGACGTCAACTCCGTTTATTTTTATTTCGTAGCCGTCATGACAGAGCTCGATGGGTGTTACGGAGTATATTTTGAAACTCATGGTAGCACTCCTTTTTTATTACAAAGTCGAGGTGGATTTTTTGTTATTGTTTTTTTGTCCGATGTCAGAAACAAATCTGAAAGTTGCCGGCCATATGCAGACAGCAAAGACAACGATGAGAAAATATCTGACTCCGTGGGCAACGCCTGCGCCGCCAAAAAGAGAAAGCAGGGGATCTTCCAGCATTTTTATGCCGAAAACGCCTGCCACACCCGGCACGATTTTTAAAATATTTCCGAGAAAGGTCGCCCCTGTTTCAAATCTGACAAATCTGCGCTCGATGGGATATGCCACCGCGATGCCGCAAACTCCGCCCATCATGTACCACGCATGACGTCTGGAGGATATTATGTTTTCGATCTCGTGGGCATCAAATCCCTGTGCCATATAGGAAATGACAAGATATGCCGCGGATATTGCCACCATGCACGCAATAATGATATACATGGTGGGCGGCTTTTTGTCGACCAGTCTGAACACGTAATAAAAAAGCAAAACAAGGAATACCGCCAGCAAAGCCGATATTAAAACGTCCCACGAGGTATGTACGCCAAGATACATACGCGAGATCGCTACGAGAACGGCAAGAAGTCCGCAGGATATGTAAAGCGTGACACGGGCTTTTTTTGTTTTTGCAAGCTCTTTTGCGCTCATGGCAAAGCAACCTGCAATACTTACTGCGTTTTGGGTGTGTCCGCTGGGAAAAGAATATCCCGGTGCACCCGAGCGTGCGATCTCGACGATCGAAAAGTCGGGATCGATTATCCACGGGCGCGGAACGCGGCAGACGAGCTTTAGGATCTGATTGATGACCGCGCCGAAAAAGCAGACCGACATCAGATAGTATCCGAACCGCTTGCTGATGCACCAATAGACGGTTATAGCAAGGGCGATAAAAAACACTTCTGCTCCCAGCGCCGTTATGTAATAGAAGAGCTTATCGAAAAAAGGGTGTCTGAGCCCCTCAAAAAAATACAGAATATCCATTTTTTCTCCGCAAATAATATTTATAATGCTATCATATCATTTTTGCAGGATTTTGTCAATAAACCGAGTGTGAACTGCTTTTTTCACCTATTGAAATAAAACTGTTGAAAAAGCCGCCATTTTGTGTTAGAATAAAGAAAAACAAAGCTTACTTTGCACAAAAAAAGGAGTCGGCAATGAAGAAAAACCGCGATTATGTCAATGCCTGCGCCCTCTGCGAGCATTCGTGCTACGTGGAGTATGACGAAAAGTATATCTGCAAATACAAAAACCGCTGTCTTGTGGTGGAAGACGATCATTCCTGCCGTCATTTCAGATTTGATCTTTTAAAGCTCGATCCTGCCCCCAAGCGCCCGTATACTGCACAGGGCGTGGAGATCGGGGACATTTCCGATAGCGCAAAAGACGGTGAATGATATGGAAAATACGAAAAAACACGACCTTATCCTTGAGGCGTACGAACTTCTTTCGGATGTTACGCCAAAAAAATACGATTGCGGTCTTCTCTGCTCTGCCGCCTGCTGCGGCGAAAACACGAGCCACGGTGATGAGGACGACTGCGGAATGCTTTTGCTCCCCGGCGAAAAAGAGCTTCTTTCGGGGGAGGCAGGCTTTGATTTTCGCGACAGCGAAGAAGGATGCCTTCTTGTTTGTGGCGGAAAATGTCTGCGAGATCTGCGCCCCTTTGCTTGCCGGATTTTTCCCTTTTATCCCAAGATAGAAAAAATGGGAAAAAGACTGTCGGTGCAGATCCTTCCCGATCCGCGCGCAAAAGGGATTTGTCCGATTCTTTCGGATTTCAGACGTCGCAAGACCCATGTGGAGTTTATCCGTGCGGCAAAAAGAGCCGTGCGCGTGCTTCTTTGTGATGACGACATCAAGGGCGAGCTTATATCCCAAAGTGAAATGATCTCGGATATCGAAAGGCTGAGAGAAAGGCTCTTGGGAAAATAAAAACGATAAAAATATGGGCTGCGGCATTTGCCGCAGCCCTTTGTGTTTTTGTTGCTGTTGCGATCTTACGAAAGTTTGAAGAATACGTCGAGTACCGAGAAAACAAGGATCGCCACAATACAAACTGGAGCGATGTACTTGACAACGACTTCAAAGAGCTTCTTGCCCTTGAACTTGCCGTTGATCTCAACTTCGTCGGAAATTGTCTTTGTTTTGATAACGTAGCCGACGAGGATACATGTGAGAAGAGCAACGATAGGCATGAGGATGTTGTTGCTGATGAAATCAAAGAAGTCGAGGATCGAGCCGCCTGCTGTGCCGAGGGGATTGATGAAGCTGAGAACACCAAAACCGAGCGACGAGGGAACGCCGAGAATGATCGAAATTCCGAGAGTGATGAAGCAGCAGGTCTTTCTGCCGATATGGAACTTGTCGTGGATGATGGAAACAATGGCTTCCATAAGCGAGATCGACGATGTGAGAGCCGCAAAGATGACGAGCAGGAAGAAGAGTGCGCCGACGATGTCGCCGGTGATGCCGGGCATTCCGTCAAAGACCTTTGGCAGCGAAACGAACATAAGGCTGGGACCGGACTTGAGAAGTCCGTCGAGCTGTTCGGGGTTCGAAGCAGTTGCCGAGAAAAGGGGCGGAATGATCATAAGACCCGCAAGGAAGGCGATGCCTGTGTCGAAGATCTCGATATGGCGTACAGACGATTCGAGGTTTACGTCCTTCTTCATGTACGAGCCGTAGGTTATCATAATACCCATGGCAAGCGACATTGAATAGAAGAGCTGACCCATCGCCGAAAGAACTGTTACGACAGAGAAGTTTTGGAAATCGGGAAGAAGATAATATTTAACACCTTCCATTGCGCCGGGGCGTGTCATACCGAAAATAGCGATGCCGATCGAAAGGAGAACGAGAACGGGCATCATGATCTTTGATACCTTTTCGATACCCTTGTCAACGCCGAGCAGAACGACGAGAGCGGTGAGACCGAGGAAGAGAGCAAACCAAAGAAGAGGTTCGCCTGCCTTGGAAACAAAGCCGCCAAAGAAACCGTCGGCCGCCGATTCGTGGCCCGCGCCCGAAACGTAAACGCCGAAATACTTCATTACCCAACCGCCGATTACGCAGTAGTAAGGAAGAATGATGATCGGAACTATCGCAGAAAGATAGCCGAGGAAGGAAAATTTGCTGTTGAGCTTTTTGTATGCGCCGATAGCGGAAAGACCTGTTTTTCTACCGATGGCGATTTCTGTTACCATAAGACCGAAACCAAAGGTTACGGCAAGGATCAGATATACCAGAAGAAAGATTCCGCCGCCGTGCTTTGCGGCAAGATAGGGGAAACGCCACATGTTACCCAAACCGACTGCAGAACCTGCTGCCGCGAGAACAAAACCGAGCTTTCCCGAAAAGTTGCTTCTTTTCTGAGTGTTGTTCATAGACTCCTCCAAAAATGAGTATTTCTGTGACGAAAAATATATTGTTCAGTCACATTTTTATCATTTTACCATAAATTTTCTGTTTCGTCAATCCCAAAGAGTATTTTTTGTACAAAAAGACGAGCGAAATCTGTGCTTTTCGACGTTCTATCACATTGTCGGGCAGGCTTTTTCTATTGACAAAAAGAAATATAAGGGATATAATTATCTTGGAGTTGTGTATAATAATTTTGTAGATATTTGAAAGAAAGGAGCGGTAAGATGAAAAAACGAAATGCCTCGTCGAAATTTCGGCGATGTTTTGCACTTTTGGCGGCGACGGTTTCGATATTTGCCGCTCTTGTTTCGGATTTTGCTTATGGCGACGAATACAACGACGCCTGGTTTAACGAATATGCCAACATATCAAAGACGGCAACAGACGAAAACGTGGTGCCCAACCTTTTCAAAAACGACAAGGCTTTCGAAAATTACAAGCGTTTCCCCCTTGTCGTGCACAACAATGTGCATTATGTTCCTCTCGAAATGTTTTTGGGGCTTGCCGACACGAGGCTGACCTATGGCTATTCCTCCGACTATTTTTATCTTTCCCGTGAAAGATCGTCAAGATATATCTCGTTTGACGTGGAAAACAACCTCGTCACCACCCACAATCTCGAACCTTACACCCTTGAAACCAAGTTGTTCCATTCCACCAGATACATTCCCGTGGCCGAGGTGGCAAAGGTTCTTGGTATTACAATGGAAATATATGAAAACCGCGACGAGGGGGTATATGCTCTGCGTCTTTCAGACAGCAAGGCAAAGCTTTCTTTTTCAGAGCTTATCAAGATTTACAGCCCCATCAAAAAGGACGATCCCGTGTTGCCGCCAGACAAGCCGGACCCCCCTGTGGTCGATCCGGTTGTGACTCCCGAGATTGGCAACCGCTCGATATATCTTTCGGCGGACGTGACCGATTTTAGGTTTGTAAAGCCCGTGCTTTCAATACTTGAATACAATATTCCGAAAAGCTCCTTCACCTTTTTTGTCAAACCTTCCGATATTCTGAAGCACCCTGACGAGATACGCCAGATCATAGCGGCAGGTCAGAATGTGGGATTTTTGCTGGACGCCGAGGATCCTGCAGGCTCGCTTGAGGATGCAAGGGAAAATTTGCGTCTTGTGGCAAAATGCTCGTCAAGACTTGTGAGATTTTCGGTGGGAAGCAGTGGAGTCAAGCTTTCGGACGAGGAATATGCCGCGTTTGTTGAAAAATACGGCGTGCGCGTCTGGGATTACAACATTTCGTCGGCAGACAAGCCCGATATGTACGAAAAAATGTACGGCGAGCTTTATAATCTTGCCTCGAACCGCGGAACAACAAGGGCTGTTTTCCGAATCACTCCCGGCACAAACACGGTTTCTGCCCTGCGCCGCCTTTTTGAATCGGTGCGGGCAAAAGATCAGCTTGTTATTATGAGCTGGGACGAAACCACAAGAAATTATACCGTAAGATAAACACACTTTCACGAAAGGACGGTTGTTCTTAAAATGGACGGCGAAAGAAAAAAGAAAATACTCATTGTGGAGGATGAAAAGACTATTTCAGAAATCCTTCACTATACAATAACGCGCGAAGGGTACGAGGCGGTTTGTGCCTTTGACGGGCTTTCGGCTCTCGATCTTGCCCTTGAGGGAAATTTTGATCTGATATTGCTTGACGTGATGCTTCCGGGGCTTGACGGATTTGAGGTCTGCCGCAGAGTACGCGAAAAGCTTGATACTCCCATAATCATGCTGACGGCACGAGAGGAGGAGGCGGACAAGGTGTTTGGCCTGGAGCTTGGCGCCGACGACTATATGACAAAGCCTTTCAGCCATGCCGAGCTGATATCGCGCATAAAGGCAAACATCCGCCGATATCACGGCGAAAACCGCACATCATCTGCAAGCAAAGAGCCTGCCGATGACAGCGTTATTTCGATAAACGGCCTTGTTATAAATACAAAAAAATACAGTGTCAGCAAAAACGGTACCGAAATATCCCTTTCCAAAAAGGAATACGACCTTGTGGAATTTTTTGCAAAAAATCGTGGCACTGTTTTTCAGCGCGAAGAGATTATGGAAAAGGTGTGGGGATATGATGGATTTTACGGTGATCTGCGCACGGTTGACGTAACCCTTGCCCGTATCAGAAAAAAGATCGAAGAAAACCCTGCCGAACCCGAATATATTCAGAACAAGCGTGGCGTCGGATATTTTATGTCGTAAGGAAAGAGGATTTTTCTAATGTTCAGAAGCCTTACTGTAAAGCTCGCGCTGATTTTTATAGTTTTCATAATCGCCGTTATGGCGGTGGTGGGCGTTTTTTTGCTGGACAGGGTAAGCTCGTTTTATGCCGATGATTTTCTTGAGCAGATGGACGAGGGTTTTACCGACCGCCTTGTAAACAGTCTTTCGGAATGTTTTGACACGGCAGATCCTGCCCAGGCGCAAAAGGATGTTATGACTGCCTATTCTGGAAGTTTCAGCTTTGATAGCTACCGCAGCTTTTATATTCTCGACATGAGCGGCAACATCCTTGAAAGCTCGGCGGATACCGCAGGATCCGTAGTTAAGACTGCAAATCTTCTTTCGGCGATGAACCGCAAGTCCGAAGAAAACAGGGTGTCGGGCACCGAATATTTTGACTATGCCATGTATATCAAGGGCGAGGGCGGCGAGAGTATCATCTACATATACGATGATCTGACCCGAATGAAATCGCTTATCTGGGTACTCTTTTCCATCATCTTCCAGGCGCTTCTCATCGGACTTGCCATTGCGCTCTTCCTTTGCTTTTTCATGACCCGTGCCATAACCTCGCCCATCAGAAAACTGACGGCAGGTGCAAAGACTATTGCCTCGGGCGAATATGACTATCGCATCGAAAACCGCTCGCACGACGAGATTGGCGAGCTTACCGAAAACTTCAATCAGATGGCGCGCAAGATCGAACATTCGATGGCGCAGGTTTCGGGCGAGCGTGAAAAGCTTGAAACCATCTTCAGTCGCCTTGAGGATGGAGTTGCCGCCTTTGACGAAAACGGCAGAATGCTGCACATAAATGATTCTGCCTGCGATATGCTGGGAATCCCCACAGACAAGGAATACGATTTTGACGATTTTACAAAAGCCCTTGGCATGCCTGAGATAACCAGTGCCATTCTTGTAACAGAAGCCACCATCAATATTCCCGAATATACCATAAAAAAGAAGGCAGGCACCGAGCTTATCACCGATGTCAGCTTCAACGTATTCAATTATGACATTGGAAAAACAGGCTATCTTATCGTTATTCAGGATATTACCGACAGAGCTCTGCTTGAAAAGAGCCGCCGCGAATTTATTGCCAACGTTTCGCACGAGTTGCGTACCCCCCTTACCAGTATCAAGGGTGCAACCGAGCTTATTATTGAGGACGATCAGCTTCCCGAGCCGATGCGAAAGAGATTTCTTTCGATCGTCATGAACGAAGCGGACAGAATGACCCGTATCGTAAAGGATCTTCTGGTGCTCTCGAGGCTTGAAAACCGCCGTATGTCCTGGAAAATGTCACGTTTTTCGATCCATTCTGCGCTGTCCCAGATATGCGACGCGCTTAATTCTGAGGCACAGGATCACGGACACACCCTTACCTTTGATTCTACCATCCCTGAGGGCGAGATAATTGCCGCCGACAAGGAGCGAATCGAGCAGGTATTTACAAATCTTATAGGAAATTCCATCAAATATACTCCCAACGGCGGAAAGATCAAGGTTACGGCATCGATGGCGCAGGAGGAAAAATATTCCTACAAGATCACCGTTGCCGACAACGGCATCGGTATCCCCGAAGAAAATCTGCCCCGAATATTCGAGCGTTTTTATCGCGTTGACAAGGCTCGAAATTCCGACGTCGGCGGCACGGGACTGGGACTTTCGATTTCGAAGGAGATCGTCGATGCTCACCACGGCGATATCAGTATAACCAGCCGCAAGGGCGAGGGTACCACTGTGACGGTGCTTTTGCCGTCGCATACAGCTGTTTGCGAAGAAGATTGAAAAAAGAGAATGCAAAAAGCGACTAAATGCCGGAACAAGCCTATTTTTGGTTGACAAGAGGCTCTGTTTGAGGGTATAATTCTAATTGCTCAGAAAAGAGGTGTCTGTCATTTCTTATTCGATTGACGTAAGAAAGAAAGTTAAAGAATACTTTGACGAAAAACAGAAAAAAGCCATAGAAGAAGCTCAGGAACGAAGAAACGAAGTTTATCTTCGCGTTCCTGCTGTTGCAGAAATAGACGATGCGCTGGCAAAAACAGGACTTAAGGTCTATGCCGAAGCGCTGAAAAAGGGCAACCCTGTGCCCCTTGAGGAAAGAATTGAGGCGTTGCACGAGGAAAACCGTGAGCTTCAGTCTGCCCGTGCGGATATTTTGAAGGAGGCAGGGTATTCTGCCGATTACACAAAGCCGAGATATGAATGCAAAAAATGCAACGACACGGGCTATGTGGGCATTGATCCCTGCGAATGCCTTATAAAGGCTTTGCGTCGAGAATCATATCTCAATTCGGGCCTTGGATCTATGCTGGCAGATCAAAGCTTTGACAATTTTGATATTTCACTATACCCCGAAAAATCGCGCAAAATGATGGAATTTATCCTTTTGCAGACAAAACAATATGCCGAAGATTTCGGAAAAGAGGACTGCGACAAGAATATTATGTTCTACGGCGGTACCGGACTTGGAAAAACCCACCTTTCGACAGCAGTGGCAAAAAAGCTGATCGACCGCGGATTTTACGTGGTCTACGACACGGCGCTGAACATCATGCACACCTTTGAAAGAGAGCGTTTTTCAAAGATCGATGTGCCTGTTACTACCGACAAATATTTTGAATGCGATCTTCTTATCATCGATGATCTCGGTTCGGAATTTGCAAATTCGTTTACCCACGCCACCCTTTACAATATTCTCAACACCCGTCTTTGTGCCGACAAGGGCACAATCATCAGCACCAACCTTTCGAGCATCGACGCCATGCGCAAGGCGTATGACGAGCGCATCGTGTCACGCGTTGTCGGTTCTTACCGCTCGTTCGGTTTTGTGGGCGAAGATATTCGTCTGCGCACGAGAAAACAAAACGTTTCAGGCAACAAATAATAAATAAAAATCATACAAAGGAGAAAACACCATGAAAATGTCATTCCGCTGGTATGGCGAGCAGGACCCTGTAAGTCTTGAGTACATATCGCAGATCCCTGCCATGCGCAGCGTCGTTTCGGCAGTATATTCGGTTCCTGTCGGCGAGATCTGGCCGATGGAAGAGATTCTTAAGATCAAAAAGGCGTGCGAAGACCACGGACTTATCTTTGATATTGTGGAAAGCGTTCCCGTGCACGAGGATATCAAGCTCGGCAAACCCACTCGTGACAAGTACATCGAGGTTTATTGCCAGAACATCCGCAACCTTTCCAAGGCAGGAGTAAAAGTTATCTGCTACAACTTCATGCCCGTTTTTGACTGGTTGAGATCCGACCTTTCCCACGTTAATGCCGACGGCTCCACCTCGCTTGTTTACCGCGACGAAACGGTGTTGGCGATGGACCCCAGAAAGGGTGACCTTTCGCTTCCCGGTTGGGATTCGAGCTATACAAAAGAAGGTCTTGGCGCGCTTCTTGAAGAATACAAGAGCGTAGACGAAGAAAAGCTTTGGGAAAATATGGAATATTTCCTCAAGGGAATTATTCCCACCTGCGAGGAGTGCGACGTCAAAATGGCGATCCACCCGGACGATCCGCCATGGGGCATTTTTGGTCTTCCCAGAGTTATTACCTGTGAAGAAAATCTCGACCGCTTCTTAAAGCTTGTCGATTCGCCCTACAACGGACTTACTTTCTGCACAGGCTCTCTCGGCGTTGATCCCAAAAACGACATTCCCTCTATGGTCAGAAAATATTCCGCCATGGACAGAATCCCCTTTATGCACATCAGAAATATCAAGTTCACTGGCGAGCGCGACTTTGACGAGACCGCATACAAAACCGAATACGGTTCGCTTGATATCTACGGTATCGTAAAAGCTCTTGTGGAAACAGGTTTTGACGGCTATATCCGTCCCGACCACGGCAGAATGATCTGGGGCGAAACAGGCAGACCCGGCTATGGTCTTTATGACAGAGCCATGGGCGCGGCATATATCAACGGCCTTTGGGAAGCCATAGAAAAGGACAGCAAGAAATAAGCCACATGGAGATAAAGCGTTTTACAAAAAACGATGCAGGCTTTGTTTGTGAAAATTGCGGTTTCGAGGTCATGCCGCTGGGCAAGACCAGCAGAAATCATTGTCCACGGTGTTTGTGTTCGATACACATTGATGTAAACCCCGGCGACCGAGCTTCGGATTGCCTGGGACTTCTCGTGCCCATCCTTTGCGAGCCCGACCCCAAAAAAGGCTATGTAATAACTCACAAGTGCAAAAAATGCGGCGATGTTCGCCGCAATAAGGCCGCCCTGAAACTTTCGGCAAAGGATACTTTGCCCGACGATCAGTATGACAGCGAAGAGCTGTTGATAAAATTGACGGTTTGCAGAGAATAGGAGAAGTATTGTGATACATTCATTTTTGCTTATCGGCCAGTCAAACATGGCAGGCAGAGGTTTTCTTGCCGAAGCCCACGAGATAGATACAAAAAATATAATTCTTTTTCGCTCGGGTCGTTGGACGGCGTTTCACCGCCCTGTTCAGCCCGACAGAAGTTTTTCGGGAGTAAACCTTGCCGAAAGCTTTGCCGAAAAATATGCCGCAGAACGCGGAGTTTCGGTGGGACTTATCCCCTGTGCCGATGGCGGCACCTGTCTTGATCAATGGCAGGAGGGCAGCCTTCTTTATGATAATGCCGTAAACTGCGCCCGTCTTGCACAGCGCACCTCCACTATCGCAGGCGTGCTTTGGCATCAGGGTGAAGGAGATTGCTACGATGGCAGACAGCACGTTTATTACGAAAAGCTTGAAAAGATCTTTGCGGCATTGCGTCGCGATCTTGACCTTTACGACGTGCCTTTTCTCGTTGGAGGTCTGGGAGATTTTATTGAGATCTACGGAAACGGCGGCCTTGCCGAAGGGTTCAGAGTTGTGAATCCTGAGCTCGAACGCTATGCAAAAGATCACGAAATGACAGGCTTTGTCAGCGCAAAAGGCTTGAAACCCAATCCCGACAACCTTCATTTTTGCGCCGACGCTCTTTATGAATTTGGTCTTCGGTACTACGAAGAATTCAAAAAGCACGAGGACAAAAACAAGGTCTTCGCCGAACGGTCCACCCAAGATTCTGCGATCAGAACGGTGTTTGAAGCACTTTGACGAAAAGCATGAAAACCCGCCGTATGGCGGGTTTTTTTGATGTGTGATACCATTTTAACATAGCAGAAAAAGAACAATTTTCAGCAAGAAACTCCATTGTGTTTACGGACAAAATATGATACATTATAGTTGAACAACAAATACGAAAGGAATATCTTTATGATCGAAACAAGAATTTACGATTCGCTCGTGCCTGTTTATCCCGACAGAGAGCCTGTGGGAAAGGTGAAAAAGACCTTTTTTATGTGTGAAAACCAGCCTGTTTCTTTTCAGATGGCTTTTAAGATGACCGACGGAAGTGCAAAAAACTGTGATTTTCACATAAAAACCACAACAGATCTTCCCGTCAGCATTTATTACATAAACAACGTTCCGTTTCTTCACGCGTCCACCATTGACA
Source organism: Oscillospiraceae bacterium (assembly GCA_015063785.1). GTDB lineage: Bacteria > Bacillota > Clostridia > Oscillospirales > CAG-382 > UMGS1052. The sequence goes on from SVTM01000005.1 coordinate 88,260, forward strand.
CGGGTATGCAGACGGGACTTTTCCCCGACATTCTTGTGCCGAAAAAGACAAACCCCACCCTTCGCGTACATCAGTATTTCGGAAATGATCTTGTAACCGAGCAGGACGAAAAGGTGCGCCTGCGCGCTTATGACGACAGCTGGCAGGCAGTTTGGTTTGCGGTGAACGAGGATGCAAAAACCGTTGAGGCAGGTATTCACAAGCTGAAATTTGAACTTTTTGACCGAAACGAAAAACCTTGTGGTGACGCCGAGGCGGAAATAGAAGTTCTTCCCGTAAAGCTTGGTGCACAAAAGCTTATGTACACCAACTGGTTCCACAACGATTGTTTGGCTGACATTTACAATGTGGAAGTTTTTTCGGATAAGTATTTCGAGATTTTTCAAACTTACGTAAAGACCGCCACCAAAAACGGCATGAACATGATTCTTATGCCTGCCTTTACTCCGCCTCTTGATACTCCTCCCGGCGGCGAAAGAATGACGGTTCAGCTTGTCAAGGTTACAAAGAAGGGAAAGAAATACACCTTTGATTTCAGCTTGATGAAAAAATTCGTCGATATCTGCCGTAAAAACGGAATCAGATATTTTGAACATTCCCATTTGTTCACCCAATGGGGAGCAAAGGCGGCGCCCAAGATCGAAGCATACGTGGGAGGACGCAAAAAGAAGATTTTTGGTTGGGAAACCGATTCGGCATCGAAGGAATATGCAGATTTTCTTACCCAATATATCACAGAGCTCAAAAAATTTCTCAAGGAAGAAAAGCTTGAAAAGAAGATTCTTTTCCACGTTTCAGACGAACCTCAGGAAGAACACATTCCCCACTATTCGGTGGCTTTCAATACGGTGTCGGAGCTTTTGAAGGACTATATGATGGGCGACGCTCTTTCGCACTTTGAAATATACGAGAAGGGCATTTGCAGAAACCCCATCGTTATGACCGCGGACATCAAGCCTTTTCTTGGCAAAGTGAAAAACCTTTGGGCGTATTATGTCGGCTCGGCGGCAACCATGGGTGCATCGAGCAACAGAACTTTTCACATTCCTCGAGAGCGCAACAGAATGTTGGGCGTTCAGCTGTTCTATCACGACATAAAGGGATTTTTGCACTGGGGCTACAACAATTATTATGGCGAACTCAGCCAGTATCTTTTTGATCCTGCCCTTAATCCCTGCGGAGGCTTTGCGCTGGCAGGTACGTCATTTTTTGTTTATCCTGCCTTCAACGGCGGATGCTATCAGTCGGTCAGACAAAAGATTTTTTACGAAGGTCTTGTGGATATGCGTCTTCTCGAGCTTTTGAAAAAGCTTGTGGGAAAAGAAGCGTGCAACTCGCTTATCGAAAAGCATTTTGGTGTTCCGTCTTTTGACGTTTCGCCGCGCGATGCCGGGAACTTTGCAGAATTTATCGACGAAGTGTATGAAACGATAAAGCAGAACATATAAAACATTCCCCTCGGGCAAAAACCGAGGGGAAATGTTTCATATTTTAAGATTCATCAGCACTACGGCAACTATGCCGATTGCAACGCTTGCAATCTGTCTTCGCGAAAACTTTTCGCGGAAAAGCAACAGCGATACAAAAAAGCTGATCACGATGCCCAAGCCCGTTTTTACCGGAGAAATGAACGAAAGGGGCAGATAGTTGTAGGTGATAAGGGTGAGAAGATTGTTTATTCCGTTGAAAACACCTGCAAATATTCCATAGACAAGGCCGTATCTGAAGGTCGATTTGAAATCTTTGCGCTCAAAGATAAACCCGAGGATAAAGAGGATGATCGCTGCGCCACCGAGTGATATTATCAGAAATTCGTTGTTAAATCCGTCGCCAAGGTGATCGTGTTCGACTTTCCCGATTATGGCAATAATCGCGTTTGAGATCACCGTCAGAAGTGTGCAGACCAGCCATCCGACCGTGAGCTTTTTGTCTTCTTTTTCACCTTTTGTGTAGTTCATCAGAAAAACAGAGGCGAAGATGAGAACAAGGGCCACGTAGGTTATGGGATATGTCGGCTCTTTAAGGAAGATTATACCGTAAAAAATGGGGATTATACCGCTGAAGGCAGTGAAAAGACGGGTAAGTCCAAAGGATCCCGACCGAAAGGCAAGATAGGTGGTGTAAAAACCCGTGGCATACATGAAGCAGTTGGCAATGCCGTACTGAATTACCTCGTGCGAAAAATGCAGACCGTTTTTGTCTGTTACAAAAAAATATACCATGGCGAAAAGGCAGATGATGGCGTTGAAATGCATTCCGCCCGAACCGTGCTTTTTGCCGTGCTGTTTCACAAGGATCGCTTCAAACTGATGGCAGATAAGCCCTGCAATTATCAGCAGCATCCCGATCATGCTTTCTTTCATAAACTGCCTCCGAGTATTTTGATACATGTATTATATCACATTGCGGCAAATAGTAAATATAAAAATTCCATGTTTTGATGGAATTTTTCTATTTTGGGGAAAACAAGAGCTCATCCGTTTCGGAAAAACAGACGAGCTCTATTTCTTTTTTCATACGCAGTATTCTGTTCTGTCAATAACTGTCTGTTGCAATTCGGGGGTCAGACGGTTGAAATATTCCGAATAACCGCCGATGCGAACGATGAGATTTCCGTGTACATCGGGATTTTTGACGGCATCAATCAGATCTTCCTTGCTGACGCAGGTTATTTGCATCTGCATACCGCCATTTTTGAAATATCCGTTTGCCAGAGCCTTTATGGTTTTTGATGCCTGCTTTGCGCTGAGTTTTACGTTAAGAATCGGTGTTCCAGGCATTTTTTGTTGGCAAAGGCTTGATGCGCTGTTAAGAAGTGCTGTGATACCGGATTTGTCGTTTCCGTGTATTGAACCTATCGAATCGCATAAAGGATCGCCTGCGGCTCTGCCGTCGGGGGTGCCACCAACGCACTTTCCTGCATCGGTATATGTGGTAAACTGGATCGAAGCAGGCAAAAATTTTCCGCCCGAATATGGGATTTTGCCGTCAAACAAAGAGCACACGTCAAAGGTCAGGCGCTGTGCCATGGTGTTGGCTTCGTCGGAATCTGTGCCGTGACGGGGGATTTCCTGAAAATTCAGGAAATTGACTCCCTCGTCAAGATGCTTTAACACCTGCTCGCCGCTGAACTTGCGACCGTCAAACACGAGATGCTTTATGACAAGCAGCGAATCCAAAACGTTGATAAGTCCTGCCAGGTTGATGACACTCCAGGTATATCTTGCGCCGCCGTCATTGTAGTCCTTTTCTTTTTCAATACAATCGTCGATAAGTAGTGTACGCATCGGCTGTGGGCGGAACTGTGCACGCGATTTTTGGCATTCACACACCTTGTCAAGCACGGCGGATATCTCCTGACGGCATTTTTCGATAAACTCTTTGTAAAACCCATCAAAACTTTCGGCGGACGGCAATTTTTCTCGCATAAAACGTTCGAAGATCAGAGCGACGTTTATGCCCGCATCCAGCGAGCCGACGTTGCTGATGCCCGTGAGCATGGTTTCGGTACATCCGCCGCCGCAAAAACGAAGTCTGTCCTCCTTTGGAATATCGGGAAAAAGGTCGTAAAGGGCTTTTTGATAACCGTCTTCGTTGTATAAGCTGGGCGAGCCTCCGCCGGCAAGGATGGAATCTATCGCCGCATCCCAGATTTCCTGCGGCATATCGGGCGTGACTCTCAATTCAAGGCTTGGCCTGCGCATTCCCTTGCAGGCTTTAAGGCATTGCAGAGTCAGTGGATTGTATTCGGGACCAAGACATCCCGACCAGCCGTTGTTTGCGTCGATATTCCAGAAAAGACATCTGAAGGTTTCGGTCATATCCTCGCCGCGGTAAAAATCAAAAAGATCGGCGTCGAGATGGCCTATATTGTCGCAACCGTCCATGTAATATACAAAATTCCAGCAAACCAGAGCTTCATACAGCGTTTCGGCAGGGCCAAAGGGGACTTTTTCAAGCGCTTTGCACAATTCGCTTTTGGGAGCTCTTTTTTTCAGCAGATCAAGAGAACGCCCGTGAAAGCTTTTTATTCCGTCAAGTACGTCCAAAAGGCCCTGGCGCAGATTATCGTTTTTCATTTTTTCCACGCGCTGACGGTAGGAGGAAAGTCCTTCGCGCACGATACGGCGGAAATTCGGAAAAGAGTGGGTGTACATATTGCCGCCGACGGTATGTTCGTTGGGGACAGTGAGTTTGTAAACGTCAATATCCTGTCTTAAGACCTGAGTTGCGATCGGATCCTGCTGCCCAAGTCCGTCCCAGTCGACTGCTACCGTGTATGAATAGTCGGGGCGTACGCACAGACCGACGTAAAAAGGTCCGCAGGGATAAAGAGGCTCGCCGCCGTATTCGGGCAGAGGACGGTTTTCAAGATATCGCCGTGTTGCCCGTGAAAAACGGACGAAGGGCGATGCGTTCGGCTCCTCGTAAAAACCTGCCGCATAGTATTCGTTCAATTTTTTGAATCTTTCCACCATATCACAATACCTCCGATATATTTCTACTTGTATTCTAACGCGGCTTGTGGTATTATTATAGTAATATTATTCCTGACTTCGAGTAAAAACGTTTCAAAAGGAGATTTTATGGATATACCAAAACTAAATATCGCCGTTGAAAAAGCGCATTGGAGCCACGCCGACAACTTTGAGGGCGGCGAATGCGAATATATAAAATCCTTTGTTCACCGAAATTATACAATAGGATATCACACTCACAGTTTTTATGAACTCAATATTGTTCTGGGCGGCGAAGGGTGTCACTATATCAGACAAATGTCGTGCCTTGCAAAGCCCGGATGCGTTTTTCTAATCCCTCCGCACGTACAGCACGGATATATAAACAAGAGCGGTCTTGATGTTTATCACATGTTGATACACAGGGATTTTATTGACGATTGCTTTGCGGAATTTAAAAACACAGAAGGCTTCTTCCTTTTGTTTGAAACAGAGCCGTATCTGCGTGCGCACTATAACGAGAATATGTTTCTCACCCTGTCGCAAGGGGAGCTTGCGCAGATAAAGCAGGATATCGACGTGATAAACGAATGCGAGGCTTTGCACAACGCCAACCTTTTTATCAACGCCATCGCAAAAAAGATATTGTGCCAGCTTTGCCTTCTTATCACAAAGCAATCGGGTATTGCAGGCGATCATCTGCAGGCAAAAAAGGAATTGATAGGGGTTGCCGATTGTCTGAATTACATCCATCAGAATTTCGGCGAAAAGCTGCCCGTTTCCGAGCTTGCGGACAAGCTTCATATGTCCCGTTCAACTTTTATACGGCAATTCACAAAGATCTGCGGATGCTCCCCCCACGAATATATTCAGCAGTACCGCATAAAAAAGGCAAGGGAATATCTGAAAGATCCCACAAAAACGGCATCGTTTGTGGCGCAGGAATGCGGTTTTTACGATGCATCCCACATGAGAAAATATTTGTCGGCAGAATGAAGGCAAAAGAGCGTACCCGTTTTTGTTTAAAACGGGTACGCTCTTTTTTCTTGCAGACAATGAGATCGGATATTTCTTCAAATTGCAAAGCTTTGCCTCAAATCTCTGTTGGCAAAATTTTCAGGCGGGTTGCCCAGACACAAGGAAAATTGCCCCGTCCCCAAACTGTTCGCAAGTATTTCTTGTTGCGGTGGGGGATTTTGCGTTGTGATTGTGTATTATTCAAAAGCTTCGCAGAGGGGGCTCATATTTTCATCCCAAAGCATAACTTTTATTTTTGCGTGATTGGCAAACTCCTCAAAGGTATAGTAATCTGCTTTTCCTCTATTCAAAAACAAGGGAACGGTATTGACTTTTTCAAGTCTTCCGTATTCATCATAGCCTGCAATATAAACAATGTAGTTTCCCGCCTCGGGGCAGCACACTGTGATAACCCCAAAATCGTTGCTGCAGTCTGAGATATCAAAGTCTTCAACCTCGGTTACGTTGAAATGCGTGAATCCTGCCAGATATGAGCCGGTTGAATTGTGTGCATAAACGTAAATGCTATAATCACGCATCTCGTATCTCGCGTTGTTTATGACAAGAGTTGCTGTACTTTCACCGGTTTCGCTGTCGGTTTCAAATCTTGTGCCAAATGCCGATTCCGAAAAGATATTCTTCATTTCGTCTTGGTCATATGCAACGGCTGTGCCGTCCTCATCGAGCTTTTCAAATCTCCACTCAACATCTGTCATATTTTTTGCTTTAAATGTAAAGGTCAGATCTTCGCCGTCAATACATTCCTGCGATTCAAGATTCTGTGTGATTTCGGGCTTTATTACCTTGAGTGTAAAAGCAACGGTGTTTTTGGAATTGAACGAAACCTTACCAAGCGCATTTTTCATCTCATATCCCACAGACATACTTCTTGCTGCCGACTCGGGTACATCCTTGAATGTAACGGTTGTTTTGTAAATGCCTGAGGGCATTATTTTATGTGACTGAACATATTCACAACCGGTTTCTTCGGCATATTCTTTGAGATTATAGAAATCGGTATTACTGCCCTGCTTTACCTGCACGATCCAGTCAACATTTTCCGCATAATCTGCCCACAGGGTAAAGGTTGCATCTCCGCCCGCTTCAAATTCTCCGCCGCTAAAGGACAAAACCTGCGGCAGATCGCCAAATGTTGTTGTGGCATATTTCGAATTTGTCTTTGAACCGTCAGTACCTGTGATCTCACAGTAAAACTGTGCATTTGATACACCGTCTGCCGTCACCGTCAAGCAAGGAGTTGTTTCGCCCTGTATCTGTCCTTCGTCAAACAACATAGATATAAACTGTTGGGTAAGAGGAATTTTTTGTCCTGCCGCAACAACATACCATTGATATGCCGCAGCATGGTCGGCTGTAACGGAAAGCTTTGCATATTCACCGGGTTTTACCGTAGTTGACTTCGGCTGAGTAGTAATAACAGCCGCCTGGGGCTCCGGAAGCACGGTTACCTCATAAGTCTTGTTAAATGTGCTTACGTGTGCACTGCGGATTACGGAAATATTCACATCTATTGTAACTCCGTTGGGATAATCTGCATAATTAACAATACCGTCTTCAATTATCCGGTTGGTTCCGTCTTCGCGGCGGGTTACGTTTGTTCTTACTTCAAATTCCCCTTCCATATAATCGGGAATACTGTATATCACCTCAAATGTTTCGGTCATAGATGTATCACGAACCAGTTGCGTAACCTTGGATTCGGGATCGGGCGTCGGGTAAAATTCGGTAGAAAGGAGCGAAGTACTTACAACCGTCAATCTCAGATGGCTGGTATTTACATCCTCAAGAGTACATTTAGACAGATTCAGTTGCTTTGTTTGATCAGAATCGACAATTTTCATATCAACTAAAGCAAAAGGAGAAATAAGGCTTGAAAACGGTCTTTCCAAAAGCTCAGAGAATGGATCTCCAAATGTGCCGCTTAAACCGGAAACAGCAATACCGCTTCTTCCTATATATCCGATTGCACCGTCGAAAATTCCACCGTTAATTTTCGGGAAAGTGAGCTTATCAATTTCCGCACCGCTATATCCATTATAGGTATGCATATCCGTATAAGCACTATGGAAATGATGTATTGCATAACCGTCGGAGGCAAAAACACCGCCGTTTATCACAAGGTCAGTAGGACGGGACTGCAATTGTGCGACACCATCGGTACAGCATGTTCCAAATGCGCTTAGCTCACGCTGATTAAGTCCCTTCATTCCCAACTCATCACCAAGCTCAGCTCCTGCATCCGTACCAAGAGACCTTGCAGCAAAAATGCCGCCGTTAATCTCAACGTGTCCCACGCTGTCAGCTATTACGGCACCACGATAATTGGTGACAATGTTGTTTGTTCCGTTGCTGTTCAGGTTTACAATCCGTGACTTCAACTGAAAAAGCCCGTCATCAATGATAAGCTTGCAAATCGGTTCAGGGCAAAGAATGTATGGAACAGTATTTCTGTTGACAGAAGATTCTCTCACCAAAAGAGCAGCTATCTGAGTATCAGAATGGCGGTAAGCATCCATAAATATTCCACCGCCTCCAACAGAGTCGGTTATTCGTAATACCGATCCTACTTCGTTGTTGATACGGCTCATCTCGATTGAAATAAAATTCCCGTTTTTATTTTTGTCTTCGGGATTGATATCCGTACACGAAAGAACATGACCGTTGAAATCAAACGTAACATAACCGCACATCTGTACTGAACGACTCTCAACTTCATAAAAATCTGTTGAAGTGGTCAAATCCATATGAAGATCCTTATTAAGCTTCATTATGTAATGCGTATCAGGGTTATCAGACCACCAGACATTATACCGGAAAGCTTCGTAAAAATCTCTCCACGATGAAATATAGATTACCTTGTAGTCTACATTTTCGGTGGATGCATACACAGCAGGAAATAAATTGAACATGATAACAAAACAAAGCAATATTCCGATTATTCTTTTCATATTGGTACCCTCCTTTCAGGGTTTACATTTATCTGTTTGTCATTTTTGTCAAATTAAATATGTTTTTATTTTGCCGGGTACTTTTCGGGATCCATGACAGACAAGATCCTGTCATACAGATAGTTTTTTTCTTCGGCGGTTGTTCTTGAGTCGTCGTAGCAAAGCTCAGCAACCGTAAAAACACTTACATTTTGAGATTGCATACCGTATTCGGTCACACTTTCACCGTCTTTTTTGTAGGTGATATAGGGTACCGCGGTGTACTCTTCGGCATAGTGTGTTTCGTCTATCTGCAGCACACATACCGTGAAGTATACATACTCGTCGGTAATCTTGAAAAGATTTACGGCAGGTGCCGTTTTTGCCTTCTTTGTTTTTCCGTCAATGACGGTGACAAAATCTTTTACGAGCTTTTCGTCACCAAGATATTTCTTTGGCAATACAACGCTTCCGAAACCAAGATCCGTATCCGATGGAGACTGGGGCTGCTCAAGAGTTTCATAAACCGATTTCGGAATAGAGAAAACAAATCTCAGGCCCTGCTCACCGTTCATTTTTATCTGTGCGCCTTCAAAGGTCATGCAGGTGGGTGTATTGTATTCAACTGCTTTTACATCGGGAGTGGAGCTGCCCGATGCACCCATTTTGAGATATAAAGTTTTGCCTTCGATATCTGAAGTCCCGAGGGCGTTTTCTATTCTTGAGCGCTCTATCAAAAATTCGTATTCGCCGCAAGGCTCGTCGATCTGATCTATGTAGATGATGCTTTTTTCAAAACCATCCGTGTCCGATATGTCTTTGCCGAGAAGCAAAAGAGACACGCTTCTGGTCTTTTCGGGAACGGTGTATTTTATTCTGGTTATGACCGTGTGTTTATCACGTTCACCGAATATGTCTGAGTATTCTTCAAATTCAACCGAGTCGATCGTGACAACGGCATCATCCACCGCAAGACACGGAACCACAGACACAAGCAGCAGTATCAGCATTGCTGCAAAACTGAGATAACGATAAAATGTCTTCATTCAAATCACTCCTTAATGTTGTTTTGGGGCTTGAGCATATGTATTACCGAACCATATCCGAAAAGTATGGAATGTTCGGCCCGAATATTTGTAATGTAACTTTATTGTAACGCCGTTTTCATATTTTTTCAAGGGTTTTATGATGAAAATTACTTATATCGTCACTTTGTGAATAAAATTTAAAAAAAGCAGACCTTTTTCCCAAAGGTCTGCTCAGACTGAAATGCTCACCTATATTAAATATAAGTGAGCATTTTTATTATTTAATTTTCTCCGCTTTGATGAGCATATTTTCTATAAAAATCCCGTAACCACGTGTAGGATCGTTAACGAATACATGAGTTACTGCACCAACAAGCTTGCCGTTCTGGATTATCGGCGAACCCGACACAAGGAAAATCGGCGTGGGACAACAAAAAATATGCTTACATTTGTTTTCGGCAACCGTCGACAAGGTAATTCTGGCCCGAAATATAGCTTGCTTCGTTGCTTGCCACAAACAAAATCACATTTGCAATTTCATCATAGGTGGCGGCGCGGCCCACAAACGAAAAATCTTTCATGGCGTCGCTTCCGTCGGGAGCTACGCTTCCGGGCGAAACGCAATTTACGGTGATACCTTTGTCGGACACAGCTTTTGCAAGCGCTTTTGTAAAGGATATAACCGCACCCTTTGACATGGAATAATCAACAAACCAGCTGAGACCGTAAACACCCGCAACCGAGCCGATGTTTACAATTCTGCCATAGCCGTTTTCGATCATGGACGGCAAAACCGCATGCGACAAATACATGGTGCCCAAAATATTAACGTCTATTACTTTCTTCCACTGCTCTGAAGAAGTGCTTGCAAAATCGGAAGCAGGGAATACCGCTGCATTGTTTATAAGAATATCTGTTTTTCCGAATTTTTCAGCCGCCTTTGCAATCGCGTTTCGTGCGGCGGCCTCATCAGATACGTCAAAATTTATTGCCATAAAGTTTTCTGTATATTTTTTTATCTCTCCGCAGGTTTCGGAAAGATCCGAAATGTCCGAAACAACAACATTTGCCCCGTTTTTTGCAAAGCCTATGGCTGTCGCTCTTCCGATACCCTTGGCGGCACCTGTTACAAAAGCTGTTTTACCTGTAAAATCCATAGTATCAACCTCCTTGTTTTATAAATACAGTATACCACTTAAAAACCATTGTTTAAATGACTGAAAATACATTTAATTTAGCCGAAAATGTACAAAGCGTTTGACAAAACCGCGTGTTTTATATACAATATAAAAAGCGGAGGTGAAATTATGGACGAAGAAGCTTTTGTTATTACCGAGTTTTTATCGATAAGTAAGCCGATAAACCATCAGGGAATAAGTTTTTATATTAACAAACGAGAAAGCTCTGCTTTGATTTTTCCTATACACGGGGAAATCGAATTTTCGTGGGAAACGGGAAAGGTGATTGCCGATGCCGACCACCCCGTTTTTATTCAGGAGGGCATGAGTTACTTAAACTCGTGCATGGAAAATGCACAAAGCATAATGATAAACATCAAAGCAAAAAGCAACAAAGAAAAGATTTTTTGGCTTTTACCGCCCGACAGAGAGCATTTGCAAAAATGTTATGACGAAATAATAGTTCTGAATGCAAATCCTACGGCAAGAAAAAGATCCAGAATATTTGAAAAAATATATCAACTGCTCGGGGAATGTTTCCCGTATGAACCCGGAGACAACAACTCGTTATTGTCCCCCGCGCTTGAAACAATTGAAAAATTTTATAACAAAAGTGACCTGACTCTTGATTTCCTGGCTGAAAGCTGTAACATAAGCAAATCGTATATTCACAAACTTTTCAGAAAAGAGTTTGGAATGACTCCTTTTCAATATATTACAAGAATACGCATGAATCAGGCGAAAACTTTGCTGCTCGAGATGTTTCCTGTGGGGGAAGTTGCTCTTATGGTGGGATATTCCGACATTTATCAGTTTAGCAGGGCATTTAAACGATTTTATAAAATTTCTCCTGACAAATTCAGATTCTCAAGAAAACCAATATGATGCTTGTCCATCAAAAACGCTCGTCTAAATCTATAGACGAGCGTTTCTCTTATCTAAATTTCTCTGCTTCCGACAGCATATTTTCAATGAATATTCCATAACCCCTCGTCGGATCGTTTACCATAACGTGAGTAACTGCACCAACTAATTTTCCATCCTGAATAATCGGACTACCTGACACGAGTGTTTGTCATTAGGGACAACAGTTTTACAAAAACAAAGAAGATCAACATTTTCAGCTGGTCTCCTTTGGCTTATTTATTCGTTATCGCTGAGATTTCTGCCGCA